>JACPEG010000020.1 GCA_016183615.1 Betaproteobacteria bacterium
CCCGGGCAGGGTGTCGGTGTAGGCCAGCCCCTTCAGGTCGGCCGCGGTGTACAGGGGCTTCACCGTGATGCCTTCCGGCGTGTGCCAGTCAAGCGCCTTGAGGTCGCCCCCGGGCGCCGATTTGGCCGCGGCCTTGTCCCACGAGGAGAGGTGGCTGGAGTCGATGGTGGGGGAGGAGTTATCCGGCATGGTGTGCTCCTTGTGAACGGTTCCGGCTGCTAACCTGCGAATTGGCGGAAGGCTTCGATCACTTCCCGGGGGGCCTGCACCAGCTCGATCAGCACGCCCTCGCCGCAGAGCGGCGCGGCGTCATTGCCCCGGGGATGGATGAAGCAGATGTCGAAGCCGGAGGCGCCGCGGCGGATGCCGCCGGGGGCGAAGCGCACCCCCCGGGCGGTAAGCCAT
Organism: Betaproteobacteria bacterium; assembly: GCA_016183615.1. GTDB lineage: Bacteria > Pseudomonadota > Gammaproteobacteria > Burkholderiales > UBA6910 > JACPEG01. The sequence continues at coordinate 406 of JACPEG010000020.1, forward strand.
TCGACGGCCCGGGGCAGATCGTCCACCCACAGGCCCACGTGATTGAGCGGCGGCTCGTGCACCGCGGGTTTTTTCGCGGCGTCGAGGGGCTGCATCAGGTCCACCTCGCACTTGAAGGGGCCGCTGCCCGCCACCGCGATGTCCTCGTCCACGTTCTCGCGCTCGCTCCTGTAGTTGCCCGCGAGCCCGAGGCCCAGGGTGTCCACCCAGAACCGGCGCAGGCGGGCCTTGTCGGGCCCGCCCACCGCGATCTGCTGAATGCCGAGAACCTTGAAGGGCCGCTCGCTCATGGTGTCGTTTTCTTTCGTATCCGATAGTCAGTCCGGAGGTTTCGCGCCTGCGGTCGCGGGCGAGGGGTCCGGTTCCCGGGAACCGTCATTTTACCCATGCGCGCCGGGACGCACGGCCCTAAACGCAAGTCCTGTGCCAGCCCCGGGGCCTTGCAAGGCATCGAATTATAACTTGCATGTTACTGTTTTTTTATGGTTTTATGTCACATTTCGGGCCTCGGGGGTGAGCGGTGGTTCCGGCGGGCGTGGTGCTCGTTTCAAAACTGAAAATGAGCTGGTTCGCCTTTGAAACGACAGGATCCCCGGCCCGATCCGCGCTGCGCATCCCTTTCAACCCTCTTTAGGGAGATTCGTCCATGCCTCAGATCCTCAGCTCCGTTCAGGATGCCCTCGGCCTCATCACCCTCAACCACGAGCAAAAGCGCAACGCGCTGAGCAAGGCGATGATGGAGGGAATCATCGACGCCCTGGCGCAATTCCGGGAGCAGAAGCTCCGCGCCGTGATCCTGCGCGCCCGCAAGGGGGTCAAGGTCTGGTCGGCGGGCCACGACGTGGGCGAGATTCCGGAATCGGGCCGCGATCCCCTGGGCTGGGACGATCCCCTGCGCGCCCTGATCCGCGAGATCGAGGCCTTCCCGGCGCCGGTGATCGCCATGATCGAGGGCAGCGTGTGGGGCCGGCCGCGGAGCTGGAGGATTTCACCCTGAACCTGGCGCACCAGATCGCGACCAACGCGCCGTTGAGCATCGCGGTGATGAAGGAGCAGTTGCGCATCCTGGCGGGCGCCCGCCCCATGTCGCCCCAGAGCTTCGAGCGGGTGCAGGGCCTGCGCCGGGTGGTGTACGACAGCGAGGACTACCAGGAAGGCATCCGCGCCTTCAAGAAAAAGCGCAAGCCGGTGTTCAGGGGGAAGTAGCGGGCCGGCCCCGGTCTTTTCCCTTCTCGCATGAGGTGGTGAGAACCCATTCCCCTCCTTGGCTACGAGGAGGCGTGGACGCGTAAGCGGCCGGGGTGGTTGGCGAATTTCAGATCTCCACCACCTTCCCGTCTTCCGCGGTCTCGTAGGGAATCCCCGGCAGGCGCGAGAGCATGTCGTCGCTCATGTGGGTGAGCACCAGGCGCCGGGGCTGGATCGCCGGCAGGCGCGCGGCGAGCGATGCGAGATCGAGGTGCAGCTTCACCTTCTTGTCGTAGAAGTAGGCCTCCGCGATGAACAGGTCCGCGCCGCGACCGGCCTCGATCAGCTCGTCGGTCCACTCGGTGTCCCCGGTATAGGCGAGGGTCCTGCCCTCGGCCTCGATGCGGTAGGCGAAGAACGGGCCGCCGGGATTGCCGTGGATCGCCTGGAAGGGCGTCACCTTCAGCTCGCCCACGCAAGCGGTCTCGCGGGGGGTTAACTCCACCAGCGAAAGCTCGAAGCGCTGTTTCGTTCCGGACGAACCCGGGAAGCTCGTTTCCATGAACCGCTCGTACCACTTTCCGAGCCCGGCCGGTCCGGCGATGGTCAGGGGCTCCGTGCGTTTCGAGAAGAATTGGGCATCCAGCATGAAGAACGGAATGCCGCCGAAGTGGTCGGCGTGGAAGTGAGTGATGAGAATGTGGCGGATGGCGTTCAAGTCCACCTGCCAGCGCTTGAGCGCGATCAGGGACGAGGCGCCGCAGTCGATCAGGAAATTCGCGCGCTCGCCCTTCACATGGAAGCAGGTGTTGAACCGGCCTCCGCTGCCGAAGGCGTCACCGGAGCCGATGAACTGGAGGTGCATGGGCTGCTTCAGTGCAGTATGGGCAGGGTGAGTCATCCTACACTACGGCCGACGCGGTAACACAAGGTCGGCCGGAGCCCATCATTCCCGCCCTCCGGGACGTGAAGCCGTCGGGATCATGTCGGTTTTTTCCTTCTCGGACGCAGCGGTCGCCCAAAAAGGGCCTCGCTGCCGCCTTCGCAGAGCTGGGCCAGGGGGACTACGCTCACCCGTTCGGCGAGCGTGTAGCGACGCGTGCCGGGATACAGCACCGCGAGCTGCTCAAGCCGCAGGTCTTCGAGGGCAATCCTCATGGAAGGGGTGAGGACGGGCGCATCGGCGCGCTTCACCTCCACGCCCAGCCGCCGGCCGTCCTTGAACAGCAGCAGGTCGAGTTCGGCACCCTGATGGGTGGCCCAAAAATACGCCTGCTCCGGCCGCACCGCCCGCAGCGCCTCCTCGGCCGCAAAGCCCTCCCAGGAGGCGCCGCACTTGGGGTGGGCCAGCAGGTCGCGCTCGGTCCGCACGCCCAGCAGTTGATGGAGCAGTCCGGTGTCGCGCACAAAGACCTTCGGCGACTTCACTTGCCGCTTGCCCAGGTTTTCGTGCCAGGGCTGGATCTGGCGCACCATGAACAGCGCCGTCATCAGGTCCAGATAGCGCCGCACCGTCGGCTCGGAGACGCCGAGCGAGCGGGCCGGGTCGGCGTTGCTCCAGACCTGGCCGTGGCAGTGTGCAACCATGGTCCAGAACCGAAGCAGCGCCGGCGCAGGGATGGTGATCCCGAGCTGCGGAAGGTCGCGTTCGAGTAACGTGCGGATGAATTCCTGCCGCCACGCAAAGCTGTCGGCCTGGGTGCGCGCCACGTAGGACCGCGGGAAGCCGCCGCGCAGCCACAGGCGCTCTCCGGAGGCCGGGCCCACTTCGCTCAGGCTGAATCCGGCGAGTGCGATGGTCTCGACCCTTCCCGCGAGCGACTCCGACGACTGGCGCAGCAGCTCGGGGGAGGCGCTGCCGAGAATGAGGAAACGGGCGGGAAGCGGCTTGCGGTCGGCCAGCACGCGCAACACCGGGAACAGGTCGGGCCGCCGCTGGACTTCGTCGATGACGACGATCCCCTTGAGCCCCGAGAGCGCCGTCATGGGTTCGGCCAGCCGGGCCAGGCTCGCCGGGTCCTCCAGGTCGAAATAATTGGCCGAACCGGCCGTGACGATCTGGCGCGCGAGGGTAGTCTTGCCGCATTGCCGCGGCCCGATGAGCGCGACCACGCGGCCGCGGCGAAGCGCGCGGCGCACCTCGGCAAGCAATCCGGGGCGATCGATCATAGAGGCGATACTACCATGAAAATATAACGTGTAGTGTTAGTTTTTCATGGTATAGGCTTGCCTCGGGCGACCCCGTGCAACCACCCCGCCGGCTTGCGCCGGTATTTCTCCTCGACTGAGGAGAGGAGAACGGCTAGATGCTCTCCGGCACCATCTTGATCGCGCCGCACGGGCACTCGGTGGCGCAGATGCCGCAGCCCTTGCAGTAGTCGTAGTTGAACTGGAAGCGCTGGCCGGGGCCGAGCTTGATCACCGCGTTGTCGGGGCACACGCCGTAGCAGTTGTCGCACTCGAAGCAGTTGCCGCAGGACAGGCACCGGCGCGCCTCGAACAGGGCGTTCGACTCGTCGAGCCCGCCCAGCACTTCGTCGAAGGTGGACTGGCGGCGGATCACGTCGAGCACGGGGCGCATGGTCTTGGGCGCGTCCGAGTAGTACCAGGGGTTCAGGCCTTCGAAGGTGGCGAGCTCGTGCCTGGCGGGCGCCGCGTACTCCTCGCCGCGCAGCCAGGCGTCGATGTGGCGCGCCGCCTTCTTGCCGTGGCCGACGCCCACCGTCACCGTGCGCTCCGAGGGCACCATGTCGCCGCCGGCGAAAATGCCCGGATGGCCGGTCATCATGTTTTTTCCCACTCGCACCGAGCCGTCCTTGATTTCCAGTCCGGGGACGTTCTCCAGCAGCGACAGGTCCACGTCCTGGCCCAGGGCGAGCACCAGGGAGTCCGCCTCCAGGGTCTCGAACTCGCCGGTGGGCTGGGGAAAGCCCTTGTCGTCGAGCACCATCTTTTCCACCATGATGCTGGACTCGCCCGCCTGCTTGATGGTGGACAGCCACTTGATCATGACGCCTTCCTGCAGCGCCTCCTCCACCTCGAAGTCGTGGGCCGGCATCTTGTCGCGGGTGCGGCGGTAGACGATGATGGATTCGGTGGCACCGAGGCGCTTGGCGGTGCGGGCCACGTCGATGGCGGTGTTGCCGCCGCCGTAGACCACCACGCGCCGGCCCAGCAGCGGCTTGTCCTCGCCTTCCATGGAGCGCAGCACCGACACCGCGTCCGTGACCCGGGCGCCATCGCCCGCAGGAATGTAGGCGCGCTTGCCGACGTGGGCGCCCACCGCAAGAAACGCGGCGTCGTACTTCTCCTCCTTCATGGTCTGCAGGACGTCCGCGACCTTGGCGTTGAGCTTAAGCACCACGCCCATGTCGAGGATGCGTTGTACTTCAGCGTCCAGCACTTCGCGGGGGAGGCGGTACTTGGGGATGCCGAAGCGCATCATGCCGCCCGCCAGGGGGCCCGCCTCGTGAATCGTGACCCGGTGGCCGAGGCGCCGCAGGTGATAGGCGGCGGACAGCCCCGAGGGGCCGGCGCCCACCACCAGCACGTGCTTGCCGCTCTCCTTCGCGGGCCTGGCGAACTTCCAGCCGCGCTTGATCGCCTCGTCGCCGAGGAAGCGCTCCACCGAGTTGATCCCTACCGCCTCGTCGAGGCCGGCCCGGTTGCAGGCCCCCTCGCAGGGGTGGTAGCACACCCGGCCCATGATGGCGGGCAGCGGGTTGTTCTCGGTGAGGCTCCTCCAGGCGGCCTCGTAGTCGCCGGATTCGGCCGGGAACAGCCAGCCCTGGATGTTCTCGCCCGCCGGACAGGCGTTGTTGCAGGGGGGCAGCCGGTCCAGGTACACCGGGCGGGAGGTGCGCCAGGAGCCCGTCTTGTTGGCGAGCGAGGAGCCGACGTTGAGCGTGATGGCAAAAGGCTTTTCCATTGTGAATCTCCGGATTTTTCACCGCGAAGGACGCCAAGGACGCGAAGGATTCCCGCCAAGATCGCCATCTCGGCTCGGCTCGGTTCGCTGTTCTGGTCTGGTTTTCCTTTGCGTCCTTTGCGTACTTGGCGGTTAAAGGTTCTCCTCCAACAGACCGAACTTGCGGATGTTGCGGTCGGCGATGGCCTGGATTCTGGCGATGGTGTCCACCGCGGGCTTCTTGCCGAAGAGGTGCGCGAAGCGGCGCTGGGGCCGCAGGTATTCCTCCACCGGCACCCGCTTGCGGATCTTGGAGACGCTCCTCACCTCTCCGTACTCGGCCTCGAATACCGGGAACAGCCCGGTGTCCTTGACCAGCCGCGCCAGCTTGATGGTGTCGTTGGACGCGGTGCCCCAGCCCAGCGGGCACGGCACGTAGATGTGGATGTAGCGCGCGCCGCGGAACTCCATGGCGCGCCGCACCTTGTACTCCAGGTCCCGCAGCTCCGCCACGGTGGCGGTGGCCACGTAGGGAATGTTGTGGGCCATGGCGATCCGGGGCACGTTCTTGCCCTGGCCGAACACGTTGCCGGGCTCCGGGCCCACCGGCATGGTGGTGGCGGTGCGGGCCGCGGGCGGGGTGGCCGAGGAGCGCTGTACGCCGGTGTTCATGTAG
>JACPEG010000021.1 GCA_016183615.1 Betaproteobacteria bacterium
CCCAAGCTGCCCACGATCGTCGGCATCAACTTGCCCCATCCCGAAACCCAAACCCTGGAGACCACCCATGACCTGACCCCAGCTCCCGTTTTGCTCACTAATTTCCAAACTCCGGTGTCTCAAAGTCATTGACACATTCCGTCCGGTCGAGGGCGTGGTTAGATGTTGCCTTTCTCAAGCAGCTCACGACTTTGCTTCTCTGTTGCGGAGGGCCAGAAAAACATGCGAATCCTTGTGAATGTTGGTATCGAGCTCAGAACAAGAGATTCCAGGTAGTGAATTGCGTACTCCGCATGCCGGGCTGATAGATTAAACGCTCGATGGAGTACTTGTACATCGGCTGTGAATTGACCCGGTGGACTTGAAGATATCAGGATCCCACGTCTCTCCAAATCAAAATGGCCTTTCAACCGGGTGATGACATCTTCAATGGTACTGAAAGTCGTCTTGAATAGACTCAGATGTGCGGCTAGGGAGGTGTTCATGTCAATGACCCGAACCATCTCAGCTTCGAAGTGATGCGAGAGTTTTGGTTGTCGACTGGACAGCCGCCCTGCGAGCCATGTTGGGTAGTCCTTTTCAGACACGCCATTTCTTGTGGCAATGGTCGATAGATTCCGTGACGCAGCGACCACAGCGAGCAGGTCAGCTATGAGCAATGTTGCCGCTGCACGTTGCTCCCTCCGGGTTTGTCCATGCGCGACGACCAACGCTGCAAGCAGGGCAACAATGCCTCCAAGGATAGATCCTAGCAGCGCCTGCCAATGGTCTAGCCATGCGACAAGGGAGGTCACGACCCATGTGTCTTGCAACATCTAACTTTGTGTTTAATGGACTTAGGCGGATGCTAAATCCATATACCGGTATATGCAAGCATCTATTTGCATATATCTACCTCGATTACTGGATATCTATCGGCATATATCCAAATGTAGATATCCAGCCGGATGCGACGCGCGTGGTCAGCCCCAGGGCGCGGGCCTGGTCGTAGCGCAGTTCCCGGAGCTTTTGCTTCGGGATCAAAGGTACCGAAGTCGTATTGTTCAAAGAAATTCCACTCCGGCACCTGTGGCAGGCAGGAAGCTGTCGGGAATTTTCCTGGGTAATCCGCCCGCTTCACTTCCCCGCCGGCGCGGCGAGCTCGGCGTAGTTGCCCACCGAGCCGTGGCCGCCGGCAAAGCGCTCGGGGTCGAGGCCGTATTTCCTGATGGCCGCCACCAGCGCCGCCTGTCCCGCGTTGAGCTTGTCGCCGACGCGATCCCGTCCCGGGTTCCAGATATCGGTGACGAATCCCAGGCGCGCGCCGGGCACGTAGCCGATCAGCATTCCCCTGGCGTGGGGATTTTCGATGGCGTAGATCGCCACTTCCCGCTTGCCGTCGGAGAGAATCTTGCGGTCGGCGACCTCGATGACTTCTGCCCCGGGCAGGCGCGCCGCGCCGCCTTCGCCGTCCAGCCGGCGCGTGGTGCGCAGGGTTTTCCAGATATGGTCTCCGACGCCGGCGCCGACGATCACCGCCGCGCCTTCGGCGACGAAGGTCTTGGTGCCGCCGGCGTGGTCCATGTGGTGATGGGTGAGCACCAGGTATCGCACCGGCTTGCCCGGATACTTCGTCTTGGCGGCATCGAGGGTAAAGCGTGACTGCGTTTCGCCGATGGGCGCGTCGAACACCACCAGGTACTGGTCCATTTCCACCACCAGGCTGTTGTGGGTTCCGCCCACCACCTGGCTCACGCCCGGCGCCAGCTCCACCAGCTTCAGCCCGCCGCCATCGGGGTGGCCCACCGCGTCCGAATCCAGGTACACGCCGATGTTCTGGCGCCGTAGCACCCACTGCCAGGGCACGTAGCCGGTCGCGGCCCTAGGCGCGGTGGCGAGGATGGACGCGGGAATCTCGAACTGCCCGGCGGCGACCGCGCCGTTCACCGACACTTCCGCGTAGCGAATGCGGCCGATGTCAATGCCGTTCAGCTTGTAGTCGAGCCCGTGGGCGATTTTCACGCCGCCCGCCTCGCGCCAGTCCGAGAGCAGCAGATCGTAATCGGAGTCGCCGTGCATGTTGTCGTAATCATGGGTGCGGATGCGCGCGGGCAGCCCGGTCTTGGGATCGAACATGACGGTGACGGTATCCTGCGCCTGGCGGTAGCTCACGGCGGCGAGCATCGCGCCGTCCACTTTCTGGTCCGGCAACCGCTTGACCAGAGACGGCTGCGCCAGCATGTCGGCCACGAGGCGCGGCGAGGTGCGCGCCAGCTCCCGCAGCGCCGCCGCCATCCGCATTCCCGACATGGCGTGCTGGGGCGGATTGGAATCGAGGCTCTGCCTGGTGCGGGCCGTGGTGTCAATGCCGGCCACGTAGCCCCGATCACCCGCGATGATCTCGGTGAATTTGTATTCCCTGGGCGCCGGGTAAACCAGCTTCTTCACCCACTCGGTGCGGGCCGATCCCGGCGCGAAGTCGCGGCTCAGCGCGAAGCTGGATTCCCCCGCGAGGCGCGGCTCGCCCCCCGCCACCAGGGACTGCTCCGGCTCCCAGTGGGTGGCGGTGCCCCTGGCGGCGAAGGTCTTGATCCCGGAGAGCGCCTTGGCGCCGCCCAAGGCCTGGGCGGCCCGGGCCAGCGGGTCGCCGGCCGGCTTGGCCCACGCGGGGGAAAGGGACGCAAGGACGAGCACAACGAGCGTTGCGGCGCGGATCATGGTGTCTCCTTCTTTTTGGATTGGCGGGGAGTACTGTTGTCACCATAGCACACCCGGGAGACGTTGCCCGGCGAGCTATGCCCACCTTGGCGCTTCGAGGCCGTAGGGTGCAACCGTGAAGCGGGTTGCACCATCCATTACCGGCGGAACCCACTCCGTGGTTCCGCCCTACGACGCTGAACGAGGGGATGGCGGGCGCAGCCCGCCCTGGCGCTTCGAGCCGAAGGGTGCAACCGCGAAGCGGGTTGCACCATCCATCACCGGCGGAACCCACTCCGTGGTTCCGCCCTACGACCCCGACAGAGGGGCGACGGGCGCCGCCCGCCCTGCGCGGTCAGCGCTTCCAGAGAATCATCTGGGTGCAGCGAAACAGGGCCAGCTGCTTGCCGGTCGCCTCGTCGGTGACGACCGCGTCCCAGACGTGGGTGGTGCGCCCCAGGTGCTCGGGAGTCGCCTCGCAGAGAATGGCGCCTTCCCGCAGCGTGCCGAGGAAATTGCTCTTCAACTCGATGGTGGTGAAGCCCTCGGCCCCTTCGGGCAGATGCGCCAGGGTGCCGTAGCCGCAGGTGGTGTCGGCCACCGCCACGATGGTGGCCGCATGCAGGTAGCCGTTGGGCGCCATGTGGTCCATTCGCAGCTTGAGGCGGCTTCTCAGCAGGCCCTTCTCCACTGCCAGGATCTCCATGCCGATCAGCCCCGGAAGGTGGCCGGCGCTGCGCCGGTTGAAGTCCTCGGGGCCGGGCCTGATTTTTGGATGGTCGGCGCGCTTGCTCATGCCGGGAGCGCGGCCTGTTGAAACTTCTCCGCAGCGCGGGCGAAAGCCTGCCGCAGCTCGTCGTAGTTGCGGGTCACGGGAAACTGTGGGAACTCGCTGATCACGTTGTCCGGCGGGCAGAACAGGATTCCGGCGTCGGCTTCCGCCAGCATGTTGGTGTCGTTGTAGGAATCCCCCGCCGCCACCACCCGGAAGTTGAGCGAGTGGAACGCCTTCACAGCCCGCCGCTTCTGGTCGGGCTGGCGCAGGTGGTAGTCCACCACCTTTCCGTTCCTGTCCACTCCCAGCTTGTGGCACATCAGGGTGGGATAGCCGAGCTGGCGCATGAGGGGCAGCGCAAACTCGTAGTAGGTGTCGGAGAGGATCACCACCTGGAAGCGCTCCCGCAGCCAGTCCATGAACTCTTCCGCCCCGTCCAGCGGGCGCATTTCCGAAATCACCGCCTGAATGTCGGGAAGCCCCAGCTTGTGCTCGTTGAGGATGCGCAGGCGCTGGCGCATGAGCACGTCGTAGTCGGGCACATCGCGGGTGGTGGCCCGCAACTCGGGAATCCGGGTGCGGTCCGCGAACTCGATCCAGATTTCCGGAATGAGGACTCCTTCCAGATCGAGACAGGCGATGTGCAAGAGGAGTCTCCGTGGATGGCAGGTTCGAAACTGCGCGATTATACCCCATCGCCCGCCCTCCTCCGCCGGCGCCTCCCGGCCAAGACCGAACGGGGAACCCACTCCGTGGTTCCGCCCCGCCTCGATGGCCATGCGTAAACCATCGGCCTGCCGTAGGGTGCAACCGCGAAGCGGGTTGCACCAAAAACGAACGGCGGAACCCACTCCGTGGTTCCGCCCTACCCGATGGCCATGCGTAAACCATCGGCCTGCCGTAGGGTGCAACCGCGAAGCGGGTTGCACCAAAAAGAAGCCCGGAACCCCTGCCGGGCGTTCCGGGCCTGTTTCCAGCGGATGCGCGAGGCTTACTTCTTCTTGCTTTGCCTGTCGTGCTTCTCGCGATAGATCTTTTTTTCCTCCTTTTGCTGGGCCGCCCGGATGCGCTGGCGCTCTTCGGGGGTCACCTTGCCGTCGGCCTTGGCCTTGTCGATCATTTCCTGGATTTTGGTCTGGCCGCGCTCCAGCTTGGCGGCTTCCTTCCCGGTCAGCTCCCCGGACTGCTTGCCCTGCTCGATGCGCTTGCGGTGGAGCTCCTGGCGTTTTTCGATGCCGGGGGTCGCGGTGGGGTCGGGCTTCGCGGGCTGCGCCGGGGTTGCCGGTTTCGCGGGTTGCGCGGGTTGCGCGGGTTGCGCGGGTTGCGCCGGAGTCGCGGGCTTCGCCGGAGTTGCCTGCGAAAAGGCCAGCCCCGGCAGGGCCAACACGGCCACCACGGCGGTTACGAGGGTTCGGGTCTTGAGCATGGCGTCCTCTCCTAGGGGTTCGAAAAATGAGCCGTAGGGCCCATGGCAGCACAAACGGCCGGACGGGCCCGGCCGTTGACAGCGGGGGGCGTGTCACCCCCACCCTGACCCTCCCTCCATCGAGGGGGAGGGGGCGCGTGAGATTGGATCGAGGGGAAAGGAGCGCGCCGCTAAAGCTGCGCTTTCACCCAGTCGGTCACGCCTTCCAGCGCCTGGGGCAGCTTGTCGGGCTGGTTACCGCCGGCCTGGGCCATGTCGGGGCGCCCGCCGCCCTTGCCGCCCACCTGCTGGGCGACGAAGTTCACCAGCTCCCCGGCCTTCAGTTTCGCGGTGAGATCGCCGCTCACGCCGGCGATCAGCGTCACCCTGCCGTCGGCCACCGACCCCAGCACCACGGCGCAGGTCTTGAGCTTGTCCTTGAGCTTGTCCACGGCTTCCCGCAGCGCCTTGGCGTCCGCCGCCTCCAGGGTCGCCGCCACCACCTTGACCCCTTTCACTTCCACTGCGCCATCGGCGAGCTCGTCGCCCCGGCTGGAAGCAAGCCGGGACTTGAACCGCGACAGCTCCTTCTCCAGCGCCTTCACGCTGTCTACGATCTGGGCGATCTTCTGGGACGCTTCCTGGGGCGGGGCCTTCAGCGCCGCCGCGATCTCGGCGAGCTGCGCCTGCTGCTGCTGCACGTATTCCAGCGCCGTGTCCGCGGTGATGGCCTCCACCCGGCGGATGCCCGCCGCGACGCCGGACTCGGAGACGATCTTGAAGAAGCCGATGTCGCCGGTGCGCTTGACATGGGTGCCACCGCACAGCTCGGTGGAGAACTCGCCCATGCCCACCACCCGCACGTCGTCGCCGTATTTCTCGCCGAACAGCGCCATGGCGCCGTGCTTGATGGCTTCGTCGTACTTCATGAGCCGGGTTTCCACCGCCAGGTTCCTGCGGATTTCGCGGTTCACCAGGTTTTCGATCTCCCGCAGCTCGCCCTCGGTCAAGGGCGCGTGATGGGAGAAATCGAAGCGGGTGCGCTGGGGATCCACCAGCGAGCCCTTCTGGGTGACGTGGCTGCCGAGCACCTTCCTTAGCGCCGCGTGCAGCAGATGGGTCGCCGAATGGTTGTAGGCGGCCCGCGCCCGGGCCACGGGATTCACTTGCGCCATCACCTCGTCGCCCACGGCGAGGCGCCCGCTCCTCAGCAGCCCCTTGTGCCCGAACACCTCGGCCTGGATCTTCTGGGTGTCGGAAACGGCAAAGGTGCCGTGGCTGGACAGAATCTCGCCGCAGTCGCCCACCTGGCCCCCCGACTCGGCATAAAAGGGCGTTTTGTCCAGCACCACCACCGCCTCGTCCCCGGCCTCGACGAAGGACACCGGGCTGCCGCCCTTGTACAGCGCCACCACCTGGGCCTCGGTCTGCAGGGTGTCGTAGCCCTGGAACTCGGTGGCGCGTCCCGAGTATTCCACCCCGGCCTGCATCTGGAACTTGCTCGCGGCCCGGGCCCGCTCGCGCTGGCGCTCCATCGACTGCTCGAACCCGGCGAAATCCACGGTCAGCCCGCGCTCCCGGGCAATGTCGGCGGTGAGATCCACCGGGAAGCCGAAGGTGTCGTAGAGCTTGAACACGGTCTCGCCGTCGAGCATGCGATCCTCGCGCCTGAGGGCGCCTTCCAGCACCTGCATGCCGTTCTCCAGGGTCTCGGCGAAACGCTCCTCCTCCTGCCTGAGCACCGCCGCGACCCGATCTTTCGCCGCGACGATCTCGGGATACGCATCCCCCATGGCCTTCGCCAGGTCATCCACCAGCAGATGGAAGAAGGGCTTCTTCTGCCCGAGCTTGTAGCCGTGGCGGATGGCGCGGCGGATGATGCGGCGGAGCACGTAGCCGCGGCCCTCGTTGCCGGGGATCACCCCGTCGCACACCAGGAAGCCGCAGGCACGAATGTGGTCGGCGATAACTTTCAGCGAGTTGCTCTTGAGGTCTTTCGCGCCGGTGACCCGGGCGGCGGCCCTGATGAGGTCCCTGAACAGGTCGATCTCGTAATTGGAATGAACGCCCTGCAGCACCGCGGCGATGCGCTCCAGGCCCATGCCGGTGTCCACCGAGGGCTTGGGCAGCTTGTTGAGCACGCCCTTGTCGTCGCGGTTGTACTGCATGAACACCAGGTTCCAGATCTCGATGTAGCGGTCGCCGTCCGCCTCCGGCGTTCCGGGCGGGCCGCCGGGAATGCCCGGCCCGTGGTCGTAGAAAATCTCGGTGCAGGGACCGCAGGGGCCGGTCTCGCCCATCTGCCAGAAGTTGTCCATGGTGGGGATGCGGGTCACCCTGTCGCGGGGGACCCCGATCTCGTTGGCCCAGATGTCGTAGGCCTCGTCGTCCTCCGCGTACACCGTGACCCACAGTTTCCCGGCCGGGATCTTCATCACCTCGGTGAGAAATTCCCACGCGTACCTGATGGCATTGCGCTTGAAATAATCACCGAAGCTGAAATTGCCCAGCATCTCGAAGAACGTGTGGTGGCGCGCGGTGTAGCCCACGTTCTCCAGGTCGTTGTGCTTGCCGCCGGCGCGCACGCAGCGCTGGGAGGTCACCGCCCGCACGTAGGGCCGCTTGTCCTGGCCCAGGAACACGTCCTTGAACTGCACCATGCCGGCGTTGGTAAACAGCAGCGTCGGGTCGTTGCCGGGTATGAGGGGGCTGGACGCCACGATCGCGTGGCCGTGGCCCTCGAAGAACTCCAGGAACTTCTGTCTGACCTCACTGCTTTTCATGTGCGTGCCTGCGATCCCGTGCGCTGTCGCCAACGCGGCGCCTTGCCGCGCGCGCGGACTGTCCTCTCAATCCTACAACCGCTCGATTTCCCTGATCCTGAGGTTGAGGGACTTGCCGCCGATGATCGCCGCGCTGGTCACCGTGCCTTTGCTCGCCACCCGCTCCCCCTTGGCCGGGAGCTTGCCCTCGGTGACGACGGTGATCTCCGCGCCCTCCTCCTGCAGCACGAAGCTCTGCAGGTTGACCAGGGGAATCCGGGTCACGTCCGTGACCGTGCCCTTCACTTTCACTTCCCTGCCTTCGAAACTGGCGGGGGCGGCGAGGATTTCCTTCACCGGGGTGTAGCCGAAGGGCAGGCTGTCACAGCCGCCAAGCAGCCCCGCCGCCAGAGCCAGGGCCGCAACGGCACGCCCCGCACCGCGTCCCGCCGAACGGGATTCGTCAATCGTCGTCATTTCCGCGCAACACCTTCATGATCACGTCGAGTCCGAAACCGCGCCCCTGCAGGAATCGCACCTGCCGGGCCCGCTCCCGGGCATTTGCCGGGGGCTGCCTGAATTTCTTCCGCCACACTTCCCGCGCCGCCTGCACCTCATCGGGATGCAGCCGCGCCAGCATTTCATCCGCCAGCTCCCCGGCCACGCCCTTTTTCCTGAGCTCATGGCCGATGCGCTGGCTGCCGTAACGGCGGCGGCGCGCGTGGGCCAGCTCTTCCGCAAAACGGCGGTCCGAGAGCAGCCCCTCCCGCTCAAGGGCGGTCAGCAACGCTTCCAGGGCGTCCTGGTCGTCGGCATGCGGGGCGAGCTTGCCTCTCAGCTCGGCGCGGGAATGCTCGCGGCGCGCCAGGAGCCGCAAGGCCCTGGCGCGCAGCGTGTCGCTCATTCTTGCCGGAACGAGTCGCGCCGCGAGAGCCTACGCCGCCTCGGTTTCCCGGGGGGCCGGCACGGCGCCGCGAATTCCGGCGGCAGCGCGGATCCTGGCCTCGATCTCGCGGGCCACCTCCGGATGCTCCTTGAGGTATTCGCGCGCGTTGTCCTTGCCCTGGCCGATCTTGTCACCCTTGTAGGCGTACCAGGCGCCGGATTTCTCGACCAGCTTGTACAGGGTGCCGAGCTCGATGATTTCGCCTTCCCAGGAAATGCCCTCGCCGTAGAGGATGTCGAAGTCGGCCTGCTTGAAGGGGGGCGCGACCTTGTTCTTCACCACCTTGACCCGGGTCTCGTTGCCGATCACCTCTTCGCCCTTCTTGATGGAACCGGTGCGGCGGATATCGATGCGCACCGAGGAATAGAACTTGAGGGCATTGCCGCCGGTGGTGGTCTCGGGATTGCCGAACATGACCCCGATCTTCATGCGGATCTGGTTGATGAAGATCACCAGCGTATTGGAGCGCTTGATGTTGGCGGTAAGCTTGCGCAGCGCCTGGGACATGAGCCGCGCCTGCAGGCCCATCTGGGGCTCGCCCATCTCGCCCTCGATCTCGGCCTTGGGGGTCAGCGCCGCCACCGAGTCGACGACCACCACGTCCACCGAGCCGGAGCGCACCAGCATGTCGGCGATCTCCAGGGCCTGCTCGCCGTTGTCGGGCTGGGAGATCAGCAACTCGCTGACGTTTACGCCCAGCTTCTGGGCATACTGGGGATCGAGCGCGTGCTCGGCGTCGATGAACGCGGCGGTCCCGCCCTGCTTCTGCATCTGGGCCACCACCGACAGCGTCAGCGTGGTCTTGCCCGAGGATTCCGGGCCGTAGATCTCGACGACTCTGCCCCGGGGCAATCCGCCCACGCCGAGGGCAATGTCGAGGCCCAGGGAGCCGGTGGACACCACCTGGATGTCCTTGGCGACCTCACTCTCCCCCATGCGCATGATGGAGCCCTTGCCGAACTGCTTCTCGATCTGGGAAAGGGCCGCGGCCAACGCCTTGCTCTTGTTCTCGTCCATATTTCTCCTCGCTATCAATCAGCAAATTATCCCACTAAACGCGGGAGCCGCGAAGTCCGCTGACAGGAAAGTTAAGTTTTTGAGCCGGCGGTCTTTTCGCCGTGGAGCAAGTCGAGAAGGCCGGAAAGCGCGATTTCCACCGACTGGCGGCGCACTTCGTCGCGGTCGCCGTCGAGCTGGCGGGTTTCGCTCAGCGTCGCCCCCCCCTTCAGCGCCCAGGCGAAGCACACCGTCCCCACCGGCTTTTCCCGGGAGCCGCCGCTGGGGCCGGCGATGCCGGAGATGGCGGCCGCCACCTGGGCGTGACTGTGGGCGAGCGCGCCCTCGGCCATCTCGCGCACCGCAGCCTCGGACACCGCGCCGTAACGCTCCAGCGTCTCGTCCCTGACTCCCAGCATCTCGCGCTTGGATATATACGTATAGGTGATGAAGCCCCGCTCATACCAGTCGGAGCTTCCGGCGACCGCCGTGACGGCCTGCCCCAGCCAGCCGCCGGTGCAGGACTCGGCGGTGGCCAGCATCATCTCGTTGCGCTTCAGCGCCGCGCCCACCCGGGCGGCGAGCTGCTCCAAGGACTGATTCATGGTCAGGTCACCAGCGTCTTCCACAGCGCCAGCGCAAGCAGCGTGTAGAACGCCGCCATCAGGTCGTCCGCCATGACCCCGAGCCCGCCCGGCAGGGTGCGCTCCAGGTGCCGGATGGGCGGCGGCTTCAGCACGTCGAACAGGCGGAACAGCAGGAAGGCAAAGGCCTGCCAGACCAGTTCCTGGGGGGTGAAAAACAGCACCAGCAGGAACGCCACCACTTCATCCCACACCATGCCGCCGTGGTCGTGGGCGCGCAGAAACTTTCCGGTCACGCCACAGGCCCATACCCCGATGATGAAGAGAAGGATCACGAGCATCAGGTAGGAATGAGCCTCGAGCCGCGGCGCGAGCACGGCGAACAGTGGAAACGCCAGCAGCGTCCCGAAGGTGCCGGGCGCCACCGGGCTCTTTCCCACCCCGAAGCCGAAGGCGATGAAGTGGGCCGGGCGCGACAGCACCAGGCGCCAGGACGGATTGACGATGGGATCGCCATGCTCAGCGGAAATGATCAAAGCCCGTTCTCCTCAGCTCCAGGGGTTTGCCGTCGCTCCCCGTCACGGCAAGCCCGCTTCCCCGCGCAATGCGTCCAACGCAGGTTACCGCCACACCCGTGTCGCGCCCGATTTTCTCGATCGCGGATCGCTGGTCGACATCCGCAGTGAAGCACAGTTCGTAGTCGTCGCCGCCCGCCAGCAGGGCCTGCCGCGCCGTTTCCTCCCCGAAATGCCGCTCCAGCGCGGCGGAGCGCGGGACTGCCGCGATCTCCACCACGGCCGCCACCCCCGAGCATTCCAGGATGTGTCCCAGATCGGCGGCGAGGCCGTCGGAGACATCGATGGCGCTGTGGGCGACTCCGCGCAGGGCCAATCCCAGCGCCACCCGGGGCTCCGGCGCGTGCAGCGCTTTCAGGCAGTCCGCCACGTCATGGGGCTCCAGCACGATCCGGTGCTGCATGTGGGCCAGCGCCAGCGCGGCGTCTCCGAGCCGGCCCGACACCCACACGTCGTCACCCGGCTTCGCGCCGCTGCGGCGCAGGGCCTGGCCCTCCGGCACCTCGCCCATCACCTGCACGCAGATGTTGAGCGGACCGCGGGTGGTGTCGCCACCCACCAGCTCGACGCCATGGGCCGCCGCGAGCGCCATGAACCCTCCGGCAAAGGACTCCAGCCACTTTTCGTCCGCTTCGGGAAGCGCCAGCGACAGCGTCGCCCAGCGCGGCTTCGCGCCCATGGCCGCCATGTCGGAAAGATTCACCGCCAGGGCCTTGTGGCCGAGCTTGCCCGGGTCCGCATCCGGGAAAAAGTGCCTGCCCGCCACCAGCATGTCGGTGGAAACGGCAAGCTCCATGCCCGGCGCCACGCGCAGCAGCGCCGCATCGTCCCCCACGCCAAGCACCGCGGAGGGCGCAGGGCGGGTAAAGAAGCGGCGGATGATTTCGAACTCAGACAGCATTTTCACCACAGAGCACAGAGGCACAGAGAAAATCAAAATCCTTAACGCAAACACCGCAAAGAAAAACAAAAGACTCTGGAATCATGAAAACCTTTGCGTCCTTTGCGATCTTTCCTTTGTCCTTTGCGTTAATGCTTCTACGCCTTTTTCTCTGTGTCTCTGTGCCTCTGTGGTTCAGTCTTTCCGCCAACCTCCCCCGAGCGCAGCTTCCCCGCCAGCTTGTCGAGCACGCCATTCACGTACTTGTAGCCGTCGGTGCCGCCGAAAGTCTTGGCCAGCTCTACCGCCTCGTTGATGATGGCACGGTAGGGAGTCTGCGGATGAAACGCCAGCTCGAAGGCGCCCATCAGCAGGATCCCCCGCTCCACCGGCGAAAGTTCCTTCAGAGGCCGGTCGAGGAAGGGCGCGATTTCGCCCTCCAGCCGGCCATGCTCGCCGATGATCCCCTCCAGCAGCGCCGTGACGAAGCTCCGGTCGCATTTCTCGAAGCCCTTGGCCTCTCGGAACTGCTGCTCGATGGCCGAGGCGTCGCCGCCGGCGAGCTGCCATTGGTAGATTCCCTGCAGCACGAACTCCCGGGACCTGCGCCTGACCGTCTTCATTTGACCTGCCTGATCAGGTTGGCCATCTCGACGGCTACCAGCGCCGCGTCCCGCCCCTTTTCGCTCATGCGGTGAAACGCCTGGTCATCGGTGTCGCAGGTGAGGATGCCGTTGGCGACGGGAATCCCGGTGTCGAGCTGCACCGACATGACCCCGGATGCCGACTCGTTGGACACCACCTCGAAATGGTAGGTATCGCCGCGGATCACCGCCCCCAGGGCGATCAGGGCGTCATATTTCCCGCTCTGAGCCAGGGTCTGGGCGGCCAGTGGAATTTCCAGCGCCCCCGGTACGCTCACGATCACCACGTCCCCGGGGGCGACGCCCTGCCTGGTGAGGGCCTCGGTGCAGGCGCCGAGGAGTCCCTCGCCCACCTCCAGGTTGAAGCGGCTCATGACGATGCCGATCCTGAGCCCGGCCCCGTTCAGGTTCTGCTCGATCTCATCGATGTTGTCGTACCGCGTCATGTCGAACTTGGTCATGTTGCTCTCCCGATGCGGTCAGCGCTGGTTGCCCGGCTGCAGATAGCCCGTTACTTCCAGGTCGAATCCCGCCATGCTGGGCATCTTGCGCGGCAGCGCCATGAGCCGCATTTTGGTGACATTGAGATCCCTGAGAATCTGCGCCCCGATGCCGTAGTTCCTGAGGTCCGCCCGGGCCCGGGCCGCCGGGTCCCCCGGGGTCCCGCTCACCCGGCCGATCAGGTCGGCGGCGGTCTCGCAGCGATGCAGCAGGACCATGACCCCGCGTTCCGCCCGCGCCATTTCCTTCAGCGCCTCGTGCAGATTCCAGGAGTGGGTCCGGTCTTCCGCGTCCAGCAGGTCCAGCACGGAAAGGGGCTCGTGGACCCGCACCAGCACTTCCTGGCCTGCCTCGATCTTGCCTTTCACCAGCGCCAGGTGGCTGGCATGGGCCGTGGGATCGTGATAGACCACGAGCTGGAAGGTCCCGTACGCGGTGGTAATGGGCCGCTCGGCCACCCGCTGCACCAGCTTCTCGGTGCGGCTGCGGTAGTGGATGAGGTCGGCGATGGTGCCGATCTTCACGCCGTGCTCCCGGGCGAACTCCAGCAGGTCCGGAAGCCGCGCCATCTCGCCGTTGTCCTTCAGGATCTCGCAGATCACCGCCGCCGGCTCCAGCCCCGCAAGCTGCGCCAGATCGCAGCCCGCCTCGGTGTGGCCGGCCCGCACCAGCACGCCGCCGTCCTGGGCCATGAGCGGGAAGATGTGGCCGGGCTGCACGATGTCCTCGGGCTTCGCATCCCTTCTCACCGCCGCCTGGACGGTGCGGGCCCGGTCCGTCGCCGAGATTCCGGTGGTCACCCCGGTCGCGGCCTCGATCGACAGCGTGAAGTTGGTGCCGAGCGGCGAGCGGTTCGCCGCCACCATGAGCGGGAGACTGAGCTGCTTGCAGCGGGCCTGGGTGAGGGTGAGGCAGATCAGCCCGCGGCCGTGTTTCGCCATGAAGTTGATGGCCTCCGGCGTGACGAACTCCGCCGCCAGGACCAGGTCGCCCTCGTTTTCCCGGTCTTCCTCGTCCACCAGGATCACCATCTTCCCCTGGCGGATGTCGGCGACGATGTCTTGAATCGGGCTGATGGTCATGGTCGTAGGATTCAGAAATCGACAGGATTTACGGGATTTCCCAGGATGAACAGGATGAGAAGCGGTGGGTAGTTCGTGTTAATCCTGTTAATCCTGTCTATTCGCTTCTCGCATTAAAGTTCAACATGCGCTCTACATAGCGGGCGATGAGATCCACTTCCAGGTTAACCCGGTCGCCGGGCCTGAGGCCCTTGAGGTTGGTCATTTCGAGGGTGTGAGGGATGAGGTTGATGTCGAAGTCCTCACCGTCCACCCGGTTTACCGTGAGGCTCACGCCGTTCACCGTGACGGAGCCCTTCTGCGCGATGTACTTCGCGAGACCGCGCGGTACCCGCAGCGCCAGCAGCCGGCACTCGCCGGCGGCCTCGAACTTCACCACCTTGCCCACGCCGTCCACGTGGCCCGAGACCAGGTGGCCGCCCAGCCGGTCGGAAAGCCGCAGCGCCTTCTCCAGGTTCACTTCTCCCGGGGAATCCAGCCCCTGGGTGCAGCCCAGGGTCTCCCGCGACACCTCCACCGAGAACTCCCCCGGACCGTGAGACACCACCGTGAGACAGATGCCGTTGACGGCGATGCTGTCGCCGACCCGCACGTCGTTGAGATCGAGCCCGCCGGCGGCAATCGACAGCCGCAGGCCCTGATCCAGGGTGGCGATGTGCTTGATCTCTCCGACGGCTTCGATGATGCCGGTGAACATGGTTTTTCCTCGACCGTGCGGGTTGCCGGCCTGCTGTCTGCACGAACCGTGAATTTTAGCCGAGCCGGGGCAGGCCCGTCGCGCTTTTTATGCTGCGGGCGGCGGCAGGATCTTGCCGGGATTGAGCAGGTTGTCCGGGTCGAGGACGGCCTTGATTCCCCGCATCACCTCAACGCCCTCGCCGAGCTCTTCCCGGAGATACTTCTGCTTGCCGAGCCCGATGCCGTGCTCGCCGGTGCAGGTCCCGTCCATGGCGAGCGCCCGCATCACCAGCCGCTCGTTGAGCGCCCGGGCCTCCTCGATGTCCTTCGGATCTTCCGGGTTCACCAGGATCACCAGGTGGAAATTGCCGTCGCCCACATGGCCGAACAGCGGGATCGGCATGGACGCCCTGGCCACGTCCGCGGCGGTCTCGTGGATGCATTCGGCCAGCCGCGAGATCGGCACGCAGACATCGGTGGCGATGGCGCGGCTGCCGGGCCTGAGCTGCAGCGAGGCGAAGTAGGCATCGTGGCGCGCGGCCCACAGGCGGCTGCGGTCCTCGGGTCGTACCGCCCATTCGAAATCCATGCCGCCGTTGTCCTTCGCGATGGTCTGCACCGCCCGGGCCTGTTCCGCCACGCCGGCCTCGCTGCCGTGGAACTCCAGAAACAGGGCCGGCATTTCCCGGTAGGAGGTCTTGGAATAGCGGTTCACCGCCTTCATGGTGAGCGCATCCAGCATTTCGGCCCGGGCCACCGGGATGCCCATCTGAATCGTCTGGATCACGGTATTCACCGCGTGATCCACGTCGGGAAAGGCGCAGGTCGCGGCCGACATGGCTTCCGGTATTCCGTAGAGCCGGAGCGTGATCTCGGTAATGACACCCAGCGTCCCCTCCGCGCCCACGAACAGGCGCGTCAGATCGTAGCCGGCCGCCGACTTGCGGGCGCGGCGCGCGGTGCGGATCACCCGGCCGTCCGCCAGCACCACTTTGAGCGACAGGGTGTTCTCGCGCATGGTGCCGTAGCGCACGGCATTGGTCCCCGAGGCGCGGGTGGACACCATGCCGCCGATCGTCGCGTCCGCTCCCGGATCGATGGGAAAGAACAGCCCCTGGTCCCGCAGGTATTCATTGAGCTGCTTGCGGGTAACCCCCGCCTCGACCGTGCAATCCAGGTCCTCGGAATGGACCTCCAGCACATTATTCATCTGGGAAAGGTCTACGCATACGCCGCCCCGCACCGCCAGCACGTGGCCTTCCACCGAGGTGCCGGCGCCGAAGGGAATGAGGGGTGTGCGATGGCGGCGGCAGAGATTGACGAGGCCCCGGACTTCTTCCGTGGACCGGGGGAACGCCACCAGGTCCGGCGGCGCGTAGGGCAGCGACGACTCGTCCTTGCCGTGGTGCTCGCGGATGCCGCGGGAGTCGGTGACCCGTTCCTCCAGCAGCGCCTTGAGCTCGGCGTATAACCCTTGTTCCGGAAGCGGCTTATTCATGGCACCACCCTTCCCACCCGAAGGTGCAAGGGCCATTTTATGCGCCGGGCGGCCCCGGGGGAACCCCAGGCCCGGCCCAGGTCATCGGCGATCTCCCGCCGCGGGTCCGCACCGCGCATCTTGCGGTAACGCTGGGCCGAGGACCAGGTATCCAGGTAACCCAGGACCTGCTCCAGTTCCCAGTCCGCTTCCATGCTGAAAGACGGGGGCGCGAGGGGTGAGAAGGGAAACGGCAGGTCCCGGTAGCCGGTTTCCACCGCCTTGCGGTCCTCGGGCCAGTAGGGACCCACCACGTCCCGGTAGTAACGCAGAAAAACCGCGTCGACTTCGGGATTGCAGCCGAACAGGCTGTAGCACCAGACGGCGATCACGCCGCCGGGCCGCAACACGCGCCTCACCTCGGTGTAGAACCCGGTGAGGTCCAGCCAGTGCAGCGCCTGGCCCACCGTGATCAGATCGACGCTCGCGTCGGCCAGCGAGGTGCCCTCGGCCGGTTCCACCCGGTAACTGATGTTGGGTGCAGGAATCGCGTTCTCGATCTGCTTCGCGCTGGCATCGGTGGCCATCACCTTCCCGAAACGGCGCGCCAGGGACAAGGCCACCTGCCCGCTGCCGGTGGCGCAGTCCCAGGCCAGTTCCCGCGCCGGCACGACCCCGGCCAGCCAGTCGAACAGCGGTTCCGGGTAGGACGGGCGATAGCGGGCGTAATCGGACGCGTGACCCGAGAAGTGGTCCTTGAAGCTCATGACGAAAAGCGCGCGACGATGCGCAGATCGGGGCCGATGCTGCGCACCTCGCGGATCGAAAGCTCGCGGCGATCGGACAAGTCCGTGAGCTCGGGGAGATGGAACATGCCGCGGGCCTGATCCCCGAGCAGATGGGGCGCGAGATAGATCACCAGCTCGTCCACCACCCCCGCCTCCAGCAGCGAGCCGTTGAGCCGGAACCCCGCCTCCACCAGCACTTCGTTGATTTCCCGGCGCCCGAGCTCCGCCATCATGGCGCCGAGATCGACCTTCCCCGCGGCATCGGGCAGCAGGATCACGTTCGCCCCCGTGCTTTCGATCGCGCGAATCCTCGCCCCATCGTTGACCGCGGCGAAGACCAGCGCCCCGCCGCCGGCCAGCACCCGGGCGCCGGCCGGTGTCTCCAGCCGGCTGTCCACCACGACCCGCAGCGGCTGGCGGGAAGTCGCGACCCGACGCACGGTGAGCTGCGGATCGTCGTCGCGCACCGTGCCGAATCCGGTCAGCACGGCGCAGGAACGGGCCCGCAGCCGGTGGGCATCGGTGCGGGCGGCTTCGCCCGTGATCCACTGGCTTCGCCCGTTGCTGAGCGCGGTTCTGCCGTCCAGGCTCGCCGCAACCTTCATGCGCACCCAGGGGCGGCCGCGGGTCATGCGCGAAACAAACCCGATATTGAGGTCCCGCGCGTCGGCTTCCATCAGCCCGCAATCCACGGCGACCCCGGCATCGCGCAGCTGCCGGAAGCCCGTGCCCGCTACCGCGGGATTCGGGTCCTGCATGGCCGCCACCACCCGCGCCACCCCGGCGTCGATGACCGCGTCCGCGCAGGGCGGCGTGCGGCCGTGGTGGCTGCAGGGTTCGAGATTGAGGTAGAGGGTGGCGCCCCGGGCCAGCGCTCCGGCTTCGCCCAGCGCGAGGACTTCGGCGTGGGGCAGTCCGGCCCGCTCATGGAAGCCGCGCCCGATCACCTGCCCGTCACGCACCACCAGGCAGCCAACCCGCGGATTCGGCGTGGTCGTATTGAGTCCCCGCTCCGCGAGCTGCAGGGCCTCGGCCATGAAGGCGTGATCGTCAGCGGTGAACATGGAAGGGAATGTTAAGCCACAAGACCACAGACCACAGAGGATTTCAGTGTGGGGAAACCGGGATGTTCGCAGCCCTCAGGAACAGAACCATCGGAGACCATGCTCGACCGGGAAAGCAAGTTTGCTTTTCTCTGTGACCTCTGTGCGCTCTGTGGCTCAGGATTTTTTCTTCCTGGCGCCGCGACCGGGCTGCTGCACCTCCTTGATGGCGGTGCGGAAGTCGTCCGCGTCCTGGAAGCTGCGGTACACCGAGGCGAAGCGGATATAAGCCACGTGGTCGAGCTTTTTCAGCTCCTGCATCACCATTTCCCCGATGCGCCGCGACTGGATCTCGCGCTCGCCGAGGGCGAGCACCTTCTGGCCGATGCGGCTGACGGCGGCGTCCACCTGCTCGGTGGCGACTGGCCGCTTGTTGAGGGCCCGGGCGAAGCCGCTGCGGATCTTGTCCTCGCTGTATTCCTCCCGGGTGCCATTGCCCTTGACCACCGCCGGCATGCGCAGTTCCACATGTTCGTAGGTGGTGAAGCGCTTCTCGCATTCGCCGCAGCGGCGCCGGCGCCGGATGCTGTAGCCCTCCTCGCTGACCCGGGAGTCCACCACGTGGGTGTCAGGAGCGCCGCAGAAGGGACATTTCATGGCGAGGGGTGAGGGATGAGGGATGAGGGATGAGATTCGTCTGGCGGAACACGATTTTCTTCACCTCCGCCCTCATCCCTCCGCCCTCGGGTCAGGCTCCATAGACCGGAAACCGGGCGCAGAGCATTTTCACTTCGTGGGCGACTTTGGCGATGGTGGCGACGCTGCCGCAGTCGTCCAGCACGTCGGCGATCAGGTTCGCCACCTTTTCGGCTTCCATCTCCTTGAAGCCGCGGGTGGTCATGGCCGGGGTGCCGATGCGGATGCCGCTCGTGACCATGGGTTTCTGCGGGTCGTTGGGGATGGCGTTCTTGTTGACCGTGATGTGGGCGAGCCCCAGGGCGTCCTCGGCCTGGCGTCCGGTCACCTTCTTCGAGCGCAGGTCCACCAGGAACATGTGGCAGTCGGTGCGCCCCGAGACAATGCGCAGGCCCCGCTCCTGGAGCACCTTCGCCATCACCCGGGCGTTGTCGATCACCTGTTCCTGGTACTGCTTGAACTCCCGGCTCGCGGCTTCCTTGAGCGCCACCGCCTTGGAGGCGATCACGTGCATCAGGGGCCCGCCCTGAATCTGGGGAAAGATGGCGGAATTGATGGCCTTCTCGTGGTCGAGCTGCGCCAGGATCATGCCGCCGCGCGGCCCCCGCAGCGTCTTGTGGGTGGTGGTGGTGACGAAATCGGCAATGCCCACCGGGCTGGGATAGAGCCCGGCCGCCACCAGCCCGGCGTAATGGGCCATGTCCGCCATGAGGTAGGCGCTCACGCCATCGGCAATCTTGCGGAAGCGCTTCCAGTCGATGATCAGCGAGTAGGCGGAGGCGCCGGCCACGATCAGCCGGGGCTTGTGCTCGTGGGCCAGCCGCTCCACCTCGTGGTAGTCGATTTCTTCGGTCTTGGAATCGAGGCCGTAGCCCACGGCCTTGAACAGCTTGCCGGAGAAATTCACCGGCGCGCCGTGGGTCAGGTGCCCGCCGTGGGCGAGCGACATGCCGAGAATGGTGTCGCCGGGGTTGAGCACCGCCACGTACACCGCGGCGTTGGCCTGGGAGCCCGAGTGGGGCTGCACGTTGGCGTACTCGGCGTGGAACAGCTTCTTTGCCCGGTCGATGGCAAGCTTCTCCACCATGTCCACGTACTCGCAGCCCCCGTAGTAGCGCTTGCCGGGATAGCCTTCCGCGTACTTGTTGGTGAGCAGCGACCCCTGGGCCTGCATCACCGCGGGACTCACGTAATTCTCCGACGCGATGAGCTCGATGTGGTCTTCCTGGCGCTGGCGCTCCCACTGGACCGCCAGGGAAAGTTCCGGGTCGACGACTTCTACGGTCTGTTTGGCGGAAAACATGGATTGGGAGCCCTGGAAAAGGCAGAAATTTTACCATTAATTGCGGCATTGCAGCGGGAGGATTGGCCCCGGCTCCGGGCTGCGGCCCGCCGGTTGACGCTGCACCGTGGGTCCGTGCCGATCGGGTCCGAAACGCCGCCGGCCCGGGATGTCAGCGTCCTGAATTCCCGATTTCCAGGGGTAAAGCGGCTGCCCGGGCGGGGCGGACCGGCGGCTACACAATCCCGCCG
The DNA here is from genome assembly GCA_016183615.1 of Betaproteobacteria bacterium. Lineage (GTDB taxonomy): Bacteria > Pseudomonadota > Gammaproteobacteria > Burkholderiales > UBA6910 > JACPEG01. The sequence goes on from JACPEG010000021.1 coordinate 20,042, forward strand.
GTTGGTGTAGTATTTGCGCCACGGATTCTGGACTCCCCGAGACTGGAAGCCGAACCGCCGCAAGCCGAAACAACGACAACAGCCTCAAAATTCATAAAGGAGATGCGAATGGAACGACGTTCATTTCTGAAGAAAGCCGGCGTCGGTCTCGCGGCCACCACGATCGCCGCCCCGGCCATCGCGCAGACCCAGCCCGCCATCCAGTGGCGCTGCGCCTCCAGCTTCCCCAAGTCCCTGGACACCCTCTTCGGTGCGGCGGAAATCATCTCCAAGCGGGTGGCCGAAGCCACCGACGGCAAGTTCCAGATTCGGATATTTGCCGGCGGCGAGATCGTTCCGGGACTGCAGGTGCTGGATGCGGTTCAGAACGGCACGATCGAAGCCGGCCATACGGCGCCCTATTACTACATCGGCAAGGACCCGGCCTTCGCCTTTGCCACGGCCCTGCCCTTCGGCCTGAACGACCGCCAGCAGAACGCCTGGATGTATTACGGCGGCGGCCTGGAAATCATGGCCGACCTGTTCAAGGACTACGGCTGCATTCAGTTGGTGGCCGGCAACACCGGCGTCCAGATGGGCGGCTGGTACCGGAAGGAGATCAAGACGCTCAAGGACCTGAAGGGCCTCAAGTTGCGCATCGGGGGGCTGGCGGGCCAGGTGTTCGCCAAGCTGGGCGTGGTGCCGACGCAGATCGCCGGCGGCGAAATCTACCAGGCCCTGGAGCGCGGCACCATCGACGCCGCCGAGTGGGTCGGGCCCTACGACGACGAGAAGCTCGGGTTCAACAAGGTGGCCAAGTACTACTACTACCCGGGCTGGTGGGAGGCGGGTCCGCAGCTTTCCTTCCTCGTCAACATCAAGAAATGGGAGGAGCTTCCCAAGGCCTACAAGGCAGCCCTGGAAGCCGCCTGTGCCGAGTCCAATGTGCACATGGTGGCCCGCTACGACGCGAAGAACCCGGAGGCCCTGAAACGGCTGGTGGCCGGCGGAGCCCAGCTGCGCGGGTTTTCGAAGGAAATCATGGAAGCCGCCGAGAACGCCGCGTTCGAGCTGTACGAGGAACTGAAGGGCAAGAGCAAGCACTGGGCCAAGATCTACCCGGAGTGGAAGAAATTCCGGGATGACCAGTACCTGTGGTTCCGGGTTGCGGAGCACGGCTTCGACAACTTCGCTTACCGTCCCGCCAAGGCCGCACCGAAGAAAAAGTAATCGGCAGTTGCCAACAGGAACCCCGCGACCTCACCCCCGTCCCCTCTCCAGCAGGTGGAGAGGGGAGATTCGCGATCCCTTCCCCCGCAAGCGGGGGAAGGGATGGGAGTGATGGACGGCGGGGTTTCTTTTTTCCCCGCGCCGCCGGCGTCCGGAAGCTACTTGCCTTCCCTGATGGCGCGCTCGATGGCCTTGGTCGGGTCCTCCTCGGCATCTTCTCCGGTTTTCTTGCCGGCCTCCCCCTCTGCTGGCGCGCCTTCGGCCGAGGCACCTTCCTCCTTGGCAGCCTCCTCCCCTCCCTCCTCGCCATAGGTCGGGGCATCGATCCGGATCTCCACCCCCTCGACGTCGATCTTCTTGCCACCGCCGGTCATGCCGGTGACCATTTCGGGCATCAGGATCACCGCGATCACCGCAATGAGCTGAACGCCGATGAACGGCACCACGCCCTTGTAAATGTCTAGGGTCTTCACCTCCTTCGGCGCGCAGCTACGCAGGTAGAACAGGGCGAAGCCGAACGGGGGCGTGAGGAAGGAAGTCTGGAGGATCATGCCGATCATCACCCCGAACCACACCAGGTCGAGCCCCATCTTCACCGCCACCGGCCCCAGCAGGGGCAGCAGGATGAAAGCGATCTCGAAGAAGTCCAGGAAGCAGCCGAGGATGAAGATGATGACGTTGACCACTACCAGGAAGCCCACCACGCCGCCGGGCACCAGGTCGAACAGGTGCTCGACCCACAGGTCGCCGTTCACCGCCCGGAATGTCAGGGCGAACACGGTGGAGCCGAGCAGGATGAACATGACGAAGCTGGCGAGCTTGGTGGTGGATTCCAGGGCTTCCCGGGTCACCTTCCAAGTGAGCCGGCCCTTGATGAGGGCGAGCGCCAGGGCCCCGGTCGCCCCCATGGCGCCGCCTTCGCTCGGCGTGGCAATGCCCATGAAGATCGTGCCCAGCACCAGGAAAATCAGCACCAGCGGCGGCATCATCACGAACAGCACGCGCCGGTATAGCGCCCAACCGCGCACGGTGCGCGCCTCCGCAGGCAGCGCTGGTGCCAGCTTCGGCTTGAAGAAGGAAGCGACCGCCACGTAGATCAGCAGCATTCCGACCAGGGCGAACCCGGGAATGATGGTGCCGAGGTACATGTCCCCCACCGACGCGCCCAGCACGTCGGCCAGCACGATCAGCACGATGGACGGCGGGATCACCTGGGCCAGCGCCCCGGAGGCACAGATCACCCCGGAGGCGAGTTGCTTGGAATAGCCGTAGCGCAGCATGATGGGCAGCGAAATCAGCCCCATGGCGATCACTGAGGCGGCGATGACGCCGGTGGTGGCGGCGAGCAGCGCGCCGACGAAAATCACCGCATAGGCAATCCCTCCGCGCAGGGGACCGAACACCTGGCCGATGGTGTCGAGCAAGTCCTCGGCCATGCCGCTGCGCTCGAGAACGAGTCCCATGAAGGTGAAGAACGGAACGGCGATCAGCAGCTGGTTCGACATGATGCCGAACAGGCGCTGGGGCAGCGCCTGCAGCAGCACCGGCTCCAGCATCCCGAGCTCGATGCCGACGAAGGCGAACAGCAGGCCGTTGGCGGCGAGGGAAAACGCGACCGGGTAGCCCAACAGCAGGAAAGCCGCCAGCCCCGCGAACATCAGCGGGGCCATGATATCCATCATTGCCGGTTCCCCCGGTCCGCGGGCAGCTCGTCCTCCACCATTTTCAGAACGTCCTTCAGGTGGGAGTCGTGCTCCGCCTCGTCGGAGATCAGCCCCTTGAGAAAGGCCACGCGCTTGATGGTCTCCGAGAAGCCCTGCAGGATCAGCAGCACGAAGGCGGCGGGAACAATCAGCTTCACCGGCCAGCGGATGAGGCCCCCGGCATCGGTGGACATCTCCCCGATGCGGTAGGACTCGAGGAACCACTGCCAGCCGAACCACAGGAGAATGAGGGAGACCGGCAGCAGCATGAACAGCCCGCCGAAGATGTCGATCCAGCACTGGGCCCGGCGCGACAGCCGGCTGTAGATCATGTCCACCCGCACGTGGTTGTTGTGCTTGAGGGTGTAGCCGGCGGCCCCGAGAAACACCAGCGAGTAGAGGTACCACTGGATCTCGAGGTAGGCGTTGGAGCTCAGGTTGAAGCCGTAGCGCGCGACGGCGTTGCCGGCGCTGATGAGCACCGTCACCAGGATGAACCAGATGAGGGTCTTGCCGACGCGCTCGTTGAGCCCGTCGATCAGGCGGCTCAGGCGGAGCAGAAAGTCCACGGTATCTTCTCCAGGCTTGTCGTTTTTCGGGCAGCCGTCAGGCGGCCCGCTTCGCCGGCACCGACCCGGCGCGAAACGCCGCGAGCAATTCGCGCTCGCTCTTCTTCGCTGCTTCCACGCTGCGGCGCTTGACCGGCCCGAAGCCGCGGATCTGCTCCGGCAGGGAGGCGATGTCGCAGGCCAGGTCCAGTTTTTCGGGGGACAGCCCCGCCAGCAGCTCCGCCACGGTTCGCTCGTATTCGGTGATGAGGCGCCGCTCCATGCGGCGCTCCTCGCTGCGGCCGAAGGGATCGAAAGCGGTGCCCCGCAGGAACTTGAGCCGCGCGAGGAACTCCATGGCCTTCAACATCCACGGACCGTAGGCCTGCTTCCGGGGTTCGCCTGTCAATGGGTCCGGACGGGAGAGCAGTGGCGGCGCCAGGTGGAAGCGGATTTCGTAATCACCCTCGAAGGTCTCGTCGATCCGCCCCAGGAACTTGGGGTCGGTGTGGAGCCGCGCCACCTCGTACTCGTCCTTGTAGGCGAGCAGTTTGAAATAGTACCGTGCCACCGATTCGGTCAGTGCGTGGACTCCCTTGGCGATCCGTTGCTCCGCGTCGCGCACTTTTCTGACAAGCTCCAGGTAACGCCGCGTATAGGACGTGTCCTGGTAGGCGGTCAGATAGCTCGCCCGGCGTTCGATCAGTTCGTCGAGGGTGCCCGAGAGCCGGTGCTCGCCCCGTTCGGCAGGGGACACGAGCTTCGCCACGGCGCCGGGGTCGTGGGCCGCGAGCCGGCCCCAGCGGAAGCTCTGCCGGTTGGCTTCCACCGTCACGCCGTTCAGTTCGATCGCCTTCATGAGCGCCGCCTCGGAGACCGGGATCAGCCCCTGCTGCCAGGCGTAACCCAGCATGAAGAGATTGGTGGCGATGGCGTCCCCCATCAGCGCCGAGGCGAGCCGGGTGCCGTCGAGGAAATGGGCGTTGCCCTCGCCCACAGCGTCGATAATTTCCCGCTCCATGGCGTTTTCCGGGAACCGGAGGTCCGGGTTGTGGGCAAAATCCCCGGTGAATGACCGGGCCGTGTTGACCGCCGCGCGGGTGAGCCCCGCCTGCATCTTGGCGAGCGCTTCCGGCGAGACCGCCACCAGAATGTCGCAGGCCACCACGGCATTGGCTTCCCCCGCGGCGATGCGCACCGCATGAATCGAATCCTGTGAATCGGCGATGCGCACGTGGGACATGACCGCCCCGTTCTTCTGGGCGAGGCCCGCCATGTCGAGCACCGTCACCCCCTTGCCTTCCAGGTGCGCCGCCATGCCGAGCAGCGCGCCGATGGTCACCACTCCGGTGCCGCCGATGCCGGTGATGAGGATGCCGAAGGGCTCCCGCGTGTCCGGAAGCCGCGGCTCCGGCAGCGCGCCGAAATCCACGCCGCCCGCGGCGACCGCCTTGCCCCTGCGCAGCCGCCCGCCCTCGACGGTGACGAAGCTGGGGCAGAAGCCCTTCAGGCAGGAGAAATCCTTGTTGCAGGCCGACTGGTCGATGGCGCGCTTGCGCCCGAATTCGGTTTCCACCGGCACCACCGACACGCAATTGGACTTCACTCCGCAGTCGCCGCAGCCCTCGCACACCAGCTCGTTGATGAACACCCGCCGCGCCGGGTCCGGGAACTTGCCGCGCTTGCGGCGCCGGCGCTTTTCCGCGGCGCAGGTCTGGTCATACACGATGGCCGTGACACCCGGGACTTCCCGCAGCTCCCGCTGCAGAGCATCCAGCTCGTCGCGGTGGTGTACAGTCACCCCGGGCGCGAATCCTGCATCGCCCGGGTACTTTTCGGGTTCGTCGCTCACCACCGCGATGCGCTTCACCCCCTCGCCGTGGAGCTGGCGGGTGATCTGGGGAACCGTCAATTGTCCGTCCAGCGGCTGGCCGCCGGTCATCGCCACGGCATCGTTGTAGAGAACCTTGTAGGTGATACTGACATTGGCGGCGACGGCGGCCCGGATCGCCAGCAGCCCGGAGTGGAAATAGGTGCCGTCGCCCAGGTTGGCGAACACGTGCTTGGTATCGGTAAAGGGCGCCTGGCCGATCCAGGCGGCGCCCTCGCCTCCCATCTGGCTGAAGCTGCGGGTGCGGTCCCCGTAGATCCACACCGCCATGTAGTGGCAGCCGATGCCGGCGAGCGCGTAGCTGCCCTCCGGCACCTTGGTGGAGGTGTTGTGCGGACAGCCGGAGCAGTAGTAAGGAATGCGGGCCAGCGACAACCGGGGCTTGGCGAGGGCCTTTTCCTTGGCATCCAGGAACGCGAGCCGATTCTGGATGCGATCGGAAGTGTGGAAGCGGGCGATGCGGGAGGCGATCACCCGGGCGATCATGGCGGGGGTGAGCTCGCCCGGCGCCGGCAGCAGCCAGTGGCCGTGGGGCAGCGCCCACTCGCCCTTCTCGTCGAACTTGCCGATCACCCGCGGCCGCACGTCCTCGCGCCAGTTGTAGAGCTGCTCCTTGAGCTGGTACTCGATGATCTGGCGTTTCTCCTCCACCACCAGGATCTCTTCGAGGCCCTCGGCAAAGCGGCGCACGCCCTCCGACTCCAGGGGCCAGCTCATGCCCACCTTGTAGATCCGCAGCCCGATCTCGGCCGCGTGACGGGCGTCGATGCCGAGGTCGTCGAGGGCCTGGCGCACGTCGAGATAGGATTTGCCGCTGGTGATGATGCCGAGCCGCGCCCGCGGGCTGTCGATCACCGTGTGATTGAGGCGATTGGCCCGGGCGTAGGCCAGGGCCGCGTAGGCCTTGTAGTCCTGCATGCGCGCTTCCTGGACCAGCGGCGGGTCCGGCCAGCGGATGCTCACGCCCTCGGGCGGGAGCACGAAGTCATCGGGAACGATCACCTGCACCCGCTGCGGATCCACCACCACCGACGCCGAGCTCTCCACGGTGTCGGTGAGCGCCTTGAACGCCACCCAGCACCCCGAGTAGCGCGACATGGCCCAGCCGTGGATGCCGAAATCGAGATAGTCCTGGACGCCGGCGGGATTGAGCACCGGGATCACCGCCGCCGAGAACATGTGGTCGCTCTGGTGGGGAAGCGTCGAGCTTTTCGCCGCGTGGTCGTCGCCGGCGATGAGCAGCACGCCGCCGTGCTTCGACGTGCCTGCGTGGTTGCCGTGCTTGAACACGTCGCCGCAGCGGTCCACCCCGGGGCCCTTGCCGTACCATAGGGCGAACACGCCGTCGTATTTCGCCCCCGGGAACAGATTCAGCTGCTGGCTGCCCCAGCAGGCGGTGGCGGCGAGATCCTCGTTCAGCCCCGGCTGGAAATGAATGTGGTGCTGCTTGAGAAAACCCGCGGCTTTCCACAGCGCCTGGTCGACTCCGCCCAGGGGCGAGCCGCGGTAGCCGGTGACGAAGCCTGCGGTATTGAGCCCCGCCGCGGCATCCCGCTGCCGCTGCAGCATGGGAAGTCGGACCAGGGCCTGGGTGCCGGTGAGAAAGACCCGGCCGGATTCGAGAGCGTACTTATCGTCCAGCGAGACGGCGCGCAGCGCCATGGGGGCATCTCCTCCAAAAATCGTGTTTTTGGAAACTCCCGGGACCAGGGTGGCGGTCGGGGCACTCAGCGGGTCCCGGAATTGTGTCCCGAGCCCCGCGGCAGAATAACTGCTCGACCCCGGCCCGGTCAAATCAGACCGCGCCGGCCTTCTTCAGCAGTTCCGCGATGGCCTCTGCCATCCTGCGATAGCCCCTGGCGTTGGGGTGGATGGGATCGGACTTGAGCTCGTTCGAATAGAGCACATCCTTGACGATCTTGCCCTCGTAAGGCAGGCCGAACTCCTTGGCGAGATCGGCATAGTACCTGGGCGGGTCCGCGAACAGCCCCGGTTTGGGCACGCCCACCAGCACCAGGGGAATGCCCCGCCCCTTCACCAGGCCGATCATCGCCCGCAGATTCGCCGCGGTGTCCCGCGGATCCACCTTGTGCAGCAAATCGTTGCCGCCCAGGCACAGGATCACGAGCTTCGGCTGGTGCTCGTCGAGTGCGGCCGGAAGCCGCTCCAGCCCCTGGGCCGTCACCTCGCCGGGCACGCCCGAGCGGATCACCGGCCGCTCGATGAGCTGCGCCAGCACCGCGGGGTAGCTCTCGGCTTCGGATGCCCCGGTGCCGAAGGTGAGACTGTCGCCGAAGGCCAGCACCGTGTCGCCGCTTCCGAGCTTGGGCAGCTTGGGCCCGCCGCCGCACGCGGAGAGCAGGAGCGTCGCAAGCGCCAGGACCGCCAAGGCGCGCAGTGAGCGGTAGACGCGAAATCCGGTTGAGCGATTCATCGGTCCTCCCGCACGCCTCACCCCGGCCCCGACAGGTCACGCTCGGCCTGCTGGATATGATCCGGATCGCCGCGCACGATGACGGTGTCGCCCGGCTCCAGCCTGAGCGTGGCGTCGATCTCCACGCTGCGATGGCGCCGCCGGACCGCCATCACTTCCACCGGGTAGCGGTCGAGCTTGAGCTCCCGGAGCGTGCGGCCCACCGCCGCGGAGCGGTGATGCAGGACCACCGAGTGCAGCCGCTCCTCGCTCGCCCGGCCCTCCGGCTCGCCGTCGCGGCGCCCGCGCCTGCCGCTGCCCTTGAGCAGGAAATAGCGGCTCGCGCGCGCTTCCTGCACGTGGCCGAATACCTCCTCCAGGGGCACTTCCAGCAGCATCAGCGTCTGGGACGCGAGCATGAGGCTGCCCTCCAGCACCTCGGGAACCACTTCCGCCGCCCCGGCCTGGCGCAGCTTCTCCAGGGGCTTGTCGTCCAGGGTGCGAACCACCACCGGAAGCCCGGGGTGCAGATCGCGCACCACGTGCAGGATCTTCAGGGCCGAGGCCTCGTCGGCATAGGCCACCACCAGGGCCCGGGCCCGGCCGATGCCCGCCGCATGCAGCACCTCCCGCCGCGAGGCGTCGCCGAACACGACGCTTTCCCCGGCCTGGGCGGCGGCCTTCACCAGCCTCGGATCCATCTCCAGGGCGACGAACGGAATGCCGGCCTTTTTCAGGAACCCGGCGACGCTCTGGCCGGTGCGCCCGAAGCCGCAGATGACCACGTGGTCCCGGATGCCGGCGGTTTGCTGCGCCACCGAATGGGCCTCCCGTTCCCGGGTCGCCCGGTCGGCGCGCAGGAGCCAGTGAACGATTGCCCGGGTGCGGTGAATGATCAGGGGCGCGAGCAGCATCGACAGCACCATGGCCGCCAGCACCACCTGCATGACCTGCCCCGGAAGTTCGTGGTATTCCTCCGCCAGCGTCAACAGAACGAAACCGAACTCTCCGGCCTGAGCGGTGTAGAGCCCGGTACGCAGGGCGACCCCCGGCTCCTCGCCGAGGACGCGCGCCAGCACGGCGATGAGCAGCGCTTTTCCTCCCACCAGCCCGGCGAGCGCCAGACCGACCCACGGCAGATTCTCAACGACCTCCCGCAACTGCAGCAGCATTCCCACGGTGAGGAAGAACAGTCCCAGCAGCACGTCGCGGAACGGCTTGATGTCGGCTTCCACCTGGTAGCGGTAGTCGGTTTCCGAGATCAGCATGCCGGCGACGAACGCGCCCAGGGCCAGCGACAGCCCCACCTCGGCCGTGAGGTAGGCCAGGCCGAGGGTCATCAGCAGCACGTTCAGCATGAACAGCTCGGTGGACTTGTAGCGGGCGATGAGATGCACCCACCAGCCCATGATGCGCTGTCCGAACACCAGCAGGAAAACCAGCAGCAGCGCCGCCTTGAGCAGTGCCAGACCCAGGGTCGGCAGCAGGTCGGCGGCGGGTGCGCCCAGGGCCGGAATCAGGATCAGCAGCGGCACTACCGCCAGGTCCTGGAACAGCAGCAGCCCCATCACCTGGCGGCCGTGCAGGGAGTGAAGCTCGGATTGCGCCACCAGCATCTTGCTGACGATGGCGGTGGAGGACATGGCGAGCACCGATCCCACCGCGATCGCCGCCTGCCAATGCAGGCCGCTGGCGAACGCGATTCCCGCGACCGCGCCAAGGGTCAGCACCACCTGCAGCAGTCCCAGGCCGAACACCGCCGAGCGCATCGCCTTGAGGCGCTGCAGGCTGAACTCGAGGCCGATCGAGAACATCAGGAACACCACCCCGAACTCGGCGATGTAGCGGGTATCGGCCCGGTCCGGCACCCAGCCGAGGCTCCCCGGTCCAACGAGGACGCCGACGATGAGATAGCCCAGCATCGACGGCAACCCGGCGCGGCGGAACAGCACCGAGGCGAAGACCCCGGCGGCGAGGATGATCAGGACCAGCTGGAGGGTGCTGTGCATGGTTCGGGAACGGGCGCCGGGGATGGGGGTGCGTCAGCCGGCTCGGGTCAAGCTATTTCCCCGGGTGATGCTGATCCCGCGGCGGAAGCGCGCCGCTCGCCTCCAGCTCGGCCCGCAGGCGGGCGATTTCCTCCCGCAGCAGGCGCAGGTCGCGGCGCAGCTCGCGGCGGATGTCGCGCTCTTCGTCGCTCACCAGCTTCGCCATGTCCTCCTTGAGCAGCTGGATGTCGCGGTGGGTCTCGCGCTGCAGGCGCTTCTCGTCCTCGCCGATGAAGATGGAGGCCACGTAGGCGGTCATCAGCGACAGCAGCGTGAAGCCGATCAGCACGCTGAACACGGCGAACAGACGCGCCGGCCCGGTGGTGGGAATCACGTCGCCGTAGCCCACGGTGGATCCCGTCACGAAGGCGAGCCACAGTCCCTCGGCAAAGGAATGGATGGTGGGCTCGAGCCAGTAGAAGCCGGCGCCCGCCAGCAGGAGCGAACCCAGGCTGAAGAGCACCAGGTAGGGCGCGCGCCCCGGCAGGAACATGCCGCGCAGCGAGCCCAGCGCCCGGGTGATGAGCAGCGCCACCAGCGCCAGCCGCATCAGCCGGCCGAGCGCCACCCATTGCGCCGCCACCCCCGCCAGGCTCGCCAGTGAAGAGATGACGATGAGGACATCCAGCCAGTTGCGCACCAGGTACTGGCGCTTGTGCTCCGTGAGGTGGATCATCCACAGGAGCTCCGTGGTGAATGCGACAACGATGAATACCACGATCAGCCGCCCCACCTCGCGCAGCGGCACCGCGGTGGCCACCGCCTCCAGGTAGAACGCCGGCACCGAGAGCATGGCGATGGCCGCCATGATCCAGCGCAGCCGGTGCTCCCACACGTAGGCCTGCTGGCGGTCGTGGGGCGGCACGCCCCCGACGCCGATCAGGACCTTCCACTCAACGCTCACCTGCCGTCCCCTTCTTTCGCCCGGCCGTTACGCCCCCGCCACCGTCATGCGCTCGACCAGGATCGAGCCGCACTGCTTGGAGCCGCGGACCACCACGTCATTGCCGGTCTCGGCGATGCCGCGGAAAATGTCCTTCAGGTTCCCGGCGATGGTGATCTCCTCCACCGGGTACCGGATCTCGCCGTTCTCCACCCAGAAGCCCGCCGCGCCCCGGGAATAATCCCCGGTCACCAGGTTGATGCCGTGACCCAGGAGTTCTGTCACCACCACGCCCCGGTCCATGCGCCGGACGAGCCCGCGGAAGTCCAGGTCGCCGCCCGGCAGCAGCAGGTTGTGGTTGCCTCCCGCGTTACCGGTGGAGCGCAGGCCGAGCTTGCGCGCCGAATAGCTGCCGAGGAAATAGCCGGCGAGCACGCCGCCCGCCACCACGTCCCGGTCCCGGGTGGCCACGCCCTCGTTGTCGAAGGGGCTGCTGGCGAGGCCGCGTCTCAGGTGCGGCCGCTCCAGGATGCGCACGCCCGGCGCGAATACGGGCTTGCCCAGGCTGTCGAGCAGGAACGAGGCCTTGCGATAGAGGCTGCCGCCGCTGGCGGCAGAAACGAAATGGGACAGCAGGCTCGATGCGATGGGCGCCTCGAACAGCACCGGCACCTCGCAGGTGGCGATTTTTCTCGCGCCCAGGCGCTGCACGGTGCGTTCCCCCGCCACGCGGCCCACATGATCGACCGCCTCCAGCTCGGAACGGTTGCGCGCCGTGGTGTACCAGTAGTCCCGCTGCATCGCGTCGTTCTCGGCGGCAATGACCGCGCAGCTCGCGCCATGGCGCGAGGTGGGATAGCCTGCCATGAAGCCCAGGCTGTTGGCGTACACGAAGCGGGACTCCTGCACCGACACCGTGGCGCCCTCGGAGTTGGTGATGCGCGGGTCCACGGCGAAGGCGGCCGCCTCACAGGCCCGGGCGAGCTCGATGGCCTGCTCCACCGGCAGATCCCAGGGATGGTAGAGGTCCAGTTCTGGAATTTCGGTGGCGAGCAGGTCGGCGTCGGCAAGCCCCGCGCAGTCGTCTTCCGCGGTATATTTCGCAATCGAAAGCGCCGCCTCCACCGCGGCGCGGATCGCCTGGGGAGAGAAATCCGAGGTGCTGGCGTGACCCCGGCATTTGCCGATGTACACGGTGACGCCCGCGCCCTTGTCCCGGTTGTACTCGATGGTTTCCACCTCGCCGCGGCGCACCGTGACGCTCTGGCCGAAGCCGTTGGAGACCTCGGTTTCGCACGCCGTGGCGCCGCCGTTGCGGGCGCACGCCAGCGCGTCCTGGGCAATTTGCTGCATCTCCGCAGCCGTGTGGGAGAAACGGTTGGAGGTGGCGACGATTTCGCTCATGGCGGAAGTAGCGGCTGTTAAAGCGGTTTATGATAACAGTTCGACGCCATTCCCATAAACGCCCATGGATCGCGAAAACCCCGTCAGCAAGACCCGGCGCAAGCGGGAAATGACCGCGCTGCAGGACCTGGGCCAAGAACTGGTGCAGCTCAACGTCGATCGGCTCGCCGCCCTCGATCTCCCCGATGCCCTGCTCCGGGCCATCCATGAGGCCCGGAGCATCAAGAGCTTTCCCGCGCTGCGGCGCCAGCTCCAGTACATCGGGCGTCTGATGCGGGATGTGGACGCCGCGCCGATCCGTGCCCGGCTCGAGGCCTGGCAGGTGTCGTCCCGCCACCACACGGTGTGGCTGCACCGGGTCGAGCGCTGGCGCGACCGGCTGCTGGCGGAGGACGCCGCCCTCGAGGAATTCATCGCCGAAAATCCGGGGGCCGATCCGCAGCCGATCCGCACGCTGATCCGCAACGCCCGTGCGGAACGGATCGCCGGCAAGCCGCCGAAGAATTACCGTGCCCTGTTCCAGGCCCTGGCCGAAATCATTCCCCCGTCGCCGCCGGAGCCCCCAGCACGGCGCGACGAGCAGTGAGCGGCGCTCGAAGCCCGGTGTATACTTCCCGCGCCATGAGCAACGGTCGGGAACTTCTCATCGGACTGGTCTCCATCAGCGACCGGGCTTCCTCGGGGGTCTACCAGGATCAGGGCATCCCCGCCCTCAAGGAATGGTTCGACAACGCCCTCTCCTCTCCCTGGCGCATGGTGACGCGCCTCATTCCCGACGAGCAGCCGGTGATCGAGCAGACCCTCAGGGAATTGGCGGACCAGGAAGGCTGCCACCTGGTGCTCACCACCGGCGGCACGGGGCCGGCGCCCCGGGACGTGACGCCGGAAGCGACCCTCGCGGTGGCGGACAAGGTGCTGCCGGGATTTGGCGAGCAGATGCGGGCGGTGAGCCTGAAGTACGTTCCCACCGCGATCCTGTCGCGGCAGGTGGGCGCGGTGCGCGGGAACTGCCTGATCCTGAACCTGCCGGGGCAGCCCAAGGCAATCAAGGAAACCCTGGACGGCGTCTTCCCGGCGGTGCCCTATTGCATCGATCTCATCGGCGGGCCCTACATCGAGACCCGCGAGGAAGTGGTCAAAGCGTTCCGTCCCAAGTCGGCCCAGAGGCCGAAGGCAACGTAGGAGCGAATTCATTCGCGACCTTGGTCGGGGATAAATCCCCTCCTACACCCCATCGTAGGAGCGAGTTCATTCGCGACCCAGGCCCATTTCAGCTCAGCTTCACGCCCGTGCCCACCAGCTCGGCCGCCTCGATCCTGTACACGAAGGTGGACGGCTCCAGGCTGTCCTGAGGCGTTTTCCCCAACTCGGCATGGGGGTAGATGAAGAACGGCATCGGGCCGTTCGCCGGCCGCGGATTGAGCGCCACGTCATTGGCGGTGTTGAAGGCTACCCAGTTCATTTCCCAGTAGCCGAACAGCTTGTCGCGCAGGGCCGCCACCCCGGGATCGCCGAGAGGCAGTTTTTCTTCCAGCACCACCTTGCGCACGTCTGCCGGGTCCAACGCAACCCAGCCCACGCCTGCCAGATAGAACTCGGCGCGGCAATGCTGGGCGGCACTGACGTCACCCGCCTGACCCAGGCTTCTGAACTGCGCGGAGTCATCCACGCGGATGCCGTAGACGTCCCGAGCCGGAATACCGACCGCCCGGGCCAGAGCCACGAACAGGGCATTGAGGTCCGCACACTTTCCGCCCAGATTGCCGGTTTCCAGCATGAATCGGGCGTTACCCCTGCCGCAGCCCCGCACCGCGGGTTCCCGGTAGGTGTTGTCCACCACCCAGTCGTAGATGGCCCGGGCTTTTTCCAGGGGTGTCCGGGCGCCTTTCGTGATGGACAGCGCCGTCGTCCTCACGATGCCGTCGGTGGGCTTGAGCCGGGTCGGCCTGAGATAGGGTGCCACTTCCGCGGGAAGGCCGGCATTCCTCGGGGCCGTGTACCTCGAAAGGTCGACGCGCCGGTCCGTTGTCTTGACGATGGTGCTCACCACCACGGCGCGCGGCGCACCCCGGCTCCACTCGGCGTAGAAAAACGGAACGGCATCGCTGGTGTCGTTCCGGAGCAGCGCCCGGTCCGGCCGGCCGGTCCACAGCGCCCCCATGGATCGCTGGTGGTGGCTGTCCCTCGGCTCGGGAAGCGGCACCCATAGCTGGGCGGGGGCCTTCGATTCCGGAAGCTGGATGAGGTACTGGAGCCGGTAGCCGCGCCACGTGGCCATTTCGTCGTGGTAAGCGGCGGACTTCGGAGACACCGCCGCCAGGCCGCAGCCCGCAGCGGTGAATTTGATAAACTCACGACGCTTCATGAAACCCTCCTCGTTGTCTTTGCCCATTTTTCGCATGGGCTTTCAGAAGCAATGGGTGGGAAGCCAATATACGAACGCCTCCCGGAGTCGTCAAATGACCGTGGCCGTAGAACCTCCCGGGGACCTGCTCCCTGCCATCGAGATCGAAACCGGAAAGTCCCCGCAATTCAGCATCATCTGGATGCACGGGCTGGGGGCGGACGGCAGCGACTTCGTGCCCGTGGTGCGGGAGCTGGAGCTCCCGGCCAGGCGGGCCATCCGCTTCGTCTTTCCCCACGCCCCCCTGCAGCCCGTCACCATTAACGGCGGCTACGTGATGCGGGCGTGGTACGACATCGCCTACACCGATCTGGGGAGAGAGGCGGACGAGCGCGGCATCCGGCAATCCCAGGCCCGGGTTGAGCAGCTGATCGCCCGGGAGAATTCCCGCGGCGTCGCCGCCCGGTGCATCGTCCTGGCGGGATTCTCCCAAGGCGGGGTGATGGCGCTGCACACGGGGCTCAGGTACCCCGAGCGCCTGGCGGGCATCCTGTCCCTCTCCGGCTACCTGGCGCTGGAAAAAGAGCTCGCGGAGGAGGCCAGCGCAGCCAACCGGGGCACCCCGGTTTTCATGGCCCACGGGACCGAAGACGCGGTCGTGCCCTGCGGGCTGGGCCGGGCGTCAAGGGAACGTCTGGAAAAACTGGGCTACGCGGTCCTGTGGCGCGAGTATCCGATGCCCCACTCGGTCTGCCTGGAAGAGATCGAAGAAATCGGCACCTGGCTGAAGCAGGTGCTGCAATAGGCCGGGCCCACGCGGGCCGGTCGCTATTCTTCCTCGCCGGCCTCCTGCCGCATCTCCCGGAACCGCGCGAGATCGAAGTCCTCGCCCTTTTCCACCAGGTTCATGGGAAGGAGCAGATGCTTGTTGCTCCCGGCAACCATATCGAAGCTCTGCTGGGTGGAAAAGCTTCCCGGCTTGAGCAGCACCAGCGCCTCGCCGGTTTCCGGAAAATTTGCCAGCAGCAGGGCGGTACGGTAGTCCTCCTCCTCCCCGGGCGCTGAAGACACCCATTTGGAGTCGTGGGGCTTGAGCCTTACCACGCGGGCATTCTTCGCCAGGGTCTGCACGCCCACGCGCCCCTGGCTCTGCTCATGGCGCGACAGGCGGCGCACGATGCCCACGCCCCAGCTGTTGATGCCTTCCGGCTTGACCCCCACTATGCAGCCCACGCGAATCCAGTCGCCCTTGATCTGGGGGACCACGGCGCCGAAGCCGCCGGCGCTGATGTTCTCCACGATCCAGCTCTCGGTCGCGTCCCCGAAAGCCAGCGAATCCTCGGAGAGCTGTTCCGCCACCCGCTCGAAGCCGCTGACCACCGAAAGACGCGCCTTTACCCGGTGCCGTTCCGATTTGCGCATGGGAGGCTGGGGCGACCAGTTAAGGGCCAGGTGCTTCAGCACGTCGCGCACGATGCCGGGCTTGTAGGCGGCGCCGAGGTTGACCGACTCGGGAACGACCCCCTTTTCCACCTGCTGCGTCAGCTGGCCGAGTTCATCGAGAGCCTTCCCGGCCCCGAAGAAACGGGTGCTGCCGACCGCTTCGGGCGCAGGCGTAAGCCGCGACGGCGCCCGGTCCCCGGCGAGGTCGAACCAGTGGGTCCCCTGTTTGCGCGGCGGCTTCTCGATGAAGAACGAACCGGAGAAATGGGCCGTGACGCGTTCGGCGATCTCAAGGTGCAGCGGAATCAGGCCATCCGGCGCCGAGACCCACAGGATCATGATCTTGAGAAATTCCTGCTCGGGGGTGAAATCCCCAGGGATGCCCGGATAGAGCGTGGCCGGCTGCCGGGCGTAGCCCTTGGCCTCGGCCAGTTCATAGAGCTTGCCCACGCAGCTCCAGATCGAGGCATCGATCGGACCGTAGCGCATCTGCATCCACTTGAGCTGGGCCGAGCAGGCCCGCAGCCCGCGGCAGGTGAGGACCGGCAGGCTCGCCTTGACGTCGCCGCTTCCCTTGGCGCCGGCATGGTAGTCAAGGATGGACTGATCATAGGCCCGACCCAGCTGTTTCCAGAAGTTGAAGATGCTGGTCCAGAGGCGGTTTTCCTGGAATTTCTGCAGGCGCGGCGCCGTGAGGTAGTCCCGGGCGAGCTTGCGCTGGAATTGCTGGGCAGTCTCGTCGAGGAGCTTGACCACCGCAACCCGCTGATCCAGCCGGAAGCCCTCGGCCTGCATTACGGACTCGATCCAGCCGGTGATCTCCTCCAGGGCCTTGAACGCATCGTTCGCGGGAAGCTCGGCGAGCAGCCGCCTGGCTTCCTTGAGATCCGACATCGGGTGGTCTGGCTTGCCGCCGATCCATTTCAGCATGATTGTTGTTCCTGGCCCTGAGTCCGGGAAAGGCGTTCCGCCTATCCCAAAGAAATATTATTTGCCAGAATCGCAAGGATTGCCATACGAACCTGCCTGAGACCGCCTCGGGTTTTTCCCTAGGAACCCGGCGGCGTTTCCCGTTTCAGGGCGGCGCGGCGGCCGCGCCGGGGGTTGACCCCCGCCAGGATTCCCAGCCCCACCACGAAATAGCCCCCTGTAATCAGCATGGCAAGGCGGTGATCGCCCCGCGACACCCAGGTGACCAGCCCGTAGGTGATCGGCCCCAGGATGGAGGACAGCTTCACCGCCAGCCCCCACAGCCCGAAGAACTCGGCGCGCCGGGCGGGAGGACTAAGGTAGCCCACCAAGGCCCGCCCGGCCGACTGGGACGCCCCGAGACAAAGCCCGGCCACGTTCGCTGCCGCCCAGAACAGTCCCGGACCGGCAGCGGCCCAGGCCAGGCCCACGGTGACCAGCCATCCGAGCAGCGTCAGGGCGAGGGTCCGAATGTGGCCGATGCGGTCCTGGAAGTGGCCAAACAGCAGGGCCCCGGCCGAGGCGGTCACATTCACCACCAGAATCAGGATCAACGTATCCCGGGTGCGAAACCCCATGGCCTCCTGGGCGTAGATGGCGGCCAGCGCAATCACGGTCTGCACCCCGGCCTGGTAGAACACCAGGCACACCAGGAACCGGCCCAGGTCCCGGTAGCGCGTGGCCTGGCGCAGGGTCCGCCCCAACCGGTCGAAGGCCTCCCGCGCTACGCCGAGCCCCGGCTTGTGGGCTTGCGGCAACGCCCGTTCCCGCAGAAACAGGAAAGTGGGAAGGCTCGCCAGCGCGAACAGTGCGGCCGTAATCAGCATGGTGACCGGAACGAACTGTTCCGAGGCGTCACCCCTGCCCTGGGCGAAGCTCACGTAGGCAAGGGAGGCCCCGAGGCTCAGCAGCCCCCCTGCATAGCCCAGGCCCCAGCCCCACCCGGAAACCTTCCCCAGCGCACGGCCCCGCGCCAGCTCGGGCAGGAATGCGGCGATCAGGTTCTCGCCGCTGCCGAAGAAAAAATTGCTCAGCACGACGAGCAGGATGGCGAGCCCCAGGTCTCCCCGGCCCGCCAGCCCCAGCGCGGCGGTGGAGGCCACGCATCCAACCGTGGTGAGCAGAAGCAGCCGCTTCTTGGCGGCGTGGGCATCGGCGTAGGCTCCCAGGGCGGGGGCGGTCACCACGATCAGCCCGTAGGAGGCGGCGAGCGCCGCGGTCCAGGCAAAGGTCGCCCACTCGCGCCCCTCCGCCACCACCGCCACAAAGTAGGCATTGAAAATGGCGGTGATGACCACCGTGGTATAGCCGGAATTGGCGAAGTCGTACATGGCCCAGGCCCACACTTCGCGGGGCGCCACGTCGCCGGCGAGGACGGCCTTGCTTGACGCGGGTTTTGCCATGGGTGTTGAATCAAAAAAGGGCGGCCGCGGCCGCCCTTTTTCTGCGCCGGCCGGGCACGGCTACTCCGGCCAGTTCTTGATGTAGCGCTTGAGCATCTTGTTCTCGAAGTCGGCCTGGTTGAGGCAGGCCTTGGCCACGTCGTGGAAGGAGATCACACCGAGCAGGCGGTCGCCTTCCATCACCGGCAGATAGCGCACGTGGTTCTCGGTCATGACTCCCCGCACGTAATCCACGGTGTCCTCCGGGTTTCCGAAGAACGGCTCCCGCACCATCACGTCGGTAACCTGCGTTCCCGCCAGGTTGCCGCCGCGCCGGTGCAGGGCGGCAAGAACCTCGCGGAACGTGACCAGCCCCAGCAGACGTTCGCCGCGCATGACCGCCAGCGATCCCACGTCGTTCTGGACCATCAGGGCCACGGCCTCGTTGAGCATGCCCTCGGGCTCGATGCTGTGGATGGCGTTCCTGGTTTTGACCTTGAGGATGTCGCGGATGATCATGGTTCCCCTTTCCCTGCGATATCCGGGAAATTATGGCACAAACGGATTCCGGCCACATGACCTGCCGGTCTCAGTGCCGGCGCCGGCGTGGCGGCATTTTGACGAAAGTGACGATCACCGCAAGCGCGAACAGGACGTAGATGACCGTAAACACCCACTCCGGGAAGTCATAGTAGAGAATTCGGCGCACCCACCGCGCGACAAAGCTGCGCTCGCCGTCCCCCGCGCTGCGCAGGGCGTCTTCCCACACCGTGAGCGGACAGGCGACGCCCACCACGGATTCCACGACCACCAACACGATGGCGGCAAGGTGCGCCAGCCGGAACCAGAGATTCCTGACCCAGGCGTGTCCCAAAGCCGCCCCGATCCAGATCACCGCCAGCCCGCCCGTTACGAACAGGACAAACAGGAAGTGGACAATCAGGACCAGGTCAGCGGCCGCCGCGTTCATGAGCCCCGGGAAACCGGCCGTCGCGCGGCCCACGCTCCGGGACGCGTGGGGCGGGCCGATCAGGACGGGAGGTCACCGCCGTCCCGCAACGTACCGGAAATGAGCGCCCGCAGCCTCGCGGGCCGAACCGGCTTGTGGAGCAGATGGTAGCCGCTGGCAGCGGCCTCGTTCAAGCGGTCGGGCGCGGTGTCTCCGGTGATCAGGATTCCGGGCACGTTTGCGCCCAGCACCGCCCGCAGATGCCGGATCGCCTCGATGCCGTTGGCCCCGCCTTGCAGGCGGTAGTCGGCGATCACCAGCTCCGGCCGGCCGGCTGCGTTCGCCACCCGCTCCAGGGCCTCGTCGGCGGAAGCCGCCACAATAACCTCGCAGCCCCAGCCGGTGAGCAGCGCCTGCATGCCGTCGCGCACCGTCTGCTCGTCGTCCACCACCACGATGCGACGCCCCGCGAGCGTTGCATTCGCCACCGCCGTACCCTCCGCCTCCGGGGTTTCCGGCCGCGCCTCCTTGGCCAGCGGTACCTCCACGCTGAATACCGAGCCTCCACCCACCGTGGAATTCATCTCCAGCCGGTGCCCCAGCAGCCGGGCCAGCCGCCGCACGATGGCAAGGCCCAGCCCCAGCCCCTTCCTGCGATCCCGCCCAGGATTGCCGACCTGGTAGAACTCCTCGAAGATGCGCTGATGCTGATCCGCGGGAATGCCGATGCCGGTATCCCAGACATCGATCCGCAGGATGTCCCCGCGGCGCTGGCACTCCACCGTGATTCCGCCCTTCTCGGTGTAGCGTATGGCGTTTGAGAGCAGGTTTCGCAGAATCCGCTCCAGCAGGGAAAGATCGCTCATCACCTGGGCAGCGCTGGGATAGATGATGAGGCCGAGCCCTTTCTCCGCGGCCAGCGCCCGGTAATCGGAACGCAGCCGGTCCAACAGACTCCGAATCGGAAACGGCCTGACGCTGGGACGGACCACACCGGCATCGAGCTTGGACACGTCCAGCAGCTCGTTGAACAGGACCTCCAGCGACTCCACCGACGAGTTGATGTGGTCGACGATGTCGCGCACGTTCCGGGCGCATGCTTTTTCGTTGAGCGCGGCGACGAACAGGCCCAGTGCATGCAGGGGCTGGCGCAGATCGTGGCTGGCCGCCGCCAGGAACTGGGATTTCGCCCGGTTCGACGCTTCGGCCTCCTGCTTCGCCGCCTCGGCAGTGGCCGTCTGGCGAGTCAGCGCCTCGATCAGGTCCAGGTTTTCGAAGCGGGTGTTGAGCGACTCCGTCATGATCCGGTTCAGGTTGCGCCCGATGACCAGGAGCGTGGCGAGAACCGTGATCCCCATGAGACCGATGGTGAGATGGGTGGCATCCGCCTGCCAGGCCATGCGGACGATGACCGGGAAAAGGGTCGGCGCGATGAAGGCGTAATAGGTCGGCAGGTAAATCGGATACACCCCCGCCGACCCCGCTGATACCGCGAACAGGATGGTGCTGAGCAGCGCCTGGTGGGCAAGCGAACCGGGAACGTACATCAGCAGCCCGGCACTGCCCCACACGCATCCCGACGCCAGCGCGCCCAGCATGAAGTGCCCGAGCCGGGATTCGGGCCGCGCCGGCGGTGGGGCCGCCCGCCGGTAGCGCAGGAGGTGCAGCATCCGGTAGGTCAGCAGCACGAAAAATACCCCAAGCCAGCCGAACAGGATCGCCTTTGGCACCGACTCCCACATGACCAGCACCAGGAGCAGCGCGGCCATGGCGGAAGCGGCGAGTGCGACGCCTGACTGATTGTGCAGGGCGCGTAGCTGCGCCTCGCGAATCTGCGTTTCCCGGCGCTGCGCGGTTTCCCCGGCGCGCGCGGAGCCGGGACCGGTGACCCGCCCCGTCATGCTTTTCCCCTGAATCTCATCCAGTGCTCCGGACGCGGTTTCCGCGGTTCGGGCGGCCGCGCTATTCGCCGCCGTGGTCATCCTGCCCCGCGGGATCGGGCGCCAGTCCCAGGCGCGCCGCCGCAATCACCGCCTGGGTGCGGTTGCAGACCTTGAGCGCCTTGAGCACCGCTGTGACATGGATTTTCACCGTGCCCTCCGCCATGCCCAGCTCGCGGCAGATGATCTTGTTCGACTTCCCCTCAACCATCAGCGCGAGCACCTGGGCCTGGCGCCCGGTGAGCCCGATATCGGCCGGCGACATCCGCCCCGCCGCCCGTCCGGGGGCAGGCTCGCGGTGCTCCACATAACCGCCGTGGATTGTCCCGGGGCCCAGCACTTCGGGGGGAAGGTAAACGCCCCCGGAGAGCACCAGGCGCATTGCGCTCAGCATCACGGCACTGGAAGCCGATTTCGGAATGAACCCCATCGCCCCGCGCTCGATGGCGCCGAGCATGTCGCTGCGTTCACCCGATCCGGAGAGCACGATGACGGGAAGCGCGGGAAATCCGGCGCGCAGCCGGTCGAGTATCGAGAATCCGTCGGCGCCGGGAAGGTGCAGGTCGAGCAACACCAGGTCCGCTTCGGGGTGGGACGCGGCCTGATCGAGGGCTTCCTGGCCGCTCCTCGCCTCGATCACTTCGATTTCGCCGCCCAACCGGCCCAGCGCATGGCGCAGGCCTTCGCGCACCAGGGCGTGGTCATCGACGACCAGAATCTTCAACGGAGCTCCCTTGAGCGTGCGGCCCGCGGCAGTGAAATCTGAACCCCGGAGCCATTTTGGCCGGCCTTCGCGTCATCCCCGCAAACCCGGCGCCCCCTCTATGACCTTCGTTCTATGACGAATCGGTGAGGCAGTTTAATACAACCTGGAACCCATGCCTATCCCGGTCCCCGTCTCCCGCGGGTCTGCGGCAGGCGCGGTGACCGGCCAAAGGTCCTAGGCCATCGGTCGTATTTACCGGCCATGCCGGCGCGTCCAGAATTTTCTCTACGGGCCGCGCATTGCGCGCCGGCCCGGCAAAAAAGGGCCCGCAATCCAGGGACAAGATCCGGCCATGAGTGAGATGAACCAGGAAGGTAAATCCCGCCCGCTGCGTTCGACCACCGTCGTGATCGTGCTGGCCGCCGTCGTCGCCACCGTGACCGTGTTCGTGGTGCTGCAGATCGAATGGGCATTTTCCACCGCCTGGTCGCCGGCGCAAACCTCCGGCACCTCCGCCCGTCAACTGACGACGCCGCAAGCCGGCCCCGACGGCCCGAGTGTTCCTGCGGCCCCGCCAGGACCCCAGCGGGAGCAGACGCGTTCTGTGGCGGAGCGCTGAGCCCGTTGGAGGGCACCCCGGCACCTGCGGAAATCCGGGGGCCATACTCGAGGAAACCAATATGGAAACCTATTTGATCATTATCGAACTCTTTGCCGGCATCGGCCTCTTTGGCGTCGCGCTCAGCTGGTACTGCGGGTCCCGCCGCAGCGATGAGCCCGGACCCGGCGCCGGCCGGCCTGTCGCGGTCTCCGGCGCCCCTGCCGGAAATACCGAGACTACCGCCGCCCGGACTTCGCACACCTGCGCGAACTCCATCTGCAGGGCGCCGCTCGCCGGACCGGACGACGGCCAAGCCTTCCTGGCGCCGGCCCCCGGATATGGGCTGCCGCGGCGGGTAATGCTGTGTGCCCGGTGCGCCGAACTCGTGGTAAGCCGGGCCCATCTCAGGACCCAGCTCGAGGGCATCCGGCTGGGGAGCCGGTAGTGGACCTCGGAATACCTGAATCGGAATGCCGGGAAATGCGGTTCATGAAGCGCTGCATCGGCGGCTTTGCATTCAGCGCCAGCTCTTTCCTGCTGGCGGCCTCGACTCATGGGTCCGACGACCTGTGCGCCCGCGGAACATTCACCACGTCGTTCGGCGGGCTCGCGGCGGGAAATATTCCGCTCACGGAAAGCGCCACCGCGGCGCACCGGGATCCGGCGGATTACGAAGGGCCGGACGGACCGACCCAGGGCTATTTCACGCTCTCCCAGAACGGCGACACCGTGATCGCCCGCTGGAAAGGCAGCATCGCTTCCAACCCGCACCCCAATGGACTGCCCAAGTTTCTGGTTTCCGGAAACTGGAGCTACCTGAACGGCACCGGGCGCTACCGGAACATCCGGGGTCATGGCAGCTTTACGGGCCGTTTTCTGTCCCGGAACGAGTATGCCGTCGAATGGAGCGGACGCTTCTCGATCGGCGAGATCTGAGCCGGTTGCGGTCGGGCTGACGACCAGGGCGCGCCTTTCGGCCTGACCCCGGTCCCAGCCAGCCGAGGTGTTGCAAGGTTGTGAAGAAAAACAAGAGAGGTAGTGGCGGAGTGTCCTCCTCCGTTTTGGCGCGGCCCTGCCGCGCCTTTTTTTTTGCGGCGGCAAAATTAGCGCGCCACAGGACGCGAGGGATCCGAGCACCACTCGCTCCAGGAACCGGGATACATCCGGGACCCGGAAAGTCCGGCGATTTCCATGGCGAGAAGATTGTGGCAGGCGGTCACGCCGGAGCCGCAGTAATGAACGACCTGCCCCGAGGACGCACCGGCGAGGAGTTCCTGGAATTCGTTCCGAAGGACGTCGGCGGCCCTGAAGCAGCCCTCTGCGTCGAGATTGTCCTTGAAAAAGCGGTTGATGGCGCCAGGGATGTGGCCCGCCACCGGGTCGAGAGTCTCTTCGAGGCCCTTGAAGCGCTCGGGGGCCCGGGCGTCGACCAGACGTACCGCGGGGTTGCCGAGATGACGCGCCACGGTTGCGGCGTCCGCCACGCCGTCGCTGCGCGGAAATCCGGGAAAGCGGCAGGGCCGGGCTTCGGGGACGGCGCCAGTTTCGGGCCGCCCCTCCTTCAGCCACCTGGCATAGCCGCCGTCGAGCACTGCAACCTGCTCGTGGCCGAGCCAGCGCAGCAGCCACCACAGCCGCGCCGCCATCATTCCGGCACCCGCATCGTAGGCCGCCACCTGCTTCGCGCCGCCTGCGCCAAGCTCGCCGAGCCTCGCCGCGAACCGCCGCGGGTCGGGCAGCGGATGCCGGCCATTGCGGCCTGTCAGCGGCCCTGACAGGTCCTCGTCCAGATGGAGAAAAAACGCGCCGGGAATATGGGAGCCCAGGTAGGCCCGCCGTCCCGCGCCAGGATTCGCCAGGTCGTGCCGGCAATCGAAAACAATCCAGGACGGGTCGTCGAGATGACGCGCGAGTTCCTGGGTGGAAATCAGTGTGGTGAAGGGCATTCGATGGAGAAGTAGCTGGGGGTAGGTGCCGGGGGCCGGGAACAACGATCTGCGACGGAAGGACAGGGGACTCGCTTCACACTTCACCCTCCGCTTTTCGCCTCGGTTTCCTCTCCCTCCTCCTCTGCGACCCAGCCGCGGGCTTCGTCGTAGTCGTCGAACACCCGCACCTCCGCCTCCACGAACAGGTTCGTCAGCCATGCGCTCCACGCCATCCACTGGTCGCTGGTGACCACGGCGATCCGGCCGAAATCGCGGGAATGCTGGCGGCTGAACTTGATTTCCTCCCACGCGACATCGAGGGTGTAGTCCAGCATGTCCCGCAGGTCGAACAGCAGGTTGACCCTGCCTTCGAAGCTGATCTTGTGGTTGACCTGGTCCTCGAATTCCCGGTAATCGGCGAGGGTGAATTCGCCGAGGACCGCGACGTTGACCAACCGCTCGCTTTGCTCAAATGTAATCATGCGCGTTCTGCCGTAGTGGATGATTCTATGTTAGTCGGCGCGCGGCGGTTGGGCAAACGGCAGTTGGTAAAGGATAGACCCCGAAAGGGTGGGCGGGAACCTTCGGGATACATGCCTCGCGTCTCACCTCTCGCGCTAGAGGTGCGGAGCGATCTCGCGGCTCAGGAACTCGTGGAAATGCGCCACGCCGTCCTCCATGGGGGACTGGAAGGGCCCCGCATCCTCCCTGCCCTCCAGCCACAGCGCCCGGCGGCCGGCATGGATGCGGTCGCAGATTTCCCGGTCCTCGAGAGCCGTCTCGATGAACGCCGCTTGCTCGGTTTCCACGAATTCAGGCTCGAACAGGGCAATGTCTTCCGGGTAGTAGAACTCCACCACATTGGTGCAGGCTTCCGGCCCCCGCGGGATGAGCGTGCTGATCACCAGCACGTGGGGATACCACTCCAGCATGACATTCGGGAAATAGGTCATCCACAGGGCGCCGAAGCGCGGAACCTTTCCCCCGGTATAGCGCAGCAGGGTCTCGTGCCAGCGCTTGTACACCGGCGTCCCCGGGTCCCTGAGGTCCTTGTTGATTCCCAGAAACTGCGCGTTGTACCAGTCGCCGAACTCCCATCGCAGGTCGTCGGCATTCACGTAGTGGCCAAGGCCCGGATGGTACGGTCCCACGTGGTACACCTCCAGGTACACCTCCATGAATGTCTTCCAGTTGCAGGCATATTCGTCCACGTCCACCCGCGCCAGCGCGTAGCCGGAAAAATCAAGCCGGTCGAGAGCGGTCAGCCCCGCGAGATCCCCCGCCACGCTGCGCTTGCCGGCGAACAGCAGCCCGTTCCAGCGCTGCAGCGGGGTTCTGCCAAGGTCGAGGCAGGGATTGTTCGGAAACTGGGGCGCCCCCAGGAGTTTTCCGTCCAGCCCGTAAGTCCAGCGATGCACCGGGCACACCAGGCTCCTGGCGTTTCCGCGCCCGGTTACCACCAGGCTCTGGCGGTGGCGGCAGACATTGGACAGCAGCTCGACAGTTTCGCCGTTGCGCACCAGCACTTTCGAGTTGCCGGTCCAGTCCAGCGCATAGTAATCGCCGGCCTTCGGTACCATCAGCTCATGGCCGATGTAGCCGGGACCGCTGTCGAACAACGCGGCCACTTCCGCCCGGTACACGCCCGGGTCGAAATACCACGATACCGGAACCTGGGCCGGTATTTTTGCGAGATGGGCGGCGCTGGCCAAATCCGACATGACAGTACTGAAATGCGAACGCTATGAAATCCGGCGTATTCTTTCCCAATTCCCCTGCAGGCGCAACCTGACGCCATGCCGTCACGGCCCGGTTGTCACCGCGGCCTCGGCGCCGCCTCCGGCAAGGATTCCGGCGCCGGACAGGGCGAAGGCAAGCGCGTTTCGGCGGCTGCTTTCGTTGACCGGAAGCCTTTGAATGCGCTAAGGTTAGCGTTTCCCGGAGCCGCACCCATGACCCGCCAGGCCAAGCCCGAAAAACCCCGGAGTTTCGAAGCCGCTCTCGCCGAGCTGGAAACCATCGTGGCTTCGATGGAGGGCGGGCAACTCCCGCTGGAGGCCTCGCTCAACGCCTACAAACGGGGCGCGGAGCTGCTCCAGTATTGCCAGGCGGCATTGCAGGAGGCGCAGCAGCAGGTCCGCATCCTGGAAGCCGATACGCTTCAGAGCTTCGCCGGTGGCGACGAAAACCGCTGATTTCCGGGATTGGGCGCGGGTCCAGCAATCGCGCACCGAGTCCGTCCTGCACCGGGTGCTGCCCGGCGCAGAGATTGCGCCCCGGCGCCTGCACCAGGCCATGCGCTACGCGGTGCTCGGCGGCGGCAAGCGGGTACGGCCGCTGCTGGCATTCGCGGCGGGAGAAATCGCCGGCGCCGACCCGGCCCGGGTGGAAATCGCGGCGGCGGCGGTCGAGATCGTCCACGCCTATTCGCTGGTCCACGATGACCTGCCCTGCATGGACGACGACGTGCTGCGGCGGGGCAAACCCACCTGTCACGTGGAGTACGATGAACCGACCGCGCTGCTGGTGGGCGACAGCCTGCAGGCGCTCGCGTTCCAGCTGCTGGCGGAGTACCGCCTGGCCGACGACCCCGCGGCCCAGCTGGAGATGGTTCGGCTGCTCGCGACGGCAAGCGGCTCCCGCGGCATGGCCGGCGGCCAGGCCATCGACCTCGCGAGCGTGGGAAAGGCGTTGTCGCTGCCGGAGCTCGAGTTCATGCACATCCACAAGACGGGCGCCCTGATCCGCGCCGCGGTAGTGATGGGTGCGCGCTGCGGCAACAGCCTGGACCAGGCGCAGCTCGATCGGCTCGACCATTTTGCCAAGTGCATCGGCCTGGCGTTCCAGGTGGTGGACGACGTGCTCGACGGCGAGGCAAGCACCGTGACCCTGGGAAAGACCGCGGGAAAGGACGCGGAGCAGAACAAACCCACTTATGTGAGCGTGCTGGGTGTGCCGGCGGCCAGGGACATGGCCTCCGACCTGCGGGACGACGCCCTGGAGGCCCTGGGAAACTTCGGCCCCCGCGCCGAACGCCTGTGCCAGCTCGCGGATTTCATCGTGCTGCGGAAATTCTGAAGATGTACGACCTGCTCAATACCATCCACGACCCCGCGGACCTGAGGAAGCTCGACCGCAAGGCATTGCACGAGCTCGCCGAGGAACTGCGCCAGTTCCTGGTGGGGTCCGTCTCCCGCACCGGAGGGCACCTGTCCTCGAACCTGGGGACGGTGGAGCTCACCATCGCGCTGCATTACGTGTTCAACACGCCCGACGATCGGGTCGTGTGGGATGTGGGCCACCAGACCTACGCCCACAAGATCCTCACCGGGCGGCGCGAGGGCATGGCGCGGCTGCGCATGCTGGGGGGCATTGCCGGCTTCCCGCGCCGGGCCGAGAGCGTGTACGACACCTTCGGCACCGCCCATTCCTCCACCTCCATCAGCGCGGCGCTGGGCATGGCGGTCGCCGCCAAGCGCCTAGGCCTGGACCGGCGCACCGTGGCGGTGATCGGCGACGGCGCCATGTCCGGCGGCATGGCCTTCGAGGCCCTGAACAACGCCGGCGCCATGGATGCCAACCTGCTGGTGGTCCTCAACGACAACGACATGTCGATCTCGCCGCCGGTGGGGGCCCTCAACAACTATCTCGCCAAGCTCATGTCGGGCCGCTTCTACGCCGCCGCCCGCAAGGCGAGCGAGAAGCTGCTGTCGGTCGCGCCCCCGGTGCTGGAGCTCGCCAAGCGCGCCGAGGAGCACGTGAAGGGCATGGTGACGCCCAGCACCCTGTTCGAGGAATTCGGCTTCAACTACATCGGCCCCATCGATGGCCACGACCTCGACGTGCTGATCCCGACCCTGTCGAACATCAAGCAGCTGGAGGGCCCCCAGTTCCTGCACATCGTTACCCGCAAGGGCAAGGGCTACAAGCTCGCCGAGGAGGAGCCGATTCTCTACCATGGGGTGACCAGGTTCGACCCCGACGCGGGCATCGTCGCCAAGCCCGCGGGCAAGCCGAGCTACACCCAGATCTTCGGCGACTGGCTGTGCGACATGGCCGAGAAGGACCCGCGGCTGATCGGCATCACGCCGGCGATGCGGGAGGGCTCGGGGCTGGTGAAGTTTTCGGAAAAATTCCCCGACCGCTACTTCGATGTGGGCATCGCCGAGCAGCATGCCATCACCTTCGCGGCGGGACTGGCCTGCGACGGCCTGAAGCCGGTGGTGGCAATCTATTCCACGTTCCTGCAGCGGGGCTACGACCAGCTGATCCACGACGTGGCGATCCAGAACCTGCCGGTGATGTTCGCCATCGACCGGGCGGGGCTGGTGGGGGCCGACGGTCCCACCCACGCGGGGAGCTTCGATCTCACCTACCTGCGCTGCGTCCCCAATCTGACGGTGATGGCGCCTTCCGACGAGAACGAGTGCCGGCAGATGCTGTACACCGCGTTTCAGCTCGACATGCCTTCGGCGGTGCGCTACCCGCGGGGTACCGGGCCCGGCGTTGCCGTCGAGAAGGAAATGCGGGCGATTCCGGTCGGAAAAGGCGAAGTGCGCCGCGAAGGCCGGCGCATGGCCCTCCTCGCCTTCGGCAGCATGCTGAAGCCGGCGCTTGAGGCCGGCGACGAACTCGATGCCACGGTAGCCAACATGCGCTTCGTGAAGCCGCTCGACGAAGATCTTGTCCTCAGGCTCGCCAGGGGCCACGACCTGCTGGTCACGGTGGAGGAGAACACGATCCAGGGCGGTGCGGGCAGCGCGGTGCTGGAATGCCTCGAATCCAGGGGGCTGGCCGTGCCGGTGCTGCAACTCGGTCTTCCAGACGCCTTTCTGGATCAGGGCGATCCGGCCCAGTTGCTGGCCCAGTGCGGGCTCGACAAGGACGGGTTGGTGCGGGCGATCCGGACCCGGCTGGCCGCGTTCGGCAGTCCCCGGGACCGGCTGCAGATTAAAAGTTGAGAAGTTTACTCAACTATCCCCCGGGGCTATAATAAGCGAAACCTAATATGCAGTCTGGAGAGCCCGTTGCCATGAATCAGCCCTTCTCGCCTCCCATCGCCGACGTGCAAAGCGCGCCGGACTCGCGACAGATCGCCATCGACAAGGTGGGCATCAAGGCCATACGCCACCCGGTGCGAGTCGCCGACAAGAGCGGCGGCGTGCAGCACACGGTCGCCCTGTTCAGCATGTACGTGCACCTGCCCCACAACTTCAAGGGCACTCACATGTCCCGCTTCGTGGAGATCCTCAACAGCCGCGAGCGCGAAATTTCGGTGGAGTCCTTCGAATCCATCCTGCGGGAGGTGGTGGAGCGGCTGGAGGCGGAATCGGGCCACATCGAAATGAACTTCCCCTACTTCATCACCAAGGCGGCGCCGGTGTCCGGGGTGCAGAGCGTGCTCGACTACGACGTGACCTTCATGGGAGAGATCTGCCGCGGGAATTACCAGTTCACCATGCGGGTGGTGGTGCCGGTCACCAGCCTGTGCCCCTGTTCCAAGGAGATCTCCGACTACGGCGCCCACAACCAGCGCTCCCATGTCACGGTCACCGCCCGCACCAGCGGCTTCGTGTGGATCGAGGACCTGGTGCGCATGGTGGAGGACCAGGCGTCCTCCGAGCTCTACGGGCTGCTCAAGCGCACCGACGAGAAATACGTCACCGAGCGGGCCTATGACAACCCCAAGTTCGTGGAAGACATGGTGCGGGACGTGGCCGCAGTTCTGAACAAGGACGAGCGCATCGACGCCTATCTGGTCGAGGCGGAGAATTTCGAGTCCATCCACAACCATTCCGCGTACGCGCTGATCGAGCGCGACCGGAACAAGCCCGGAGGGAACTGCGGGAGCTAGTTGGTCGTCCCCGGTCCGGCAAGAAGGGGCGCGGCTGCGCCCCTTTTCAATTGCGACGAGCCGTTCCTAGAAGCGCTTGGTCAGGGTCATGCTCTCGCCATCGCGCTTCATTTCAACCCGGTTGAGAAAGCTCATGCCGAGCAGGACGATGGGGGGATTCGGACCTTCCAGGACCGCACCGTCCACCGCATGCAGCGTGATATCCCCGATCCGCACGGTGTCCAGCTTCACCCGGTAGGTCGGCACCACGCCGTTGGCCGTGGTCGTGAGGCCGCGCTCCCCCGCGGCGTAGCTGAGGCCAAGGCGCCGCGCCTGCTCACTGCTCATGGAAATAAAGGTGGCGCCGGTGTCCACGACGAACCGGACCGACACGCCATTGATGGTTCCGGTGGTGATGAAATGGCCCTGGGAATCGGCAACCAGAACGGTCTTTCCGCTGGAAGGCGCCGCCGAAGCCGCGTAGCCCGCCTGTCCCAGCGAAAGCGTCTGCCGCTTGCCGGCGATTTCCACCACGGCGGCCCCACTGTCGGTGGAAATCAGTTTCACCCCCTCCGGGCTGGTCTGGCCCACGCTCAGGGTGCGCGGGCGTCCCCCGTCGATCACCAGCACGGCCTTGCCGCCCATGAGGCCGATCACCTGGATCTCCGCGGCCGGCGCTGCAGGAAACCATGACAGGGCCGCGGCGGCAACGATAAAATTGATCCGGAGTTTCTTGAGGGAGAAATCAAAGGACATGAAACCGATCGCCATCTTCCGCCATTTCCCCACCGAGGGACCAGGCTATTTTGCCACTTTCCTGGAGGCCCGCTCCATCCCCTGGCGACTCCTCAGGATAGACCAAGGGGAGGCGGTTCCCGGAAACGTCGGGGATTTCAGCGGATTGGTGTTCATGGGCGGCCCCATGAGCGTGAATGACGACCTACCCTGGATTCCACCGGTCCTGGAGCTGATCCGCGAGGCCAGGGACGCGGACGTCCCGCTGCTCGGGCATTGCCTCGGGGGACAGCTCATCGCCAAGGCCCTGGGCGGCCAGGTGACCCACAACCGGGTGAAGGAAATCGGCTGGGGAGACGTCACCGTTCCCGGCAACCCGGTGGCGCGCGAGTGGTTCGACGGGCTGGAGCGGTTCCCCTGCTTTCACTGGCACGGGGAGACCTTCAGCCTGCCACCGGGCTCGACGCTGATCCTGTCGAGCCCCTGGTGCGAGAACCAGGCCTTCGCCCTGGGTCCCCACCTGGGCCTGCAGTGCCACGTGGAAATGACCGAGGAAATGGTGAAGACCTGGTGCGAGGCCGAGGAAGAAGGGGTTCGCCGCCACCTCGGGCCGTCGGTGCAGAGCCCCGAGGCCATGCAGGTGGACTTGGCGTCGCGGGTGAACGCCCTGAATCGCCTGGCGGACCGGCTCTACGAGCGCTGGATCAGGGGGCTCAAGGCGTAGGACGCAACGGCAATGCCGGTTGCGCCAATTGATTGATTTGGCGGAACCCACTGCGTGGTTCCGCCCGGTTCAATCCCGGAAATTGATGAACTGGACCGGAATATCGGACACCGATTTCCGCACCAGCTGGATCGCTTCCTGCAGGACGTCCTTCTTGGCGCCGGCCACCCGCACCGCGTCGCCCTGGATGCTGGCCTGGACCTTGAGCTTGCTGTCCTTGATGAGCTTGACGATGTTCTTGGCCTTGTCGCTGGGGATGCCGACCTTGACCGTGACCGCCTGCTTCACCTTGTTGCCGCTGATCTTCTCGACGCCGCCCGGCTCCAGCGCCCGCAGGTCGATGCCGCGCTTGCTGAGCCGGCCGTTCAGCACATCGAGCACCTGCTTCAGCTTGAAGTCGTCGTCGGCAAACACCGTGAGCGCCAGCTCGGCCTGCTCGACCCGGGCGTCGGAGCCCTTGAAATCGAAGCGGTTGGAGATTTCCTTGTTGGTCTGGTCAACGGCGTTTTTCGCTTCCTGCTTGTCCACCTGGGACACGATGTCGAACGACGGCATGTTCTCCTCCCCTGTTACACAAAGTGGCAGACGTAGTCCAGGGTCTCCAGGGTCTCGATGTCGAAGCTGGAGTTGCCCGGCACGCTGAACTTCTGGCCCGCCTCGTAGACCTTCCATCCGGTCTCGCCCTTGAGGCGGATGCGGCATTTCCCGGCATTCAGTTCCATCACTTCAGGCGCCGAGGTCGAAAAGGTGAGCGTGCTCGGGAAAATCACGCCGACGGTCTTCTTCGTCCCGTCCGGAAACAGCACCGTGTGGCTGACGCACTTGCCTTCGAAATAGACATTGGCCTTGTTGATGACGCTGACGTTATCGAACTGGGACATGAGGCTTCCTTTTCAACGCAAAGACGCAAAGAGCGCCAAGAAAACAGGAAATCGAAACTTTTCTTTGCGACCTTTGCGGCCTTTGCGTTTCAGCTTTTCTTTCGCTTCAGATTGGCCGCAATACGCATGCGCAGCGCATTGAGCCGGATGAATCCCGCCGCGTCGGCCTGGTTGTAGGCGCCCTGGTCTTCCTCGAAGGTCGCGATGGTCGGGTCGAACAGCGAATCGGTCTTCGAGTCCCGGCCCACCACGATGACGTTGCCCTTGTAGAGCTTGACCCGCACCCAGCCGTTCACCACCTGCTGGGTCTGGTCGATGAGGGTCTGCAGCGCCACGCGCTCCGGGCTCCACCAGTAGCCGTTGTAGATGAGAGCGGCGTAGCGCGGCATCAGGTCATCCTTGAGGTGCGCCACTTCCCGGTCCAGGGTAATGGACTCGATGGCCCGGTGGGCCTTCAGCATGATGGTGCCGCCGGGGGTTTCGTAGCAGCCCCGGGACTTCATGCCCACGAAGCGGTTTTCCACCAGGTCGAGGCGACCGATGCCGTGCCTGCCGCCCAGCTGGTTGAGGGTTTCCAGCACCTTCGCAGGAGGAAGCTTCTTGCCGTTCACGGCGACGATGTCGCCCTTGCGGAACGCCAGGTCCAGGTACTCGGCCCTGTTCGGCGCCTTCTCGGGAGACACCGTCCAGCGCCACATGGATTCCTCCGGCTCCTTCGCCGGGTCTTCCAGGATGCGCCCCTCGTAGGAGATATGCAGCAGGTTCGCGTCCATGCTGTAGGGGGAACCCTTCTTCTTTTTCATCTCCACCGGGATGCCATGGGTTTCCGCGTAGGCCAGGAGCTTTTCGCGGGAGGTGAGGTCCCACTCGCGCCAGGGGGCGATCACCCGGATGTTGGGCTCGAGCGCGTAATAGCCCAGCTCGAAGCGCACTTGGTCGTTGCCCTTTCCGGTGGCGCCGTGGGCCACCGCGTCCGCCTTGACCTTGCGGGCGATCTCGATCTGGCGCTTGGCGATCAACGGCCGGGCGATGGACGTGCCGAGCAGGTACTCGCCCTCGTAGATGGCATTGGCCCGGAACATCGGAAACACGAAGTCCCGGACGAATTCCTCGCGCAGATCGTCGATGAAGATTTCCTTCACGCCGAATTGCTTCGCCTTGGCCCGCGCCGGCTCCAGTTCCTCGCCCTGGCCGATGTCGGCGGTGAAAGTCACCACCTCGCACTGGTAGACGTCCCGCAGCCACTTGAGGATGACCGAGGTGTCCAGCCCGCCCGAGTAGGCGAGCACCACTTTTTTGACCTTGCTCATCGTCACTCGCTTTACGTTAACCACAAGGGTACAGAGAAAGGCAAACCCATCCAACGCAAAGGCGCAAAGACCGCAAAGACGGCCGGATTGTCGTCGGACACCTTTGCGTCCTTTGCGTCTTTGCGTTTCAAGGTTTTTCTTCTACCCGTCCAAGAAGCAGATATTCCATCAGCGCCTTCTGGGTATGCAGCCGGTTCTCGGCCTCGTCCCACACCACGCTCTGGGAGCCGTCGATCACTTCGGATGCCACTTCCTCTCCGCGGTGGGCGGGCAGGCAGTGCATGAACAGCGCGTCCGGCCCGGCCAGCTTCATCATCTCGGGGTCCACCTGCCAGTGCTCGAAGTCGCGCCTGCGCTCCTCGTTTTCGGCCTCGAAACCCATGCTGGTCCACACGTCGGTCGTGACCAGGTCCGCACCGCGCACCGCGTCGTGGGGGTCGGCAAATTCCTCGTAATGGTCGGTGCCGTAGAGTCCCGCCCGCTCCGGCTCCACTTCGTATCCCGGGGGCGTCGACACGTGGACATTGAAGTCGAACACCTCCGCCGCCTGCAGCCAGGTGTTGCACACGTTGTTGGAGTCCCCGATCCACGCCACGGTCCGCCCGGCGACGTCGCCGCGGTGCTCGATGAAGGTGTAGATGTCGGCCAGGATCTGGCAGGGATGGTACTCGTTGGTGAGCCCGTTGATCACCGGCACCCGGGAGTGGGCGGCGAAGCGCTCGACGATGTCCTGCTCGAAGCTGCGGATCATCACGATGTCGCACATGCGCGAGATCACTTCGGCGGCGTCCTCCACCGGCTCGCCGCGCCCGAGCTGGGAATCCCGGGTCGAGAGAAAGATCGCCGCGCCTCCCAGCTGGTGCATGCCGGCCTCGAACGACAGGCGGGTACGGGTGGACTGCTTCTCGAAGATCATCACCAGGGTGCGGTCCTCGAGGGGCCAGTAGCGCTCGTAGCGCTTGAACCTGTCCTTGATCCAGTGCGTGCGCCGGAACAGGTGCTCGAAGTCCTGCCGCGAGAAATCCTTGAACTGGAGAAAATGCCTGATTGCCATGGTCGGGAAACCGTGGAACGTCAGGCGTGCGAGGGGACGCGCGCCATGATCGGGGCGGAAACGCTCGTCGCTTCACACTTCACGTTTCACCTCCTGTGTTCTACGCCGCGCTTCTGGCGCAAAGGAACCGGGTCACGAGATCGCACACCGTGTCTATCACCTGCTGCGCCTCGGCCGGCTTGATCGTGAGCGGCGGCAGCAGGCGGA
Source organism: Betaproteobacteria bacterium (assembly GCA_016183615.1). GTDB lineage: Bacteria > Pseudomonadota > Gammaproteobacteria > Burkholderiales > UBA6910 > JACPEG01. The sequence continues at coordinate 55,147 of JACPEG010000021.1, forward strand.
TCACGTTGTCGGAGGTCACGTTGATGAGAAGTCCCCGTTCCAAGGCGGCCTTTACCAGGTCGCCGCACGGGCGGTCGAGTTCGATGCCAAGCAGGAGGCCCTGGCCGCGCACCTGGGTCACGCCCACGATGCCCTTCAGCCGGTCCGCGAACGCTCCCAGCATCGACGCGCCGATATCCGTGGCTCGGGCCATAAGCCGCTCGTCCTCGATGATGGCGAGCGTGGTGAGCGCCGCGGCGCAGGCGAACGGCTGCCCGCCGAAGGTGGAGCCGTGGTTGCCGGGCTTGAATACCTCTCCCGCCTCCCCGGCCGCGAGGCAGGCGCCGACCGGCACGCCGGAGCCCAGCCCCTTGGCGAGCGTCATTACGTCGGGCTTGACGGAGGTATGCTGGAAGGCGAACCACTTCCCGCTGCGCCCGAGCCCGCACTGCACCTCGTCCAGCATGAGCAGCCAGCCGTTCTCATCGCAGACTTTTCTCAGCCCTTCGAGGTAGCTCTTCTCCGGCACCTGCACACCCCCCTCGCCCTGGTAGGGCTCCACCAGCACCGCGACCACATTCTTGTTGTGGCTGCCCACCTGGGCCACGGCCGGCACATCGTTGTAGGGAACCCGTGCGAACCCCGTCAGCAGCGGCTCGAATCCCGCCTGCACCTTGCGGCTGCCGGTGGCGGTAAGAGTGGCCATGGTGCGCCCGTGGAACGCCTTTTCCATCACGATGATGTTGGGGATCTCGATGCCCTTGCGGTGGCCCCACAGGCGCGCCAGCTTGATCGCCGCCTCGTTGGCCTCGGCCCCGGAATTGCAGAAGAAGACCTTGTCCATTCCGGACAGCGCGCACAGGCGCTCCGCCAGTTCCTCCTGCTTGGGAACCCGGTAAAGGTTGGAAGTGTGGATCAGGGTTGCCGCCTGCTCCGCGAGCGCCTTGGCGAGACGCGGATGGGCGTGGCCAATGCCGGCCACGGCAATGCCGGACACCGCGTCGAGATAGCGCCTGCCGTTTTCGTCCCACAGCCAGACCCCTTCGCCGCGGACGAATCCGACGGGAAGACGGGCATAGGTGTCCATCAGGTATGACATTCTTTTGCCAAAAACAAACGCACACGGCGGCCGGGGCCGCCGTGTGCTGGGTTCTGGGAAAGCGTCATTTTGGTACGAATGGCCCCGTCAGCGCAAGGCTTTTCGGGCGCCCCGGCGCGCCGGAACCGGAGAGGTCGCGCAGGTGATGCCGAGCTTGCGCAGATCCTTCTCCTCCCTGGGAGTCAGCACCCGCAGGCAGGGCAGATACCCGTCGTACACGATGCCGTGGATCTCCACCCGCTTCTGGGAGCGTAGCAGCCCCACCAGGTACTGGACGATCTCGGCGGTAATGAGCTGGCCCGGGACCAGCACCGGTATTCCCGGCGGGTAGGGCACGATCTGGTCCGCGCACACCCGCCCGGCCAGTACCGGGTTCACTTTCTCCTGCTCGTCGAGCAGGGGCACCGGCTCGCCCCCGCAGTAGAACGCGTCCCGCGGGAGGAACCTGAGCTCGGTGAAGCCAGGAATCTCCGGCGCCCGGTAGATCCGGCGCAGCGAGCGCCCCTCGCGTGCGATACGCATCAGGGCATCGTAGAGGCGCGAGACCTTGCTGCGGGTGGTCCCGATGGTGAGCAGGAGCGTCAGCGTGTTGAACGTGGATTTCTCGACCTGGATGTTGTAGCGCTCGAACAGCTCCCGCTGCAGCTCCTCCACCGTGTAGCCGCAGCGCGAGATGTCCACCGTGACCTTGGTGGGATCGAGCCGGACGCCGTCCTTCTTCACCTCGTCGGGAAGCAGGTCCTCCAGCTCCAGCACCCGGAACACTCCGGTCGCGTTGATGCTCTCCCGCAGTTCCCCCGACAGCTGCAGCGTGCGAGCGAGCAGCTTGTAGCCCTCCATCACCGCCTGCTTGCGGGCCACGTCCAGGCTGGCGATGATCCCGTACTGGGGGCTGGTGGAGGTGTGCATGTTGAAGTTTTCCCGGAAGATGTGCTCGTTGAACCCGGGATCGTTCACGTGGATCATGCTGGCCTGGGAAAACGCCGACAGCACCTTGTGAGTGCTCTGGGTCACGTAGTCGGCACCCGCCTCGAGCGCAGTGGGCCGGAAAACAGGATGGAACCTGGCAAAGCCGTACCAGGCTTCGTCCACCACCACCTTGATGCCCTTGGCGTGGGCCGCCCTGACGATCGGCTCCAGGTCGTAGCGCAGCCCATCGTAGGTGCAGGAAGTAAGGATCAGGCACTGGGCATCCGGATGGTCCTTGATCGCCTTGAGGATCGTTCGCTTCGGCACCGGGCCGTAGACCCCGTATTTCCGATTGACCGAGGAGTCGAGATACACCGGGTGGGCGCCGGAAAGTACCACCCCGTGATGCACGGATTTGTGGCAGTTGCGGTCGAGCAGCAGCTTCTCCCCGGGCGCGATCAGCGTCTGCAGAATCACCTTGTTGGCGGTGGAGGAGCCGTTGGTGGCGAAGAAGGTGCGCCGCGCCCCGAAGGCCTTGGCCGCCAGCTTCTGGGCCTCCAGGATCACCCCGGTCGGCTCCATCAGCGAATCCAGCATGGGCACTGACACCGACAGGTCGGCATCGAACACGTGGTCGCCCATGAACCCGTGGAAATCCGAGGCCCAGGGGCTGTCGCGCAGCGACTCCCCGGAGGAATGCCCCGGGGTGTGCCAGGCGTCCTTGGCCATCAGCACGTAGCTTTTCAGCTGGTCGTAGAACGGGGTCTTGGCCTTCTCCTGGATTTCTGCGTTGAGAATGCGGTACCACCCCCGGTAGTCCCGCTCCTCCCGGTAGAAGTAGCCGTCCACCGCCTCGGTGAACAGCGCGTCCACCACCTGGTCCTCCTGCTCCTGGGCGATCATGATGTAGACGTCGAGCTCGGGCCGCAGGCGCGTGATCCGCTGCACCAGCTCCAGCGCCGACATCTGCAGGGTGCGAGAGCCGCCCGCGCTGTTGGTCAGGGTGTAGAGCGTGTCGTCCACGACCACCGCCTGGAGGTCGCCATCCTCCTCGATGGCGGTCAGCGCCCCGCGCGCGGTGGTGACGCCGGTAAAGCTGATGCCGAGGGGATTGTCGAGGGAGCGCCCGGCCGCGTTCAGTCCCTTCAGGAGATCCCGGAGAACCAGCTTTTCGTCGTTGATGACCAGCACCCGGCTGGCGGGCTTGCGCATGTCGCGGGGAATCGAAAAACCCGCTTTATGCGCCAAATCCGGGCCCATTGCAACCCCCGGCGCGGGATTGCCTCCGGGTCGCCGCGGTCAAACAAAAAACAGGCGTATTCGGGTGTATGCTTGAGGCAGGAGGCGTGTTGGCATGAGAGGGATTTTCGTCGCGTTGATCTTCGGATTTGTGGCGGGCGTCGCGCAAGCGGGTCCGGCACCGGTGGTTCTGCTGCCGGTCACCGGAGCCATCGGCCCGGCGAGCGCGGATTTCGTGATCCGGGGCCTGAAGCGCGCCGAAAAACAGGGCGCCCAGCTCGTGGTGCTGCAGATGGACACACCGGGCGGTCTGGACACCTCCATGCGCCAGATCATCAAGGGCATCCTCGGCTCTCCCGTGCCGGTCGCCGCCTTCGTCGCGCCAGGCGGCGCCCGGGCGGCCAGCGCCGGCACCTACATCCTCTACGCCGCCCACATCGCGGCCATGGCCCCGGGAACCAACCTGGGTGCGGCGACACCGGTCCAGATCGGCGGGCCGCCCGGCGGGCCGCCGGAACGGCCCAGGGACAAGGAGGCCGGGGACAAGGCGGACAAGGACGAGAAAGGCGCCCGCGGCAGGGACTCCGTGCCCATGGATGCCATGAGCAAGAAAATGACCCACGATGCTGCGGCTTACATCCGGGGACTCGCCCAGATGCGGGGACGCAACGCCGAATGGGCGGAGCGTGCGGTACGGGAAGCCGTAAGCCTGTCGGCGAAGGAAGCGCTGGAACTCAACGTTATCGAATACATTGCCGATGACGCCGCCCACCTGCTCAGGCAGCTGGAAGGCAAGAAGCTTGCGGTGCTGGGCGAGGAGCGGAAGCTCGAGACCACCGGGGCCAGGGTGGAACAGATCAACCCTGACTGGCGCACAGAGCTTCTGGGGTTCATCACCGATCCCAATATCGCGTATATCCTGCTGCTCATCGGCATCTATGGCCTGTTCTTCGAGTTTTCCAACCCCGGCTACGTGCTCCCGGGAGTGGCGGGCGCGATCTGCCTGCTGCTCGCCCTGTTCGCGTTCCAGCTGATGCCCGTGAGCTACGCGGGGCTCGCGCTCATCGTGCTCGGCATCGCCTTCATGGTGGCGGAGCTGTTTTTCCCCGCTTTCGGATCGCTGGGCGTGGGCGGGGTCATCGCTTTCGTCATCGGCTCGGTGATGCTCATCGACACCGAGGTGCCCGGCTACGCCATCGCCTGGCCGGTGATCGGCGCGGTGGCCGCCACCAGCGCGCTCTTCCTGTTCTTCGTGGTGGGCGCTGCGTTGAAGGCCCGGCGCCGGCCGGTGGTGAGCGGCCGCGAGCAGATGATCGGGGCCGTGGGCGAGGTCCTGGAGGGCTCGGCGGGCGAGGGTCTGGCCCGGGTCCAGGGCGAGATCTGGACCGTAAAAAGCGCCACGCCCCTCACGGCAGGACAGCGGGTGCGGGTAACCGCGATCGACGGCCTCACCCTTACCGTTTCTCCCGAAGAACACTGAACTGAAAGGAGCCTCCCATGCTGTTCGATTTCAGCTTCGGCACCCTGCTGGTACTGGTCGCCATCGTGCTGTTCATGTCGTTCCGCATCCTGCGCGAATACGAGCGCGGTGTGGTATTCATGCTGGGCAAATTCTGGAAGGTGAAGGGGCCGGGGCTGATCCTGGTGATTCCGGGCCTGCAGCAGATGGTGCGGGTGGACTTGCGCACCGTGGTGATGGACGTGCCGTCCCAGGACGTGATTTCCCGCGACAACGTGTCGGTCAAGGTGAACGCGGTGATCTACTTCCGGGTCATGGACCCGCAGAAGGCCATCATCCAGGTGGAGAATTTTCTTGCCGCCACCAGCCAGCTGGCCCAGACCATTCTGCGCTCGGTGCTGGGCAAGCACGAGCTGGACGAAATGCTCGCCGAGCGCGAGAAGCTCAACGTTGACATCCAGAAGACGCTGGACGTGCAGACCGACGCCTGGGGCATCAAGGTTTCCAACGTGGAGCTCAAGCACGTGGATCTGAACGAAACCATGATACGGGCGATTGCCCGTCAGGCCGAAGCCGAGCGCGAGCGGCGCGCCAAGGTGATCCACGCCGAGGGGGAACTCCAGGCCTCCGAGAAGCTGCTGGCGGCGGCCCAGATGCTTTCGCGCCAGAGCGAGGCCATGCAGCTGCGGTACCTGCAGACCCTCACCCAGATTGCCGGCGACAGGACCAACACCATCGTGTTCCCGCTGCCGGTGGACGTCGTCTCCGCCATCACCGAAACCCTCAGGCGCGGCACCCAACAGCCGGTCCGATAGCCGGCAAACCGAAGGCGCTTTTTTTTGGCCGCCCGGACCGGCTCCTGCGGGGCAGCCCCGGCCCCCGCCCCTGCGCGATACCCTTCAGTGGATTTTTGATAATTAATTTCAATGGCTTGGATAATAGTTGACCGGGCCGGCTAAGTTCGGAAAGGGATGGAGTGCGGCTCCGGCGAAGCGGACCTGACGTTACGGAAGGCAAGTCTGATATAATATATAAGACTTGCGCTATCAGCCCATGCCGAGCGACCCCCAGGACTTTCTCATCGAAGGCACCACCCTCGCCGGGAGCCGCTTCCGGCCGAGCGACTGGGCCGAGCGCGTGTGCGGTATGCTCTCGGTGTTCGGGGCCGACCAGCGCCTCACCTATTCCCATTACGTGAAGCCGATTGCCGTGGACGGGGTGAAATGCGTGGTGGTGAGCCGCAAGCTCCTCGACATCGAGCCCGGGGCCTACCACTACCTCAAGGGTTTCGCGCGGGACAACGAGCTCAGGGTGCGGGCTGCGCCGATCGAGCTGCTCGGGAAACTCGACGCATCCGGCCAGTAATCGCCCCGGCACCGAACCCCCCAAAGCAAAGGGCCCAGGCTCTCGCCCGGGCCCTCGCGAATCTCTGCCGGTGATCCGGTTATGCCATCGCCTTGAGGGCGGCGGCCAGCCGGCTCTTGCCGCGGGCGGCCTTGTTCTTGTGGATCACATTCTTGTCGGCCACCGAATCCACGGTGCTGGCCGCTTCCCGCAACAGGCCCTGCGCGGCCGCCTTGTCGCCGGACTCGATCGCCTTCTTCACCTTCTTGATGGCAGTACGGAATTCTGTGCGCAGACTGGCGTTGTGCTGGCGCCGCTTCTCGTTCTGCCGCGCCCGCTTGCGGGCCGACTTGATGTTTGCCATGAAAAACTCCTCGAAACGCCTCCGGGCGGTCCCGGAAAAATGCGGCATGATACGTATATTTGCCTATTTTTGCAAGGCAATCCGGACTCCGGGGCAAGCCGTCGCAGGCTACTGTGCCGGGACGTTTGCCTATATGATGCAGACTCGCAAATAAGCAAAAACCCGCGGATTCATGAACCTGCTCAAAGCCCTCGCGACCGTCAGCGGCATGACGCTCGCATCCCGCATCCTGGGTTTCGTGCGCGACGTGATCATCGCCCGGGTGTTCGGGGCAGGGCTCGCCACCGACGCCTTCTTCGTCGCCTTCCGGCTTCCCAATCTGCTGCGGCGGCTGTTTGCGGAGGGGGCCTTTTCCCAGGCCTTTGTCCCGGTGCTCGCCGAATACAGGAATCAACGCGGGCACGATGCGACCCGGGTGCTGGTGGATCACGTGGCCAGCTGGCTGTTTGTGGCGCTGTTCGCGGTCACCCTCCTCGGCATCGCCGCCGCTCCCCTGATCGTCTATGTCAGCGCCCCCGGATTCTCCGCGGTGCCCGCCAAGTTCCAGCTTACGGTGGAACTGCTGCGGATCACCTTCCCCTACATCCTGTTCATTTCGCTGACGGCGCTGGCAGGCGGCGTCCTCAACACCTACAGCCGGTTTTCGGTGCCGGCCTTCACGCCGGTGCTGCTCAACGTCTCGTTCATCGTCTGCGCGCTGGCCCTCGCGCCGCGGCTGGAGGCGCCGGTGATGGCGCTGGCGTGGGCCGTGTTCATCGGTGGAATACTGCAGCTCGCCCTGCAGGTGCCTTTCCTGGTCCGGCTGGGCCTGCTGCCCCGGTTCAGGCTGCTGATGGATGAAGGCGTGCGCCGCATCCTCAAGCTCATGGCGCCGGCCGTCTTCGGCGTTTCCATCAGCCAGATTTCGCTGCTCATTAACACCATTTTCGCCTCGTTCCTGGTTACGGGGAGCGTGTCGTGGCTGTACTACGCGGACCGCCTGATGGAGTTCCCGAGCGGCATGCTGGGCGTGGCGCTGGGCACGATCCTGCTGCCCTCGCTCGCCAAGCATCACTCGGACCAGAGTCCCGAGGAATACGCGAAACTGCTGGATTGGGGACTGCGCCTCACCGTTCTGCTCACGGTGCCGGCGGCCCTCGCCCTGGCGGTGCTGGGAGTGCCGCTGATCGCCACTCTGTTCCACCATGGAGCTTTCAGCGACGCGGACGTGTGGATGACCCGGCAGGCGCTGGTGGCCTATAGCGTAGGGCTGCTCGGCATCATCCTGGTCAAGGTCCTCGCGCCCGGGTTCTACGCCCGGCAGGACATCAGGACGCCGGTGAAGATCGCGGTGGTCACTCTCGTCGCCACCCAGCTCATGAATCTGGCCTTCATCCTGCCGTTGCGGCATGCGGGGCTGGCACTGGCCATCGGCCTCGGCGCGTGCCTCAATGCCGGCCTGCTCTACCGCGGACTGCGCCGGCGCGAGATCTACCGGCCACTTCCCGGCTGGCGCACCTTCCTTGCCAAGGTCGCGCTCGCGGTCACCGCCATGGGCGCCGCCCTGTGGTTCTCCGCCGGGCCCGACGCCGACTGGCTCGCCGGCACGGTGGCAAGCCGCGCGCTGAAGCTCGGCTGGATCATCGCGCTCGGCGCCGGCGTCTATTTCGGGCTGCTGTGGATGCTGGGATTCCGCCTCCGGGATTTCACCCACCGGGCGGCGGAATAGCGCGAATCGGACCCATCCCGCTCCTGACCGTGCGCGGGCTTGCGCCACCGGCTGAACTAGAATGAAGTTATCGGCCGGGAACGTGCGCCCATGCCCGAACTGATCCGTTTCCTAGACACGGTTGCCGTGACGGAGGACCTCCCCGGCAAGCATCTATGCCGCGGCCAGGTGGGCACCGTGAAGGACATGATTGCTCCCGGGGTGTTCGAGGTGGAGTTCAGCGACGAGAAGGGGCGCATGTACGCATCGGTGGAGTTGCGCGCCGAGCATCTCATGGTGCTGCATTACGGTCCGCGGTAGCCGGTCCTCAGGCCCCGCTCCCCTCCATCCCAGGGGACGGCCAGAATTTCAAAGCTCGTAATCCGATCCCCGCGCCTCCATCGCCGCCTGGACGATCCTGCGCGCGAGCTGGGGCGCGAACAGCTCGATGAAATCGTACACGTAGGCCCGCAGGTAGTCCCCGCGCCGCAGCCCGATGCGGGTGGTGCTCGACTCGAACAGGTGGCTCGCGTCGATGGCCTGGAGTCCCTTGTCACGTTTCGGGTCGAACGCCATCTCGGCCAGTATTCCGACTCCCAGTCCGAGCTCCACGTAGGTCTTGATCACATCCGCGTCAATGGCGGTGAGCACCACGTTGGGGTCGAGGCCCCGCTGGTCGAACGCTTTTTGCAGCTGGGAACGCCCGGTGAACGCAAAATCATAGGTGACGATGGGGTAGCGGGCGATGGCCTCCAGCGTCAAGGGCTTGACCTTCAGCAGCGGATGTTTCGGCGGCACGACCACGCAGCGGTTCCACTGGTAGCAGGGAAGCGACACCAGCTCGTCAAAGGACTCCAGCGCCTCCGTGGCAATTGCGATGTCGGCCTCTCCCGCGATGACATGCTGGGCGATTTGGGTCGGATTGCCCTGCATGAGTGAGAGCCGTACCTTGGGATAGCGCTTGATGAAACGCTCCACCACCGCCGGGAGGGCATAACGGGCCTGGGTGTGGGTAGTGGCGACCGTGAAGGTGCCCGCGGTTTCCTGGGAAAACTCTTCCCCCACCCGCTTCAGGTTCCGCGCCTCCTGCAGGATGCGCTCGGCAATGGCCAGAATGGCGCGGCCCGGCTCGGTGACCGCGGTGATGCGCTTGCCGTTGCGCACGAAGACTTCGACCCCCAGTTCCTCCTCCAGCAGCCGGATCTGCTTGCTGATGCCGGGCTGGGAGGTGTGAAGCGTCTCGGCCGCTTCGGAGACGTTGAGCCCCCGCCGCGCCACTTCGCACAGGTACCTGAGTTGCTGGATCTTCATCGGGAATCGGGGACGGTCTTAATAACACTTGGTTATAACAATGTAACACAATATTCTTTTGAAACATATGCCCCCGTTGTTAGCATGCGGAGCATATGGATTTCAGCTATTCATTCGCCGGCCTGGCGGTCGGCTTCATCGTCGGCGTGACAGGCGTCGGAGGGGGCTCCCTGATGACCCCCATCCTGGTCCTCGGCTTCGGGATCACCCCCGTCGTTGCCGTGGGCACCGACCTGCTATACGCCGCCGTCACCAAGACCGGCGGCGGGGCGGTTCACGCCCGGCAGCGGACCGTGGACTGGACCATCGCCGGGCTGCTCGCTGCCGGCAGCGTGCCCTCGGCGCTGGCCGCCACCTTACTCCTGCGGCACCTGGAAAGCATCGGCCGCGACGTCACCGCGTTGATCAACACCACCCTGGGCGTGGCGCTGGTGCTCACCGCGCTGGTGCTGCTCGGCCACGAATGGATCAAGCGCCGCGGTGAACGCACGACTTTCGAGGCCCGCGCGCCGCGCGGCCGGACCAGGGCCTTCGCCACCGTCACCGTCGGCGTGGTGCTCGGCGCCCTGGTCACGATTTCCTCGGTCGGCGCGGGCGCCCTGGGGGCGGCGGCGCTGCTGTTCCTTTACCGGGACCTTTCCGCCGTGCGCATCGCGGGCACCGATATCGTCCACGCCGTGCCGCTCACCGCGGTCGCCGGCCTTGGCCACGCGACCCTGGGCCACGTCGACGTTCCGCTGCTCTCGAGCCTGCTGATCGGCTCGTTGCCGGGCATCTACTTCGGGAGCCGCCTGGCGGCCGGCGTGCCCGACCGGGTGCTGCGGCCGGCGCTCGCCGCGGTACTTATCCTGGTGGGCGGCAGGCTGGTCTGGTGAAAAAGTGTTTCTGACATTCCAAAGCATCGAGGGGAACCCATGATCGAACTGAACAACCTGGCAGACCGTGACGAGATCCAGCGCTTCGGAGAAGTGGTGGCCGATTTCGCCTCAGGCAGTCTCGACCCCGAGCGCTTCACCGCCATCCGGCTCCAACACGGAGTCTATGGCCAGCGCCAGGAAGGCGTGAACATGCTGCGCATCAAGGTGCCGGGCGGAAAGCTCGACGGCGAGCGCCTGAATGCCATCGCCGACGTGGTGGAGCGCTACTCCCAGCACCAGACTGCGCACATTACCACGCGCCAGGACATCCAGGTCCACTACATCCCCCTGGAGCACAGCCCCGCTGCCATGGCGCGGCTTGCGGAAGCGGGTCTCACCACCCGCGAAGCCTGCGGCAACACCATCCGCAACATTACCGCCTGCCCGCTGGCGGGCGTCTGCCCGCGCGAGCACGTGGACGTGACCACGCACCTCAACGGCGCCGTAGCCCATTTCCTTCGCAATCCGCTCAACCAGCAGCTGCCGCGCAAGTTCAAGATCAGTTTCTCGGGCTGCGAGGCGGACTGCGCCCAGAGCCTGCTGCACGATCTGGGCGTGGTGGCAGTGCGCCAGGATGGCCGTTTCGGCTTCAAGGTTCTTGCCGGCGGCGGTCTGGGCCACAAGCCCCACGAAGCCATCGTCGTGGAGCCCTTCATCGAGGAAAAAGACCTGCTGCTCAGCATGGAAGCGCTGGTGGCGCTCCACAACCGCTACTCGGACCGCACCAAGCGCGCCAAGTCGCGCATCAAGTTCCTGGTGGACCGCTTCGGCCCCGAGGGCTTCGTGCAAAAATACCGCGAGGAACTGGTGCGGGTAAAAACGGCCCTTGGCGCCCAGGACTACCCGAAAGGGGTTTGGCGTCCGGGGATAGCGGCAGAAGCGCCGGGGCCCGGCGCGCCGCGTCGCGTGTATCCGCAGAAGCAGCCCGGCCACTATGTGTTGCCGATCGCGATTCCGCTGGGCGATCTGAAGCCGCAGGCCCTGCGAGGCCTGGCCGAGGTGCTCGCACGGCATGGGCTCGACGATGTTCGTACCACCCAGGACCAGAACCTGATGCTGATGAGCGTCCCCGCGCCGCGGCTCGCCGCATTGCGCAGCGACCTGGCGGCACTGGGACTCAAGGAGCCCGCGGCGGGCGACAATGTGGTGGCCTGCCCCGGCACCTCCACTTGCCGGCTCGGGATCACTTCCAGCACGATCGTCGGCCCCAAGCTCTCCGGCGGGGCCCAGGATCTGCGCATCCGGGTATCGGGCTGCCACAACGGCTGCGCCCAGCCGGAGACCGGTGACATCGGCATCTACGGCGAGGGACGGCGCCTGCACGGCAAGCTGATTCCCCATTACCAGACCTACTTCGGGGGCAGCGGCATGGGCGGCGGGGGCCTCGCCATCAAGGGCCCGTCGGTGCCCTCGGCGCGCATCGAGCCGGCCCTCGCGCGCGCGCAGCAAGCCTTCGAGGGTACGCGCCAGAAGGACGAGCCGTTCTTCGCCTGGACGCGGCGCCAGGGACAGCAGTATTTCCACGAACTGCTCGCCGACCTGGTGCAAGTGAAGCCCGAAGATGTGGCGCAGGTCGCGCGCGATCACGGGGATACCCGCGAGTTCAAGGTGCTGCAGCTGGGTGGCGGGGAGTGCGCCGGAGCGAGCCAGGTGCAGATCGGTGCGGATTTCTTCGAGGCCGCCCACGAGCGCGAGTACCGCAACGCCCTCATGTTCCAGCGCAAGTACGCGGAGGCCGCCAAATCCGGCGAGGCCATCGTCCGGCTGGTGGGCCAGGGCCTGGTGACCCTGCTGGGCGGCCAGAAGGTGGAAGAGCTGCCGCAGCTCGCAGCAGAACTCGCCCGCCGCCTCCCCGGAAAAATCCCCGCGCAGTTTGGCCACCTGGCGAACGAGTTGTCGGGCCTGGATGAGGAGCCCGCGGAAGCCCGGCTCAGCGCCCTGTTCAGGGATTTGGACGAATGGACGGTTGACGCCGCCCGCTTCTGCCAGAGCTTCAATCCCCAGCTCGACGTGAGCGAGGCGTTGCCGAAGCTGGGCGCCGCCCGGGTGATTCCGCTCAAGCCCGTGGCGCGGCAACCGGAATCCGCCTCCGCGGCGTGACCCGGAATTCAGCACAGGAAACGAGGAACCGACCATGAGCCTGGAAAGAAAAGTCGAAAACGTGAAGAGCGTGCTGGCCGAGATCGAGCGCGAGTACGCGCCGGCGGGCTTCGCCTCCAGTTTCGGGGCCGAGGATATGGTGCTCATCGACCTCATCGCGAAGCACCATCCCGGGATCGAGATCTTCACCCTGGACACCGGCCGGCTGCCGGAGGAAACCTATGGTCTGATGAAGGAGGTTTCCAGCCGCTACGACGTGCGGCTGCGCATCTACTACCCGAACACCGGCGCCGTCGAGCGGTTCGCGTCCGAGCACGGACCCAACGCCTTCTACGACAGCGTGGACCTGCGCAAGCATTGCTGCCACGTGCGCAAAGTGGAGCCCCTGAAGCGGGCCCTCGCCGGGAAGAAGGCATGGATCACCGGGCTGCGGCGCGAACAGTCGCCCACCCGCCAGGACCTTGCGGTCGCAAGCTTCGATCACGACAACGGGCTGCACAAGTTCAACCCGCTCCTCGACTGGAACCAGCTGGACGTGTGGACCTACCTGCGCACCCAGAAGGTCCCGTACAACGCGCTCCACGACCGGGGCTACCCCAGCATCGGCTGCGCCCCCTGCACCCGGGCCATCACCCCGGGCGAGGATATCCGCGCCGGGCGCTGGTGGTGGGAAGACCCGCAGCACAAGGAGTGCGGCCTGCACCGCAAGACCCAGGCGGCGTAGGGCGGGCTTAGCCCGCCTCTGCGGTTGGAGTTTGAACCAGAAAGGGAAAAATGGAACTTGCAGCAGCACAGGAACTGAATTCGCGTATCCCGCCGGCGCCGGATTTCGCCCTGAAGTGCCCGGTTCCGGTTGAGGCACCCCCGGCGCACGGGCTCTCGCACCTGGAAGCCCTTGAGAGCGAATCCATTCACATCCTGCGGGAAGTGGCGGCCGAGTGCCGCACGCCCGCCCTGCTGTTTTCCGGCGGCAAGGACTCCATCGTGCTGCTGCGGCTCGCGGAAAAGGCGTTCCGCCCCGGGAAGTTCCCGTTTCCCCTGCTGCACATCGACACCGGGCACAACTTCCCCGAAGTGATCGCCTTCCGCGACCACCGCGCGCAGCAGCTGGGTGAGCGGCTCGTGGTACGCTCGGTGGAGGACTCGATCCGCGAGGGCAAGGTGGTGCTGTCGAGCCCCACCCAGAGCCGCAACGCGTTCCAGTCGGTGACGCTCCTCGACGCCATCGCCGAGTTCGGCTTCGACGCCTGCATCGGCGGGGCGCGGCGCGACGAGGAAAAAGCCCGGGCCAAGGAGCGCATCTTTTCGTTCCGGGACGAGTTCGGCCAGTGGGACCCCAAGAATCAGCGGCCGGAGCTGTGGGACCTTTACAACACCCGCGTCCGCCCCGGGGAGAACATCCGGGTGTTCCCCATCAGCAACTGGACCGAACTCGACGTCTGGCAGTACATCGCCCGGGAGGGCCTTGAGATCCCGAGCATCTACTACGCCCACCGGCGCGAGGTCATTCGCCGCAATGGGCAACTGGTGCCGCTGACGGACCTCACTCCGCCGCGCGCCGGCGAGCGGGTGGAAACCGCCTCCGTGCGGTTCCGCACCGTGGGCGACCTGACCTGCACCTGCCCGGTGGAATCCACGGCGGCCACGGTACCGGACATCATCGCCGAAACCGCCGCCACCCGCATCACCGAGCGCGGCGCCACCCGCATGGACGACCAGACCTCCGAAGCCTCGATGGAGCTGCGCAAGAAGGAGGGCTATTTCTGATGTGCGCCCCCGAACGCATCGAATTCAGCCACGGCGAGCTGCTGCGCTTCATCACCGCCGGCAGCGTGGACGACGGCAAGAGCACTTTGATCGGGAGGCTGCTCCACGACTCCAAGTCCATATTCGAGGACCAGTTGACCGCCGTCGAGCGCTCGAGCCGGCGCCGGGGGCTGCCGGCGCTGGACCTGTCGCTGCTCACCGATGGCCTGCAGGCGGAGCGCGAGCAGGGCATCACCATCGACGTCGCCTACCGCTATTTCGCCACCCCGCGGCGCAAGTTCATCATCGCCGACACCCCGGGGCACGAACAGTACACCCGCAACATGGTGACCGGGGCATCCACCGCAAACCTCGCCATCATCCTGGTCGACGCCCGCAGGGGCGTGCTCACCCAGTCGCGGCGCCACGCCTATCTGGCAAGCCTGGTGGGCATTCCGCACCTGGTGGTGGCGGTGAACAAGATGGACCTGGTGGGCTACTCGCAGGAGGTATTCGACCGCATCCGTGCCGAGTTCGGGGCGTTCGCCCAGGGGCTCGATCTGCGCAACGTGATCTACGTTCCGATCTCCGCCCTGCACGGGGACATGGTGGTGGAGCGCGGCGACAATCTGCCCTGGTATCCCGGCAGCCCGCTGCTGGAAATCCTGGAGACCATCGAGATCGACCACGACATCAATCTCGATGACTTCCGCTTTCCGGTGCAATGGGTGTGCCGTCCCGGCACACCGGAGCACCACGACTTCCGCGGATACATGGGGCGAATCGAGTCGGGCAGCATCCGTGCCGGCGACCAGGTGACGGTGCTGCCCTCCGGCCGGTCCACCCGCGTCGCTGAAATCGCCACCCATGACGGACCGCTCGGCGAAGCCTTTGCCCCCCAGTCGGTGACGCTGCTGCTGCAGGACCACATCGACATCTCCCGCGGCGACATGATCGTGAAAGGCGGCGACTCGCCCCGCTTCGCCAGGGAATTCGCGGCCATGGTGTGCTGGCTCTCGGAGCAGCCCCTGGATCCGCGCCGCAAATACCTGGTGAAGCACACCACGCGCACCGTGAAGGCCATCCTGTCGCAGCCGGGATTCCGGGTGGACATCAATACCCTGGCGCGGGACACCGGGGCGCAGACCCTGGGCATGAACGATATCGGCGAGCTGCGGGTCCGGGTGCCTCAACCCCTGGTGGTGGACCGCTACGCGGACAACCGCGCCACCGGCAGCTTCATCGTCATCGACGAAACCAGCAATAACACCGTGGCGGCGGGAATGATTCTGTAGGGCTGTCCCGGCCCCGACGGATTGCGTTGCTTCATTGGTGGGGTTTGCGGCGGCACCGCTTCGGCGGCCCGCCGCTTTTTTTGCGCGGCTTGTTCCGCGCCCCTTGTGGCATATAGCCCACGGTTATAACCACATAATTCAATATTCTTTCCCACGCTAAACGCTCGTTGCTACGATGGCCTCCATGCATCTCATCGGCAAGGAACGTCCCCTATGGGCAAGGTCTATCTGATCGGCGCGGGGCCCGGAGCACCCGATCTCATCACCCTGCGCGGCGCGGAAATATTGAGGCGCGCCGACGTCGTGTTTTACGACGCGCTGGTGCATCCCGAAACCGTGGCGCTGGCGCCAGATGCGAAAACCGTCGCCGTCGGCAAGCGTTGCAGCCAGGTTTCCACCGAGCAGCGCTTCATCAACAGGAGCCTGGTGGAAGCCGCGCGCAAGCACGAAATCGTGGTGCGCCTCAAGGGCGGCGACCCGATGCTGTTCGGGCGCGCCCAGGAGGAGATCGATGCGCTGGAAGCGGCCGGAATCGAATTCGAGGTAGTCCCCGGCGTGACCGCGGCGCTGGCTGCGGCCGCCGACCTGGGCGTCTCTCTCACGCGCCGCGGACTCTCCCGCAGCGTGACCTTGGCCACGCCCCGGGTCGGAGCCGGCGAGGAAGCCACCGACTGGGCGGCCGGGGTAACCCATGGCGGTACTGCGGTGCTGTATATGGGCGTAGGCCAGGCACCGGAAATCGCAGCTGCGCTGCTGTCCCGGGGTCTATCGCCCCATACCCCGGTCAGCGTCGTCGAGTCGGCGTCGCTTCCGGATTCGCGCAGTTTCCAATTCCCTCTCTCGGAGTTGCGTCGCGCCGCCGAAAATGGCATCGAGGGTCCGGCGGTGATCCTACTGGGCGAAGTGTTCCGGCAGGCGCCCGCGGTTCAGGACGACGAGTTCGAGGACGATTTCCTCGCCTACGGCAACTCCTGGTTTCGTTAGACGCGCGGTTTCCGTCTCCGCGGACGGCTGGACCGCGCCCGCACACGTCCCTCTCGCCATCACCTAGACCCCGCGGCCTAAAACGCGCTACAATTCAGCGCTTTAGGCCATCATGCGGATTTTTCGCTGCATCCCCGAAAAGGCGCACACCCCGGTAGCGCTCACAATCGGCAACTTCGACGGTGTGCACCTGGGGCATCAGGCCATGGTGCGGCGTCTCGAGGATGCGGCACATGCGCGGGGCGTTCCCTCCTGCGTCCTGACCTTCGAGCCGCATCCGCGGGAGTTCTTCGCTCCGGACCAGGCGCCGACCCGGCTCACCAACCTGAGGGAAAAGCTGGAGCTCCTGGCCGAACTGGGCGTGGACCGGGTGCACGTGTGCCGGTTCAACTTCGAGTTCGCGAAGATACCCGCCGAGGATTTCGTCGGGCGAATCCTGGCGCAGGGCCTCGGCGCGCGCTGGGTCCTGGTGGGGGATGATTTCCGCTTCGGCGCCCGGCGCGCGGGGGATTTCGACCTGCTCAAGGATTCGGCGCCCCGGTTCGGCTTCGAAGTTGCGGCGATGGAGAGTGTCGGGCTGGAAGGCATCCGGGTCTCCAGCACCGCGATCCGCAACGCGCTCGCGGCGGGCAACGTAGCACTGGCGCGCAAACTCCTCGGCCGTCCCTACTCGATCAGCGGGCGGGTAGTGGACGGGGACAAGCTGGGAAAGAAAATCGGCTTCCCCACCGCCAACATCCAGCTCAAGCACAACCGGCCGCCGGTGTCGGGAATCTTCGTGGTGCAGGTGGAAGGCCTCGCCGCCAAGGCGCTCCCGGGCGTGGCAAGCCTCGGCGTGCGGCCAACGGTCCGGCAGGGGGGCCGGCCGACGCTGGAGGTGCATATATTCGATTTCAACCGGGAAATCTACCGGCAGCACCTGCGGGTGGATTTTCTGCACAAGCTGCGGGACGAGGAACGCTACCCGGATCTGGACACGCTGGTGCGCCAGATCGGCCGGGACGTGGAAAACGCCAGGGCTTTTTTTGAAAACAGAAGGTGAGGTGCGCTGCGCGCACCATGAAAACGACCCGGGCGCATGGCACACCCTGCGTGCGCTGCGGTAAATCCAGGGAATCAACATGACCGATTACAAGAAGACGCTCAATCTTCCCGACACGCCATTTCCCATGCGCGGCGACCTTGCAAAGCGGGAGCCGGGGATGGTGAAGGCCTGGCAGGAAGGCAAGCTCTACCAGCGCATTCGCGAGGTCTCCAAGGGACGCCCCAAGTTCATCCTGCACGACGGCCCGCCCTACGCCAACGGCGACATCCACATCGGTCATGCCGTCAACAAGGTGCTCAAGGACATCATCGTCAAGAGCAAGACGCTGGCGGGTTTCGATGCGCCCTACCTGCCCGGGTGGGACTGCCACGGGCTGCCCATCGAGCATCAGGTGGAGAAGCAGCATGGCAAGGACATTCCGCCGGCCCGGTTCCGGGAGCTGTGCCGCGCCTACGCCGCGTCCCAGGTCGAGCGCCAGCGCACCGACTTCATCCGGCTCGGCGTCCTGGGCGAATGGGAGAATCCGTACCTCACGATGAACTTCAGGACCGAGGCCGACATCATCCGCGCCCTGGGACGGATCCTCGACCGCGGATACCTGTACCAGGGCAGCCATCCCGTCAACTGGTGCCTGGATTGCGGCTCGGCGCTGGCCGAGGCGGAGGTGGAATACGAAGACCGCGTCTCCCCGGGCATCGACGTCGCGTTTGCGGTTAAGGACCTGGGCGCCCTGGCCAAGGCCCTGGGGACGCCCGCCATTTCCGAGCCGGTGTATGCGGTGATCTGGACCACCACGCCCTGGACGCTCCCCGCCAACCAGGCGGTGGCGGTGCACCCAGACCACCAATACGTCCTGGTGCAGACCCCGAAGGGACTGCTGATCCTGGCCCAGCAGCTGGCGGAAGCCTGCATCAGACGCTATGGATTCGAGGCGGTCGAAGTCTTCGCCCACTTCAAGGGCACGGTACTCGAGCACCTGCCCCTCAAGCATCCGTTCTACGAGCGCACGGTCCCGGTGATCCTGGGCGAGCACGTGACGCTGGAGGCGGGAACGGGGCTGGTGCACACGGCGCCGGCCCACGGTCTGGAGGACTTCGTGATCGGCAGGAAGTACGGACTGCCGGTGGATAATCCCGTGGGCGACGATGGCAAGTTCCTGGCGAACACCCCGCTGGTGGGCGGCCAGCTGGTGTGGCAGGCCAACCAGACCGTGATCGACAAGCTCGCGCAGAACGGGCTGCTGCTCAAGAACGAGAAGGTCACTCACAGCTATCCCCACTGCTGGCGCCACAAGACCCCGATCATCTTCCGTGCCACCCGGCAATGGTTCATCGCCATGGACAGCGACTTCTACGTGGGCATGGACGGCGGGCACCACGCCCACCGCAAGCTGCGGGAGGTGGCGCTGGACGCCATCGCCGCCACCCGCTTTTTCCCGTCCTGGGGCCGTGCCCGCATTGACGCCATGGTGAAGAACCGCCCCGACTGGTGCGTATCGCGCCAGCGCAACTGGGGCGTGCCCATGCCGTTCTTCGTCCACAAGGAGACGGGCGCGCTGCACCCGCGCAGCCTCGACCTGCTCGAACAGGTGGCGAAGCGCGTGGAGAAGGAAGGCATCGAGGCCTGGTTCCGGCTGGAAGCGGCCGAGCTTCTGGGGGCGGAAGCGAACACCTACCGCAAGATGCCCGACACGCTCGATGTCTGGTTCGACTCCGGCACCACCCACGCCACGGTACTGAAGCACCGCGACGGCCAGCGCTGGCCCGCCGACCTCTATCTCGAGGGCTCCGATCAGCACCGGGGCTGGTTCCAGTCTTCGCTGCTCACCAGCTGCGCGCTGGAGGGCCGGGCGCCCTACGACGGGCTGCTCACCCACGGCTTCGTGGTGGACGGCCAGGGCCACAAGATGAGCAAGTCGAAAGGCAACGTGATCGCACCCCAGAAAGTGGCCGACACCCTGGGCGCGGACGTGCTCAGGCTGTGGGTCGCCTCCACCGACTACTCCGGGGAGCTCTCCATTTCGGATGAGATTCTGAAGCGGGTGGTGGAGACCTATCGCCGCATCCGCAACACGCTCAGATTCCTGCTCGCCAATCTCACCGACTACGATCACGCGAAACACCGCCTTCCGGTAAAGGAGTGGCTGGAGATCGACCGCTATGCGCTGGCCCTCGCCGACCGGCTGCAGCGGGAAGTCGTGGACGACTACGCCGGATACGAGTTCCATTTCGTGGCCCAGAAGCTGCACAACTTCTGCTCCGAGGACCTGGGGGCGTTCTACCTCGATGTGCTCAAGGACCGGCTCTACACCGGCGCGGCGGACGGGCGGCCGCGACGCTCGGCCCAGAACGCCCTCTACCACATCACCCACAGCCTGCTGCGGATGTTCGGTCCGATTCTTTCCTTCACCGCGGACGAGGCCTGGGGGCATTTCACGGGCAATCCCGAGGACAGCGTGCTGCTTCACACCTGGCACGAGCTGCCGCAGCAGGACGGCGCCGAAAGTCTGCTCAAGCGCTGGGAGACGCTGAGGGCGATCCGCTCCGAGGTGCAGAAGCGGCTGGAAGCCCTGCGGGTGGAAGGCAAGATCGGATCATCGCTGGCAGGCCAAGTGGAGATCCGGGCCAGCGGCGAAAACCATGCGCTGCTCTCGTCGCTCGGCGAAGATCTGAAAGTGGTCTTCATCACCTCGGCGGCAGTGGTGACCAAAGTTGAAAAAGCCGCCGATGAAGCGGTGGTTGCAACCCCCAGCCCCCATCAGAAATGCGAGCGCTGCTGGCATTACCGCACCGACGTGGGGGCGAGTCCGGAACACCCGACCTTGTGCGGCCGTTGTGTCTCCAACCTGTTCGGGGCCGGCGAGTCCCGGCGCTATGCCTGAGCGGGAGCCGTCAAGCACGGCCGCGGGCAAGCTTGTCCCCTACCTGCTCCTCGCCTTCCTGGTGCTCATCCTGGACTTGGGCACCAAGGCGCTGGTGGAGGCCTATCTGCGTCCCGGGCAGGTGATCTACGTGGCGCCCTTCTTCAACCTGGTGCTTACCTACAACCCCGGCGCGGCGTTCAGCTTGCTCTCCGACGCGGCGGGATGGCAGCGCTGGCTGTTCTCCGGAATCGCGGTGGCCGCTTCCGTGCTCATCGTGCATCTCCTGCGCAGGCACTCCGCGGAGACCCTGTTTTGCGTGGCGCTCGCGCTGATCCTGGGCGGCGCGCTCGGAAACCTCCGGGACCGCATCGCCATCGGCGAAGTGGTGGATTTCATCCAGCTTCACTACGCCGGCTATTACTGGCCGGCGTTCAACCTGGCCGACTCGGCCATCACCGTGGGGGCGGTGCTCATTGTCTGGGACGGCCTGCGCGGAAAGACGAAGACATGAGCGCAGTGCGCACCGCCGGGCCCGGCGACACCCTGACCCTGCATTACCGCCTGCGCACAGCAGCCGGGGTCGAGATTTCCAGCACCTTCGGGGATGCTCCCGTGACGGTGACCCTGGGGGCTCATGACATGGCGCCTCCGCTGGAAACGCGGCTCGCGGGCCTTGTGGCGGGAGACCATCGGATATTTGAACTCCCTGCCGTCGAGGGCTTCGGCCTCTACAACCCGGACCTGGTCAAGGAGATGGCGCTTGCCGATTTTCCTCCCGGAATGACCGTGGCCCGGGGCCAGTTGCTGGAATTCACGCTGCCCAACGAGGTCACCCTGTCGGGCACCGTGGAGAACGTCACCTGGAATTCCGCGGTCGTGGATTTCAATCACCCGCTCGCGGGCTGCGACGTGGTGCTGGAAGTCGCGATCGTGGCGATCGGGGAATAACACCGAAGCCGGCGGGGTGTTCATGTCCTTCGATTTGAACTATCATTTCCGACCCTGATCGAACCTGCCATGGAAGTCATTCTCGCCAATCCCCGGGGCTTCTGCGCCGGAGTGGACCGCGCCATCGAAATCGTGGAGCGCGCGCTGGCCCTCTACGGCCGGCCCATTTACGTCCGCCACGAGGTCGTGCACAACCGGTTCGTGGTGCAGGACCTGGAGGACAAGGGAGCCATTTTCGTTGAAGAACTCGCCGAGGTCCCCGACGGAGCGACGGTGATCTTCAGCGCCCACGGCGTGTCCCAGGCAGTGCGTCACGAAGCGCAGGCCCGGGGCCTCAAGGTATTTGACGCCACCTGCCCGCTGGTGACCAAGGTCCACGTTGAAGTATCCAAGATGCACGACCACGGCAGGGAGATCGTCATGATCGGCCACCATGGCCATCCCGAGGTGGAAGGCACCATGGGCCAGGTCGATGGCGGAATGTACCTGGTGGAAACGGTGGAGGATGTGGCGAAGCTTTCGGTGAAGGACGAGGCCAATCTCGCCTTTGTGACCCAGACCACGCTCTCGATGGATGATGCCGCAAGGATCATCGAGGCCCTGAAGGCCCGTTTTCCCGGCATCGTGGGCCCCAAGAAGGATGACATCTGCTACGCGACGCAAAACCGCCAGGATGCGGTGAAGGCCATGGCGAAACAATGCGACCTGGTGATCGTGGTGGGCTCCCCCAACAGCTCCAACTCCAATCGCCTGCGGGAAGTGGCGGGCAACCTGGGCGTGGAAGCCTACATGGTGGACCGGGCGGAACAGGTCCGGGAACAGTGGGTGCGGGGAAAGGCTCGCGTCGGCGTCACCGCGGGCGCCTCCGCTCCCGAGGTGCTGGTGCAGGAAGTCATCGCCCGCCTCAGGGAACTGGGCGCCGGCCGCATCACCCCCCTTACGGGAATCGAGGAGAAAGTGACGTTTCCGCTGCCCAGGAAGTTGGCCGGGACCGCGTGAACGCCGCCCGCGGGCGATCTCGTCGGATCAGCACTGCGGGGCGGCAACTGCCGCCCCTGGTTTTTTCCGGGGGACCCGCTTCGCGCGCCGGCCCTTCCCGTCCCCCGTCTATTTACCGTCCCCGGAATCCTGTTATGCTATCGTGACCCAAACGTCCATGACGCGATCCCCATGAAGATTTGGCCGATTCTGATCACGCTCCCGCTCGCAATCGCCAGTACCATGGCCGCGGCGCAGCTCTATCGCTGGATTGATGCAGACGGCAAGGTGAACTTCAGCGACACGCCGCCGCCTCCGGGCGCCAGGGACATCCAGCAGAAGAAAGTCCCGGCCGGCGGACCCGGGGACGAAGCATTGCCCTATGCGGTTCGCGAGGCGGCGCGAAACTTTCCCGTCGTCCTGTTCAACGCCGATTGCGGAACGGCCTGCACCAAGGCCGCCCAGCTCCTGAACAGCCGCGGGGTTCCTTTCGCCGAAAAAAACCCCAGGCAGCCGGCGGATGCGGAAGCGCTCAAGAAACTGACCGGAGGCGACATCATGGTGCCGGTGGTTCAGATCGGACGCACGGTCCTGCGGGGCTTCGATGAGGACGAGTGGAACCTGGAACTCGACACCGCCGGCTATCCCAGAACCGGGATTGCGCGGCCGAGGCCCGCCAGGGCAACCGCGCCGGTTCCGGTGCCGGCCGCCGGAACACCGCAAGCCGCCGTCCCCGAAGCGGCGCAGCCTGCCCCCCAACCGGAGGTGCAGGTGACCGTGTTCACCACCGATTGCGGCGATCCCTGCGCCAATGCCAAGGATCTGCTCGGAAAGCGCGGCGTAAAGTACGCCGAGAGGGATGCCCGGGACCCTGAAAACCGGGAAGCCTTGCGGCTCATCATCGGCCCCAACCCGGTGCTGCCGGTGCTCATCGTCGGCACCACCACCGTGCGAAGCTTCGACGAGGGCGCCTGGAATGCGGCTCTCGACGCCGCGGGCTTTTCCAAGGCGCCATAGGCGGGCAGGCGCAAATTCCCCGGCAGGTGAAAAAAGGGGCGGCCCATGCCGCCCCTTCCCGTTTCCGGCGAGCCCGGGCTACTCCAGCTCCATGTGCCAGTAAATGCGGTAGCGCTTCTCGAGCTCCTGGGCCGGGGGCTGGATGCACTGGGTGCCGGTGCACATGACTTCGAACTTTTTCTGCCCCCCCGCTCCGTCGTCCAGCTGCGTCACGATCGGAATCGGGGTCGGCGGGAACCCGCCGCCCGCCTTCACGGCATAGCGGTCTGACGTAGTCAGCGCGCCGCCGCTGTTGTTGAGATCCAGCACCGGGCTCGCATCCTTGAAGCTCACGGCGTAGAGCCGCGCCTCTCCCAGGTTCGAGGTGCAAACGCCGGGGGCGGCCGACGCGGGGAGGTTGGTTCCGAAGAAGGTGGCGCCGGCCAGCGTGGTCGAGCCGCCCACCACCTTTTCCCCGCTCGAGAGCGGCAAGAACCATCCCTTCTTCGCGATATCCGTCATGCAGCTCGCGAAGCCCGGGTCGTTGGCATTGCACATGATCGACTCGCCGATGGCGGAACCCGGCGTGGCGTTCAGCGCATGGTCGTCCTTGAACATGTAGAACCGGTTCGCAACCGTGGTATCGAAGGGGTGCTCGCGGTCCCCGGTGCCCAGCAGCACGGCATCGTACCCGGTTGCGAACACCACGTCCGGCGCGAACAGGAACTTGCGCTCGCTGGCCCCGCTTCCGCCGATCGCCGCCAGCTTGCCCACGGTCCAGTTGGCCGGATCGGCATCGTCGATGTTGATGCGCCAGACGTTGCCGCAGGTGTCCCCGGCATAGATCCGGTCCACGAATCCACCGGCATCGCTGTCGGAATCGAACACCGTAACGTCGGCCGGGATGCTGCAGGTCATGTCCACAACCTGCTTGTACACTCCGGGCGTTCCAACAGGCACCTGGGCGGTGTCGCTGGGATCCCGCGGTCCCGCCTGCCAGATGGGCACCCCGGTCCATGCGTCCACCACCATCACCCCGCGGCCCATGGTGGCCGTGAGCTGCGGGCTCGCGTCGTTGGCCGTCGGGTCATAGCCCAGGCCGAAGATGAGCGCCGAGTTGGTCCCCGAGGGGTTGACCTTCCGGATATTCACCGGCTTCAGTTCCGACCAGGACTGACCCAACTCGAAGTAGCCGGTGCTGGTATTGTCCTTTTTCCACAGGAACGTCGGCGCATCCGGACTGCTCACGTCCAGGGCATAGACGAACCGGCCGCCGCGCCGCATGCCCATGTACAGATACACCAGGTCGCCGGTCGCCTGGTTGCCCGGACTGGTCTCAAACCGGCCGTCATCGGGATTCTCGATGTCCCGGGAGTAGATGCTCAGAGGCCCGTCCACGAAATACGACTTCGGGTTGGACGAACTGATGGTGGGCGTGACCTCCATCGCCCGGCGGAACTTGCTGAAATGCTCGGGCAGCACAAAACCCCACTTCTCGTCGCCGTCAGCGTCGTCGTTGCCGCCCTTGATGGCGTGCACGATCCCGTCGTTGGCCCCGTAGAATACCCGGATATCCCGGTCCACCGGCTCGTTGGTCCGGTTGTAGTTGACCACCGCGGGACGGGAATGCAGCACGTCGCCGTGGATATAGCCGCGCACGCTGCTCGCATTGTTGTCGGGATTGTCCTCCTGGCGCACGTTATGGCCCCGGAACCAGTCGATCACCTGCTCGCGGGTCACGGTGTCGGTGCTGGAGCTGATGGTGCCGGTCGCCGGCGTGGTCGGATTCACCGTCACGGTATAGCGGAACGCCCAACCGTCGATCCGGGTCACGGTAAAGGTGCCGTTGTACTCGGCCTGGTCGGCGCCGGAGATCACGATCTGATCCCCGTCGTTGTAATTGAACTGGATCCCGCTGTCGCAGAAGTTGTCCGCGATCACCTGGTCATCGCCGAAGCTGAGCCCCCCCAGGCAGGTGGCGATGTTCCGGTTCAGCCGGTCGACGTTGATCACCCCGGAGGAGAGCTCGGCCCTGAGGCTGCCCGTGGCCGGGCTCGACGGCCCGAGACTCGCAAGGTTATAGGTGATGGTGTCACGGGACGCGTTGATGCTGGCGATGGTAAACACCCCGTTGTACTCGGTCGGCGTCACGCCCGCCACCGATACCTGCTGGCCGGCGGCCACGGACGCGGCCCACTTGTTGTTGCTGGCTACCGTGAGCGTGACCGTGGTCCCGCTGCGGGTGATCGCCGTGGGCGATTTGATAGTGCTGCCGATGGTGGCCGTGGCACTGCCGACGCTTGCCGGGGTGGCCGGCGTTACCGTTACGGTGTAGGTGAAGGTGTTGGCATCGACAATGGTGACCGTCTTGACCCCGTTGTACTCGGGCTGGTCCGCCCCGGAGAGGAGCACGCTCGCCGTCGGTCCCGCGCCGAATCCGTGGCCCGCCGCCACGGTCGCAGTCGCGGTGGTGCCGGAGCGCGTGATGGAATCCACCGCGATCGACCCCGCCGTGGTCCGGGCCGAAGTAATGGTGCCGGTGGCGGTCGGGGCCGGGTTCACGGCAACGGTATAGGTGAAGGTGGTGGACGACGGACCGCTCGTGCTAATGGCAAATGTGCCGTTGTACTCGTTCTGGTTGGCGCCGCTGATGGTCACGAACTGGCCGTTCAAATAGCCGTGGGCCGCGGCGAACGTCGCCGTCGCGGTGCTGCCGGAACGGGTGAGGGAACTCAGGGTCTGGGCGCCCACGATCCCGAGCGACGGCGCCGTGATGCTGGAGTTAAGGGTGTTGAACAAGGTCAGCGCGCTGCCGCTGCTGGCGCATCCGCCGGCGCAGGTGTAGAGGGTCCTCCCGGAGGCGAAGTCCCCCCGCAGGTGCTGGGCCGCCCCGCCCTTTTCCACCAGGTCCCCGTCGGGCGCGTCGAACTGGCCGCCGCTGCTCTGGGCCGTGGAGTAGTCATAGAACCCGGAGGTGTAGCTGCTCGCCCAGTACCCCGGAGACGCCCCGGCGGTGGTCCAGATGCTGGTCACCGTGGGCGACACGAAACCGGTAACGGTGTTCTCCACCGCGGCGCCGTTCTTGTCGGCGAGAAACACGGTATTGGTATTGCTGTCGAAGGCGAGCTTGTACTGCTTGAGGTTGCCGGCCCAGCGCGGCGCGCTGTTGGGATCCGGGCGGAACACGCCCATGTACACCTGGTTGAGGAAAGTGCCGCGCACGTTGACGCTCACCGGCAGGGTCGAGGAGGCGAACACGCTGTTGACCGCCTGCACCTCCTGGAAGATCTTGTTGAGCGCATCGGCGATGGACGAGGTGCTCCCGGAAACCTGGAAAAACTTGCCCTTGCCCTGCCCGGCCATGCTCTTCATCAGAGCCGTGTGGCCCTCCGGGTACTGCCCGGCCGGCGCGCTCGCCTCCTTGACCAGCACCGCGTAGGTGAACACGGTCTGGTCCCCGGTTTCGACGCTGTTCTGGTCGTTGTTGGCGAGGAACCGCGCCCATTCGTCGGCGGAATTGCTCTCCGAGCCGTTGGGCGTCAGCGGGATCGTGGTGCTGTCGCCCCCCAGGCCCGAAAGCAGGGTGTTCGAGGTAGTGGTCGCGGCCGCGTTGTCGTTGGCCTTGCCGTTGCTGATGAAAATGATGAAGTTCTTCTGGCACGAGTCCCCGATCGGGCTCTCGTAGGACTGGTCGCTGCTGGAGGAAAGGGGATTCTCCGTCGTTGGCGGATCCACCGCCGGGCAAGTGTTGCCGTTGAAGTCCCGCTTGGCCTGCAGGTGCCCGGAGCGCGCGTTCGCACCGGCGAAATACTGCCGGGCCTCGTTCATGGTCAGGCCGTACATGGCGTTGTTGGACTTGTCGTTGTTTACGTCCAGCCCGTTGAGGATGTCCTTGAGGGCGGTCTTGTTCGGCGTGGTCATCTGGCGGATGCCGAAACGCACGTAGCTGCCGTCCACGTTGCCGTTGTTGCAGGGCGCCGTGCCGCCGGTTTCCACGAACATCATGAGCCCGACGTTGAACTGGTCGGTGAGCCCCGGGTTGGCGGCCGTGCCATCACCAGCGATTACCGACACCAGCGCCGCCTTCTCGGCGGTAAACATGGGACTCCAGTTCGCGGTATTGTCGAGGATGATCAGGACATTCGGCCGCTGACTCGCGATGGCCGGATTGATCAGGAAAAGATCGGTATCGTCCGCCGTGGTCGCCTGGGGCAGCGCCAGGAAGCCCGCCATGAGCATGCCGGCGCAGGCACTGCGAAAATGTTTTGCGATCATAAATGACTCCGTAAGACCCGGCCTAGCCCGGGCAGGTGGCGCCCGCCGGCAGGCGTATCCTCACGCCCTGATGAACCACCACCTTCGCCCCGGTGGTCGTATCCGACACCTCGGCCCTGACGTCCCAGGTCGTGTCCTGGGGCGCCGAGGACACGCCCCCGATCTGGAATAGCGCGCTGTACCCGGGCGCCGCCTTGATGCTGAGGCAGGCCGGGGCATCGAGACTCACGCTGTAGTTCTTCCCGGCCACCGTCACGGTCTGGGTGGTCGCGGTTCCGGCCGTAAAGCCGGTGACGCTGCTCAGGACGCTTTCGATCGCGGCCTGGGCCGCCGCCTGGGCCTCGCTGCGCATCTGCATGTTGCCTGCGATCCTGAGGTTGAGGCCGGAGATATTGAGGGCGGACAGCACGAACAGGGTCAGCACCACCAGCATGATCAGGGTGATGAGCAGGGTCGCGCCGGTTTGCCTGGTGTTCATTGCTCGCGCCGGGATCCGGGGTTGACCGCACGAACCAGGCGGCTGTAGACATGCCGCTTGTAGGGGGCGTTATCGGCCGCGACCGAAACCGATCCCAGGGTATAGGACTTGGTATCCGTGTAGCCCGGGGTAGGCTCGGTGTTGCGGGCAAGAACGTTGACCCTGACCGCCATGACGTTGTTCCAGTCGGTGGTGCTGGACGGCGCCGCCGCGAAAGCGTCGGGGGAACCGTCGGCCGTGCCCACGTTGTCCAGTCCGTAGTCGAACTGCAGGTTCTCGACGCCTTCCGCGATGGGCACCGTGGCGAACGTCGCGGAGCCGCCGCTCGCAGTGAGCTCGATGCGCTTCAGGGTCGGAATCGAGCGGCCGCCGTCATCGGTGGTCCCGTTGCAGTTCGAGCCGCTCGCCGGCACGTTGCAGGGGCTCACGAAATAGATGTGGGTCACGAACTTGCGAATGTCCGCCTCCGTGGTGGCGTCCTTTTTCTTGAGGGTGAACACTGATGCGGGTGTCGCGGTCCCGGCGGCGAGTATCATGCCGATGCCGTTCGACTGCAGGTAAATCTCGCCCACCGTCACGCTTCCCATCGCCGTGGTCTTGGTTTCCGCGCGCCGCACCACCAGGATGTCGGTTCCCGCCCGGTGGTTGGCCGCGGCAAGGCATCCGGTGATCGGCGACGTAGCCGGGTCGTTGTAGCCCTGGAGGGGCAGCGACAACGTCGACTGGATGGTAGCCGGCGTCGTGCTGCAGGGATCCACCAGGCCAGCGGGGAACCCGGCCTCGCCGGGCGCCGGAACTTCGTAGTACTGGCCGTAGTAGCCCGCGTGGGCGATATCCTCGCCGATCACGAGCTGGGCATAACGGGCGTTTTCCAGCTGCCGGGTGGACCGGTCCAGCTCCCGTCGCGTGTTGCTGCTGTTGATGAGCAGCGTGGTCACCCCGGCAAGCAGGATCAGGCCGATGGTGAGGGCAACCATGAGTTCCACCAGCGACAGCCCGCGGCAGTTGCCGATCGGGGGCGGGAAATTCGCCGGGATTCCTGGTGCCGCAATCCGTCTCATCGGGACCTTCACAAGGTTGCAAAGCGGATGACCGTGCTCACTCCCCGGCGCAGGGTCTCCGCGGAATAAAGGTTGAGACCGCAGCCGATGGCGGCCGGAGCCGCGGTGGGCGAAAGGCCCTGCCACACCACGCTTACCGTCACGGTGGGCGGAGCGGCGGCCGAGTCATACGCCAGGCAGCCGCGGGCGTCGATCATGGCCCCCAGGTTGGTGGTGCCGACCTTTTCGGACGTCCCCTTGAGCAGATTGCTCCAGTCCGTCATGTCGGAGGTGGCCCGGGCCTGCTGCTCCAGGGTGCCGGCCGTGCAGTTCGGCGTGAGTCCTGTTCCGGTCCCGAGATAGCTCGATCCCGTGGTATAGCAGCTCGCCACTTTCCGGTTCGCATTGACGCGATCCACCATGTCCTGCAGCACGATCAGCGCCTGAACCCGCTGGTAGGACTCCATTTCCGCCTGCTGGGCCCGCAGGTTCAGGCCGGAAAGGCCCATCAGGCCGATCATGATGATGACCAGCGCGGTCAGCACCTCGATCATGCTCACACCCGCTTGCGTCCGGCGGTCCATGCCGCGTCTCCTCAAGTGCACCCGCCGGAACTGCCCAGCCGGGACTTCGCAAGGCCGGAAACGTCGATGCTGATGCAGCGGGCCGAGATATTCGTATTGACGGGATCCACGTTGACGGCGAATGTGACCAAACCCGAGGTGGTGCGCCCGTCCTTGGTGAAGGTTATGGAGGCGGCGGCCGGACTCGGCGAAATCGTGAGTCCGGATACGGCGTCCTGGGAACGCAGCGTCGCCCCGCCCACGGTAATGGTCCAGCCGTCCTTCCAGTCGGACCCGGCCGGGGCGATCACCACGTTGGTATTGCGCTTGATGGCCTCGCTGCGCGCATAAGTGAGCGCCGCAAACAGATCGAAAGAGACGGTCCTGACCCGCTGGCTCCGGACATATCCCTGCAGGGACGGCAACGCGACAGTGACCAGCACCGCCAGCACGGACATCGTGACCATGAGCTCGATCAGGGTGAACCCGCGCTTTCGCTCCGGCGCGGAACGGACTGCCGTCCTCATTGTGTTGGTGACCGATGCCATCATCCGCTACCACTTGTTCGCCGGGTATTTCTTGCCCTCGCTGGTGACGCAAAGCGTTCCATCGTTTTCCTGGCGCGTTCCCGCCCTGGGTACGGCGCTGACCACGTACGAAGGGGCGGCAACCGCCGGTGCCCCGCACGCGGTCACCGCCCCCGCCGGCGTGTCGACTTTCAGGTCGTAATATGTCGAAACCTCGGTGGGCACCGAAAGACCGAGGTTGGCCGCCACCTGGGCGTTGCTCGTCGCGGCGAGGTACTGGCGGGTGTCCAGCAGGAACTGTTCTTCCTTCTGCGCCGCGCTCATCATGAAGCCCTGGGTCGCGGAGCGCGTGGACTTCACCACGTAGTTGTTGTACGAGGGAAAGGCGATGAGCGCGATCAGCCCGATGATCGCCACCACGATCATCAACTCGATCAACGTGAATCCTGCGATCCCGTTCCCCGTTGGCTTCCGGCTTGTCATGTTCATTTTTTCCTCTCCAGTCCAGGCGTTCCTTCCATTCATCAACAACCGCCGGATCGCGTCGGTCCCGGATTGGTGCATGCCACGATTCCATCATAAGCACCCGGACCGGCCGCCGCGACCGCGGTCCGATAAGCGGTCGCTCTGTTAGAATAAACGGCAGATTCCAACACATTCAACCGCTTGCGAAACGATTCTATCATCATCGGCGGTGGCATCATCGGCCTCGCCACGGCCCTGGAGCTGGCCCGGTGCGGGCTGCGCGTCACGCTGCTCGAGCGCGATCAGGTGGGGCGCGAATCCTCCTGGGCCGGCGGCGGCATCCTGTTTCCGCTGCTCCCCTGGGATTACCGGGAACCGGTCACGGTGCTTGCCGCGTTCAGCGAGTCGCTGTTCCAGGACTGGGCCGAGAGCCTGGCGGCCGAAACCGGGATCGATCCCGAGTTCAAGCGCTGCGGCATGGCGCTGTTGCCTCCGTTCGATGAATCCGCCGCTCTGGCCTGGTGTCGGGCCCGCGATTATCCGGCCGAGCGGATTGCCGCCGCCTCCCGTCTGCCCTGGATTTCGGGCGGCCTGCCCGCGCTATGGCTGCCGCAGGTTTCCCAGGTGCGAAATCCGCGGTTGCTCAAGGCCCTCCGGGCCAAGGCCGAGGCCATGGGCGTGCGCGTCGAGGAAAGGGCGGAAGTCACCGGCTGGGAGTCCTCCGGGCAGCGCATTCGCGCGGTGGCAACTCCGCGCGGCGAGTACGCGGCGGATTCCTACGTGGTCTGCGCCGGCGCCTGGTCGCGTCCTGTGCTCGGCAAGCATGGCGCCGACCTCGCCATCGAGCCGGTGCGGGGCCAGATGCTCCTGTTCAAGGGGGAGCCCGGCGCCCTGCCCTGCATCGTGCTCCAGAACGGAACTTACCTGATTCCGCGACGGGACGGCCACGTGCTGGCGGGAAGCACCCTGGAGCGGGTCGGCTATGACAGCGGCGTGACGACCGAAGCCCTCGGCCGGTTGCTCGCCCGGTCAAGAGCCATGTTTCCCCAGCTCACGTCGGATCGGCTGGTGCGCCAGTGGGCGGGGCTGCGTCCCGGTTCGCCGGACAACATCCCCACCCTCGCGCGTCACCCCCTCCTGGAAAACCTCTATCTGAACGGCGGCCATTTCCGCTACGGCGTCACCATGGCTCCCGGGAGCGCGCGGCTGCTGGCGAATCTCCTCCTGGGGCGCGAGCAGCCCCTCGATATGACACCCTACGGCTGGCCGTCCCGCGCGTCCGCCACGCCGCGGGTCGTGGTCTGAGCCGGACCCACCCGGGTTAGACAGAGTCCAAGTCCATGTTTTA
This sequence comes from Betaproteobacteria bacterium, assembly GCA_016183615.1. Classification (GTDB taxonomy): domain Bacteria; phylum Pseudomonadota; class Gammaproteobacteria; order Burkholderiales; family UBA6910; genus JACPEG01. The sequence continues at coordinate 87,106 of JACPEG010000021.1, forward strand.
TAATGCGCGCCATGAAGGCGGCGACCTACACGCGCGACAACATGGCCGATTTGCTGCGGCGGCACGGGATCAACCCCACCCACCAGCGGATCGAGATTGCCTATGCGCTGTTCTCCCGGCAGGAGCACCTGTCAGCGGACCAGATTCTTTCCATCGTGAACCTGCGTCACGCGGAGACTTCCAAGGCCACGGTGTACAACACGCTGAATCTGTTCCTCCAGAAGCGGCTCATCCGCGAGGTGATCGTGGACCCTAACAAGGTGTTCTACGACCCCAACACCCACGAGCATCATCACTTCTATGATGTGGCCACCGGCCAGCTCACCGACATCGACGCCTCCGCCATCCAGGTCACCGGGCTGCCGCAGTTGCCGGACGGCGTCGTCACCGAGGGTGTGGACATAGTCATCCGCATCCGCCCGAAGACCGCTTGATTGCCGGGCTCCCCGCGAATCCCTATAATCTGCGCCGGTCTGCTGATGTAGCTCAGCTGGTAGAGCAACTGATTCGTAATCAGTAGGTCCGCAGTTCGAATCTGCGCATCAGCACCACCCATCAAAGGCTTGCACGAGTGCAAGCCTTTTTCGCTGGTGGCGACCGGCGCATAATGGATCTGCGCCCGTGCCGCGCCGGCTCTGGTGCCCGTCGATGACTGAATCGAAAAGCGACAAGCTGATCCTTCCTGTGGAACTGCGGGTATGCGCCACCTGCAGCTACTGGGACGGCGAGCGTCGGGTGGACGATGACGTGAAGGTCGTGGTGGTGGCGGAGAACTGCGCCGGCGAGTGCATCCTGCGGGAACAGGCCCTGGGCGGACTGACCGCCGCGGAAAAGATCCGCAATTGCCTCTGGGAACAGCTCGGCGAGTCCTGCCAAGGCCGGGACGATCCGGAAACCCGATAGTCCGGATCGGGCCGCGCGCCGCCAGTCCGGCGCGCCATCCCATTTGACGAGGGGCAGAAAAAAGCCCGCTGCGGGATGGCCGCCGCGGGCTGTGAAGGGTGTTGCGACGGCCTACGCCAGCGCGTCGGACCAGATGCTCTCGGCCCAGCCCATGGCGAACGCACCTTCCTTGACGCTGGGGGCCGGAGACAGCCCGCCCGCGCCCGGCACCGTGACCATGGTCTTCTTCTCCTTGTCATACTTGTGCACCGAGGCCACGTGCACCACCTCCCGGTCCGAGATCCAGCTGTAGCAGGTGTTGGAGATCATCGGCTCGTCGTTCACCGGGCGGCCCGTCATCACGGCGATCACGGCATCGGCGCAGATTTTGGCCTGCTGGTTCGCCATGTGCCCGGACTTGGGCATTCCCGGCGCGGCCTGGATGGAGTCGCCGAGGACATGGATGCCCTTGGCCACCGTGGACTCGTAGGTGAGGAAATCCACCCCGCAGAACCGGGCGTTGATGTTGGTGAGTTTGGCGCCCTGGGCCACCTTGCCCGCGCGCTGGGGTGGCACCACGTTGAGCACGTCAGCCTTCACATCGCCACCCAGCAGCTTCGCGGTGTTGGCGCGGGCATCCACGTCCAGCAGCTCGCTGTTGGGCCGGTACTCCACGATCCCCGGGTATTTCTCGTTCCAGGCCTTGGTGAACAGGCCCTTCTTGGACTGGATGTCCTCGTTAGCGTCCAGGATGAGAATCTTGGACTTGGGCTTGGCATTCTTCAGGTAGAACGCCACCTGGGTCGCGCGTTCGTAGGGTCCGGGCGGACAGCGGTAGGGCGCCTTGGGGATGTGAATGGCGTAAACGCCCCCATCGCGCATCGCCTCGAGCTGTTTCCGGAGCGCCACAGTCTGGGGACCGGCTTTCCACGAATGCAGCACCCGTTCCTGGGCGGCGGCATTGTTCAGCCCGGGAATGGTTTCGTACATGAAATCGATGCCCGGGGCGAGGATCAGCCGGTCGTAGCTGAGCGCATCACCCTTGGCGAGCCGCACCACCCGCTTGTCCGCGTCCACCGCGGTCACCTCATCGCGCACCAGCTTCACGCCGCGCACCGACTGCAGCTTGTCGTAGCTGACGGTGAGCTCCTCGATCTTCATGCTGCCGCCGAGCACCCGGTTGCTGAACGGGCAGGAAACGAAATTGGCGTTGGGCTCGACCAGAATCACCTCGATCCCGGGCTCCCACAGGCGGATGTACTTGGCCGCGGTCGCCCCGGCATAGCCTCCGCCCACCACCACCACCCGGCCGATGGTCCTGGTCGGGGTCGCGGCGCAACCGTAAAGCGAAGCCGCGCTCACCGCCGCGCCGGCGCCCAGCAGTTTCACGAAATCACGTCTGTTCAGGGTCATGGTCCTCTCCTCTGCGCGGGCTATTTTGGTTGTTTGGAAAAATAATCCGCGAGCCGCTCGAGCTGCTCGTCGGTATAGCCCTTGGCATGCTGGTGCATGACCGTCAGGGACTTGGGCTCGCCGGCCTTGGCGTCCTTGAGCTTCTTGAGGAGATCCTCCTTTTTCTTGCCGGCCAGCGCCGGAATTTCGCCCTCGCTGCGCCCGTTGGTCCCGTGGCAGGCCGCACAACTGGCGGCCCAGGCCCTGGCCTTGTAATCCTGGGCAAGCACCGGCGAAGCGATCGCCGTGGCTACCGCGGCAGACAGCGCCGCCAATAGAACAACCCTTGACTTGCTCATTTTTCCTCCTCTGCGAAGAACTGCGCGGTTGTGAGACATATCGGGCGGCAATGCCGACCCATGACTGCGTTATGGTTTTTGTGCTGGACGTTTTGTAACAGCTTTGGCAAACCCTGACAACCTCGGAGACATCAAAAGTGCTGATGTCCCCATAAAGTCATTATTTAGCGGGTTTTCGCTTTTTTGCAAGGGCAAGGCGGGACATGTAGTCGCTCACGGCTTCCAGCTCCCCGTCGCTGTAGCCCTTCACCGCCTTCACCATCTTGGGATTGGCGTTGCGTCGCTTGCCGTCGCGGATGTCCCGCGCCTGGCGCACCAGATACGGGTAGTGCTGGCCGGCCAATACCGGATAGAACTTCGCCGCATTGCCCTCGCCGTTGGCACCATGGCAGGTCTTGCAGTCCTTGTCGTAGAGGCTTCGACCGCGTTCCAGGTCCGCTCCCGGACCCTTGGCGTTGTGGCGAGGGATCGCCAGCCCCTCCAGGTACACCGCGATGTCCGCAATCTCCTGCACATTGATGACATGCGGGGTCGAAAAAGGATACATCTTGGGATTATCGCGGGTTCCGGCCCGGATGTCGGTCATCTGCTTGATCAGCACGGTGGCATGCTGGCCGGCGAGCTGGGGGTAGGCGCCGTCGGGCCGGCCGCTGCCGTCGGGCCGGTGGCATCCCTGGCACACTTCGTAGGCCTGGCGCCCCCGCTGGGCGTCGCCCTTGCGCCGCAACGCCTCCGCTTCCTCCCCGGTCAGTTCGTTCCAGCGGTAGTCCCGCGACTCGATTCCCTTGCCCTTGGGCTGCTCGGGAACCGCCGCCGAACCGCCGGCCGGCAGTATCGCCATTACCGCTGCGATGAGTAGCCTTTTCACCATGGCGCCCTCCCCAGGCTCGTGCTACGGCAGGCTCGCGACATATTCGGCGACCGCCTTCATCTCCTGCTCGGTCATGCGCAGCGCCACCGACTGCATGACCAGCCCGCGGTCGTTTTCCCGCTTGGAGGCGCCGAATTGCTTGAGTTGGTTCAGCGTGTATTCCGGATGCTGACCCGCCAGGCGCGGAAACCGGGCGGTTCCGCTGCCATCGGGGTAATGGCATCCGCTGCAGGACGGCACGCCGCTCTCCGCATTGCCATCCTCGTACACCTTCCTGCCCAGATCCAGCAGGGCCTTGTCCCGAACCGTGCCCGGCGCCGGCTTCTGCTGGTTATAGTAGGCGGCCAAGTCTTCGACATTCTCCGGGCTCAGGCTCCCCGCCACCGGCCCCATGACTTCATTCAGACGCTTGCCCGCCTGGTAATCCTTGAGTTGCTTCGCGATGTACTGGGCCTGCAGGCCCGCGAGCTTGGGATGGACAGCCTGGACACTGTTTCCGTCGGGTCCGTGACATCCGCTGCATACTGCGGAAGCGATGGAGCGGGCCCGCTCCGGGTTCCCTGAAGCGCCCTGCGCCGGCGCATCGGACGCTACGGCCACGCCGACCAGCGTAAACAGCCCCGCCAGGATTCGCGTCATCCTCCGCCTCTGAAACCCCGTTGTTATCGGCCCGGGTGGAGCCTCGGCGGATTGTAATGAAAGGCGGTGGCGGCGGAATAGATTATTTCAATCCGGGCATCAGCCGCGCCGGTGTGGATGACCCGGGCAGGCGCGGAATTTACGCGGCGATCACCGGCCGGCCGCCGGATTCCCGCACCAGGCGGGCGATCGCCTCGGCGGGAATCGGTGCGCTGAAATGGAAACCCTGGGCTTCGTCGCAGCCGCAGGCGCGCAGGAATTCCACCTGCTCCTCCGTCTCGACGCCTTCGGCAATCACCTTGTACTGAAGGCTGTGACCCAGGGTGACCACCGCGCGCACGATGGCCGCATCGTTGGGATCGGTAGCGATGTCGCGCACGAAGGACTGGTCGATCTTGAGCTTGTCGATGGGGAAGCGCTTGAGGTAGGACAGCGACGAATAGCCGGTTCCGAAGTCGTCGATGGAAAGCTTTATTCCCGCGGCCTTCAGGGCCTGCAGGGTCTCGATGGTGCCCTGGGCGTTCTGCATCACGATGCTCTCGGTGAGCTCCAGCTCCAGCCATTCGGGATCGAGACCGGTTTCCGCCAGCACCGCGAGCACGGTTTCCAGCACGTCCTGCTGGCGGAACTGACGCGCAGATAGATTCACGGCGATCTTGAAACGCGGCAGCCCGGCGTCCATGAGCTCCCTGAGGTCGCGGCAGGCGCGCCGCAGCGCCCATTCGCCGAGGAGCACGATGTGGCCGGTCTCCTCCGCCAGCGGCACGAACTGGGCCGGAGACACCAGCCCCAGCTCGGGATGCTGCCACCGCAGCAGCACTTCCACCCCCACGATCTGCCCGCTCCGCAGGTCCACCTGGGGCTGATAGTGGAGCACGAACTGCTCCTCCTCGATGGCGCGCGACAGGCTGTGCTCGAGCTTCAGCCGCTCCAGGCCCGAGGCATTCATGTCCTCGGTGTAGAACTGGAAGGCGTTGCCTAACTCCTTCACCCGGTACATCGCGGCGTCCGCATTCTTCATGAGCGTCTCCGGGTCCTCGCCGTCCTCCGGATAGACGCTGATGCCGATGCTGGTGGTGAGACGAAATTCCCGGCCGTCGAGCTCCATGGGATAGGACACGGCGGTGATCACTTTCTGGGCCATGACGGTCGCACCGGCATTGTCCTTGAGATCCGGCAGCACGATCACGAACTCGTCACCTCCATGGCGCGAGACCGTGTCGCTCTCCCGCACGCAGCGCGAAAGACGCTCGGCCGCCGTCTGCAGTACCTGGTCGCCGAAAGCATGCCCCAGGGTGTCGTTGATCTCCTTGAAGCGGTCGAGATCGATGAACATCACCGCCACCTTTTTCTGCGTTCGCCGGGTCTGGGTCACGGCCTGCTGGAGGCGGTCGAGCAGGAGGTTGCGGTTGGGCAACCCGGTCAGGCCGTCGTAATGGGCAAGATGGCGGATGCGCTGCTCGGCCACCTTGCGCTCGGTGATATCGGAAAAGATGGCAACGTAATGGGTGATCTGGCCCTTCTGGTCCTTCACCACGCTGATGGACAGCCACTCGGGATAGGTCTCCCCGCTCTTGCGCCGGTTCCAGACCTCGCCCGTCCACTGGCCGTCGCGCCTTATGGCTTCCCACATGCCCTGGTAGAAGCTCTTGTCCTGGCGTCCGGAGCTGAGCAGCCTGGGATTGCGGCCGATCACTTCCTCTGCCTGGTAGCCGGTGATTTCCGCAAATGCGCGGTTCACCGAGACTATCGTGTTCGACGCGTCGGTCACCATGATGCCTTCGGAGCTGCTGTCGAATACGGTCCCGGCGAGCCGCAGGCTGCCCTCGGCGTCGCGCACCTCGGTCACGTCACGGGTATTGAGCACGATGCTCGCACGGCCCTCATCCTGGTAGAGATGGCCGATGCTTTCCACGATCCGCCAGCCCCGGTCCGCGGACAGGCAGCGGAACTCCACGGTCTGGGGTTCACGGCTCACCAGCACGCGGCGCAGCGCCGCCCGGACCGCAAGCGCATCGTCGCCGTGAACCAGCTCGAGCAGGCTCCTTCCCTCGAGGAACCCGGGTTCATGGCCCAGCACGGTCCGCACCGATGAACTCTGGTAGGAGACCAGCCCCTCCGCGTCCACCACGCTGATCATGTCCCGGGATTGGGCAATCAGCGAGTGGAACCGGCGCTCCTTGGCTTCCAGCGCACGGCGCGCGCGGTCCCGCTCCACTGCGATCCGCGCGAAGTTGGCGGCCCGCTCGACCACCGTCAGGTCCCCCGGCCCGGGCTCCAGGGTGCCCCGGTAATAGGCCGCAATACAACCGAGGATTGAGCCGGAATCCGAGAGGATCGGCGCGTAGAAGCAGCCGTGAAGGCCGTGGCGCGCCGCCAGGGCCTGATAATCGAGCCAGCGCGGATGGGCGGCCAGGTCGATAGCCCGACCCAGGTTGTCCTGATCCGCCAGCGTGGCAAAAAGCCCGGCGTCCACGCCGAGCGCCATGCCATCGAACTCCTCGATGAAGCCCTGCGGCAGGCTGGGCGCAGCCGCATGATGCATGGTTCCCCCCTGGCCCAGCGTCAGGATTGCGCAATGCACCTTGTGTTCGGTGACGGGGCGGTAGACGCTGACGATCTCGGTCACCCGGCCATCGGCGCCGCGGATCGCCTTGTGGGTCGCCTCGGCCCACAGGAAGTGGCCGTCCCGGCGCCTCATCCTGAACTGGGCGGTATAGACGCCGGGGAAACGCAGTACCGCCTCGTCGGCCTCCCGCGCGGCCCCGCTGTCATCCGGATGCACCAGGTCTTCGGAGGCGTGGCCCAGCAGCTGCTCGGGTCCGTATCCCAGCAGCCGGCGGGCGGCGGCCGATACATAGGTGAAGGTCCCGTCGGGCGCGCGCCGCGCGATCATGTCGCTCGCGTTCTCGGCCATCAGACGGTAGCGTTCCTCGCTTTCCCGGAGCAGGTGCTGGTTGCGGGAAATCTCCTCGGCGACCCGGTTCAGCACAGTGCCCAGGCGCCCCAGCTCATCGCCGCCGCTCACGTCGCAACGGGTATCGGTATCGCCCCGGGCAAAGCGCTCGCTCGCCGCCATGATGCGGGCGGCACGCCGCATCACCACCAGATAGAGGAAAAGCGCGAGCAAAGCCACCGCCACGGCAAAGTAGGCCCCGTATTCGCCCGCCGCGTGGAGTACCACGTCCTTCGGCCAGAGCTTGGTCTGGGTGAGGTCGTAGCGGACGTAGAGCACGCCGGTTTGCCCGCCGGCAAAACCGAAACGGACCGGCGAAAGCCCGGAAAGCAGGGATCGTCCGTCGTCGAGGACCACCTCAGGCCGGGGCTTGCCGGCCAGCACAATCTCGCGCAGCACCCTGGTTTCCGCCAGGTCGAGGCGGTCGAGAATGGGTCGCCCCACATCGCCCGGCCTGGTCGCCGCGACGATCACGCCGTCGGGCAGCGCCAGGTAGGCGGCCTGCAGCCGCCTCTGGGAACGCAGGGCCGCAATCGCGCCGGCGGCTTCGTCCATGCGGCCTTGCTGCACCAGGGGCTCGACGATGGTCCGAACCACGCCCAGATCATCCCTGATCTCCAGGGCGCGTTCGGACTCGATATGCCAGTTCGCGTGCCGAATGTAGTCGTCGAAGACTTCCCATCCGATGACGGCGGTCGACAGCAGCAACACCACCGGCATCGTGACGCTCAGCGGATAGAGCACGAACGGACGGCGCAGGGTCCGCAGCAGGGATCGCGGGCGCTTGGGGCGGACAGCGGTAGTCATCGATGTGATTTTGCAGGCTCGCCGGTGACGCCTTTGCGGTCTCTCGGCGGGAATGCCCTCCCTGGGTCCTTCGATGTCGTTATCGCCCGCCGCGCGTCAGGTCCTTGGCGGGGCCGTTATGCAGGATTGATACAAGATTTGTGCCATCCCCCCGCCGATCGGCATTTATCCGGGAATTCAGTTGCTTAATCCGTCCGGATGGAGCGACTGGCGATGCGGCCGGGCAACGCGAGCGGGGATTTGCTGAAGTTTGGGAACGGTCATGCCCAGAAATGAGAAAAGCGGGGCCGGGCAAGGCGAAAAACGTTCACCGCCGGGACCGATGATTCCGGGGACCAAAATGGCGGGCGGGGGCCGAGACCCCCGCCGGTAGAACGCGATGCGAAAGGAGCCTTAGACGACGCCGGCCGGCTCGGCGGCAAACACCAGGCGGACCTTGTCGTTCTCGTCGATGTCCACCGTGACCTTGCCACCGCTCGCAAGACGGCCGAACAGCAGCTCGTCCGCCAGCGCGCTGCGGATGGTGTCCTGGATCAGGCGCGCCATAGGCCGTGCGCCCATCATGGGATCGAAGCCGTGCTTCGCCAGGTAATCCTTGAGGGCCTGGGTAAAGCTCGCCTCCACCTTCCTCTCCTCCAACTGCTCCTCCAGCTGGATCAGGAATTTGTCCACCACCCGCAGGATGATCTCGTGATCGAGCGCCGCGAAGGAAATGATGGCATCGAGGCGGTTGCGGAATTCCGGCGTGAACAGGCGCCTGATTTCCGCCAGCTCGTCGCCCGCCTGGGTGGTGGGCGTGAACCCGATGCCGGTCCTGGTGAGCGACTCGGCCCCGGCGTTGGTGGTCATGATGAGCACCACGTTGCGGAAATCCGCCTTGCGGCCGTTGTTGTCGGTGAGCGTGCCGTGGTCCATCACCTGCAGCAGGATGTTGAAGATGTCCGGGTGGGCCTTCTCGATCTCGTCGAGCAGCAGCACCGAGTAGGGGTGCTTGATGATGGCCTCGGTCAGCAGCCCGCCCTGGTCGAATCCGACATATCCCGGCGGCGCGCCGATCAGCCTGGAAACGGCGTGCCGCTCCATGTATTCCGACATGTCGAAGCGGTGCAGCTCGATGCCCATGCAATAGGCGAGCTGACGCGCCACTTCGGTCTTGCCCACGCCGGTGGGACCGGAGAACAGGAAGCAGCCGATCGGCTTCTGGGGATTGCCCAGGCCGCTGCGAGCCATCTTGATCGCCGCGGTGAGCGCATCGATGGCCGGGTCCTGGCCGAACACCACCGACTTCAGATCCCGCGCCAGGCCCTTGAGGGCGTTGCGATCGTCGAACGACACACTCCTCGGCGGAATGCGGGCGATCTTGGCGATGATCTCCTCGATCTCGTGCTTGCTGATCACCCGCTTCTGCTTCCACTTGGGCAGGATCTTCTGGGCCGCGCCGGCCTCGTCGATCACGTCGATCGCCTTGTCGGGGAGGTGGCGATCGTTGATGAAGCGGGCCGAGAGCTCCGCCGCCGTGGTCAAGGCGTTGGAGGTGTATTTCACCCCGTGATGCGCCTCGAAACGCGACTTGAGGCCCCGCAGGATGGCCACGGTCTCGTCAACGCTGGGCTCCGGCACGTCGATTTTCTGGAAGCGCCGGGATAAGGCGTGATCCTTTTCGAAGATGCCCCGGTACTCGCTGTAGGTGGTGGCACCGATGCACTTCAGCTGCCCGGTGTTGAGCGCAGGCTTCAGCAGGTTGGACGCATCCAGGGTGCCGCCGGAGGCGGCGCCGGCACCGATCAGGGTATGGATCTCGTCAATGAACAGGATCGCGTTGGGGTTGTCCACCAGCTGCTTGAGCACCGCTTTCAGGCGCTGCTCGAAGTCACCCCGGTACTTGGTGCCTGCCAGCAGCGCCCCCATGTCGAGCGCGTAGATCTGGGCCCGGTTGAGAATCGCCGGCACCTCGCCTTCGACGATGCGCCGTGCCAGGCCCTCGGCGATGGCGGTCTTGCCCACGCCCGCCTCGCCCACCAGCAGCGGGTTATTCTTGCGGCGCCGGCACAGGGTCTGCACCACCCGCTCCAGCTCCCGCTCGCGGCCGATCAGCGGATCGATCTTTCCCGCAAGGACCAGGGCATTCAGGTTGGTGGTGTAGGTCTCGAGCGCCCCGCCGGGAGTGTGCTCCTGTTCGGTCTCGCCCTCGCTTTCCGGCTTGCTGTGGCTGCCCTGGGGTACCTTGGTGATGCCGTGGGAGATGTAATTCACCACGTCGAGCCGGGTGACCCCCTTCTGATGCAGGAAGTACACGGCGTGGGAATCCTTCTCCCCGAAAATGGCCACCAGCACGTTGGCCCCGGTGACCTCCTTCTTCCCGGAGGATTGCACGTGCAGGATGGCGCGCTGGATCACCCGCTGGAAGCCGAGGGTGGGCTGGGTGTCCACCTCGCCGCTGCCCGGCACCGTGGGAGTGTGCTGGTTGATGAAATCGGTGAGCAGCCTCCGCAGGTCCTCGATATCGGCGGCGCAGGCGCGCAGCACCTCGGCGGCGGTGGGATTGTCCAGCATCGCCAGCAGCAGGTGCTCCACGGTGATGAACTCGTGGCGCTTCTGGCGGGCGTCCACGAACGCCATGTGGAGACTGACTTCGAGTTCCTGCGCGATCATGCTACGTTTCCTCCATCACGCATCGTAGCGGATGTTCATGCTGCTTGGCAAAGGATACCACCTGTTCGACCTTGGTGGCGGCCACGTCCCTAGGATACACCCCGCAGATGCCTTTGCCTTCCCTATGGACTTTGAGCATGATTTGGGTCGCCTGTTCGCGGTTCATGGAAAAAAACTTCTGCAGCACCGTGACCACGAAGTCCATGGGCGTGTAATCGTCGTTGAGCAGCATGACCTTGAACATGGGCGGCGGCTTGAGGCCGCTTTTCTTGGCCTCCAGTACCGTGCCTTCGCGATGCTTCGTTGCCATGGGAGGTGCCTACTGCATGCCCGATGCCAGCGAGCATGAATCATTCATCGATAAGTTGCCGCGCCGCCCCGGTTCCACCGGACCCGCTGAAAACGTCCCGAACCACTTGACGCGGACAAGGAATCTGGCGTAAAAAGCGCTAGGTTGTTTGGTTTCAAGTCGTCTGCGTCCGGTCTTGCCGTTTTGCGGTCCTTGAATCAAACAGTCGTCCGGGCATGCGCCCAATTTAATTTTTATATCAAGGAAGCAAAGATGGCAACTGGTACTGTGAAGTGGTTCAACGACGCGAAGGGCTATGGTTTCATCACGCCGGATGACGGCGGCGAGGATCTGTTCGCCCACTTCTCGGCGATCAACATGAGCGGTTTCAAAACCCTCAAGGAAGGCCAGAAGGTGACCTTCGAAGTCACCCAGGGACCAAAGGGCAAGCAGGCCTCGAACATCCAGGCCGCACCGTAAGCCCTCCCGAGCGGCGCCCGCCGCCGGGGATCTCGAATTCTTGGAAGACCCGTTTGGCCGAAAGGCCAGGCGGGTCTTTTTGCATCCGCGACCCGCGAGTGCGCATTCCCCGGAACGCGCAATGGGTCCGCAAAACACGAAGCCCCGGCACGGACGGGCCGGGGCTTTTGCCGGGCCGGAATCCCGGTGCAGCGTTCAGTGGGCGCGGCGATTACCGGTGCATGCGGTCGATCATGGCCTGGCCGAACGCCGAGCAGGACACCTGGGTCGCGCCCTCCATCAGGCGGGCGAAGTCGTAGGTCACGATCTTGGCCTTGATGGTGTCCTCCATCGCCTGGATGATAAGGTCCGCGGCCTTCAGCCATCCCATGTGCCGCAGCATCATTTCCGCCGAAAGGATGATGGAACCCGGGTTCACATAGTCCTTGCCGGCGTACTTCGGCGCGGTGCCATGGGTCGCCTCGAACATGGCCACCGAATCGCTCATGTTGGCGCCCGGCGCGATGCCGATGCCGCCCACCTGGGCCGCCAGCGCATCGGAGATGTAGTCACCGTTCAGGTTCAGGGTGGCGATCACGTCGTACTCGTCGGGGCGCAGCAGGATCTGCTGCAGGAAGGCGTCGGCGATCACGTCCTTGATCACCACTCCGCCCTGGGGCAGGCGCATCCAGGGCCCGCCGTCCAGTTCCACTGCGCCGAACTCGCGCCGGGCCAGCTCATAGCCCCAGCTCTTGAACGCCCCTTCCGTGAACTTCATGATATTACCTTTGTGCACGAACGTAACCGAGCGCCGGTGGTTGTCGAGCGCGTACTGGATAGCTTTGCGCACCAGCCGCTCGGTGCCCTCGCGGGACACGGGCTTGACCCCGATGCCCGAGGAACCGGGAAACCGGATCTTCTTCACCCCCATGTCCTTGGTGAGATACTCGATGAGCTTCTTGGCCTCAGGGGACCCTTCCTGCCACTCGATGCCGGCATAGATGTCCTCTGAGTTCTCGCGGAAGATCACCATGTCGGTTTTTTCCGGGTGCTTCACCGGGCTCGGTACCCCCTGGAAGTAGCGTACCGGACGAAGACACACATAGAGATCGAGCTCCTGGCGCAGCGCCACATTGATTGAACGAATTCCACCGCCCACCGGGGTGGTCAGCGGCCCCTTGATGGAGACCACGTACTCCCGGGCCGCCTGCAGGGTTTCCTCGGGAAGCCATACGTTCTCCCCGTAGACCTTGGTGGATTTCTCCCCCGCAAAGATCTCCATCCACACGATCTTGCGCTCGCCCCCGTAAGCCTCCTCCACCGCGGCGTCGACCACCTTTTTCATGACCGGGGTAATGTCGACCCCGATACCATCGCCCTCGAGGAAGGGAATGATCGGGCGGAAGGGAACCGACAGGGTCCCGTTGTCATTTACGCGGATTTTCTCGCCGTTGGTGGGCACCTTGATATGCTGGTACATGTCTGCTCCTGAAATAGGGTTTTCGGGGTACCGCTTGCCAGGCTCTGTCTAGTCTTATATCTTATATAATACATTATTCGCCGGTCCCGGCCAAATCGCGAGGAAGGATGGGGCGGCGGCCGGATTCATTCACGAGGGAGAGTCATATGGTATTCAAAACCACCGACCTTTGCGACGCCAACGAAGGCAGGGTCCGGGTCCTCACGCCCATGTTCCGCAGCTATGGCGCGAATATCGCATTCAGCGGGCGGATCGAGACCGTAAAGGTTCATGAGGACAACGTGCTGGTGCGCCAGGCACTGTCCCAGGACGGCCACGGCAAAGTCCTGGTGATAGACGGTGGCGGCTCCATGCGCTGCGCCCTGGTGGGCGACCAGCTGGCCGAACTCGCCCACCGAAACGGCTGGGAGGGCATCGTCGTCTACGGTTGCATCCGCGATTCCTCGGCCATCAACCAGATCTCCATCGGGGTGCGGGCCCTCAACGCAAATCCCCTGAAAAGCGTCAAAAAGGGGGCGGGGGACAGCGACGTGCCGGTGAATTTTGGCGGGGTCACCTTCACGCCCGGGCATTTCCTTTATGCCGACGAGGATGGGATTGTGGTCTCGGAATCGGCGCTGGAATGAATCCAATTCCCGGCACCGCACCATACAATGTGAAATGTTATTTCGCAATACGGAATTATGGAAACTATACATATCGCAACACTATGTTTAATTGATGATTAATTTTCATAAAAAATTTGTTGCGTTGCATAAAAACGTATTGCTACACTTTTTCAAGTATCACGAACGCCGGCTCAAGCCAACCGAAGGCCGGTGTCCCCCAGGGCTGATGTCAACCACATCCCGCCCGCCAGGTCTGCCAGATTCGATCTCTGGCCGCCCCGTGAAACGAATGTGGCGGTTCGCCGTCGGCATTCACTTTGGCCGGAGTCAGCTCCGGGGCGCTACGTCCACCCGACATACGCTTCTGGAACCGCTTCGACCTCGGGACGCAGGCGCGGGATTCCCCCAAGCCACCCCATTTAATTTCTGATGCAGAGGAGAGATTAGATGACTCGTGACCAAGAAATTGCTCGACTGAAGAAGGACTGGGCGGAAAACCCCCGGTGGAAGGGCGTCAACCGCCCGTACACCGCCGAGGACGTGTACCGCCTGCGCGGCACCGTGCAAATCGAGCACACGCTCGCCAAACGCGGCGCCGACAAGCTCTGGAAGTACCTCAATACTGAACCCTACGTGAATTCATTGGGGGCGCTCACCGGCAACCAGGCGATGCAGCAGGCCCGGGCCGGGCTCAAATCCATCTACCTCTCGGGCTGGCAGGTGGCGGCGGACGCCAACGACAGCCTGCAGATGTATCCGGATCAGTCGCTGTACGCAGTCAGTTCGGTGCCCACCGTGGTGCGGCGGATCAACAACGCCTTCATCCGCGCCGACCAGTTGCATCATGCCGAGGGCAAGGATGATATCGACTGGTTCGTCCCCATCGTGGCCGATGCCGAGGCCGGTTTCGGCGGCGTGCTGAACGCCCATGAGCTGATGAAAGACATGATCGACGCCGGCGCCGCCGGGGTGCACTTCGAGGACCAGCTCGCCTCGGCCAAGAAGTGCGGCCACCTGGGCGGCAAGGTTCTGGTGCCCACCCAGGAAGCGGTGAACAAGCTGGGGGCGGCACGTCTCGCGGCCGACCTCTGCGGGGTGCCGACGATCCTGCTGGCCCGCACCGACGCGGAAGCCGCCAACCTGCTCACCGCCGACGTGGACGAGCGCGATCGCCCGTTCTGCACCGGGGAGCGCACCGCGGAGGGCTTCTACCGGGTGAAAAACGGGCTTGAGGCGTCCATCGCCCGCGGCCTGGCCTACGCGCCCTACGCCGACCTGTGCTGGTGCGAAACCGGCAAGCCGGACCTGGACTTCGCCAAGAAGTGGGCAGAAGCGATCCGCAAGGAATACCCGGGCAAGATGCTGGCCTACAACTGCTCGCCCTCCTTCAACTGGAAGAAGAACCTGGACGACGCCACCATCGCCAAGTTCCAGCGCGAGCTGGGCGCCATGGGCTACAAGTTCCAGTTCATCACCCTGGCGGGCTTCCATCAGATCAACTACGGCATGTGGGAGCTGGCGAGCGGCTACGCCAAGGAAGGCATGAGCGCCTACGTGCGCCTGCAGGAAGCGGAATTCGCCGCGGAGAAGCGCGGCTATACCGCCACCAAGCACCAGCGGGAAGTGGGCACCGGCTACTTCGACGAGGTGACGCAGGTGATCCAGGGTGGCCAGTCGTCGCTCACCGCCCTTACCGGCTCCACCGAGGAAGAGCAGTTCCACGCCCCGGAAAAGCCCAAGCTTGCAGCGGTGTAAAAAAACCTGCCGCTCCGGGCAAGACAGAAACGCCGCACCCACAAGGTGCGGCGTTTCTGTCTGATAAACGGGAAACGGTAATCAGGAAATGGCAAGAAACCCGCTGTTCACTGCTCACTGTTTACTGTTCACCGTTCACCTTTCACTCTCACACCGCAATCAGTTTCAGATCGAATACGCGCTCCAGCAGCCATACGAAGGCGAGCGCAGCAATCGCGCACGATCCCCCCACCAGGACCATGCGGCGGTAGAGCCAGGTTCCGCGCACCCCGAAGGCGAAGGGCAGGAACGCGCTGACGATGGCGAGCTGCCCCACTTCCACGCCCACATTGAAGCCTACCAGCGCTACCAGCAGCGCTCCCTGAGGCAAGCCCAGGTCCGCCAGAACGCTGGCAAAGCCGAAGCCGTGGACCAGGCCGAAGCCGAAGGCCACCATCCAGCGGCCTGCCATGACCACCGGAACCACGTTGTTGAGGGCAGCCACCAGGACCGATGCGGCAATGGCGGATTCCACAATTCTCGAAGGGATCGAGATCACGCCCAGGGCGGCCAGGCTCAGGGTAATGGAATGGGCAACCGTGAAAGACGTCACGATCTTGAACACGTCCCAGAACGCCGGCCGGAACCGCTCCACCGGGTGCCACGTCCGATTGCGGAATGCCAGCACAGCCGGGAATAGGAGGGAGAGCAGAAACAGGACGTGGTCGAAACCGATCCAGATATGCCACACGCCCTCCGCGCTATAGTCGAAGAACTGCCTGAGGCGGCTTACCTCCCCTAGGCTGAATTCCTGCGCCGCCTTTTCGGGACTGAAAATCCCGGTGACGGTGCCGCCCGGGTGCTCGAGCCGAAGCAGGCCCTTGTGCTGGGGATCCAGATCGAAGAACAGCGCGTATTCGACGCTTACCGATTCGATGGCCGAACCGCAATCTGCCGCAAAGCGCATCACGGCGTAGGCGCCGTCGCTGTGGTCGTCGACCAGGTGCCCGGTAGCCTGCGTCGGGCAGTGGGCGCGTCCGGCACCGATTTTGAGCCGTGGCAGGGCATAGGCCGCGATGTCCCCGTGCCGCGTTCTGAGCTCTCCCCAGTTTATCTCCCCGTCGTCGTTGGCATCGAGCCCGATGGCGAAATCCAGGTCCCGCAGCGCGATGTCCCACTGGCCCTCGACCCGGGCCCCCTCCACCCGCAGCACGAGGTAGGAATCGCTCGGCTTATGGGCCTCGGCGGCGCCGGCCAATAGCAGCAAAAGCAGCGCAAGCCCCCACCGCCTCATGGCGCCGTCTTCCGAAGCTGCTCCGCGAGGCGCCGTATGTAGACGTCCTCATGACGCGCATTCGCCAGCCAGTCGAGCGCCGGTTTCGCGGCCCGGGGATCTCCCGCGCCAAGCGCCGCTTCCATGAGCATTCGGGCATCGCCGGGTTCGCGCTGGGTAAGGTAATTCTCCTGGGCAAGCTTCAGCGCCTCCTTGGGCCGTTTGAGGAATTGGAGGGTAAACCGGGCCTCGTCCTGGAGGTGCAGCTTGTCGCCCCGCAGCCGCGCCGCGTCGAAGCGGGCGCGAATCGTGGCCTCGTGCCCCGCGGCCTGCCTCAGGCCCATCGCCTTTTCCGCCAGGGCCAGTCGCACCAGCAGCACGTCCGAGCGCTCGTGCCCCTTCAGCAGCGCCACGACTTCCGCCGGCCGGTTCTGGTCCAGGAGGAACTCGGCGTAGACCGCCAGCAGGTAGTTGTCCCGGATCCCGACCGCCAGAGCCTGCCTGAAATGCCGGTCCGCCTCCGCCGGGAGTCCCAGCCGGTCGGCGATTTCCGCGAGCCGGGTCAGCACCCATAGCCGTTGGGTGGGCGTGGCGGCGGGGGCGGCGTCCAGGGCGCGGCGCAGCCCGGCGTAAGCGGCCTCGGCGCCGCCCGAAAGCGCCTCCACGGTCGCCGCACAGCCCAGTACCATCAGGTCGGCGTAGAGACCGCGCATGCCCTCACAATCCCGCCTGGCGTCCGGATACCGGGCCTGCACGATATGGATCACCGCGCGCTGGAACCAGGCGGCGCCGTTCCGGGAATCCTTGGCCAGGGCCCGGTCCAGGTCGGCAATCGCACCGTCGAAATCGTGCAGGTACTGGCGCAAGGTCGCCCGCAGGAGGAGCGCACCTGCGGGGGCATCCGCCGCGTCCCACCAGGGCTTCAGGGCGGACTGAGCGTAGCCGATATAGCGCGGGTCGCCCTCGGCCAGCGCAAGCCCGTAGTAACGCTCGGCCAGGGTCAGCGCCACCCCCAGGTCTTGGGTATTCCGGGATAGCTCCTGTCGCAAGCGCCGTACCTCCCGCCAGGCCGGGTCTCCCGCCCTGACGGGGAGGCGCTCCAGCACCTGGGCATCGTCCCTCGGCAGGTAGGGTGCGGCGGGGGCAGCCGCGGCCCAGGCCAGCAGCGCCAGTCCCGGAATCAGACGCCAACCGGGTCCCACCATGAAAATCCTCCCAGGGAAAGTTGAAAACGGCGGATTGTAGCGGACCCCCCCGCGCGCATCCAGCGCCGTTGGCTGTCAACCCGGTGCAGTACGGGAGCGTTTTAGGCTTTGACACTGAATGCGTGTCCTGTATTAACCGTTAACCAACACCCTGAGGAGTTTCAATGAGCAAACTACTGTCCGCGCTGATCGCGGCCGCGATTGCCGGTACCTTGAGCTTCAATGCCGTGGCCGCCAAGCCTGTGACCGCCGAAGGCACCAAGGCCGAGGCCAAGAAGGAAGAAAAGAAGGAAATGAAGGGGGAGAAAAAGGTCAAGAAGGAGAAAAAAGCGAAAAAGGAAAAGAAAGCCAAGAAAGAAAAGGCCGCCGAAACTCCCAAAGCTGAGCCGGCCAAGCCGGCGACCCCGGCGACTCCAGCCACCCAGGGCAAGCCGGCAACCCCAGCCACCCCGGCGACCCCGGCCATCCCGGCCATCCCGGCGAAACCCGCTGAGCCCGCGAAGAAATAAGGGAACCGGAAGCGATCTCCAGGGAAAAGGTGGGAGTGCCCGCCTTTTCCTTTTGTGACTCAATACATTACAATTTTCCGGCCGGCTTTTCGGGAGGGAACGGGGACTTGTTCCCGGGACGTCAACCATTTTCGATCATGGCCGTTAAAGCATGCACCGGCGAAAGTCGGTTTATGGTCTTATATAACTAACCTCTAGAGGAAATACCATGAGCAAACTGCTGTCCGCCCTGATCGTCGCCGCCCTCGGCGCCGCCCTGAGCCTGAACGCCGTGGCTGCCAAGCATATGGCCGCCGAGGCGCCCAAGGCCGAGATGAAGAAGGAAGAAATGAAGAAGGAAGAAAAGAAGGAAATGACGAAGGAAGAGAAGAAGGGGAAGAAGGCCACCAAGAAGGCCACCAAGAAGGAAGCCAAGGCGGAAAAGAAGGAAATGAAGGGAGAAGGCAAGAATCCCTGCGCCGCGAAGAATCCCTGCGCCGCGAAGAAGGAGATGAAGAAGGAAGAAATGAAGAAGTAAGCTTCTTCCCTCTTCATGAGAAAGGCAGGGCCACACCCTGCCTTTTTTGTTTCTGCTGTCGGCGGTGCCGGACCTCTCCGGGCGCCGACCACGCGGTAGAATTGCGCGGAATCATGGTCTGGAAACCCAATGTCACCGTCGCTGCCGTCATCGAGCGCGACGGACGCTTTCTCCTGGTGGAAGAGCACACCGTGAAGGGCGTGCGTTTCAATCAGCCCGCAGGCCACCTTGAGCGCCACGAATCCCTGGTGCAGGGAGTGGTGCGCGAGACGCTGGAGGAAACGGCCTACCATTTCGCTCCGGAGGCGCTGCTCGGGATTTACCGATGGCATCACCGCGGGACCCGCACCACCTACCTGCGCTTTGCTTTCGTTGGCCGGGTCACCGGTTTCGAGAGCGGGCGCAAGCTGGACGAGGGGATCATCGGCGCCCACTGGCTGAGCGTGGAGGAGATCCGCTGCAACTCGCCTCAGCATCGCAGCCCGCTGGTCCTGCGTTGCATCGAGGACTACCTCGCGGGCAGGCGCTACCCCCTGGAGCTGATCACCCACTATGACTGAGGGCCGCGGCAGGCGTGTCATCGTCGGCATGTCGGGCGGCGTGGATTCCTCCGTCGCGGCGTTGCTGCTCAAGGAACAGGGCTACGAGGTGGTGGGCCTGTTCATGAAGAACTGGGAGGACGACGACACCGACGAGTACTGCACCTCGCGCCAGGACCTGGTGGATGCGGTGTCGGTCGCCGACAAGATCGGCATCGAGATCGAGGCCGTGAATTTTTCCGCCGAGTACAAGGAGCGGGTGTTCAGCAACTTCCTCTCGGAATACCAGGCGGGGCGCACGCCCAACCCCGACGTGCTGTGCAATGCGGAGATCAAGTTCAGGGCCTTCCTCGACCACGCGCTCAACCTTGGAGCGCATTTCATCGCCACCGGCCATTACGCCCAGGTGCGGGAAACTGACGGCCGCCACGAGCTGCTGAAGGCCGAGGACGGCACCAAGGACCAGAGCTATTTCCTGTACCGCCTGAACCAGCGGCAGCTGTCGAAGACGCTGTTCCCCCTGGGCGGGCTTTACAAGCGGGACGTGCGGGAAATCGCCAGAAAGGCGGGGTTGCCCACTTTCGCCAAGAAGGATTCCACCGGCATCTGTTTCATCGGCGAACGGCCGTTCCGGGAGTTCCTGAACCGCTATCTCCCGGCCCGGCCCGGGAACATGGAGACCCTCGACGGGAAAGTGGTGGGGCGTCACACGGGGCTCATGTTCCATACCATCGGCCAGCGGCATGGCCTCGGGATAGGCGGTGCCGGGGAACCCTGGTTCGTGGCTGGCAAGGATCTGGCGCGCAACGTGCTCCTCGTGGTGCAGGGCCACGACCACCCGGCCCTTTACCGGGAACGGCTCAGTGCCACCGACCTCACCTGGGTAAGCGGCGAGGCACCCCACTGCCACTGGGTGTATGGTGCCAAGACCCGATACCGCCAGGCCGATGCGCCGTGCAGTCTGGCGCGCGTCACGGATGGAACCTGCGAGGTGGAATTCGCCCAGCCCCAGTGGGCGATCACCCCGGGACAATCGGTGGTGATCTATGAGAGCCGGGTGTGCCTGGGAGGGGGGGTAATTCAGTGAACAGTAAACGGTAAACCGTAACTCCGGTCGCCGGGGTGGCACTGTTCACTGTTCACTGTTCACTGCTCACGGTTCACGGTTCACGCCTTCGGAACGGTGTCCCTGAACGACGGCCGCTTCGCCAGCTTGTCGGCCAGTTTGGCGAGGTTGGGATAGGCCTCACGCCACTGGACCTCGGAAAACCGGAAATCCAGGTAACCCAGCGCGCAGCCGAGCGCGATGTCGGCCAGGCTGTAGGCTTCTCCGTCGCACCAGCCCTTCTCCGCCAGATCCTGGGCCGCCGCCTTCACGCCCAGGTGCACCTTGTCCTGCTGGCGGGCGATCCAGTCCGGGCTTCTTTGCTTGGCGGGTCGCTTCTGCTCCAGAAAAATCGCAGCCGAGGCATCGCAGATGCCGTCGGCCAGGGCTTCCCAGCGCTTGACCTGGATGCGATGGCGGTTGGTCTCGGGAATCAGGCGGGAAACCGGAGTCACATTGTCGAGGTATTCCACGATCACCCGCGAGTCAAACAAGGTCGTGCCGTCGTCCAGGACCAGGATCGGTATCTTTCCCAGGGGATTGAACTCCGGCACATGGGTGCCGGCATTCCAGGGACTGTCGATCTCGAAATCGTAGTCGATGCGTTTTTCGGCCAGGACGACCCGGACCTTGCGCGCATAGGGGCTGGTGAGGGAGCCAATCAGCTTCATTCGTTTTCCGCGGCTTTTGTGCGATGCAATTATACCATTTCGTCCCCATCCGCGATTCCGCCGGAACCCACTGCAAGAGCACTGATCCCGCAGAGAAATCCCCGCCACCCGGATGTGTTAGAATCGGTCGCCACTGCCGAAAACGCGCCATGAAGCTCTCCCCGCTTACCGCCCTTTCCCCTCTCGACGGACGCTACCAGGGCAAGGTCGTGGCACTGCGTCCCTGGTTCAGCGAATACGGCCTGATCCGCCAGCGCATCAAGCTGGAGGTGCTGTGGCTGATGGCGCTCGCAAAGGATGAAGCCCTTCGGGAAGTGCCGGTCTTCTCCCCCGCAACCGCTGCGCAGCTCAACGGGCTGGTCGAAAGTTTTTCCGAGGCGGATGCGGAGCGGGTCAAAGCCATCGAGTCCCGCACC
This sequence comes from Betaproteobacteria bacterium, assembly GCA_016183615.1. GTDB lineage: Bacteria > Pseudomonadota > Gammaproteobacteria > Burkholderiales > UBA6910 > JACPEG01. The sequence goes on from JACPEG010000021.1 coordinate 108,469, forward strand.
AACCACGATGTCAAGGCCATAGAATATTTCCTCAAGGAGCGGCTCGGCACCAACGCCGAGGTGATGAAGGTGGCGGAGTTCATCCACTTCGCCTGCACTTCGGAGGACATCAACAACCTCTCCTACGGCCTTATGCTCCAGGCGGCGCGCAAGGAAGTCTTGGTGCCGGCGCTGGATGCCGTCATCGCCAAACTCACGGCCATGGCCCATGACTTGGCGGGGCTTGCCATGCTCTCGCGCACTCATGGTCAGCCCGCCAGCCCGACCACGCTCGGCAAGGAGCTCGCCAACGTGGTGCACCGGCTGCAGCGGGCGCGCCAGCGCCTCGCCGAGGTGCGCCTCGCGGGAAAGATCAATGGCGCCGTGGGCAACTACAATGCCCACCTTGCGGCCTATCCGGAACTGGATTGGGAGGGTTTCGCCCGGCGCTTCGTGGAGAGCCTGGGCCTGGAATTCAATCCGTATACCATCCAGATCGAGCCCCACGACAGCATGGCGGAACTGTTCGATGCGGTCGCCGCCGTCAATACGATTCTCGTCGACCTCGATCGGGACCTCTGGGGCTACATCTCCCTTGGCTATTTCAAGCAGAGGGTGAAGGAGGGGGAAGTGGGATCGAGCACCATGCCCCACAAGGTGAACCCCATCGACTTCGAGAATTCCGAGGGAAACCTGGGGTTGGCGAACGCGCTGCTGCGGCACCTCGCCGAAAAGCTCCCCGTTTCCCGCTGGCAGCGGGACCTCACCGACTCCACGGTGCTGCGCAACACCGGCGTCGCCATGGGCTACAGCCTGCTGGGGTACGACTCGCTCTCCCGGGGCCTCGCCAAGCTGGAGGCCAATCCGCAGCGCCTGGCGGAGGACCTGGAAGCGAATTGGGAAGTGCTGGCGGAGGCAATCCAGACCGTGATGCGGCGTTATGGCGTGCCCAATCCCTACGAGCAGCTCAAGGATCTCACCCGGGGCAGGGAGGGCATCTCCCGGGACGCGCTCCATGCCTTTATCCGGGGGCTCGCCATCCCCGAAGCCGAAAAGGCGCGGCTCCTCGCCCTCACGCCCGCCACCTATACCGGCCTCGCCGAAACCCTCGCCCGGCGCATCTGATTGCGGCCGGGGCGACCCGGTTCGGCCTGAAAACCCCGGGACCGGATCCATTTACCGGAAAGGTTCCCAGGAGTCGCGCCATGACCGCCGTTTCATTCGATGCCAACGCCGCCAATTTCCAGCAGGCGGTGATTGAAAAATCCCGGAGAGTCCCGGTGCTGGTGGATTTCTGGGCCGACTGGTGGACGAGTTCACCGGCGCGCCTCCCGAATCGGCCGTGCGCCAGTTCGTCGAGAGCCTGCTGCCCTCGCCCTGCGAGGAGCTGCGGCTGCAGGCGCAGGAGGTATTCCGGGACGGCAACGCGGCAAAGGCCCTCGCGCTGCTGGAGGCGGCGGCTGTCGACCCGGAGAATGACGACGTCAAGACGGACCTGGCGGAAATCCTTTTGGAGCAGGGTCGCCATGAGGATGCCCGACCCTGGCTGGAGAACCTGAGTCCCCTGGCGAAGTCCGAGACCCGGGCCACGAATCTCGCCGCGCGGATCGAGTTCGCCGCCCATGCGGAACAGCTCGTTGACCCCGAGGCGTTGCGCAGCCGCATCTCGGCCGATGGCGGCGATCTCGATGCCCGCCTCGCGCTTGCCCGGTATCATGCGGGCCGGAAGGACTACGAGAAAGCGCTGGAGCACCTGCTGGAGATCATCCGCCGCGACCGCAAGTTCGGCGATGACATCGGCCGCAGGACCATGCTTTCGCCATTCAACCTGCTCGGCAACGACAACGACCTGGTGGGGCGCTACCGGCGGCGGCTGGCCAGTGCGCTGAACTAAGGCGCGCTCAGCGGCCGCGCTGGCGCAGGTATTCGATGGCGCCAGGGAGAACCGAGAGAAAGATAATGCCGACAATCACCAGGGTGAGGTTCTGCTTCACCACCGGGATGTTGCCGAAGAAATAGCCGCCGATCACGAAGAATCCGATCCAGAACGTGCTGCCCAGGGCGCTGAACAGCAGGAACTGGCGGTAGGTCATGCGTCCGATTCCCGCAACGAATGGGGCAAAGGTGCGGATGATGGGCAGGAACCGAGCCAGGATGATGGTCTTGCCCCCGTGCCGCTCGTAGAAGGCGTGGGTCTTTTCGAGATACGTCCGGTTCAGCAGCCGGGAATCGTTGCGGGTGAATACCTTCGGGCCGATGTAGCGGCCAATCCAGTAATTGGTGTTGTCGCCGCTGAAGGAGGCGATCATCAGCAGCGCCGCCAGCCACTCCACCTGCATGGCCCCCGCCGCCGCCAGCGTCCCCGCCACGAACAGCAGCGAATCGCCCGGCAGGAACGGTGTCACCACCAGCCCCGTCTCGCAGAAGACAATGAGGAACAGGATCAGGTAGATCCAGGAGCCGTATTCCTGGATCAGCATGACCAGGTGCCGGTCCAGGTGCAGCACGATGTCGACCAGGGCGGCGAGCAGTTCCATTGTTGGCTATCCGCTTTCAGCGATCAGCGCCGAAGGGAAATTGATGGCATGAAAACGACGCGAGCGTGCGATTTCGGCTGATTGCGGACGGCTGATTGCTGATAGCTGACAGCCACTCACGGCACGCTGTCCGCCGTCTCCTTCTTCTCCGGCTTCACCAGGTCCTCGCGCGAGACGCCGAGCCACATGACAATGGGGCTCGCCACCAGCACCGAGGAGTAGATGCCGAACATGATGCCGATGGTGAGCGCGAGCGCGAAGTAGAACAAGGTTTCGCCGCCGAACAGCAGCATGGACAGCACCGCAAGCTGGGTCGAGCCGTGGGTGATGATGGTGCGCGACATGGTGCGGGTGATGGCGTTGTCGATGATCTGGGGCACCGTCGCCTTGCGCATCTTGCGGAAGTTTTCCCGGATCCGGTCGAACACCACCACCGACTCGTTCACCGAGTAGCCGAGTATGGCGAGCACGGCCGCCAGCACCGACAGCGAAAATTCCCACTGGAAGAAGGCAAAGAAGCCGAGGATGATCACCACGTCGTGCAGGTTGGCGATGATGGCGGCAACGCCAAACTTCCACTCGAAGCGGAACCACAGGTACACCACGATGCCCATCGACACGAACAGCAGCGCGAGCGCCCCGTTCTCCACCAGCTCCTGGCCCACCTGGGGCCCGACGAATTCCACCCGGCGCAGCTCCACCGCGGAATCGCCCTTGCGCAGCGCCTCCATCACCGTCTCGGAAAGCTTGGCGCCGGCAAAGTCCTTGCGGGCCGGCAGCCGGATCAGCACGTCGCGCGAGGTGCCGAAGTTCTGGACGCTGGTTTCGGTGAGGTTGAGGCTGGTGAGCGCCTGCCGCACTTTCTGCAAATCCGCCGGCTGGACATAGCTCACCTCCATCACCGTGCCGCCGGTGAAGTCCACCCCGAAGTGCAGTCCCTTCACCACCAGGAAAACCACCGCCAGCACGAACGTGACCGCCGAGATCACGTTGAACGCCAGCGCGTGGCGCATGAAGGGGATATCGTTCTTGATCCTGAAGAATTCCATCTGGGATACCTGGATTTATCGGGAAGCGCCGGGTCGGTCGGTCAAGGCCCTGTTACCGTTTTTCCCCGGCCGGTTTCCACACCTGGCCGATCGAAACGCGTTCCAGCTTGCGCCGGCTGCCGTAGAGCAGGTTGACGATGCCCCGGGACACCATCACCGCGCTGAACATGGAGGTCAGGATGCCCAAGCACAACACCACCGCAAAGCCGCGCACCGGACCCGAGCCGAAGGCGAACAGGGCGATGCCCGCGATGAGGGTCGTGATGTTGGAGTCGAGAATGGTGTCGAACGCGCGATCGTAGCCCGCGGCAATCGCGGCCTGGGGGCTGTTGCCGGCGCGCAGCTCCTCCCGGACCCGCTCGTTGATGAGCACATTGGCGTCGATCGCCATGCCCAGGGTAAGCGCAATGCCGGCCATGCCGGGAAGGGTGAGCGTCGCCTGCAGCATGGACAGGATCCCCACCAGGAACAGCAGATTGATGGAAAGCGCCACTACCGAGATAAATCCGAAGATCAGGTAGTAGCCGGCCATGAACACCGCGATGGCGGAAAACCCGTAGAGCGTGGAATTGAAGCCCTTGGCGATATTGTCGGCGCCGAGGCTCGGTCCCACGGTGCGTTCCTCGATAATGTCCATGGGCGCGGCAAGTGCGCCGGCCCGCAGCAGCAGCGCCACGTCGTTCGCTTCCTCGGTGGTCATGCGGCCGCTGATCTGCACCCGTCCGCCGCCGATTTCCTCCCGGATTACCGGCGCGGTGATGACTTCCGCCTGGCCCTTTTCGATCAGCAGGATGGCCATGCGCTTGCCGACGTTGGCGCGGGTCACGTCCTTGAAGCGGCGGGCGCCAGCGCCGTCCAGGCTGATGTGCACCGCCGGCTCGTTGGTGCGCTGGTCGAAGCCGGGCTGGGCGTCGTTGATGCGGTCGCCGGTGAGCACCACTTCCTTCTTTACCAGCAGCGGAACGCCGCTGCGCTCCTTGTAGAGCTCGGTGCCGAAGGGAACCTGGCCCTGGAGCGCGGCATTGACGTCGTGCTCCTCGTCCACCATGCGCACTTCCAGGGTCGCGGTGCGCCCGAGAATGTCCTTGGCCTTGGCGGTGTCCTGCACGCCGGGCAGCTGCACCACCACCCGGTCCGCGCCCTGCTGCTGGATGATGGGTTCCGCCACCCCCAGCTCGTTCACGCGGTTGCGCAGGGTGGTGATGTTCTGCTGCACGGCGAAATCCTGGATGCGCTTCTGGGCCTCGGGCTTGAGGGTGGCCACCAGCCTCGATTCTCCCCCGGCATCCTCTTCCCGGAGCGCCAGGTCGGGGAAATTCTTGCCGATCTCCTTCCCAGCCCTGGCACGGGTCTCGGCGTCCCGGAAGCGCACCTGCACCGCCTGTCCCTCGCGCACCACGCCGGAGTAGGGAATCCGGGCATCGCGCAGGGCGGTGCGAATGTCCCCCGAATATCGCTCCACCGCCTTGAGAAGGGCCGCCTTCATGTCCACCTGCAGCAGGAAATGCACGCCGCCGCGCAGGTCCAGGCCCAGGTACATGGGAAGCGCGCCGAGGCTGGCCAGCCAGCGTGGCGAGCTGGAAAGCAGGTTGAGCGCCACCACGTAGCTGTCGCCGAGCCGACCGGCAAGCAGGTCCTTGGCCTTGATCTGGGTATCGGTGTCCTGGAACCGGGCCTTGACGCTGTTCCCCTCCAGGAACACGCCCTGGTAAGGCAGGTTCGCGCCTTTCAGCGTGTCTTCGACCCGGCCCAGCAGGGCCACGTCCGCCTTCACCGCCGACTTGAGAGGCGAGACCTGGACCGCGGGCACCTCGCCGAAGAAATTGGGCAGGGTATAGAGGAAGCCGAGGACGAGGGCGACCGCAATGACGATATATTTCCAGAGGGGATAACGGTTCATGACCTGCGGGCGCCTAGGCGGCGCTCTTCATCGTGCCCTTGGGAAGGACCAGTTGCACCGCCTGTTTCTGCACCAGAATCTCGACGTTCTCGGCGATCTCCAGGTTCACGTAGTTCTCGCCGACCTTGGTGACGCGGCCCAGGGCGCCCCCTGCGGTCACCACTTCGTCGCCCTTCTGCAGGGCATCCAGCATGGTCTTGTGTTCCTTGGTCCGCTTCATCTGGGGACGGATCATGAGAAACCAGAACAGGACGAAGATCAGGATCAGGGGAAGCAGGCTCACCAGGTCCATGCCCTGCTGGGCGGGCGCGGCCGCCTGGGCAAAGGCTTCGCTAATCAACACGTTGAATCTCCCATGGGGGTTGGAAACAAAGGCCGCATTTTAGCACGTTAGGTCTACGCCTTGCCCACTTCCTCCGCATAAGCGGCGAAGCAGCCTTCGCGGATGGCCCGGCGGGCATCCCGGAGCAACTCCTGGTAGTAGTGCAGGTTGTGCAGGGTATTGAGTCGGGCGCCCAGCATTTCGTTCACCCGCTGCAAGTGGTGCAGGTAGGCCCGGGTGAAGTTTCTGCAGGCGTAACAGGCGCAGCGTTCGTCCAGGGGCGCGGTGTCGGTGCGATAGCGACTGTTCCTGAGCTTGATGACCCCGTTGCGCGTGAACACCCAGCCGTTGCGGGCGTTGCGGGTCGGCAGCACGCAGTCGAACAAATCGATGCCCTGGCCCACGGCCTGCAGGATGTCCTGCGGCGTGCCCACGCCCATCAGGTAGCGCGGCCGGTGCCCGGGTAGCTGCGGCGCCACGTGCCGCAGGATGCGCTCCATCTCCGTCTTCGGCTCACCCACCGACAGCCCGCCGATCGCATAGCCGTCGAAGCCGATGCCGGTGAGCCCCCTGAGCGACGCATCGCGCAGATGCTCGTACATGCCGCCCTGTACGATCCCGAACAGGGCGTTGCGATTCCCCTCGTGGGCGCGCTTCGAGCGCTCGGCCCAGCGCAGGGACAGTTCCATGGATTTCTTCGCCTTCCTCTCCTCGATCGGGTAAGGGGTGCACTCGTCGAAAATCATCGCCACGTCGGAATTGAGCACACCCTGGATGCGCATGGACTCCTCCGGCGAGAGGAAGCAGCGGTCGCCGTTCACCGGCGACTGGAACTTGACGCCCTCCGCGGTGATCTTGCGCAAGGCCCCCAGGCTCCACACCTGGAATCCCCCGGAATCCGTGAGAACGGGCCCGTCCCAGCCGATGAAGCGGTGCAATCCGCCGTGGGCCTCGATCACCTCCAGGCCCGGCCGCAGCCACAGATGGAAGGTGTTGCCGAGCACCATCTGCGCGCCCAGCTGCTTCAGTTCCGCCGGGCTCATGCCCTTGACCGCGCCGTAGGTGCCGACGGGCATGAAAGCGGGCGTCTCCACCTTGCCGTGGGCCAGAGCGAGTTCGCCCAGGCGGGCATGCCCGTCCCTCGCGGAAACGGTGAACTTCACGGTTGCTGCCTTTCGATGAGCATGGCGTCCCCGTAGCTGAAGAACCGGTAGCGCGCCTGCACCGCGTGACGGTAGGCCCGCTGAACGTTCTCTTTCCCTCCGAACGCACAAACCAGCATCAACAGGGTCGAGCGCGGCAGGTGAAAATTGGTGAGCAGGCGCTCGACGACGCGAAAACGATAGCCCGGCGTAATGAAAAGGTCGGTTTCCCCGGCGCCAGCCACCAGCCCCCCCCTGCTCGCCGCCGCTTCGAGGGCCCGCATGGCCGTGGTTCCGACCGCCGTCACCCGGCCTCCCCGCTTCCGGGTTTCCTCTATTGCGGCGACCGTTGCTTCCGACACCTGGTAGCGTTCCTTGTGCATTCGATGATCCGCCACCTCTTCCACCCGCACCGGCTGGAAGGTGCCGGCTCCCACGTGAAGCGTGATGGTGGCAGTGGCAATGCCGGCTTCCCCCAGCGCCTCAAGCATCGCCTCATCGAAATGCAATCCGGCGGTAGGCGCCGCCACCGCGCCGGGTTCCCTCGCGTAGACGGTCTGATAGCGCTTCTCGTCCAGGGCCTGCGCCGGCCGTTCGATATAGGGCGGCAGCGGCACACTGCCGAAGCGATCCAGCAGGTCCCAGACGCTCGCCTCGCCCGCGAAGCGCAAGCGATAAAATTCCCCGTCCCGGTCGAGCACCGTCGCCGCGATGGCGTCCGCAAGGCGCAATCGCGATCCCGGCTTCGGCGCATGGCTCGCGCGCATCGCAGCCAGAGCCTGATGGTCGTCCAGGACCCGCTCCACCAGGACCTCCACCTTGCCGCCGCTTTCCTTGTGTCCGAACAGACGGGCCTTGATCACCCGCGTGTCGTTGAGCACCAGCAGGTCGCCCCGGGCCAGAAAACCCGGCAACCCGGAAAACGTGGCATCGCGAAGCGCTCCGTTCTTCCCGTCCAGATAAAGCATGCGACTCGCGCTGCGCGGTTCGACCGGATGCTGGGCAATGAGCGTCCGCGGGAGCGCATAATCGAACTCCTCGACTTTCATGGCGCGCATTATACAGGCGGCCCGCGCGCGCTCCGCGGCCCGGTTGCCCGGCCTCCGCCATATGGTGGATAATCCCCGCCTTTGCCGGGATGGCGGAATTGGTAGACGCAGCGGACTCAAAATCCGCCGGTGGTGACACTGTGGGGGTTCGAGTCCCCCTCCCGGCACCACAGAACAATCTCACCGCGCCGGCGCCGGCAAGAGCACGCTCACCCGCTACCTGTGCTCGCGGAGGCCTACCGGCAGCATCCCCACCTGGGGCCGGTGCTCCCGGCCCTCGGCTACAGCCCGGCGCAGGTCCAGGAGCTGGAGCAGTCCATCAACCGCGTACCCTGCGATGCCGTGCTGCTCGGGACACCGGCTGATCTCGCCCGGGTGCTGAAAATCGGCAAGCCCGTCGCCCGCGCCCGGTTCGAGGCTCGGGACGTTTCCACGCCTGCTCTCATCGGGCGGGTGTTACCATACCTCGGTCCCCGATGACAGAAATCCTCTGCAATAACCCCCAAAGGACCGCAAGAGCCCATCATGACCGGACAGCCGGAAACCAGGAACATGGCCCTGTTCTGCGACTTCGAGGACATCGCCCTCGGCGTGCGCGACGCCCGCTACGACAAATTCGACATCAAGAAGGTTCTGGAGCGGCTGCTGCTCAAGGGCAACATCGTGGTGAAGAAGGCCTACTGCGACTGGGACCGCTACAAGGAGTTCAAGGCCCCGATGCACGAGGCCTCCTTCGAGCTGATCGAGATCCCCCACGTGCGCCAGTCCGGAAAGAACTCGGCCGACATCCGCATGGTGGTGGATGCGCTGGACCTGTGCTACACCAAATCCCACGTGGACACTTTCGTCGTCATCAGCGGCGACTCGGACTTCTCGCCGCTGGTGTCCAAGCTGCGGGAGAACAACAAGACCGTGATCGGGGTGGGCGTAAAGAACTCCACCTCCGACCTGCTGATCGCCAACTGCGACGAGTTCATCTACTACGACGACCTGGTGCGGGAAAAGGCCAAGAAGCAGGGCAAGAAAAAGGCACCGGCCAAGGGCGCTGCCCCCAGGGCCGCGGCGGCCGACAACGGCGACAAGAAACAGGAAGCGCTGGATTTGGTGATGGAGACGGTGGAGGCATTGTTCTCGGAGCGGGCTGCGGACGAAAAGATCTGGGGCTCCATGGTGAAGCAGGCCCTCAAGCGCCGCCAGCCGGGATTCAACGAGGCTTACTACGGTTTCCGCTCGTTCTCCAAGCTGCTGGACGATGCGGAAATCCGCAAGCTGGTGGAGCTGGAGCACGACGAGAAGTCCGGGGGCGTCATTATCAAGGGCTTCAATCCCGACTGGTGACGGCTGGCCGGGCGCACAACGGAAAAGGGCAGCTCCATTGAGCCGCCCTTTTTTCTCGAAATCCGGATCGGTCAGGCGGCCTGGACCGGAATGTGCCCGCGCTTGTTCACGATGCGGTTCTGCTCGTCCACGTACACCAGCTCGGGGTGGTATTTCTGCAGTTCCAACTCGTTGTAGGTGGCGTAGGCGGCGATGATCAGGATGTCGCCGGGATTGGCCTTGTGGGCGGCGGCGCCGTTCACCGAGATCACCCCGGAACCGCGCTGGGCGCGAATGGCGTAGGTGGTGAAGCGCTCGCCGTTGGTGACGTTGTAGATGTCGATCTGCTGGTATTCGCGAATGCCCGAGGCATCCAGCAGATTATCGTCGATGGCACAGGAACCCTCGTAATGGAGTTCCGAATGGGTCACGCGGACCCGGTGCAGCTTGGCCTGGAGCATGGTGCGTTGCATGGCCGTCACCCCCGTCTATGAGCCGGCAACAAATACTAAGGTTAAAGTAACTATAATGCAAGTATGCATTATAGTGCCTATCTCCCTGGTGCCCGGATCTCCATATTGTCGATGAGGCGCGTGCTTCCGAGCCGGGCCGCCCCTAGCACCACCAAGTCCAAGTCTCCAGGCTGCGCCGGATCGAGGGTGGCTTGCTTGTGCAGCGCAACATAATCCACATTCCACCCGTGCTTGTCAAGCAGTTTCCTGGCCCCTTCCGCCAGGCCCCGAAAGTCTGCATCGCCTGCCATCACCGCCACCTTGACCCCGGTCAATGCCTGGTAAAGCCGCACTGCCTCCGCGCGCTCGGCGGGGCTCAGGTATTGGTTGCGGGAACTCAAGGCGAGACCGTCGGGGGCCCGCAGCGTCTCCCCGGCCACAATTTCGATGGGGAGCGCCAGCTGCCGTACCAGGCCCCGCACGATATGCAGCTGCTGGTAGTCCTTCTTGCCGAAAACCGCGATATGGGGCCGGACGATGTTGAAGAGCTTGAGAACCACGGTGACCACCCCGCGAAAGAATCCGGACCGGTATTCTCCTTCCAGGATGTCAGCCACCGGCGGCGGCGCCACCAGGAATTGTTGCATCTCGGGATAGAGCTCCTTCTCGTCCGGGGCGAACACCACATCCACCCCCAGGCGCTCGAGCTGGGCGCAGTCCGCGGCAAAGGTCCGGGGGTAGCGGTCGAAATCCTCGTTGGGGCCGAACTGCAGCCGGTTCACGAAAATCGAGACGGCGACGCAGGCGGCGCGCTCGCGGGCGATGCGTACCAGGTCGAGATGGCCCTGGTGCAGGTTGCCCATGGTCGGCACGAACGCGACCAACGCTTCTTTCTTCAGACGCGAGCGGGTTTCGGCGATGGTGGGGAGGATGTCCATGGATTGAAGCGGTCAGCTATCAGCTATCGGGTGCGACGGGCGCTCGCAATATCCCGGGATTGCGGTTCGCGGCTGAAAGCTGAACGCTGAATGCCGGCCGCTAAAAACTGTGTTCCGGCGCCGGGAAGCTGCCGGTTTTCACTTCCTTCACGAAGGCTTCGACGGCGCCCTGGATGGTGCCCGCGGCCTCCATGTAATTCTTAACGAAGCGCGCCTTCTTCCCGGGGAAGATGTTGAGCATATCGTAGAGCACCAGCACCTGGCCGTCGCACGCCTTGCCGGCACCGATGCCGATGGTGGGAATGCGCAGCTTCTCGCTCACCTGGGCCGATAGACTGGCCGGAACCAGTTCCAGCACAATCATGCCGGCTCCCGCCTGCTCCAGGGCCTGGGCGTCCCGGATCAGCTGGCGCGCCGCCTTGTCGGTCTTGCCCTGGACCCGGTAGCCGCCCAGCTGGTGCACCGACTGGGGCGTCAATCCCACGTGGCCGCACACCGGGATGCCACGGGAGGTAAGAAACTCCACGGTGTCGGCGATGGTCTGCCCGCCCTCCACCTTCACCATCTGGGCGCCCACCGCCATCAGGCGCGCGGCGTTCTCGAAGGTGGCCGCCGGGCTCACCTGGAAACTGCCGAAGGGCATGTCGGTGACGAGGAACGCCCGCTTCGAGCCCCTCGCCACGCAGCGGGTGTGGTACACCATGTGATCCATGGTCACCGGCAGCGTGGTGTCCTCGGCCTGGATCACGTTGCCCAGCGAGTCCCCGACCAGCAGCACGTCCACCCCGGCCGCTTCCAGCAGGCCGGCGAAGCTGCCGTCGTAGCAGGTGAGCATCGTGATGCGGTCGCCCTCGTCGCACATCTTGTGCAGGGCGGTCAGCGTGACTCGCATATCCGTACCTCTAGATTCCCCGGTTGAAAAATTCCCGCGGGCTGCGCATGGCGGCCACGCGCTGCAACAATAAATCAAAATCCGCGGCGCCATCAACAAAATTCAGATTGTCGCTGTTGACGATCAGCAGCGGCGCCCCGTCGTACTGATAGAAGAACCGGCTGTAGCCCTCGGCCAGCCGCAACAGGTAATCCCCGGAAATGCCGCGCTCATAGGCGAATCCCCGGCGCCGGACCCGCTCCACCAGGTTTTCCGGGGAGGCCTGCAGGTAGATCACCAGATCGGGAGAGGGCGCCTGGGGCTTGAAATGCCGGAACACCTGCTGGTAAAGATCGTACTCCTCGTCGGAGAGCGTGAGCCGCGCGAACAGCGGGTCCTTTTCCAGCATGAAATCCGCCACCGTGGCCGGGCTGAACATGTCGGACTGGGCCAGGCCCGCCGCCTGCCGGGCCCGCTGGAACAGGAAGTAGAGCTGAGTGGGCAGCGCATAGCGCGGGATATCGTCATAGAACCTCGGAAGGAACGGGTTCTCCTCGGGCTGCTCGAGCAGGGCGGCGCACTGGAAATGGTCCGCCAGCCGGCGCGCCAGACTGGTCTTGCCGGCGCCGATGGGCCCCTCCACCGCCACGTAACGGTATTTTCCGAACAGCACCGGGTCCTCAGAGCTTTTCTATCGCCTGCCCGGCGCAGCGCGCAAGCCACTCCGATACCGGCCCCCGCCCGGGAATCTCGCAATCGGGCGCGATTTCCGCCAGCGGAACCAGGACGAAGGCGCGCTCGTGCATGCGGGGATGGGGCAGGGTGAGTCCGTGCTGGTGGCAGACCAGGTCCTCGTAGAGGAGGAGATCCAGGTCCAGGGTGCGCGGCGCGTTCTGAAACGCGCGCACCCGGCCGCGATGGTGCTCGACCGAGAGCATGGCCTCCAGAAGCTCCGTCGGCCCGAGCCGGGTCTCGACCGCCGCCACGGCGTTGACGTAATCGGGCTGGCCCGGTGCCCCCACCGGCGCACTGCGGTAGAGGGAGGAGCGGACGAGCAAACGCGTCTCGGGTAGCCCGGCGAGATCCCGAAACCCCGTTTCCACCTGGGCCACCGGGTCCTGCAGGTTACTCCCCAGCGCCAGGTAGGCCCGGCACAGTTCCCTGGGCTTCACGCAGGCCATGCCGTCATGACCCCGCCGCAGCAGCCGGAGCGGCGCCTCCTCCGCCGCGGGGACCCCGCCGCCGCCGGCGGCGCGCCTTCGGCGCCTCCTCCGCCACCAGCATGTGCTCCCGGCGCTCGGGGCTCGCATGCTGGAACTCCTCCCACCAACGGCCCAGCGCCGGGTCCACCTCCCCGCTCTCGCAGCGCAGGCGCAGGAAATCGTAGGCCGCCCGGAACCGCTCGTGCTCCAGCAGCCGGAACGGCCGCCGGCCCGCCCGCTGCTCGAACCGGGGCTGCATCGCCCACATCTCCTTTATCACCGCATCGTAGCGGCGCGGAATCGCGAGCTTCTCGTCCTGGACCCCGAGCACCTGGTCCATGGCCTGGTGCAACGCCGGCATCGGCTTCATGCCGCCCTTCCCCAGCTTTTTCCAGGCTGCGAGCACTTCGTGCCACAGCAGCGCCGCAAACAGGAAGGCGGGGGAAACCGGCTTGTCCTCCAGGATCCGCTCGTCGGTGCTCCTGAGGGCGAGCATCACGAAGCGCTCGCCCAGGGGCTGCTCCAGGATCACGTCCAGCATGGGCAGCAGCCCGTGATGCAGCCCGCGCCTGCGCAGCTCCTTCACGCATTCCGCGGCATGGCCGGAGAGCAGCAGCTTGAGCATTTCATCGAACACTCGCGCCGCCGGCACGTGCTCGATGAGGGGCGCGAGCCGCCTGATGGGCTCGGCGGTAGCGCGGTCGATCTCCATCCCGAGCTTGGCGGCCAGGCGCACCGCCCGCAGCAGGCGCACCGGGTCTTCCCGGTAGCGTGGCTCCGGGTCGCCGATCATGCGCAGCCGCCGCGCCTTGAGATCCCGCATGCCGTCGTAATAGTCCCAGATCTCCTGCTTCGCCGGATCGTAGAACAGGGCGTTGACCGTGAAGTCGCGGCGCGTGGCGTCCTGCTCCTGGCTGCCGAACACGTTGTCGCGCAGGATGCGGCCGTGCTCGTCGTGAAGCTGGTCGCCCTCCTCACCGTCGCCCTGGGTGCCGCGGAAGGTGGACACTTCCACCGTTTCCGGGCCGCACATCACGTGCACCAGGCGAAAGCGCCGGCCGATGATGCGGGAGCGCCGGAACAGGCCCCGCACCTCCTCCGGCGTCGCGCCGGTGGCCAAGTCGAAATCCTTGGGATCGCGCCCCAGCAGCAGGTCGCGCACGGCGCCCCCCACTACGAATGCCGAATGCCCGCCCCGCTGCAGGCCTTCGGTGGTCCTGAGGGCGCAGGAACTGATGCGATCGCGCGAAATGCCGTGGCTCTTCAGCGGATAGACCTTGAGCCGCGGGGTCGGCGCGGTGGTGAACATGCGGCGCAGAAGTCTGCGAATCATGGGTTCCCTTGTGACGATATCAGCCGGAGTATACGCGCCGCTCCGGGGTCGGCACGAAATGCCGCAGCCCGCCGCCGCCCACCTCGGCGAGCGCGCAGCCATACAGCGCCTCCAGGCTGGCGTGGGTGAAAAGATCCGCGGCCGGCCCCGACACCGCGCGGCCTCCGTCGTGGAGCAGCACCAGGTGATCGCAGTAGTGCCCCGCCCACAGGGTTTCATGCAGGACCATCACCAGCGCCTTGCCTTCGCCGGCCGCGAGCTCCCTCAGCAGTTCCATGGCTTCGAGCTGGTGGCGCAGGTCCAGGTGCTGCAGTGGTTCATCGAGCAGCAGAAATTCCGGGGCCTGGGCCAGCAGCTGGGCGATACGCACCCGCTGGCGCTCGCCCCCGGAAAGGGTGTTGAGGGATCGATAGGCGATGCCGGCCAGGTCCAGGCGCTCGAGAGCGGCGAGCGCCGCCTCCTTGTCTTCGGGCATCCACCCGAACACGGTCCTGGCATGGGGATGGCGCCCCAGCAGCACGTATTCCATCACGTTGCCCCAGAAACCGTGTGCTTCCTCCTGCAAAAGCACGCCCATGCGCCTGGCCAGCTCACGCCGCCCGAAATCCTCAATACTCCGGCCCTCCAGCGAAACCCCGCCGGAGGCGGGCGTTCTCAGGCCGCCCAGCGCCTGGACCAGCGTCGTCTTGCCGCTGCCGTTGTTCCCGAGGATGCCCCAGCATTCGCCCGGCTTCACGGCAAATGCCAAATCGCGGCATAGCACCCGGCCGGGAACCTCGAGGGTAAGCGCGCGCGCTTCCAGCATTACAATCTCCGGGAAAGCAGGACCAGCATCACCGGCACCCCGAGCAGCGCGGTGAGCACGCCCACCGGAAGCTGCTGCGGCGCCCACAGCACCCGGGCCAGGGTATCGGCGACGACGAGAAATCCGCCACCCGCAAGCACCGCACCGGGAACGAGATAGCGATAATCGGTGATCCCGAGGAGCCGGATCCCGTGGGGAATCACCAGGCCGACGAAGCCGATGGCCCCGCCCACCATCAGGGCGGTGGCCGTGACCAGCGAGGCGCCGAAGTAGACCACGAGCTGCAGCGGCCCCACCGCCACTCCCAATGTGGCGGCCTTGGTGTGCCCCAGGGAGAGCACGTTGAGGGCCCCCGCCAACGCGAGTGCGACGAAGGAGGCGAGGATGAGCACGATCCATGCGGCGAGCACCCCTTCGGCCTGCGACAGGTCGCCCATGAGCCAGAACAGCATGCCCTTCACCGCCGCCGAGGGCGCGAGGCTGAGCAGCAGGCTGATGACGGCGCCGAATCCCGCCGAAAGCATCACGCCGGTGAGGAGCAGCCGGTAGACATTCCAGTCGGCAGCCCGATAGCTCACGACGAATACGATCCCGATGGCGGCCATGGCGCCCGCCAGCGCCGCAACGTTGATCGCGACGCCCGCCAGCCCCAGAAGCATCGCCCCGAGAGCGCCCACCGCCGCGCCGCCGGAAACGCCGAGCACATAGGGGTCGGCGAGGGGATTTCTGAGGAGCACCTGCAGCAGCGCGCCCGCCAGCGCCAGCAACCCGCCGCAGGCAAAGGCCGCGGCGACCCGCGGCGCCCGCAGTTGCCAGACGATCTGCCCCGTCACGTCATCGGACGGCGCAACGAGGGCCTTCAGCACCGCGACCCAGGAAAGCGGCGCGCTGCCCCAGAGCAGCCCGACGAAAAAGGCGAACAGTGCGATCAGCGCGATGAGAACGAGAACCCGGCCCCTGCGGTCCGTCATCGGGAGTCTGATCCCCCTGCCTGCTTCACGCTGCGTCAATTCGAGGGGTGTCGGAGGAAGCGCCACGGGCAGATCGCGCCTAATCCGAGCAGCAGTTGCGCCCGCAACGCTTGGCCCGGTAAAGGGCCGCGTCCGCCGCACTCATCAGGGAATCGAGCGTGTCCTCCGGCTTCATCTGCGCCACGCCGAGCGAAATGGTCACCGGAAGCAGGGCGTTGCCGGCCCAGGTGAGTGGCTCCGCATTGGCTACCGCCTCGCGCAGCCGTTCGGCCACTTTCAAACCCGCCTGAACCCCGGTATCGGGCAACAGCGCCGCGAACTCCTCGCCGCCGTAGCGGGCCAGCAGGTCCCCCGGACGGATGCGTCTCGCCAGGGCCTGGGCCACTCGGCTCAGCACGAAGTCCCCGGCCTGGTGCCCGAAGCTGTCGTTGAAGCGCTTGAAGTGGTCGATATCGACGAGAATCAGGGTGACGGCCCCATCGCCGCTGGTCGAGCGCCTAATCTGCCGCGCGAAGTTCTCGCTGAGCCAGGCCCGGTTGTGCAGGCCGGTCAGGCCGTCGAACATGGCGATCTGGTGAAACTGCTGCTTGATGCGCTCGGTGTCCACGATCTTTTCGTTGTCGAAGCGCATGCGGCCCGAAAGGACGAGCAGCAGGTTGCGGGCAACCTCGTTGAAATAGTCCACCAGGGACCACAGGGTACCGTGGTCGATCACCAGCAACCGGCACGGGCTCGCCGCCACCACGTAGGCGGAGGGACGCTGGCCGTCGATGAGGGAGAGTTCGCCCGCGCAGTCCCCCGCCTCCAGCGTCACCAGCGGCGGCGCCGCCAGCTCCCCCAGGTGGACCCGGAGCTGGCCGGAAAGAATGACGTACACGTGCCGGTTGTCCTGGCCGGGGGCAAGCAGGACCGCGCCTTCCTCAAGCTCCCGCATCGGGCACGACGCGATGATCGGCTTGACCGACTCGACGTCCACATTGCGGAACAGCCGGGCCCGTGCAATGAGCTGAGTGTCGAATTGCTCCATGGAATTCCCTCCCCCGTATCAGGTGCCCTGGCGCAGGCTGATGATAGGCCACCCATGACGTTGCGCGTGGGCGCACAGGGTGGCGTCCGGGTCCACCGCCACCGGGTGGGTCACCCGGGACAGCAGCGGCAGGTCGTTCAGCGAATCGCTGTAGAACGTGCTGCGCTCAAACGATCCCCAGTCGCGGCCCTGCTGCCCCAGCCATGTCTCCATCCTCACTACCTTGCCGTCGCGAAAGCAGGGAATTCCCGCGACCCGCCCGGTGAACTCCCCGTTCACCTGCTCCGGCTCGGTGGCGATCAGGTGCTCCACCCCGAATTCCCGGGCAACGGGCCGGGTGACGAAGCTGTTGGTGGCGGTAACGATGGCGCACAGGTCGCCCTGCGTGCGATGCCGGGTGACGAGCTCGACGGCGGGAGTGCCGATCATGGGTCGGATCTTGCGCTCCATGTACTGCCGATGCCAGTCGTCGAGCTGGCTGCGGGGGTGGCGCGACAGGGGCTTCAGCTGGAAATCCAGGAACTCGTGGATATCCAGGGTCCCGGCCTGGTACTGGTCATAGAACTCCTGGTTGCGGGCCTCGTACACCTCCCGGTCCAGCACCCCCTGCTCGATCAGGAACTGGGCCCATTCGAAGTCGCTGTCGCCGGAAAGGAGTGTGTTATCCAGATCGAACAGGGCGAGGCGCATGGGCGGAGAGCGGAGACTCGGGTACCGCGTGGAAAATCAAAGGTGGGGAGTATAGCGTAAAATAATCCCGTGAATTTCCCCGACACCCTGCTCTCTTCCGGCTGGTATATCGCGGGGCACCTGCTGTTCGCGCTGGTGCTGGCCCAGGCGGTGCGCTACGCCCCCTGGCGGCGCCTCAACCGCCCGGACCAACTGCACATCTGGCTGGGCACCATCGTCTTCCTCATGGTGCTGTGGACCATCAAGACCGGCATCAAGCCGGGCCTGAGCCTGCACCTGCTGGGAGCCACCGCCTTTACCCTCATGTTCGGCCCCACGCTGGCCGTCGTCGGGCTGACCCTGGTGCTGGCGGCGGCGACCCTGTCGGGCGCGGCGGGCTGGTGGAGCTTTTCCCTCAACGCGCTCGTGATGGTGGTGCTGCCCGTGTACCTGAGCTATGGCGTGTTCCGGCTGGTGGAGCGCCGGCTCCCCAACCATTTCTTCGTGTACGTGTTCCTGAATGCCTTCCTGGGAGCGGCGGCAGCCATGCTGGTCACCGGATTGGTGGCCACCCTGCTGCTTGCGGCGGCGGGCGCCTATGCGCTGGACTATCTCGCCGGCGAATACCTGCCGTTCTTCATCCTGCTCGCGTCGGGCGAGGCGCTGACCACCGGAATGACCGTCACCATCATGGTGGTCTACCGGCCCGGCTGGGTGGCCACCTTCGACGATGCCCGCTACCTGCAAAACAAATAGAGGGCTGCCGTCGCGGCAGCCCTACAAATAGCTAGGGCTGCCGTCGCGGCAGCCCTAGCGGGAGCTGCATGGCGTCTCTCAGCAATGGCAGCGTGACCGGTCGCTTGGTCTCCAGGGAATAGCGGTCAAGCAGGTCCAGCATCGCGATCAGCGCCGGC
Organism: Betaproteobacteria bacterium; assembly: GCA_016183615.1. Lineage (GTDB taxonomy): Bacteria > Pseudomonadota > Gammaproteobacteria > Burkholderiales > UBA6910 > JACPEG01. The sequence goes on from JACPEG010000021.1 coordinate 126,946, forward strand.
AGGTCGCGGCGGCCATGGATCAGGAGGTAGTGCACCACCTCTTCGGGCAGCCGCATGCCCCGGGCGGCGGCGTGCCGGGCCAGGGCCTCGGCCTTCTCGGCGTCGGAGAGCCGCCGCACCTGGTACACCAGTCCCCAAGTGAGCCGGGTCACCAGGTCCTCGCGCAACGGCAGCCGCCCGGGAGGCAATGGGCCCGACACCAGCAGCCGGCCGCCACCCTCGCGCAGGGCGTTGTAGAGATTGAACAGCCCCACCTGCCCTTCCGGCCCCAGGCCTTCGACGTCATCCACGGCCACGGCATCCTGCTGCGCAAGCGTGGCATCGAATGCGGTCTCCGGGGCACAGCTCAACCACGTGGCCGAGCGTCCCTGCTCCCGGAACGCGCGCGCCATGGCCTGCAGCAGGTGCGACCGGCCGCAGCCGGGCTCGCCCCACAGGTAAACGAATCGCTCGGGCTCGCCGTCGGACACCATGCGCCTCAGCACGCCGAGAAGCTCGGCGTTGCCCCCGGGGACGAAGTTGTCCAGGGTGGGCGCGGGCGGCGGCGCGAGATCGAGGAGAAGCTGGGACATGGTTGCATAAACCGGAACAGGCCCGCAGTATAAGCCGATCCCAAATGTTTAACTATTCCATTCCCCGCGCCGCAGGCCTGATCGCGGCGCTCGTCGCGGCATTGTTGCTGCTTCCCGCGTTTCCCGCGGGGGCTGCCGCCGTCGCCGGTACCGTGGAACTTGCGGAGGGCGAAATCCGGGTGCTCCGGGAAGCCCGGTCCCTTGCCCCGAAGGCGGGCGATGTCATCCACGTCGGCGACACGGTAGTCACCGCAAACGACGGCGAGCTCCACCTGCGCATGGAGGACCAGGGATTCCTGGCGGTGCGCCCCAACACCCGGATGAAAATCGACGCCTACCGGGCTGAGGGCGACCGAAGTGACAGGAGCGTGTTGCTCCTGTTCGTGGGCACCCTGCGCTCCGTCACCGGCTGGATCGGGAAAAACCTGCCCCGCAACTACAGCATCCGAACCCCTACCGCGGCGCTGGGCATCCGCGGCACCGACCACGAGCCCCTGTACATTCCCGAGGACGCCCCCGGCGCGGAGGGGGAACCGGGAACCTACGACAAGGTGAACGAGGGCGAGACGTTCATCCAGAATCGCCGGGGCAAGGTGTTCGTCAAGGCCAGCCAGGCCGCGTTCGTGCCTTTCCACGGCCGCGCCGCGCCGAAGCTGCTGAAGCTGGTCCCGGTCTTCTTCCGTCCGACCCGCAATGAGGCGACGATCGAGAAGCGGCGCGAAACCCTGAAGCAGGAAATCGACAAGCGCCTGGAGGAGCGCCGCAAGGAAATCAAGAACAAGAAGGCCGAACGGCAAAAAGCGCTGGCGGAAAAGCAGAAGGAGCGGCGCGACGAGCTGAAGAAGCGCCAGGCGGAACGCCAGCGCCTGCAGGACGAGCGGCGCCTCCAGCGGGACGAGAAAAAGCGGGAGCTGGAGGAGCGCAGGAAGACGCTTGAGGAAGACCGGCGGCAGCGCGAGGCGGACCGGGACGATCGCCGGGAGCGCCAGAAAAATCTGGAGAAGCGCCGGCCCTCCCGGGCGATCGAACGGTCGGAGGACCGGAGCGAAAGCGAGCGACGCGAAGCCGCGGCGGAAAAACGCCGCCAAGCCAGGGAACGCCGCGACCGGAACGACAACCAGGAAGATCGCGGCCGGGGCCGGCGGGAACCGTAGGGCGCGCCGGGTGCGCGTCGCGCACGGCGGATCAACTGGAGTAGGCGCCGCTTTCCAGGTATTTCCTGCGGAGGCGCCGCAGCCCCACCAGCAGCGCCGCGCTGGCGGGCAGCGCCAGCAGGATCCCGAAGAACCCGAACAGCTGGCCGAACGCCAGCAGGGCGAAAATCACCGCCACCGGGTGCAGGCCGATGCGGTCCCCCACCAGCCACGGCGTCACCGCCATCCCTTCCACGGCCTGCCCCAGGGCAAACACGATCCAGACCGGCACCAGGCCTGCAAGGTCGGGGAACTGCAGCAGTCCCACCAGGGTCGCCAGGGCGACGCCCACGATGACGCCCAGGTAGGGCACGAACACCAGAAGACCCGCCACCACCCCGATCGGCAGCGAGTAATCGAGGCCCGCGATCCACAGGCCCGTCGCGTAGAACGCGCTCATGATGAGCATCACCGAGATCTGGCCCCGCAGGAATTCGCCCAGCACGCGGTCCACGTCGCGCGCGAGCCCGCTCACCTCGGCGTGCCAGCGCCGCGGGATCATTTCCTCGACACGAGCCAGGATCGGGTGCCAGTCCCGCAGGAAGTAGAACAGCACCACCGGCACCAGCACCAGGGTGGTGAGGAATCCGACCACGGCGAGCCCCCCGGTCTTGACGGACGGCAGCAGCTTGAGCGCGACCCCGCGGGCGCTCTCCAGGTGTTCGCTGACCAGCGCTTTCAGGCTCGCGGAATCCAGCTCCAGTTCCACCCCGAACCGTTCCTTGAGCCACGGCGCGAGGCTCCCCCGCAGCCATTCCAGGTAATCGGGGAGGCGCGCGAGCAGGGTGGCGAACTGTTTCTCCACCAGCGGCGCGAGAATCAGGGTCAGGCCCGCAAACAGTCCCAGCAGGAACAGCATCGCCAGGATCACTCCGAGAGTTCGCGGAACCCGCTTCGCCTGCAGCCGGTCGACCACGGGATTGACGACGTAGGCCAGCACGCCAGCCAGCAGAAACGGGGTAAGCACCGGACTCAGGAGGTAGACCAGGCCCGCCGCCGCCGCCGCCAGCGCGAGCCACCACAGATAGCGCGCAGCCTCGAAGCTTTCGGAAGTCATTTCGGGTAGAATTCCCGTTCCGTGATTTTTGTTCCGGGTATTTAACCACAGAGCGTCCGGATAACCCAGGGACACCCGGCCCCGCAGCGATTCCGGGCGCGACGCGAGCCCCCGTTGAGCCAGACCGAAAAAACCCCCCTTTCCTACCGCGATGCCGGCGTTGACATCGACGCCGGGGACCGGCTGGTCGAAAACATCAAGCCCTTTGCCAGGCGCACCCTGCGGCCGGAAGTGCTCGCCAGCATCGGCGGATTCGGCGCGCTGTTCGAGGTTCCGAAAAACTATCGCAATCCGGTGCTGGTGTCGGGCACCGACGGGGTGGGCACCAAGCTCAAGCTCGCCTTCCAGCTCAACCGGCACGACACGGTGGGGATCGATCTGGTCGCCATGAGTGTGAACGACATCCTGGTGCAGGGGGCGGAGCCGCTGTTCTTCCTGGATTACTTCGCCTGCGGCAAGCTCGACGTGGCGGCGGCAACCGACGTGGTGAAGGGCATCGCCAGGGGCTGCGAGCTCGCGGGCTGTGCTCTGATCGGGGGTGAAACCGCGGAGATGCCCGGCATGTACCCGGAAGGCGAGTACGATCTCGCCGGGTTCGCCGTGGGCGTGGTGGAAAAGGACCGCATCATCGACGGCAGCGCCATCCGCGAGGGCGACGCGCTGCTGGGGCTCGCTTCCAGCGGCGCTCATTCCAACGGCTACTCCCTGATCCGCAAGATCATCGAAAGAGGCCGGCCGGACCTGTCGGCGGATTTCCACGGCCGGCCGTTGAAGGACGTGATCATGGAGCCCACCCGCATCTACGTGAAGCCGATGCTTGGCCTGATGAAGGGAATCCCGGTGAAGGGCCTCGCCCACATCACCGGCGGCGGCCTGTTGGAGAACATCCCCCGGGTGCTGCCGCAGGGCCTCACTGCGGCGCTCGCCAGGGGAAGCTGGGAAACGCCGCCGTTATTCGCCTGGCTCCAGGACCAGGGCAAGGTGGCGGAATCCGAAATGCACCGCGTGTTCAACTGCGGCATCGGGATGGTCGTGGTGGTGGCGAAGGAGCATGCGAAAGCCGCGCTTGATCACCTCGCCTCGGCAGGTGAGCACGCCTGGGAGATTGGCGCCATCCGCAAGCGGCGGGACGGCGAAGCCGCCACCACCGTTGGCTGATTGCCGGGACACTCCCGATGAGCAGCGGCAACCCGAAGACCATGGTCATTCTCATCTCCGGCCGCGGCAGCAACATGGAGGCACTGCTGAAAAGCCGCCTGCCCGGGAAAATCGCCGCAGTCATCAGCAACCGGCCGGATGCGAAGGGGCTGCAGACCGCCCGCGGCCAGGGAGTGGAAACCGCGGTGATCGACCACAGGGCCCATCCCACCCGGGAAGCGTTCGATGCCGCCCTCGCGCAGGCCGTTGATCGCTACAGCCCGGACCTGGTGGTGCTGGCGGGTTTCATGCGCATCCTCACCGACCGCTTCGTGGCACGCTATTCAGGGCGGCTGCTCAACATCCACCCGTCGCTGCTTCCCGCGTTCCCGGGGCTCGACACCCACGCCAGGGCCATCGAATCCGGGGTCACGATCCACGGCTGCACCGTGCATTTCGTCACCCCGAGCCTCGATCATGGCCCCATCGTCATCCAGGCCGCCGTGCCGGTGCTGCCCGGAGATACCGAAGACGCGCTTGCGGCCCGGGTGCTCTCCCACGAGCACCGTATCTATCCCCAGGCCGTGCGCTGGTTCCTGGAAGACCGCCTGCGGATCGCGGGCGAGCGCGTGCGGGTAAAGGGGGCCAGGGCCGGCGTCGGCGTCCTCTACGCTCCGGAGCCCGACCAGTGACATCGCTTGCAGGCCTCCTTTTCGCCCTGTTGTGCGTTTCCGCCGCGGCGGCCGAGGTTCCGAAGCACGTCACGCTGAGCTACCAGCTCATTCGCGACGGGCTGCCGGTGGCCGAGGTGACCGAAGCCCTCGAACACGACGGCAAGCGCTACACCATCGTCAGCGATGCCGTGACTTCGGGAATCGCGGCGCTGTTCAGCAAGGGCGGCATCCAGCGGGGCAGCAAGGGAACGGTGACTCCCGACGGGCTGCGGCCCGAAATCTACCGGGACGAGCGCACCGGCCGTTCCCCGGCGGTCGCGCGGTTCGACTGGGCGGCCCGTTCCATCACCCTGGAGGCCCCGGGCGGAAAGCAGCAGATGCCGTTGCCCGATCCCGCCCACGACCGGCTGAGCTTCCTCTACAGCTTCGCTTTCCGCCTGCTCCAGGGCGGGGACTACACCTTCGCCATGACCGACGGCCGCCATCTCACGCGGTACCGGTACCTGATCGTGGGTCAGGATCACCTCGCGACGCCCATGGGAAACCTGGAAACCCTGAAGCTCGCCAGGGACCAGCAGGAGGACGGACAGGGCAGCGAGATCTGGCTCGCCCTCCGGTACCACTGGCTTCCGGCACGCATCCGCGTCACCGAAAAGGACGGTACGGTCATCGACCAGGTGGTGACCGCCATCCGCTACTGACCGGACTCCGGGTCCCCGCCGGCGCGGGTCCGATGGTCCGAATCGCCCCTGTTGCCGTGAGCCGCCCCGATCAAAGACGCACCTCTCCTGCCCCCGCGGTCAAGCTGGCCTGGGCCATGGTGGCCTCGGTGGCCCTGCATTTCGCGCTGATTATCTCCGGACCCCGCAGTCTCCTGCCATTCGGCGAGGACGAGGCCTATGGTCCCCCGCTCACCGCGGAAATCGCCGGATCGGCCCCTGCCCTGGCCGCGGCAAAGGCGGCGGCGAAGCCCGCGCCGTCCAGGCCCCGCCGCGTCCCGCGCAAGACGCCGGCGGCGGAACCCGCGCCCGCGCCGCCGCCCGGTCCCGTGTTGCCCCAGGCAGAGGAATCTCCTGCGCCGGAACCCGAGGAACAGGTCAGCGCAGCGGCGCCGCTCCTGCCGCCCGAGCCGCTGCCCGAGCAGACACTGCCCGAAGTGCAGCTCCCGGCCAGGGCGGAACTGCAATATGTGCTGATCAAGGGCACCCAGGGGCTGCGGGTAGGCAAGGTCAGCCACAACTGGCAGGCGGAGGGCGAGCGCTACCGGGTAAAAAGCGTGCTCGAGGCCAGCGGTCCGTTCTCCCTGTTCTATTCGGGACAGCTGATTCAGGAAAGCGAAGGCACCATCACGCCCCAGGGCTTGCGCCCCGACACCTATCTGATTCAGCGCGGCAGCGCCGATGAGACGGAAACCGCCAGATTCGAGTGGGAGACGTTCCGGCTGGTGCTCGGATCGAGAAACGGCAGCCGCATCCTTTTCCTCCCGCCCTACGCCCAGGATCAGCTCAGCTTCCTGCACAATCTTCCGTTCATCACGCCCGATGCGGGCCGCTACCGCATGGTGATTGCCAGCTCCCGCAAGGTGGATGCCTACGAGTACGACGTGGTGGGCGAGGAGACGCTGGAGACCGAATCCGGCCTTATCCGGGCAATCCACCTGCGCAAGCGCCGCGGCGCGGCCACCGAGGGAACCGACGTGTGGCTCGCCCCCGAGCACCACCTGTTGCCGGTGAAAATCCAGATCACCGACAAGAGCGGCGATACCGTGCAGCAGGTCATCTCCAGAATCGAAATCCAGCCCTGAAAATCATGAGCCGCGATACCTCTGAACTGTCTCCTGCCCGCATCGATGCGGCGGTCACGGCGCTGCGCCAGGTCCTGCCGCTGGCCCACCCGGCGGACGCCCTGCTGCGGCGGCATTTCCAGGATCACCCGAAGCTCGGCGCCAAGGACCGGGCATTCGTCGCCGAAACCGTGTTTGGGGTGCTGCGCCACCGCATGACGCTGGAGCGCCTGGCGCCCCGGGCCGCGCCGCGCCCCCTGGTGCTCGCCTATCTTCTGCGCTTCCAGGGCATCAATTTGCGCGCCCTGGCGCCGCTGCTGAAGGAGGGTGAAGCCGATTGGCTTGCCGCCGCCAAGGCGATCCCCGCGGATGCACTGCCGCTGGAGGCCCGCGCCGAGTTTCCGGCATGGCTCCTGGAGAAGCTGCGGGGCTTCATGGAGGAAGCGGATATCCTCGCCCTGGGACGGGCGCTTCAGTCCGGTGCGCCGCTGGATTTGCGGGTGAATCCGCTGCGGGCAAGCCGCGACGAAGCGCTTGCGGCGCTCAGGGCCGAGGGCATCGACGGCGAGCTCACGCCCTACTCGCCTGTCGGCATCCGCCTCAAGGCCAAGCCGGCGATCAACCGGCATCCCCTGTTCCTGGAAGGCAAGGTCGAAGTGCAGGACGAGGGCAGCCAGCTCCTCGGCTACCTGGTCGCGCCCAGGCGCCGGGAAATGGTCGCGGACTTCTGCGCCGGGGCCGGCGGCAAGACCCTGCTGCTGGGCGCCCTCATGCACTCCGAGGGCCGGCTCTACGCCTTCGACGTCTCCGATAAGCGACTCGCCAATCTCAGGACCCGGCTCAAGCGCTCGGGACTTTCCAACGTGCATCCGGAGCGCATCGCGGGCGAAAACGACACGAGAATCAAGCGCCTCGCCGGCAAGATCGACCGGGTGCTGGTGGACGCACCCTGCAGCGGGCTGGGAACGCTGCGCCGCAATCCGGATCTGAAATGGCGCCAGTCGGCCCAAAGTGTCGAGGAGCTCACGCGCAAGCAGGCGGCGATCCTGGCCTCGGCCTCGCGGCTGCTGAAACCCGGCGGGCGGCTGGTGTATGCCACCTGCAGCCTGCTGCCCGAGGAAAACCAGGGAATCGTCGCCGCGTTTCTCGCCGCCCATCCGGATTTTGCCGAGGTGAGCTGCGCGGGCATTCTCGCCCAGCAGAAAATTCCCCTCGACACGGGACGCCACCTGGAGCTCCTGCCCCATCGCCACGGCACCGACGGCTTTTTCGCCGCGGCCATGGAACGGAAACGCTGACCGGCAGCCGGCATCCTCTGTCAGCCGGGAGACCCGCCGATGCGTTAACGCCGGATGGCCTCCCGTCGCGCGGCGCCGAATTTCCGTCAATCAGTATCGACCGGTGCGAGGTCCGCGACGGTCCTCCTGGCCTGGCTCGCGCTGGCCCATCCTGCCCCGGCCCTCGAGCCCGCGCTTGCCGCGCCAGGGATAACACTCCAGGCCGCAGGCACGGTCCAGCTTGCCTTCACCCCCGGCGACGAGGCGGACCGCATCGTCGTTGGCGCCATAGGGAAGGCGCGGCGCCAGGTCCTGGTCCAGGCCTTCAGCTTCACTCATCGCCGGATCGCGGAGGCTTTGATCGCCGCCCTGCGCCGCGGCGTCGATGTGCAAGTCATTGCCGACCGGCAGCAGGCATGGGGCATTTCCGGCGATCTCATCGCCAAGCTCGCAGCGGCCGGCGTGCAGGTCTTTCTCGATGGCGATCACGAGGCGGCCCACAGCAAGGCGATGGTGATCGACCAGGGTTTTTCGGAGGGCGTCGTGATCACCGGCAGCTACAACTTCACCTACGCCGCGCAGTATCGCAATGCCGAAAACCTGGTGGTATTTCACGGCCATTCCGCCGTGGTGGACGCCTACTTCGCCAACTGGAAGCGCCACCGCGAGCACGCCGAGCCCTATCTGCGGCTGATGCAGAATTAGCGGGGAACCCCCGTGCTAGAATCTGCGGGTCGCGACCCATCGCCTGCCCCATGGCCGCTCAATCCGAAATCCGGAACCTGATCGCCGACCTCGCCGCCGAGCTGCAACAACTAACCATCCTGTGGCAGATGGCGGTCCTTGCGGCATGCCTGCTCATCGCATGGCAGTTTGCGCGCCTGTCCAGGGCGCGCATGGCCGGCAAGATCACGCCCGAGGGCACGCTCAGAATCGGCTATGGCAGCATGCAGCGGCTGACCTTCCCCGTTTCGGCGTTGGTGCTGGTCGTGATTGCGCGCTGGGGTCTGGGCTATTTCCAACCGGTGAAGCTGCTGGACGTGGCGATCCCCCTGCTGTTCTCGCTGGCCCTGATCCGCGTCGCCGTGTACATGCTGCGGGCGGTGATCGGGACGGGCATCATGCTGAAGGTGTGGGAACGCGCCATTGCCTGGACCATCTGGACCGGCGTCGCCCTCTATATCACGGGGCTGCTGCCGGAACTGCTCGGCCTGCTCGACGATTTCAGCTTTCCCCTGGGCAGGCAGCGCATCTCGGTCCTGCTGATCCTGCAGGGGATTCTGTCGGTGGCGGTCACCATGCTGCTCGCCCTGTGGCTGGGCCGCACGCTGGAGCAGCGGCTGCTGCGCATCGCGCCCATGGACATGAGCCTGCGAGTGGTGCTCGCCAAGCTGGTGCGGGCGACGCTGATCGTGGTAGGCGTGATGGTGGCTCTCGCCGCCGTCGGCATCGATGTTACGGTGCTCTCGGTGTTCGGCGGCGCGCTGGGTGTGGGCCTCGGCTTCGGACTGCAGAAGATCGCCTCGAGCTATGTCTCCGGCTTCATCATCCTGCTCGACCGCTCGATCCGCATCGGCGACATGGTGACGGTGGACAACCGCATGGGGCGCGTCACCCAGCTCACCACCCGCTACATCGTGGTCAGGGGCCTGGACGGAACCGAAGCTATCATCCCCAACGACACGCTGATCACCTCCACCGTGCTCAACCATTCCTATTCCGACCGGGACAACCGGCTCGCGGTCGCGGTGCAGGTGAGTTACGCCACCGACCTGGAGCTGGCGATGAAAATTCTTGCCGACGTGGCGCTGGCGCATCCGCGCGTCCTGAGGGACCCGGAGCCCAAGGCATTCGCCAGAGAGTTTGCGGACAGCGGCATCAATCTGGAACTGGGCGTCTGGATCCGGGACCCGGAGGAAGGCCAGCTCAATCTGAAGTCCGACCTCAACCTCGAAATCTGGCGTAAATTCAAGCAGCATGGCATCGAAATACCCTTCCCGCAGAGGGAAGTACGCCTGATCGGCGGAGCCCCGCAGCCGGGCCCGGCGAGTCGTTAACAGGGTCTTTGCCCCTGCTGCGACGCCTTGACTGGGTCTACCCCTTCGGTAGAATCCACAGCTCAAGTCGCCCGCTCCCTGGGCCTCCCTGCCAAGAACCACAAGGAACCCTCCAATGTACAGCGGCTTACTGGAACTGCCCTGGTGGGGATACGTCGTCGTCACCCTCGTCCTCACCCATATCACCATCGCCTCCGTCACCATCTTCCTGCACCGCCACCAGGCCCACCGGGCCCTCGACCTGCACCCGGTGGTCAGCCACTTCTTCCGCTTCTGGCTCTGGCTCACCACGGGCATGGTGACCAAGGAGTGGGCCGCAATTCATCGCAAGCATCATGCGCGCTGCGAAACCGCGCAAGACCCCCACAGCCCCCAGATCATGGGGCTGAGGAAAGTCCTGCTGGAGGGCACCGAGCTCTACCGCAGGGAAGCCGCCAACGCCGAAACCCTGGAAAACTTCGGGCGCGGCACGCCGGAGGACTGGCTGGAGCGCAACCTCTACGCCCGTTACAGCGTCGTCGGGATCGGCATCATGCTGGCGGCAAACGTGATCCTGTTCGGCCCCATCGGCATCACCATATGGGCAGTTCAGATGCTGTGGATTCCGTTATTCGCGGCCGGCGTGATCAACGGCCTGGGCCATTACTGGGGCTACCGCAATTTCCCGGTGGAGGACGCCAGCACCAACATCATGCCGTGGGGCGTCCTCATCGGCGGCGAGGAACTGCACAACAACCACCACGCCTACGGATCGTCGGCGCGGCTTTCCTGCAAGTGGTACGAGTTCGACATCGGCTGGGCGTACATCCGGTCCCTGGAAACCTTCGGTCTTGCGCAGGTGAAAAAGCTGGCCCCGCGGCTCCGGGTAGGGCCGGCCAAGCCGGAATGCGATGCCGATACGCTGCAGGCCGTGATCACCCACCGCTACGCCGTGCTGGCCCGGTACGCCAAGTCGCTCAAGCGCACCTGGCGCCAGGAGATCCGGGCGCTGGGCGTCAAGGCCGATGCCAGCCGCGCCGAGCTGAAGCGGATCCGGCGCTGGCTCAACGTCGAAATCGAGTCCCTGTCGCGCGCCGAGCGGCTGCGGTTCGAGGCAGCGCTCAATGCGAGCCGGGTGCTGCAGACGGTGTATTCCATGCGCCGGGAGCTGATGGCCGTGTGGGCCCGGTCCAGCGCTTCCAAGGAGCAGTTGGTGAGGCAACTGGAGGACTGGTGCCGGCGCGCGGAAGCCAGCGGCATCGTACCGCTGGTGGAGTTCTCGCAACGCCTGCGCCGCTACGCCTGAGGTTCCCGGGCACAGTGGCGCCATCCCCTTGCCACGGGGATTGGGCCAAAAAAACCCGCCGGTTGGCGGGTTTTTCATTGGGGTCCCTTGCAGGGCCCCGGAATCGGATCCTTCGCTGACGCTCAGGATCAAACGACCGCGTCGGGTCGCGGTTATTTGAGCTTGGTTTCCTTGTACTTGACGTGCTTGCGGGCCTTGGGATCGTACTTGATGATCTCCATCTTCTCCGCCATGGTCTTCTTGTTCTTGGTGGTGGTGTAGAAGTGGCCGGTGCCCGCCGTGGATTCCAGTTTGATCTTCTCGCGCATCTCGGGCCTCCTTAAATTTTCTCGCCGCGGGCGCGCATCTCGGCCAGCACCACGTCAATGCCCTTCTTGTCGATGGTGCGCAGACCGGCATTGGTCACGCGCAGGCTGACCCAGCGCTTCTCGCTTTCCACCCAGATCCGGCGGTACTGCAGGTTGGGGAGGAAACGGCGCTTGGTCTTGTTGTTGGCGTGGGAAACGTGGTTCCCGGTCATGGGCTTCTTGCCCGTGACGTCGCATACTCGTGCCATGGTGGACTCCGAACTTCGAAAGGGGCGCATTGTAGCCTACTTTTGCCAGCCTGCTCAAGGGGTTTAGAGCAGGCCCCGCTCTGCAAAGGAAACCGTTCCGCTGCCCGCCACGATGAAATGGTCCAGGACTTTCACGTCCACCAGGGCCAGGGCCTGCTTCAGGGCCTGGGTCAGAGCCTCGTCGGCTCGGCTGGGCTCGGCCAGCCCCGATGGGTGGTTGTGGGCGAAAATCACCGCTCCGGCATTGTGATACAGAGCCCGCTTCACCACTTCTCTGGGATACACACTGGTCTGGCTGAGGGTGCCCCGGAACAATTCCTCCGCCTCGATCACCCGGTTCTGGGCATCCAGAAACAGGGCCAGGAACACTTCGTACTCCCTGCCCTGGAGCGCGAGGCGGAGGTATTCCCGCACCGCGGCGGGCGATCGCAGGGCGTCGTTGGTCCGCATCTCCTCCGCCAGTGCCCGCCGGGCCATTTCTGCCACCGCCTGCAGCTGGGCGTACTTCGCGGGCCCCATTCCCTTCACTTCGCGGAATTCGCGAAGCCGGGAGGCAAACACCCCGGAGAGGCTGCCGAAGTGCCGGAGCAATTCCCGCGCGAGATCGACGGCAGTGGCGCCTTCGACCCCGGTGCGCAGAAAAATGGCCAGCAGTTCCGCGTCGGAGAGGCTGGCGGGCCCCCGCTCCATGAGGCGCTCGCGGGGACGTTCGCTGGCGGGCCAATCGGTGATTGCCATAGGTGGTGATCACAAAAAGCGTAAACGGTAAACAGTAAACGGTAACCCCCGTCTCGGCTTTGAGTGACGCCCCGTGCGCGGTTTACCGTTTACTGTTTACTGTTTACCGTTTACCAGATTAAACTCTGCCGCATCCTTTAACGCGTTGGCATCCTTCATGGCTGACATCCAAAAGCGCCGCATCGTGCTGGGCCTCACCGGCGGCATCGCCGCCTACAAGGCGGCGGAACTGACGCGCCTGCTGGTGCAGGACGCCTGGGAGGTGCAGGTGGTGATGACCCAGGCCGCGGGCCAGTTCATCACCCCCGCCACCCTGCAGGCGCTCTCCGGCAGGATGGTATACACCGACCTGTGGGATGCGCGCATCGCCAACAACATGGCGCACATCGACCTCTCCCGCGGCGCCGAGGCCATCGTGGTGGCGCCGGCCAGCGCGGACTTCATGGCCAAGGTGGCCAACGGGCTGGCCGACGACTTGCTCTCCACGCTGTGCCTGGCCCGGGAATGTCCGCTGCTCATGGCCCCCGCCATGAACCGCCAGATGTGGGAAAACCCCGCCACGCAGCGCAACGTCGCAACTCTGGCGCGCGACGGTGTCGCCATCCTGGGACCGGCCAGTGGCGACCAGGCCTGCGGCGAGGTCGGCATGGGGCGCATGCTGGAGGCGGAGGAGCTTTACGACGCCATCGACATGCACTTCCAGCCCAAGGTGCTGGCAGGGAAAAGGGTGCTGGTCACCGCAGGCCCCACCTTCGAGCCCATCGACACGGTGCGCGGCATTACCAACCTGAGTTCCGGCAAGATGGGCTACAGCGTCGCTCGCGCTGCGCTGGAGGCCGGGGCCGAGGTCACGCTGATCTCGGGCCCCGTGAGCCTGCATCCCCCGCTCGGCGCCACGGTGGTGCACGCCCTGACCGCCCGCGATATGTTCGAGTCGGTGAAGCGGGCGCTCCCCGGAACCGACGTCTTCGTCAGCGTCGCCGCTGTAGCCGACTACCATCCGGTCCTGGTGAGCGCCCGCAAGATCAAGAAGTCCGAGCGCAACCTGACTGTGGAGCTGGCGCCCAATCCCGACATCCTGGCCTACGTGGCTGCCCTGCCGAGGCCGCCGTTCTGCGTCGGCTTTGCCGCCGAGAGCGAGAATCTGGAAACCTATGCCGACGCCAAGCGGCGCAAGAAGAAGGTGCCGCTGATCGCCGCCAACCTGGCCCAGAGCGCCATCGGCGCCGACGAGAACGAGCTGATCCTGCTGGACGACTCCGGCCGTCATCGGCTGCCAAAGGGACCCAAGCTGGCGGTGGCCCGCCAGCTCATTCACCACGTGGCGAAGCTTTGTACCGCCCCCGCCCGCGGAGGCAAGGGCAGGCGGCGATGACGCCGATCGACGTCAAGATCCTGGACCCTCGCCTGAGAGAGCACCTGCCGGCCTACGCCACAGCGGGCTCCGCGGGGCTGGACCTGCGGGCCTGCATCGAGCACGTGCTCACCATCCGGCCCGGCGAGGCGGACCTCATTCCCACGGGAATCGCCATTCACCTCGCCGACCCCGGGCTCGCCGCCATGATCCTGCCGCGCTCGGGACTCGGGCACAAGCACGGCATCGTCCTCGGCAATCTCGTAGGGCTGATCGATTCCGACTACCAGGGCCAGATCTTCGTGTCTTGCTGGAACCGCGGCCGCACGCCCTTTCTCCTGAATCCCCTGGAGCGCATCGCCCAGCTGGTGGTGGTGCCGGTGGTACAGGTGAAATTCAACGTGGTGCACGATTTTGAGGAAAGCCATCGCGGCGCAGGGGGCTTCGGCAGCACGGGAAAGCACTGAAGGCCCTTGGACCAATCCGCCATCATCCTCTTCGCCCACGGCGCCCGGGATCCCCAGTGGGCCGAGCCGTTCCGCAGGATGCGCGAGCGCGTTGCGGCGCGGCTGCCCGAGATACCGGTGGAGCTCGCATTCCTTGAGCTGATGGAGCCCGATCTGGACGAAGCCCTTCGCCGGGTGGTGGTGGCCGGCGCCCGGCGCGTGAGCATCATTCCCCTGTTCATGGCCCAGGGCGGCCACCTCAAGCAGGATCTCCCCCGCAAGCTGGAGCGCCTGCGGGAGCGTCACCCGCAGGTCCATGTTGCGGTTTCCCCCGCCATCGGCGACGTTGCTGAAATCCTGGACGCGATCTCGATCTGGGTGGTGGCGGAGCACCGGGCTCTCAACCCTTAACAACCTGTTCCTCCCTGCTTTTGCCTCTCCCGGCTGTTTCCGCCTTGTGGCGGCAGACCGAACGGTCTAGAGTAAACCATTATCCGACTAAATTAGTCGGGATTAGCCCCGGGAAGGGGCTGCGGAAAAACGATGGTGGAGGATAACGATGAACCGCAGCAGCCCGACCGGCACGGCTTTGACGGACCGCCTGCGCGCCGGGCTATATCGCCTGGGTGCGGGTTTGGTGCTGGCTGTCCTCGGCGCCTTGGCGCTGGGGATGACCTTGGCCTGGGCCGAGGTGCCGCTGCCGGTCGCCCCCATCTGGCATTGCTGGCTGAGGGACGGCCCCGTCTACAATGTGGTGTGCATGCCCGGCACGCTTCCCGATGCGCCGGGCGCCCCTGCGGGAGAATCCGGATCGCAGGGCGTTGCGGCCGCCCAGACCGCCGATTGGGCGTTCGCGAAGACCCGCCTCATGCGGGCCAACCCCGAGGACTTCGGCCCCACGGTCTGGGTCATCCCTATCTACACGCTGCCCTATGACCAGGATGCCGTCGTGCAACTGCTGCGCATCGTCCTGTGCCCGGGCAACCGCGACTGCCGCATCGCCTATCTGGGCGAAATATCCTGACCCCCCGTTGGAGCGAATTCATTCGCCACCTCCGCCCCGGATGTCGGGGATAAATCCCCTCCTACACCCCCGGTAGGAGCGAATTCATTCGCGACCTGCCGGGCCAAGCGTTGAAAGGTCGCGGCTGACGCTGCTCCTGCTTGAGTCAACGCCCCTCCTCTCCTACACTGCGGGTCCCATGGACCTCCGAAATCGCGCATCCCGATGGCCGGCTTTGCTGCTCGCGCTCGGCATCGCTCTCGCCGCAATGCGCGTGGCGCTGGCGCAATCCCCGACCATTCCCCTGCGCATCAACGGCCATGAGGTGCAGGCGGAAGTGGCACACACGCCGGAGAGCCGCAGCCTGGGGCTCATGTACCGCAAAGCGCTTCCCGAGAATCGGGGCATGCTGTTCGTCTACCGGGAGCCCGGCTACCACGCCATGTGGATGGTCAACACCGTGATTCCCCTGAGCGTCGCCTTTCTCGACCAACGGGGTGTGATACTCAACATCCGCGACATGAAGCCCTTGTCCGAGGATGCCCACACCGCGGCCGATCTCGCCGGGTACGCGCTGGAAATGAACGCCGGGTGGTTCCGGATCCGGGGCATCGGCCCCGGCACCAGGATTGAAGGTCTCGCCGCCGCCCCCGAGGGGCAATAAAAAAAGCGCACGGCTGTCGCCGCGCGCCTTTCTCGAACGCCCGATCGGCCAGGCCCCTGGTCAAAGGGGGGGCCGCGAAGGAGCGGGGGATTTCAGGCGAAGAACGCGGTTCTGAACACCCCGCCGCTCGCCGCCATGAAGAACAGCATGGGGATGGAAAGCATGGTGTTGCTGCGGGAAGCCAGGAAGGCCACCCGGCGCGCTCTCGCCTTTTCCTCGTCGCTGGCCTGCACCAGGCCCAGGATCTTCTTCTGATTGGGCCAAATCAGCACCCACACATTGAACAGCATGATGGTGCCGAGCCAGGCGCCCGCGCCGATGGGATAGTAGGCGGAGTTGAGGAAAAAGAACGCCTCGTGGAAGTGCTTCCCGAGAATGGTGGCCCCGGCGAGCCAGGTCACCACCGCCGCCCAGCGGAAGTACAGCAGCGCCCGGGGCGCCACGTGCTTGGAAATGCCCGCCGCGGTGCCGTCGGCGCCCGCCGCCTTCATGGCGTCCACCTGCACGAAGTTGAAGTAATAGAGCAGGCCGATCCACAGGACCCCGGCCATGATGTGGAGCCAGCGCCCCAGACCCAGTTGGACGAAATCCATGATCAGCCTCCCACCATGAAGAATTTGACAATGCTGTAGAGAATCAGCGTGAGGACCAGTCCCGATATGACCGTGCCCCACAGCGAATCGAGGGGATTTTTCATGAGGTTCTCCTTGTGGCTTATGGTTGGAATGAGGAGGATAAAGCCAGTGCGCGCGGATCGGTCCCGGGATTCTGCGACCCGGTCTGCCGGCCCGGGCTAGACTCAGCCCTGACGCCCACCACTACGACAAATGCGTGTAGTGGCCTGTAGTGTATACAGTTTTGCCGGGACCGGCAATGCCTGAGTAATTTCCTCATGTATTGAGGCGGACCGTGGATGGGGCGGGCCAGGGCAAAATCGGAATGGGGAGTCAGGTGGTAGCGAGGCCGTGGGCCTCGACCGCGACGATGGCCTTGGCCTGGTTCATATCGTCGGTATAGCCCGCCCCGTACAGGCAGCACGCCAACTGATTGACGATGGGCATCGGCAGCGATGCTTCCCCGACAAGCGCATGGGCGATCCAGCCCGCCGTCGTGCGGGGATCGGCTCCGGCCATCAGATTGGATGAGCGCCGCGCCTGGCCGCATTCGGCTTCGAACAGGATCTGGGCGGTCCCGTCGCGGAAATATTCCAGCCGCGGCCGGCACGAGGGGTCCGCATAGGGTTCTCCCTCCACGCCGGCCAGCAGCAGCCCGTGCCCCTCCACCGCAACCAGCAGGTCCCGCGCCTTTTGCGGGCCGCGCTCGGTTTCGGACGCGATGACCCGGAATCCCCCGTGCTCGAAGGGATCCAGAAAACGCGCCAGGAAATGGCCCGCGCTGGGCGTCCCGAGCCGGGAGCGCAGGGCCATCAGTCCGGCGAGACCAGGGCTCAGCACGGCGGTCGGGACGAACGCGATGCGCTCCTTCTCGAGCTGGCGCTCGGCCTCGCCGAGGGTGGTGCAGGGCATGACGCCCAGTTCCCGGAAAACCCGGGCGCCGGTCACCCGGCCTTCGCCCTGGAGCGGACCATGGATCAGCACCGGCACCCCGAACCGCTGAAGCAGAAACGCCAGCAGCGGCAGCAGATTGGGTTTATGCCGGGTTCCGCCGTAACTGCCCAGCACCACCGGCCTTACCGAGGCCGTAGGCTGGCGCAGGCGGCAGGTGCGCTCGGTGAGCGCCTGGTAAAACCCGACCAGCTCGGCCAGCGACTCGCCTTTGCAATGCAGGGCTGCAAGCAGCGCCCCCAGCTCCAGCTCGGGAACCCCGCCGTCCAGCACCGCGGCATACAGCGACCGCGCCGCCGCCTCCGTCAAACCCGGCCCATCCTGCCCGTCGCCCTGGATCTCCCGCAAGCACTGGGTGAAATTCAACGATGTCTCCTCGCCCTCGCCGGCACCATTTGCCGGCATCCTGGGTCGAATTTTTAGCAATAGCCATGCCACGCATGAATTTCCAGAAGATTCGACCCATCGGCGATTCCGATGCGCCCCACCACGCCTTGTCCTGGTGCGAAACAACGGGGCGGTGCATTATGTTGGTGCGGAATGTTGGGAGCTTTCATCGATGATGCGGCGCGCGCCCCGGTTTCTGTGCGACGAGATGCTGGGCCACCTGTGCCGCTACCTGCGGGCGGCCGGCTACGACACCGAGCTCGCCGAGAACGGCAGTCCGGACGCCGAGTTGCTGCGCCAGGCGTCGGCCGAGGGAAGGCTGTTCCTGACCCTGGACCGGCGCATCGTGGAGCACAAGGCGGCCGACGGCGTGGCGGTCGTGCTGCCGCCGGGGACCCTGGACGAGTACGTGCGGGCGCTGGGCCACGTCGTCCCGCTCGACTGGGTAAGCCGCGCCTTCACCCGTTGCCTGGTGGACAACGCGCCGCTGGAGGCCGCGAGCCCCGAAAAGCGGCGCGAAGCGCCGCAGGCGCTCAACCGCGACGGCGAGCCCATGAGCCTGTGCCCGGCCTGCGGCCGCGTCTATTGGCGGGGGTCCCACTACCGCCGCATGTGGCAACGGCTGACCCGGTGGCAGCATCAGAAAAAAACCTGACGAGGCGAATCCGATGCAGGTCGAAGCTCTGGGACACGTGGTCCTGAAAGTGCGCAGCCTGGAGCGGTCGGTCCCGTTCTACCGGGACGTGCTGGGCCTGAAGGAAGTGGCCCGCTATCGCGGTGCCATGGTGTTCTTCTCGCTGGGCGCGAACCATCACGACCTGGCGCTGCTGGAAATCGGCCCGGCGCCCGCCCCCGGGCCCCACAGTGTGGGGATGTACCACTTCGCGCTCAAGGTGGGAAACAGCCTGGAGCAGCTGCGGCGCTGGCGCGATCACCTGCAGGCGAGCGGCGTGCCGCTGCTCGGCATGTCGGACCACAGGGTATCCCAGTCGCTCTACATCCGCGACCCGGACGGAATCGAGATCGAGCTCTACGTGGACGCGGACCCGGAAATCTGGAAGCGCGATCCGGCGGCGGTGGCCACCATCGAGCCGCTCCATCTGTAGGTTGGTTGGGCATTCATGCCCAACAAGAGCCTCGGCCGAACCAACGTTGTTGGGCTTCGCGAGCGAAGCCCAACCTACCCCTGCTTACCCTCCGCCGCCACCACCAGCTGCACCAGCTCCGCCAGGGAGCCGGCGCCCGCCTTCTCCATGATGCGGCCCCGGTGCACCTCCACGGTCTTGATGCTGATGCCCAGCTCGTCGGCGATCTGCTTGTTGAGCTTGCCCGCCACCACCAGCCCCAGCACCTCCTTCTCGCGGGGAGTGAGCGAGCACAGGCGCGAGCTTGCCGACTCCTGCTGGCGCCGCTCCTGGCGGGCCTCGCCATCGTGTTGCAGGCTGCTCTCCACCAGGTCCGCCAGCTCCTGGTCGTTGAAGGGCTTCTCGATGAAGTCGGCGGCCCCCTTCTTCAGGGCGCTCACCGCCATCGGCACGTCCCCGTGGCCGGTGATGAAAATCACCGGCAGGCGGTAATTGCGCGAGCGCAGCCGCTCATAGAGCTCGAGCCCGCTCATCCCCGGCATGCGCACGTCGAGCAGCAGGCAGCCGGGCCGGTCGGAAGTGTAGGCGGCGAGAAATTCCTCCGCCGTGCCGTAACACTCCACCGCGAAGCCCCGGGATTCCAGCAGCCACTGCATGGAATCGCGCATCGCCTCGTCGTCATCCACCACATAGACCTTGGCTTCGGGGTCGATCATGCCGCCGCCTCCGGGACGCACCGCGAACACCGACCCCATGGGCGTCGGCGGCCGGCGGCAATCGCGGCCGGTCGCATCCCCATAAAACGATGGGGCCCCTGCTTCCTGCTCATGCCGCCGCCTCCGTGGGCAAGGTGAAGCGGAACACGGTGCCGCCTGCGGGATTGTCCTCGACCCACAGCCGGCCCTTGTGGAATTCCACGATGGAGCGGCAGATGTTGAGCCCCATGCCCATGCCTTCGGCCTTGGTGGTGAAAAACGCGCTGAACAGCTTGTCGCGCTGCTCGGACGGGATGCCGTGGCCGGCGTCGCTCACCGCGATTTCCACGGCGCCGTCATCGCCGCGGGTGGTGCGCACGGTGAGCGCGCGGCGCTCCTCCGGCGTATCGTCCATGGCCTCGATGCCGTTGCGCACCAGGTTGAGGATCACCTGTTCGATCATGATGCGGTCGGCGCACACCTCGGGAAGCCCGGGCGCGAGCTCCTGGACCACGCGGATGCCCT
Organism: Betaproteobacteria bacterium; assembly: GCA_016183615.1. Taxonomy (GTDB): domain Bacteria; phylum Pseudomonadota; class Gammaproteobacteria; order Burkholderiales; family UBA6910; genus JACPEG01. The sequence goes on from JACPEG010000021.1 coordinate 146,999, forward strand.
TCTTCTGGGCCTCGATCTCGGCGAAGCCCACCGCCTCCTCCACGATGTCATTGATGGCGCAGGGAGTGCGATTGGGCTCGCTCTTCCGGACGAACTCGCGGATGCGGCGGATGATCTTGCCCGCGCGCTGGGCCTGGAAGCTCGCCTTCTGCATGGCGTTCAAGAGCTCGTCGCGGCTGGCAGTGCCCGCCAGCAGCCGGTTCACGCACCCCATGCTGTAGTTGGCAATGGCGGAGAGCGGCTGGTTGAGCTCGTGGGCCAGCGTGGAAGCCATCTCGCCCATGGTGGTGAGCCGGCTGGTGAGCTGCAGCTTCTCCAGCTGCCGGCGGCTGATCTCCTCGGCCTGCATCCGGGCCGTGATGTCGGTGGCGATTTCCATCCGCACCGTGCGCCCATCCACCCACCTGATGGCCCGGGCGCGAACGTAGTACCAGTGGTCGTCGCAGGCGTTGAGCACCTCGCCGTCGAACAGCAGGGCGGAATCGTCTTCCACGGCTTCGGCCACGGGGTAGTCGGCGGCGCTCGCCATCGAGGACGCGGCGAGGGCGTACTTGCCGCGGCCGTCGGCGCCGAACATGCTCCTGAAATAGCCGTTGGCGTAGAGCAGCTCCCCGCTCGCCGGGTCGGTTACGCACACCGCGGCGTCCAGTCCGTCCATCACCGCCACGAAGCGCTCGTGGGAACGGCGCAGCTCCTCGCGCGCCCGCTTGCGCTCCGTGATGTCGTTGATGGAGGCCATCCATCCGGTCTGCTGCCCCCTGGCGTCGATCAGCGGCGCGACATAAATGATGGCATCAAAGCGCTCGCCGTTGCGGCGCCGGAACCGCAGCTCGTAGCCGGTGCGCGGGGCCTCGCCCGCCAGCGTCCCGCGAAAGGCGGCCTGGGCGCTCTCGGTCTCCTCCGGCGCCCAGTAGGGCATCGGCGGCGTGCAGCCCACCAGCTCCTGCTCGCTCCAGCCGGTCATGCGGCAGAAGGCCGGGTTGACGTAGGTGATGCGCCCTTCCATGTCCACGGCCCGCATGCCGGTAAGCATCGAGTCCTCCATGGACTTGCGGAACGCGTACTCGGTGCGCAGCGCCTCCTCGGCCCGCTTGCGGTCGGAAATATCGTGGGCCACGGCGTAGATCGCACCCTCCTCCACCGCCGGGTTGGCGGTCCACACCAGCCACTTGTAGGCGCCGTCGGCGCAGCGGCAGCGGCTCTCGAAGCTGATGGACGGAAAACCCGCTGCCAGCTTGTGCATCTCCGTGGTGCCCGCGTCCCGGTCGTCAGGATGAATTATTTCCATTACCGGTTTCGCCAGCAGTTCCTGCTCGGGATGGCCGAGAATGCGCTGGAACGCGGGATTGACCCGGCGGAACCGGCCGTCCAGGCCGACGATGCAGAGCATGTCGAGGGACAGGTTGAACAGCCGGTCACGCTCCTTTTCCACCTGCACCCGGCGCAACATGTGATTGCGCAGCGACCACAGGCTCCAGACGATGAGCAGCGACAGCCCGATAATCAGCGCCACCAGCATGTTCTGGGCCAGCTTGGAGCTGGTGCGGAACGGGCTCGCCTTGAGCATCAGCCCCTGACCCGGGAAATCCAGGCTGATGGTGTAGGAAACGTCCTCGTCGCCCCCGGCGCCCGCGGACGTCATGGCGATGGGCCGCCCCGAAGCGTTGAGAATGCTCATCCGGTACTTCTCGGCAAACCAGGAGGGTACCAGGTGCCGCAGCATTCCTTCCGGCGAGTACACGCCCACCACCGTTCCCGAGAACACGCGCCCGTAGGCGACCGGCAGGTGGACTTCCAGGTTGACCTCGCCGCTGGCCGCGGTGAAGGGCGTCGAATACGCGGGCCGCAAATGCTCCATCGCCCGCCGGAACGCCGACAGGGATTCCGCGGCCGTGACCCGCTCGCCGACGATCCGCCCCGTGGTCTCGAAGGGCGCCGCCCACAGGTTCACCAGGTCCGGCCCGACCCACACCACGTTGGTGAGCTCCGGATTGTTGGCGAGATGCTGGGTGGCGCGGATCTGGAACGCCTCGTTGTCCACCACGCCGCTGGTGATCTCGCGCGCCAGCTGTTCCAGGAAATCCTGGTTCGCCTTGAGATGCAGGTTGATGGTCTGCTCGGCCCACTGGGTGTCCCGCATCAGGGCATTGCGCTCCTGCTCCAGCTCGTGCCGGTGCAACACCCACAGGACCGCCAGCATGGCCAGGATGAACAGGGCGAGCGAGATGTTGGGCATGGCCCAGTGCCATCGCCCGGAGCGGCCGTGCTGCACCAAAAAAGACATGACTCTTTCCGTAGGACGGCGGGTCCCTGCGGACCCTGCCGCCGTTTGCGTATCAGGGTTGCTCAAGGGGCCGAAAAGCATAGGGGGACAAGGCAAAACCGGCAACACGCCACGGGATTACCTTATGCCCAAACGCGTCCGGGGGGATATTGCCGTTTTCCCTAACCCCGAACGCGAGAGCATTAATCCGAAAAACCTCAGTTCAACCACGGGGACACGGGGAGCACGGGGAAAATCAATGTGTGGCTGATGCGTCTTGACCCACCCAACGGGTGGTGCCCGGGGTTTCCCCATCGGGTTGTTCTTCCTTGTTTTTCCCCGCGCTCCCCGTGGTTGACTACGTTTTCCAGGTTAATTGCGCGTATTCAGCCGCCGCCACAGGGTGGTGCGGCTGATCCCCAGGCGGCGCGAGGCCTCCCCGAGGTTTCCTCCGCATTCCTCCACGGTCCTGCGGATGTGGGCGAGTTCCGCGCTGCGGCCCATGGAGCGAAGCCCGTTTCCCGCGGGGGCAACCCCGCCCCCGGTCTCTTCGCCGATCAACTCGGGCATGATGTTTCGCAGCTGTTCCAGCTCCAGGATCTCGTCCTCGCCGATGGTGCTGCAGTAGATGGCTACCCGCTCGATGACGTTCTCCAGCTCCCGCACGTTGCCCGGCCAGGGGTGGCTTTCGAACAGCGGCATCAGCGACGCCAGCAGCGGCTCGGGCGCGAGCGTCGCCCGGTGGCGCCTGAGCGCCTCGGCCAGCAGCCGGCCCGCGATCTCCTCCAGGTCGTCGCCGCGCTCCCGCAGGGGCGGAATGTGCAGGTGCAGAATGTTCAGGCGATAGTAGAGGTCCTCGCGGAAGCGGCCCTCGCTGACCCACTCCCGCAGATTGCGGTGGGTGGCCGCGATCACCCGCACCTCCACCGGCGTGGGTTCGTTGCTGCCCAGGCGCAGCACCTCCTTCTCCTGCAGCACCCTGAGCAGCCGCGTCTGCAGCGGCACCGGCATCTCCGCGATCTCGTCCAGGAACAGGGTGCCCTGGTGGGCGGTCTCGACCAGTCCCGTCTTGCCACCGCGGCGCGATCCGGTGAATGCGCCCTCCTCGTAGCCGAACAGCTCGCTCTCCAGCAGAGACTCGGGAAACGCCCCGCAGTTGATGGCGACAAAGGGCTCGGCGCGGCGCCGGCTAGCGTTGTGGATGCCCTGGGCCAGCAACTCCTTGCCGGTGCCGCTCTCCCCGGTGATCAGGATGGTGGCGTCGGTGGCGGCGTATTTCTCGGCCAGCGAGCGGGTGTGGAGGATCGCCGGCGACTTGCCGCTGATCTGGGACAGTCGGTAGCGGGCCACGAAGCTGCGGCCGCGGCCCTGGCTGCGGATGTTGCGGTCGGCGCGCTGGATGACCCGGGCATCCTGGCAGGTGAGCACGGCGCCGGTCTGCAACCCGTGCTCGCGGATCGCGATGCGGTTGGTGACCAGGGTCTTGCTGCCCACCCGCTGGATCTGCTGCAGCTCGGGATCGCCGGTGCGCAGCACCGATTCCAGATCGAGCTCCGGGGCGATCTCGGAGAGGCGCCGGCCCAGCGACCATTCCGCCGACACGCTCAGCAGCTTTTCCATGGCCGGGTTCATGGCCTGCACCCGGCTGTCCAGGTCCACCGCCACCACCGCGTCGTCCAGATGCTGGAGAATGCCGTTCAGCCACTCGCGGCGGGTTTCTTCCATGACGGCGAGCCGGGCGATCTCCAGGGCGTCGTCCAGCGCCTGACGCATCGAGTTTTCCGAGTACAGGAAAACCCCCGCGAGCCCCGCCTCCTCGGCGAGCCGCTTGATCATGCTTGAGCCCACGATCACCTTGAACCCGGCCCGCGCCAGCTCCGCAACCCGCTGCTGGGCATCCTCGGGCGTGGTGTAGAAACACTGCTCGATGTCGAGCTTGAGGAGCTGCTTCACTTCTTCCAGCTCGGAGCTGATGGCCTCGTAGCTGAAGATGGCGATGCGGTCGGACACCTCCCGCGCCTTGGCCAGCGCGTGCAGGATATCGAAGCCGGTGACCCGGATCAGCACCACCGGCACCCGCAAGTGCTGCCGCAGGAACGCCCCGTTGGCCCCGCCGGCGACGAAGGCGTGCACCTGGCCCCGCTGCACCAGCTCCTTGGCCGCTTCCAGGGCGTCCTCGAAAATCTTGTTGACCGCCCGGATTTCGGCCCGCGCCCCGTAGTCGGGCATGAGGGCCGGAAGCATCCCGATCATGCCGAAGCCCATGACGCAGATCTTGGCCTTCTGGGCCGCGGGCGGCGGTACCGCGCCCAGCGCCTTGGCGGTGGCCGGAATGTGCCTTTCCTTCACCGGACGCTCCCCCTCCCCGAGACAGTTGACGTAACGGAAGCTTACACCGGATCGTTTCAACACCGGAAGGGATTGTTTCATCATTGGAACAACATTGGCTTTCCGGTCCTTCTGGCGGCCAGCCAGGAAGCCCCGCCAGACCTGTGCTTTTTACAGATTATCAAGCCATTATCTCTTTCAGACGGCCCTCGGGACCGGGCGCCGAAACCCTGGCACAGCCCTTGCAAAACAGGCTCCCACACACCACCCCGTGGAGAGGCGAACATGACTCCCAACAAGACCCCCGGCGCCCGCTTCCGCGCCGCGCTCGCCGCCGAGAAGCCGCTGCAAGTCGTGGGCGCCATTAACGCCTATTCCGCCCGGATGGCCGAGCACGTGGGCTACAAGGCCCTTTATCTGTCAGGCGGGGGAGTTGCTGCGGGCTCCCTGGGCCTGCCCGATCTCGGCATTTCCACCCTGGACGACGTGCTCACCGACGTGCGCCGCATCACCGACGTCACTGACCTGCCGCTGCTGGTGGACGCCGACACCGGCTTCGGCAGCGCCTTCAACATCGCCCGCACCGTGAAGTCCATGATCAAGTTCGGCGCGGCGGCGGTCCACATCGAGGATCAGGTCCAGGCCAAGCGCTGCGGCCACCGGCCCGGCAAGGCGATCGTATCCCGGGACGAGATGGTGGACCGCATCAAGGCCGCGGTGGACGCCAGGACCGACCCTAACTTCGTTATCATGGCCCGCACCGACGCGCTCGCGGTAGAGGGGCTCAACGCCGCCATCGACCGGGCCTGGGCCTGCGCGGAGGCCGGCGCCGACATGATCTTTCCCGAAGCCATGACCGATCTCGCCATGTACCGCAAGTTCGCCGACGCGGTGAAGGTGCCGGTGCTTGCCAACATCACCGAGTTCGGCTCGACGCCCCTCTATACCCGGGAGGAGCTGGGCCAGGCCGGGGTCGCCCTGGTGCTCTATCCCCTGTCGGCGTTCCGGGCCATGAGCCAGGCTGCGCTCAAGGTCTACGAGGCGATCCGCAGGGAAGGCACCCAGAAGAGCGTGGTGCCCCTGATGCAGACCCGCGCCGAACTGTATGATTTCCTCGGTTACCACGAATTCGAGGACAAGCTCGACCGGCTGTTCGAAAAGGAGGTCGTGAAATGAGCGGTGCCGCCGCGCCCACCCCGGAAGCACCCAGGGCCAAGAAGTCGGTGGCCCTGTCGGGCGTGACCGCGGGCAACACCGCCGTCTGCACCGTCGGGCGCACCGGCAACGACCTGCACTACCGCGGCTACGACATCGCGGACCTCGCCCGGCAGGCGAGCTTCGAGGAAGTCGCCTATCTGCTGATCTACGACGAACTGCCCACGGTCGCCCAGCTCGGCGAGTACCGCGAAAAGCTCCGCTCCCTGCGCGGGCTGCCAGCCCCGGTGAAGGCGGCCCTGGAGCAACTGCCCGCCCGCGCCCATCCGATGGACGTGCTGCGCACCGGCTGCTCGGTGCTGGGCACCAAGGAACCGGAGAACGACGACCGCAACCTGGCGGGGGCCCGCGACATCGCCGACCGGCTGGTCGCCTGCTTCGCCTCCATGCTGCTCTACTGGCACCACTACGCCCGCAGCGGCCGCCGGGTGGAGGTGGAAACCGAAGACGATTCCGTCGCCGGGCATTTTCTGCACCTGCTGCACGGCCAGGTGCCGTCGCGACTGTGGGAGCGCTCCCTCGACCAGTCGCTGATCCTCTACGCCGAGCACGAATTCAATGCCTCCACCTTCACCGCGCGGGTGGTGGCCGGCACCGGCTCCGACATGTACTCCGCCATCACGGCGGCGATCGGGGCGCTGCGGGGACCCAAGCACGGGGGCGCCAACGAGGTCGCGTTCGAGATCCAGAGCCGCTACGACGGCCCCGACCAGGCGGCGGCGGACATCAAGCAGCGCGCCGCCAACAAGGAAATCGTGATCGGTTTCGGCCATCCGGTGTACACCATCGCCGATCCGCGCAATTCCATCATCAAGGACATCGCCCGCCAGCTGTGCCGGGACCGGGGCAACATGGCGCGGTTCGCCGTCGCCGAACGCATCGAGCAGGTGATGGCGGCGGAGCGGAAGATGTTCGCCAACCTGGACTGGTACAGCGCGGTGGCCTACCACATGATGGGCGTGCCGAAGCCCATGTTCACCCCGCTGTTCGTGCTGGCCCGCACCACCGGCTGGTGCGCCCACGTGATCGAGCAGCGCCGGGACGCCAAGCTGATCCGGCCCTCGGCCAACTACATCGGGCCCGAGGACCGCGCCTTCGTTCCGATCGAGAAACGTGGCTGAAGCACTTACCGCAGAGGACGCTGAGGACGCGGAGGAATGCAAAACCAGGAATTTGGTTCCGGTTTACCTCCGCGTCCTCAGCGTCCTCTGCGGTTCAAGATCTTGACTTTGACTGAATAAGGAAATACCGAGAAATGGGTTCCCCCATCAGCAACGTCCGACCGAAACCCGACAGGGTGCTCACGGACATCGCCGACTACGTCACCCGGTACGAAATCAAGTCGAAGGAGGCGTTCAACACCGCGCGGCTGTGTTTGATGGACACCCTGGGCTGCGGGCTGGAGGCGCTGTCCTACCCGGCCTGCACCAAGCTCCTGGGCCCGGTGGTGCCCGGCACCGTGGTGCCCCACGGCGCCAGGGTCCCCGGCACCCCGTTCCAGCTCGACCCGGTGCAGGCCGCCTTCAACATCGGCGCCATGATCCGCTGGCTCGACTTCAACGACACCTGGCTCGCCGCCGAGTGGGGTCACCCGTCCGACAACCTGGGCGGCATTCTCGCCACCGCCGACTGGATCTCCCGCAGCACCGTGGCCCACGGCCGCAAGCCCATCGTCATGCGCGAGGTGCTGGAAGCCATGATCAAGGCCCACGAGATCCAGGGCGTGATCGCGCTGGAGAATTCCTTCAACCGCGTGGGTCTGGACCACGTGGTGCTGGTGAAGGTGGCGAGCACCGCGGTGGTGTCCCGGCTTCTTGGCCTGTCCCGCGACGAAATCATCAACGCCGTCTCCAACGCCTGGGTGGACGGCCAGTCTCTGCGCACCTACCGCCACGCTCCCAACACCGGCTCGCGCAAGTCCTGGGCCGCGGCCGACGCCACCTCCCGGGCGGTGCGCCTGGCCCTCATCGCGAAGACCGGCGAAATGGGCTACCCCTCGGTGCTCAGCGCCAGGACCTGGGGCTTCTACGACGTGCTGTTTCGCGGCAAGGAATTCAAGTTCCAGCGCCCCTACGGCTCCTATGTCATGGAAAACGTGCTGTTCAAGATCTCGTTCCCGGCCGAGTTCCACGCCCAGACCGCGGTGGAATGCGCCGTGACGCTGCACCCCCAGGTGAAGGACCGCCTCGACGAGATCAAAAAGATCACCATCCGCACCCACGAGTCGGCGATCCGCATCATCGACAAGAAGGGCCCCCTCGACAACCCGGCGGACCGGGACCACTGCATCCAGTACATGGTCGCCGTGCCGCTGATCCACGGGCGCCTCACCGCCGGGGACTACGAGGACGAGGTGGCGGCCGACCCCCGCATCGACCGGCTGCGGGACAAGATGGAATGCGTCGAGGACAAGCGCTTCTCGAAGGACTATCTCGATCCCGGGAAGCGCTCCATCGCCAACGCCATCACCGTGCACTTCAAGGACGGCAGCAAGACCAGGGAGATGGTGGTGGAATACCCGATCGGCCACCGCCGCCGGCGCAAGGAGGGCATCCCGGTGCTGGAGGCCAAATTCAGGACCAACCTGGCCCGCCGCTTCCCCGAGAAGCAGCGCGCCGCGATTCTGGAGCTGTGCCGGGACCAGAAACGGCTGGAGGCCACGCCGGTAAACGAATTTGTGGACATGTTCGTGATTTGAAACACCATACCTTGAGCTACAGAGAGCACAGATCACAGCGACGATCGGAGCAATTCCAGGGAATTTCTCCGTGTTCTCTGTGAACGCTGGGGCTAAAGATCTTTTACCACGGAGGGAGCAATGGGCACCAAATACAAGGAGTTTCACCGGCAATCCATCGACAATCCCGAAGCCTTTTGGGGCGAGCAGGCGAAGCTGATTCACTGGAACAAGCCGTTCACCAAGGTTCTGGATTATTCCAATCCGCCGTTCACCAAGTGGTTCGTGGGGGGCGAAACCAACCTCTGCTACAACGCGGTGGACCGCCATCTGAGCGAACGCGGCAACCAGAAGGCGCTGATCTACGTCTCGACCGAAAAGGAAGAGGAAAAGATCTACACTTTCGACGAGCTGCACGCCGAGGTAAACCGGTTTGCGGGCGTGCTCAAGAGCCTGGGGGTGGAAAAGGGCGACCGGGTGCTGATCTACATGCCCATGATCCCGGAGGCGATCTTCGCCATGCTGGCGACGGTGCGCATCGGCGCCATCCATTCCGTGGTGTTCGGGGGCTTCGCCTCCCACAGCCTGGCCACCCGCATCGACGACGCCCAGCCCAAGATCATGGTGACGGCGGATGCCGGCATGCGCGGCGGCAAGGCGGTGCCCTACAAACACCTGGTGGATGACGCGATCCGGCTGTCCGGGCATCCGCCAAAGCACGTGCTCATCGTCAACCGCGGGCTCGACAAGGAAATGTCCATCACCGCGGGACGCGACCTGGACTATGCGCAACTGCGCGCCAAGCACATGAACGCCAGCGTGCCGGTGGTGTGGCTGGAATCGAACGATCCCTCCTACATCCTGTATACCTCCGGCACCACCGGCAAGCCCAAGGGGGTACAGCGCGACACCGGGGGCTATGCGGTATCGTTAACCGCCAGCATGAAGCACATCTACTGCGGCAACCCCGGGGAAGCCTACTTCTCCACCTCCGACATCGGTTGGGTGGTGGGGCACTCCTACATCGTCTATGGGCCGCTGCTGCAGGGAATGGCCACCGTGGTGTACGAGGGGCTGCCGATCCGTCCCGATGCCGGCATCTGGTGGAAGATCGTGCAGGACCACAAGGTCTCCGTCATGTTCTCGGCCCCGACCGCCATCCGGGTGCTGAAGAAGCAGGACCCGGCCTACCTCAAGAAATACGACCTCAGCTCGCTGCGTCACCTGTTTCTCGCCGGCGAGCCGCTGGATGAAACCACGGCGCAGTGGATCGAGGAAGAGCTGGGAGTGCCGATCTACGATCACTTCTGGCAGACCGAAACCGGCTGGGCGGTGCTCACCGCCGCGCCGGGGGTGGAGAAAACCCCCACCAAGTTCGGCAGCCCCTCGTTTCCGGCCTACGGCTACAATCTGAAGCTGCTGCACGAGGCTACCGGCGAAGAAGTGCCCGCCAACGAGAAGGGCGTGGTGGCGGTGGTCCCGCCGCTGCCGCCCGGTTGCCTGTCCACGGTGTGGGGCCAGGACGATCGTTTCGTCCAGACCTACTTCACCAGCTTCAAGGGCAAGCTCATCTACTCCACTTTCGACTGGGGCATCCGCGACGAGGACGGCTACTACTTCATCCTCGGCCGCACCGACGACGTGATCAACGTGGCGGGCCATCGCCTGGGGACGCGGGAAATCGAGGAAGCGATCAGCTCCCATGCCTCCATCGCCGAAGTGGCGGTGGTGGGCGTGGCGGACCAGCTCAAGGGCCAGATGCCGATGGCCTTCGCGGTGGTGAAGGACGCTTCCAAGATCGCCACGGCGGAAACCAGGAAGGCCCTGGAGAAGGAAGTGATGGGGGTGGTGGACAAGGAACTGGGGGCCATCGCGCGCCCGGCACGGGTGCATTTCATCAACCAGCTGCCCAAGACCCGCTCGGGCAAGGTGCTGCGGCGCTCGATCCAGGCCATTGCCGAGGGCCGCGACCCGGGCGACCTCACCACGCTCGACGACCCGGTGGGGCTGGAGATGGTGAAAAAGGCGGTGGAGGAGGCCAGGCGGGCGTAGCCGGTCCAGTGTAGGAGGGGATTCATCCCCGACGAAGCTCGCGATTGAACCCGGGTCGCGAATGAATTCGCTCCTACGGGAATTTATTGTCCGACTCGCCCGATCGGAAATTTTTTCGGGATAACCCGCATCGGATGGGGGTTTTCCGCAATTCCGTGCAATCGGCGTAACCCGTAGACTGCGCGGCAATACCGGCGGCCCGCCACAAGCGGGCCGCCGCTTCACCTGACAACACCTTCTTGCAGGGAGGAAACATGTTTCAAGTGCGTATTCACGGCCGCGGCGGCCAGGGCGTCGTCACCGGCGCCGAGATGCTGTCCATCGCCGCCTTCCTCCAGGGCAAGCATGCCCAGGCCTTTCCCAACTTCGGCTCCGAGCGCACCGGGGCGCCGGTGGTGGCGTTCTGCCGCATCGACGACAAGGAAATCCGGCTGCGCGAGCCCATCATGCAGCCCGACGCCCTCATCATCCAGGACCCGACCCTGCTGCACCAGGTGGATGTGTTCGCGGGGCTGGTGAAGGACGGCTACATCCTCATCAACACCAACCGCAGCTTCGCCGAGCTGGGGCTCGGCGACTTCGCCAAGGGTTTCCGGCCCGAACGCCTGCGCACCGTGCCCGCCACGGAACTGGCGCTGAAGCACGTGGGACGCCCGGTGCCCAACGCCGCCCTGCTCGGCGGATTCGCCGCCATCAGCGGAATCATTTCCCTGGACTCGGTGGCGGCCGCCATCCGCGACAAATTCTCCGGCAAGGTGGCCGACGGCAACATCGCCGCCGCCACCGAGGCCTACAACGCGGTGCTGGAACAGCAGCAGGAGGCCGCCCATGCTTAAACAGACCGAAGGCTCCCACGCCGTCGCCGAAGCGGTGGCCCTGTGCCGGCCGGAAGTGATCTGCGCCTATCCCATTTCCCCCCAGACCCACATCGTGGAAGGCCTGGGCGAAATGGTGAAGTCCGGCGATCTGAAGCAATGCGAGTTCATCAACGTGGAGTCCGAGTTCGCCGCCATGAGTGTCGCGATCGGCGCCTCGGCGGCGGGGGCCCGCACCTACACCGCGACCGCCAGCCAGGGGCTGCTGTTCATGGCGGAGGCGGTCTATAACGCCTCCGGCCTGGGGCTGCCGATCGTGATGACCGTGGCCAACCGCGCCATCGGCGCCCCCATCAACATCTGGAACGACCACACCGACTCCATGAGCCAGCGCGACTGCGGCTGGATCCAGCTGTTCGCGGAAACCAACCAGGAAGCCCTTGATCTGCACATCCAGGCCTTCCGGCTCGCCGAGGACCTGTCGCTGCCGGTGATGGTGTGCATGGACGGCTTCATCCTCACCCATGCCTATGAGCGGGTGGACATTCCGACCCAGGAGCAGGTGGACGCCTACCTGCCCCCCTACCAGCCGCGCCAGTCCCTGGACCCGCGCCAGCCAGTGTCCATCGGCGCCATGGTGGGCCCGGAGGCCTTCACCGAAGTGCGCTATCTGGCCCACGCCAAGCAGCTGCAGGCGCTGGAGCGCATCCCGGCGCTGGCCGCGGAGTTCAGGAAGGTCTTCGGCCGCGATTCCGGCGGCCTCACCCACTGCTACCGCTGCGACGACGCCGAGACCATCGTGGTCGCCCTGGGCTCGGTGCTCGGCACCGTCAAGGACGTGGTGGACGAGATGCGCGATGCCGGCGTCAGGATCGGCGTGCTCGGCATCTGCTCCTTCCGCCCCTTCCCCCTGGGCGCGATC
>JACPEG010000023.1 GCA_016183615.1 Betaproteobacteria bacterium
CCCGGGCAGGGTGTCGGTGTAGGCCAGCCCCTTCAGGTCGGCCGCGGTGTACAGGGGCTTCACCGTGATGCCTTCCGGCGTGTGCCAGTCAAGCGCCTTGAGGTCGCCCCCGGGCGCCGATTTGGCCGCGGCCTTGTCCCAGGCTTCGAGGTTCGAGGAAGCCTTCGCTGATGGCTTGGAAGAGTTGGGCATGACTGACCTCCCTTGGTCGTGGCCGGAGCGGGCGCGCGGAGCGGCGCTCCAGCCTCACGAGATAAATGAAGAACTCCGGCAACTCACTTCCGGTAAACCTCGGTGTCCGAAGACTTCGACGATGGCAATCCCGCCGCGGCAGGGGGCCGGCGCCCACGATCGGCTAACTGCCCTTGAACACCGGCTTGCGCTTTTCCTTGAAGGCTTGAATGCCTTCGCGATAGTCCTGGCTGTCGTAGACGATCCGCCGCAGCCCCTGCACCCGCTCGAAGCCCTGGGGCGACATGGGACGCGCCCCGGCGAGGATCCGCAATTGTTCCTTCATCACCGATATGCTCAACGGCGAATTGGCGGCGATCTGGCGCGCGAGAGTGAGCGTGAACGGCTCCAGCTCCGCCACGGGGACCAGGTAATTGATCACGCCCAGCCGCTCGGCCCGCTCGGCCGCGATGGGCTGGGCGGTAAAGGCCATTTCCTTGACGATCCGCAGGACCGCGGCGTTCATGAAGGTGACCATGCCGGAAACGTTGTAGGGCACGCCGATCTTGGCCGGGGTGACGGCGAAAGTGGATTTCGGGGTGGCCACGATCAGATCGCAGGCGAAGGCGGTCTCGCAGGCGCCGCCCCAGACCGTGCCCTCGATCATGGCGATGACCGGTGCCGGAAAGGTTTCGATTTCCCGGATCAGGTGGCGCAGCGGGTCGTCCCAGCCCAGGGGGTCGCGGCGGGACTCCGGGAGTTCGGACACGTCATGCCCCGCCGACCAGACCTTGGCGCCGGGGCGGGCCCGCAACACGACCACGCGCAGCTGCTGCCGCCTGAAATCGGCAAGGGCGCCGATGATGTCCCGAACCAGAGGTTCGCTCAGGGCATTGCGCTTTTCATCGTGGTTCAGGGTGATGAACCCGATATTTTCCTCAACGCTGGTCAGGATCAGAGGCATGAGCTTCCTTCCAATGTATAGCAGCCTGTCGGACTTAGAGTCGCATGCGTGATCCTAAGTCCGACAGGCTGCTAGATCGTTTCTGGAACCATCTTGATGGCGCCGCAGGGGCACTCGGCGGCGCAGATGCCGCAGCCCTTGCAGTAGTCGTAGTTGAACCGGAAGCGTTTGCCGGGCCCGAGCTTGATCACCGCGTTGTCGGGGCACACTCCGTAGCAGTTATCGCATTCGAAACAGTTGCCGCAGGACAGGCAGCGCCGCGCCTCGAACAGGGCATTGGTTTCGTCCAGCCCACCCTGCACCTCCTCGAAAGTGGACTGGCGGCGGATGATGTCGAGCATCGGCCGCACCGCCTTCGGGGCGTCGCTGTAGTACCAGGGGTTGAGCTTCTCGAAAACGGCCACCTCGTGCCTGGGCGCGGCGGCGTAAGTCGTGCCCCGCAGCCAGGCGTCGATGTGGCGGGCCGCCTTCTTGCCGTGGCCGATCGCCACCGTGACGTTGCGCTCGGCCGGCACCATGTCGCCGCCGGCGAAGATGCCCGGGTGCCCGGTCATCAGGTTGCGGTCCACCTGCACCACGCCGTCCACCAGCTGCAGGCCCGGCACCTGGTGGAGCAGCGACAGGTCCACCTCCTGGCCCAGCGCCAGCACCAGCGAGTCGGCCTCCAGCGTCTCGAACTCGCCGGTGGGCTGCGGGAAGCCCTTGTCGTCGAGCGCCATCTTCTCCACCATGATGCTCGATTCGCCGGCCTGCGTGATGGTGGAGAGCCACTTGATCATCACGCCTTCCTGCAGCGCCTCCTCGACCTCGAAGTCGTGGGCCGGCATCTTCTCGCGGGTGCGGCGATAGACGATGATCGCCTCTTCCGCCCCCAGCCGCTTGGCGGTGCGGGCCACGTCAATCGCGGTGTTGCCCCCGCCGTAGACGATGACGCGGCGCCCGAGCATGGGTTTCTCCTCGCCTTCCATGTCGCGCAGCACGGATACGGCGTCGAGCACCTTCGCCGAGTCGCCGGCCGGGATGAAGGCGCGCTTGGCGATGTGGGCGCCGACCGCCAGGAAAGCCGCGTCGAACCCGTCCTTCATGGCTTGCATGATGTCGGTGACCTTGGTATTGAGCTGCAGCTCGACGCCCAGGTCGAGGATGCGGTGCGCCTCGGCATCGAGCACTTCGCGCGGCAGGCGGTACTTGGGAATGCCGAAGCGCATCATGCCGCCCACCAGGGGGCCCGCCTCGTAGATCGTGACCCGGTGGCCCAGCCGCCGCAGGTGATAGGCGGCGGACAGCCCCGAGGGGCCGGCGCCCACCACCAGCACCTGCTTGCCGGAGTCCTGCGTCGGCGCATCGAATTTCCAGCCGCGCTTGATCGCCTCGTCGCCGAGGAAGCGCTCCACCGCGTTGATGCCGACCGGCTCATCGAGCTTGCCGCGGTTGCAGGCGCCCTCGCAGCTGTGGTAGCAGACCCGCCCCATGATGGCCGGGAACGGGTTGTTCCTCACCAGATGCCGCCAGGCGGCCTGGTAGTGGCCCGACTCGGCATGGAACAGCCAGCCCTGGATGTCCTCGCCGGCGGGGCACTGGTGGTTGCAGGGGGGCAGGCGGTCCAGGTACACCGGCCTGAAGGTGCGCCAGGAGCCGGTGCGGTTGGCAAGGCTGGAGCCAACGTCCAGCGTTATCGCGAAGGGCCTATCCATCGGTCACTCCTAGCCAAAAGAGCGCTCACGCAGAATTACTGTCAGATCGTTTCCGGCACCATCTTGATGGCGCCGCAGGGGCACTCGGCGGCGCAGATGCCGCAGCCCTTGCAGTAGTCGTAGTTGAACCGGAAGCGCTTGCCGGGCCCGAGCTTGATCACCGCGTTGTCGGGGCACACCCCGTAGCAGTTGTCGCACTCGAAGCAGTTGCCGCAGGACAGGCAGCGGCGCGCTTCGTACAGGGCCGTATCGGGGTCGAGATCGCCCACCACTTCGGCAAAGCCCGAGGTGCGCCGCACCGCCTCCAGGACCGGCCGCAGCGAGCGCGGCGCGTCCGCGTAATACCAGGGGTTCATCTTCTCCACCCCCGCGATCTCGTGCTTGGGCCGGGGCCTGAGGGTCTCGCCGCGCAGGAACGCGTGGATGTGGCGCGCCGCCTTCTTGCCCTGGCCGATGGCGGTGGTGACGTTGCGCGCCGAGGGCACCATGTCGCCGCCGGCGAAAACGCCCTTGGCGCCGGTGGCCATCCCGTAGTCCACCTGCACCACGCCGTCCGCGATGTTGACCCCGGTGACGTTGTTCAGCGGCGCGAGGTCGCAGTCCTGGCCCAGGGCCTGGACCAGCACGTCGGCTTCCAGCGTTTCGAACTGCCCGGAGGCCACCGGCCAGCGGCCTTCCCCCGGCACCATGATCTCCAGGGTGAGGGTCTTGCCCTCGATGTTGCGGATCGCCCGCAGATTCACCACGTTCACGCCTTCTTCCAGCGCTTCCTTGATTTCCTCGGCATGGGCCGGCATGTGTTCGCGCGACTCCAGCACCACCACCGTCGCGGATCGCGCTCCCAGGCACACCGCGGAGCGCGCCACGTCCACCGCGGTATTGCCCCCGCCGTAGATCACCACCCGGCCGCGGAGTGGCACCGCCTGTTCCAGCTCCCCCTGCCGCAGCACCGTGACCGCGTCCAGGATCGGCAGGTCGCCGCTTTTCGGGATCTCCAGCCGGCGCCCGAGCGGGGCGCCCAGCGCGAGGAAGGCCGCCTCAAAGCCGCCGCGGGTCATCTCGGCGGCAGCATCGTCCACCCGGGTGTTGAAGCGGATCTCGACACCCAGGGCGACGATGCGCTGGATTTCGGCGTAGAGCTTCTCGCGCGGCATGCGGTACCTGGGAATGCCGTAACGCAGCATGCCGCCCGCCTTGGGGGAAGATTCGAACACCGTCACCTTGTGGCCGAGGCGCGCCAGGTGGTAGGCGCAGGCGAGTCCCCCGGGGCCGGCGCCCACCACCATCACCTTTTTCCCGGTGGGCTTGCCCGGGGCCACCTTCCAGCCGTGCTCGAGGGCCTCATCGCCGAGAAAGCGCTCCACCCCGTTGATCCCCACCGGCGCATCCAGCTTGCCGCGGTTACAGGCGGATTCGCAGCTGTGGTAGCAGACCCGCCCCATGGCTGCCGGGAACGGATTGTCCTCCATGATCTTGCGCCAGGCGGCTTCGTATTGGCCTTCCTCGGCGAGAAACAGCCAGGCCTGAATGTTCTCGCCGGCCGGACACTGGTGGTTGCACGGCGGCAACCGGTCCAGGTACACCGGACGGTAGGTGCGCCACGAGCCGGTCTTGTTGGCCAGGCTCGATCCGACGTCGAGAGTGATGGCGAACGGTTTGTTCATCACTCAAGCGCCCTGGGCGAGCAACCCGTACTTCTTGATGTTTTTGTCCGCCATCGCCTGAATCCTGGAGATCGTCTCCACCGCGGGCTTCTTGCCGAAGAGATGGGCGAAGCGGCGCTGGGGCCGCAGGTATTCCTCGACCGGCACCGGCTTGCGGATCTTGTAGACGCGGGTCACCTCCCCGTGTTCGGCCTCGAACAGGGGAAACAGCCCGCTCTCCACCACCAGGCGGGCGAGCTGGATGGTGTCCTGGGAGGCGGAGCCCCAGCCCAACGGACACGGCACGAAGATGTGGATATAGCGCGCGCCGCGCAGGCCCATGGCCTTGGTCACCTTGTATTCCAGGTCCCGCAGGTAGGCGACACTGGCCGTGGCCACATACGGGATGTTGTGGGCCATGGCGATCCGGGGCACGTTCTTGCCCTGGCCGAACACGTTGCCGGGCTCCGGGCCCACCGGCATGGTGGTGGCGGTGCGGGCCGCGGGCGGGGTGGCCGAGGAGCGCTGTACGCCGGTGTTCATGTAG
>JACPEG010000024.1 GCA_016183615.1 Betaproteobacteria bacterium
CGCGTGTTTGTAGGGTGCGCCCTGCGCACCGGTCGCAGGCTCTTGAATCGGTGCGTGGGACGCACCCTACCCAAGGGCCGCCGCGTGTTCGTAGGGTGCGCCCTGCGCACCGGTCGCAGGCTCTTGAATCGGTGCGTGGGACGCGCCCTACCCAAGGGCCGCCGCGTGTTCGTAGGGTGCGCCCTGCGCACCGGTCGTCGGTGGTTGATTCGGTGCGTGGGACGCGCCCTACCCATGGGCCGCCGCGTGTTCGTAGGGTGCGCCCTGCGCACCGGTTGAAGGTTTTTGATTTCAAGGGGGCAAGCCATGGAAGATCTGCTGAAGAGTCTGCTGCAAGCGGAAGCCCTGGCCGAAGCCGAGGTGGCCAAGGCCAACGCGGAGCGGGAGCGCATCATCCAGGAAGCGCTGGAGCAGGCCCGTCGGGCGGAAGACCAGTTCGCCGCCGGCGTCGCGGAGCTGCGGGCCCCCTACCTCGGCCAGGCGGAGGAACGGGCCACCCAGGCCGTCGCCGAGCTCAAGCGAAAATATGGCGAGCGCCACCAGCACCTGCGCACCCTCGCCGAGGAGCGGGAGCAGGCGGCAGCGGACGCCGCGTTCGCCATCCTGCTCGATCCCGGGAAAAATTAATGGAACGGTCCCGGGCCGAACCCGACGCGACCCGGTGCGGCCGGTGTTCCCCGCGGGAGCGAATTTATTCGCGGCCAGAATTCATCCGGGTAGGAGCGAATTTATTCGCGACCGTTTTCTTGTAGGAGCGAATTTATTCGCGACCAGGACCCAGCCGGGTAGGAGCGAATTTATTCGCGACCAGGACCCAGCCGGGTAGGAGCGAATTCATTCGCGACCAGGGACCCGAAAATATGGCAATGCAAGACCTGACCCCATGGCCCATGCCTACTTGCATACCCGGGTTTCGCTGATGGCGCGGCGCCTGCTCAAGGGACCGACCCTGATGCAGGTGATCGACAAGACGCTGGCGGAGAGCCGCGGCCTGTTCGAAGCGACCGGCGCGCAAACCCTGGTGAGCGACGATCCGGTGCAGTCCCGGCGCTCCATGGAGCAGCGGCGCGTGAGCCTGCTGCTCAACGACGTGCTGATTTTTTCCCGGGCCCTGCACGGCAACGCCCGGGACTTCCTGCTCTACTGGACCCACAACCTGGAGCTCGCCAACCTCAAGTCCATCATCCGCGGGCGCGTGGCGGGGCAGACCCCGGCGGCGATCCGCGAGCAGCTTCTCGACATGGGTCCGTTCGCCACCCTGCCGGTGGAAGCCCTGCTGCGGGCCGAGAACGAGCTGGAAGTGCTGCGGCTTCTCGACAACACGCCGTTTGCCGAGATCGCGAGCCAGGCGCGCCGGGTGCTGGAGCAGAAGCGCGACCTGTTCTTCCTCGACACCAGTTTCGACCGGCGCTTCTACAGCGGCCTGGTGAAGCGGGCGGACCAGGTCCGGGTTCACGACCCCGAGGCGTTCCGCAGCCTGATCGCGGCCGTGATCGACGGCACCAACCTGGTGTGGCTGCTGCGCTACCGCTTCGTCTACCAGCTCACGCCGGCGGAAACCTACTATCTGCTGATTCCCGCCGATTACCGCCTGTCGGGGCGGCGGCTGAAGCGGCTCACCGGCCTCGACACCCTGGAGCAGCTGCTCGCCGCCCTGCCCGCGCCGCTCAGGGATCAGGTCGCCGGCTGCGGCAATCCCGACGACGTCCAGGGCCGGGTGGAAGCGGCGACGCGCCGGCTCGCCGAGTCGGTGATCGCGCGCTCCTCCTCGGGGTTCGCGCGGGCCTTCGCCTACCTCCTGCTGCGGGACCAGGACCTGCGGATGCTGCGGGGGCTGGTGCGCGGCCACCTGCTCGGGGTCGATCCCGCGACCCGCCGCCAGGGACTGCGGCTGTCCCAGGAAACCGGAGAGGCGCCCCGTGTTTAGGCCGCTCGCCATGCAGCACGCCGCCCTGTGGCTGGTGCGGGAAAGCGCGCCGGCGGCGGCCCTCGCCCTCGCCGAATGCGGGGTGTTCAACCCGGACACCTCCGAGCAGTTCAAATACGATCTTCCGGACCTGCCGGAGCAGCATTACCGGGAGGCGTTTCTCGCCGCGCGCAACCGCATGGACAAGATCCTCGCCCAGTGCGGCCGCCGGCCGGAGTTCGCGCCCGGGGCGGAAACCCGCCCGGTCCGCCTCGAGGAGCTGGAGCAGCTCAACGCGCGGCTCGCGGAGATATGGAACATGCTGTTCCAAGCCCAGGAAAAGCTGCACCGGCTGGAGGAGGAGCATGGCCGCATCACCCAGCTCCTGCAGACCCTGGACCTGTTCTCCTCCCTCGATCTCGACCTCGGCGCGCTGCTCAGCGAGCACCGCTTCCTCGACGTGCGGGTGGGAACCGCGCCCTCGGCCAACCTGCCGCGACTGAGGGAGGCGCTGGAGCTGGCGGGATTCCTGCTTACCGTGTTCGCCAGCAGCCATGGCATGGAGCACTGCGTGACCGTGGGTCCTTCGGGGGCGGGACCGCGAATCAATGCGCTGCTGCAGACCGCCGGCTGGCATACCGTGGAGGTGCCGCCGGAACTGCGCACCCATCCCGAAACCGCGCGCGCGGAGCTGGTTCTGCGGCTCGCGGCGCTGGAGAAGGAGAGCCTCGCCCAGCGCGGCGCCCTCGAGGGGCTGCAAAGCGCCCATTGGCCGGAGCTGGAGGCGGCCGAGGCCACTCTCGCGCGCGCCGCCCCCTATGCCTCGGTGATCGACAGCGCCCTGCGTGGCCACGGTGGCCTGGTGCTCATGACCGGCTGGGTGCCAAAGCGCGACGCCGAGCGGCTGCGCGAACTGCTGCACGGGCGCATCGGCCGGCCGTTCCTGCTCAAGCTCCGGGAGCCGGAGCCGGGGGAGCGGCCGCGGGTGCCCTCGGTGGTGCGCCACCCGGCGCTGCTCAGGAGCTTCGCGCAGCTGGTGCGCACCTACGGCGTGCCGCGCTACGGCGAAATCGATCCCACCTGGCTGTTCGCGGTCTCCTTCGTGCTCATGTTCGGCATGATGTTCGGCGACGTGGGCCAGGGCGCGGTGCTGGCGGCGATCGGGTTCTTCCTGCGCGGCAAGCTGGCCGCGGCGCGGGTGCTAATGGTGTCGGCGGGCTTCTGCTCGGCGGTGTTCGGCTTTCTCTACGGCAGCGTGTTCGGCTACGAGCACGTGTTCGACGCCCTGTGGATCTCCCCGCTTTCGGATCCGCTGCGGGTGCTGGCGGTGGCGCTCTACTGGGGAATCGGCTTCATCCTGGTGGTCTCTCTCATCAAGACCCACAATCTCTATGTCGAAAAGGGCCTGGCGGCGGCGCTGTTCGACGCCGGGGGCGCCGCCGGCATCGCGCTTTATCTCGGCGCGGTGCTGGGCATCGCCGGATGGCTCCGGGACGGCGGCTTCGGCGCCGGGCCCGCCGCCCTCGCCTTCCTGGGGGTAGCCGGGGTCCTCATCTATAATTGGCACGAGCAGAAAGGGCCCCAGATGGAGCGCATCCTGGTGTCCGCCGTCGAGACCCTGGAGGCCGTCATCGGCTTCTTCGCCAACACACTTTCGTTCATGCGGGTGGGCGCCTTCAGCCTGAACCACGTGGCGCTGGCGCTCGCGGTGTTCACCGTGGCCGACATGCTGGGCGGGGCGGGCCACTGGGCGGCGGTGGTGGTGGGCAACCTGCTCATCATGGTGCTGGAAGGCGCCATCGTCGCCATCCAGGCCCTGCGGCTCGAGTACTACGAGGGCTTCTCCCGCTTTTTCAGCGCCGACGGCAGGGAGTTTCGTCCTCTGCAACTGCGGGAGGGAAAATGAAGAACCTCCGGAGACGCGTAGGTTGGGCATTTATGCCCAACCTACGTGGTTAAGGAACTTAAGAGTCAAGACCTGTAAAGGAGCGGCATATGTTCTGGCTGATCGCAATGATGGGAGTGGCAGTGGCGGGAATCATCGGTCTCGGCGTCCTGCTCGAGCTCAACCGCGGCAAGCTTCCCGTGGTGCCGCGCCTGGTCAGGGGGGCGGTGGGCGCCAATCTGCTGCTGTTCGCCGGGGCGCTCGCCGGGCTGGCGATTCTGGGCGCCCAGGACGTGATGGCCCAGGCCGCCGCCCAGGCGCCCCGCGGCGAAATCTCCGTCGGCATGGGCCTTGCCCTCATCGGCGTGGGCATCCCCACCGCCCTGGCCTCCATCGGCGCGGCGCTGGCGCTGGGGCCGGTCGGCGCCGCCGCGCTGGCGGTGCTGGCCGAGAAGCCGGAGGCCTTCGGCCGCACCCTGGTGTACCTGGGACTCGCCGAGGGGATCGCGATCTACGGCCTGGTGGTGAGCATCCTGATGCTGGGCAAGATCTGACATGGAACCGCGCGTTCCGCCGCCCGCGCCCACGCGCCTGATCGCCATGGGCAGCGCGCCCCTGATGCAGGGCTTCGGGCTGATCGGGGTCGAAACCTGGCCCGACGCCACCGAGGAGCAGGTCGAGCAGGTGCTCGCGGCGCTGGTGCGCAAGGGCGAGAAGGCGCTGCTGTTCCTGGAGCAGAATCTCGCCCGCTCCCGGGGCCACTGGCTCAACTGGGTGCGCAACGAGGAAGCGCGCATCGTGATCACCGAAATCCCGTCGCTCCACGCGCCCCACGCCTATGCGCCGGCGGTGGACAGGCTGGTGCGCTCGATCCTCGGGCCGTCGGCCCTGGAGGACATCCGGTGAGTTCCGAATCCCAGGTGCGGGAGCTGGAAGCGGCGCTGCTGGCCCGCGCCCGGGCCCTGGTGCACGAGCACCTGAAGAAGGCCGCCGAGGAGCGCGAGCGCATCCTCGCCGAGTGCGGCAGCCGGCTGCACCTGCGGGAGGAGAAGGAGATTCTCGCCGCCAAGGCCGACGCCGACCGCCTCTACCGGCAGCGGGTGCAGGCCGCGGAAATCCGCCTGCAGGGCGAGCTCGACCGACTGCGCTGGACCCTGGTGCAGGCGGCGATGGACCAGGTGAAGACCCGCCTCGCGGCGCTGGCGGGCGACGAGAAGGCCTACCTGCCGGTGCTGGCGGGCTATCTCGCCCAGGCCTGCCGCAGCATCGGCGAGCCCGAGCTGGTGGCGGAGCTCAACGCGCTCGACCACCAGCGGCTCGCCCCACGCTGGGAAGCCTTCGCCCGGGAAGCGGCGCCCGGCCAGCGCGTCACCCTGCATCCCGTGCCCTGCAACGCCTCGGGCGGCGTGATCGTGCGCGACGCGGCGAGCCGGGTGCGCATCGACAACAGTTTCGAGGGCCGGCTCGAGCGCCTGCAGGAGCAGCTCCACCACGCGGTGCTGGCGCAGCTCTTCGCGACAGTGCCCGACATGGAGACCCTGTTCCATGGGTGAGATCCTGGAGATCAACGGCCCCATCCTCACCGTGCGCCTGCCCCAGGTGGTGATCGGCGAGCAGGTGCGCGTCGGCAGCCTGGCGCTGGTGGGCGAAGTGATCGGCCGCGAGGACGACCGGGCGACGGTCCAGGTCTACGAGGCGACCGAGGGGCTGCGCCCCGGGGAGCAGGCGGAAGCCCTCGGCCATCCGCTTTCGGTGGAACTGGGGCCGGGACTGCTGGGCGGCATCTTCGACGGCGTGCAGCGCCCCCTCGACGCAATCCAGAAGGCCTCGGGCGATCGCATGGCCCGCGGGCTCGCCCTGCCGGCCCTGGATCGCGCGCGCAAATGGCGCTTCGAGCCCGCGCCCGATCTCCACATCGGCGCCCGCGTCCACGGAGGAATGGCGCTGGGAAGCGTGCAGGAGACCGCGAGCATCACCCACAAGATCCTGGTGCCGCCGAACCTGCGCGGGAAGCTGGTGGATTTGGCGCCTGCCGGCGAATACACCGTGGAACAGGCGATCGCGCGCATCCAGGATCGCCACGGGCCGGTCGCCAAGCTCGCCCTGTTTCACCGCTGGCCGGTGCGCACGCCGCGGCCGTTCCGCCGGCGCGATCCCGCCGATGAGCCGCTGATCACCGGCCAACGGGTGCTCGACACTTTTTTCCCCCTGGTGAAGGGCGGCAAGGCCGCGGTGCCGGGGCCCTTCGGCGCCGGCAAGACCGTGATCCAGCACCAGATCGCCCGCTGGTGCGACGCCCGCATCGTGATCTACGTGGGCTGCGGCGAGCGCGGCAATGAATTGGTGGACGTGCTGGAGAGCATGCCCAAGCTCACCGATCCCCACACCGGCCGGCCCCTCATGGAGCGCACCCTGATCGTGGCGAACACCTCCAACATGCCGGTGGTGGCGCGGGAGGCCTCGGTGTACGTGGGCATCACCATCGCGGAATATTTCCGCGACCAGGGTCTCGACGTGGTGATCGTGGCCGACTCCACCAGCCGCTGGGCGGAAGCGCTGCGGGAAGTGGCGGGGCGGCTCAGGCAGATGCCGGTGGAGGAAGGCTATCCCGCCTATCTCGCCTCCCACCTGGCGTCCTTCTACGAGCGCGCGGGCCGGGTCGAGACCCTGTCCGGCGATACCGGATCGGTGACGCTCATCGGCTCGGTGTCGCCGCCGGGAGGCGATTTCTCCGAGCCGGTCACCAGCCACACCAAGGAAATCATCCAGACGTTCTGGGCCCTCTCCAAGCAGCTCGCCGACGCGCGCCATTATCCTGCCGTGGACTGGACCGAGAGCTTTTCCGGCTATGTCGCCGCCAGCGCCCGCTGGTGGGAGACGAACGTGGACAAGTCCTGGGCAGCGAGGCGCGCGGAGGCGCTCGCCCTGCTGTCCCAGGCAGAGGAGCTGGCCCGCATCGTGAACCTGGTGGGCATGGAGGCGCTGTCCGCCGCCCAGCGCTGGACCCTGGAGGGCGCCAGCCTCATCAGGGAAGGCGTGCTGCAGCAGTCGGCCCTCGATGAGGTGGACAGCTACTGCTCGCCCGGGAAGCAGTTCCTGCTGCTCGATCTGGCCCTGTTCATCTACCACGAGGGCATGACCCTGCTCGACAGCGGGGTGCCGGTGCAGCAGCTGCTGGGGCTCCCGCTGCTGTCGAAGGCGCGGCGCTACAAGTCCCGGTACCGCAGCGAGGAGATGGAAGCCCTCAAGGCATGTCGCGACGAGATCCGCGGCACTTTCGACCGCATCCGTACCGAGTACACGAAACCGGTGGAGCGCGCGCGATGAATTTCGAAAAAGCATCAACGCAAAGGGGAACTGAAAGAACCGCAAAGGACGCAAAGAACGGCAGACTGTCCGACATGCATTCTTTGCGACCTTTGCGTCTTTGCGTTGAATGGTGCGTGGGACGCACCCTACGCGTCGCCACCGGTTCCTTCGTAGGGTGCGCCCTGCGCACCGAATCCGGCGGTTGAAAGGCATTCCGAATGAAGGAGATGGAATTCCGCACCGCCTCCGCCGCCCGCGGCGGGCTGCTGTTCATGAAGGGCGTTCCGGGCGTGGCGCTGGGCGACCGGGCGGCGGTGCGCGATCACCGGGGCCGGCTGCGCAACGGGCTGGTGATCCGCAGCTCCAATGATCTGGTGCTGGTGGAAGTGTTCGAGGGCACCGACGGCCTGGACCTGGAGCGCACCTGGGTGCGCTTCCTGGAGGAGCCCTTCGAGCTGCCGCTGTCGCGGGAGCTGCTGGGGCGCGTGTTCAACGGCGTGGGCCGGCCCCTCGACGGACGCCCGCCCCTGCTCTCGCCGCTCAAGCGTCCGGTGAACGGCGCCCCGGTGAATCCCGCGGCGCGGGCCTATCCGCGGGAATTCATCCAGACCGGCATTTCCGCCATCGACGGCATGAACTCGCTGGTGCGGGGCCAGAAGCTGCCGGTGTTCTCCGGGTCGGGGCTGCCCCACAACCGGCTCGCCGCCCAGATCGTGCGCCAGGCCAGGCTGCCCGGCGAGGAAGGCCGCTTCGCGGTGGTGTTCGCCGCCATGGGCGTGTCCCACTCGGACGCGCGCTTTTTCCAGGAGGATTTCGAGTCGAGCGGCGTGCTGGGGCAGGTGGTGATGTTCGTGAACCTCGCCGACGATCCGCCCATCGAGCGCCTGATCCTGCCGCGCACGGCATTGACCGCCGCCGAATATCTCGCCTACGACCTCGACCTGCACGTGCTGGTGGTGATGACGGACATGACCAACTACGCGGAAGCGCTGCGGGAGGTGGCCACCGCCAAGGGCGACGTGCCCTCCCGCAAGGGCTATCCCGGCTATCTCTACTCGGACCTGGCGGAGGTCTACGAGCGCGCCGGGCGCATCCGGGAGCGGCGCGGCTCGGTGACCATGATTCCCGTGGTGTCCATGCCCTCCGACGACATCACCCACCCGATTCCCGATCTCACGGGCTACATCACCGAGGGCCAGGTGGTGCTGGCCCGGGACTTGAACGCGCGCCACGTCTATCCGCCGGTGGCGGTGCTGCCCTCGCTGTCGCGGCTCATGAAGGACGGCATCGGCAGGAATTACACGCGGGACGATCATCCGCGGGTGGCGAGCCAGCTGTTCGCCTCCTACGCCCGGGCGCTGGAAGTGCGCAATCTCGCCGCCATCATCGGCGCCGAGGAGCTCACCGAAGGCGACCGCCGTTATCTGGCCTTCGCCGACGCATTCGAGAACCGCTTCGTGAGCCAGGGCGAAACCGAGGACCGCACCATTTTCGAGACGCTTTCCATCGCCTGGGAGGTGCTGTCGCTGCTGCCCGCGGAAGAGCTGATCCGCGTGTCCGAGGAAGAGATCGCCGGCCATCACCGCTTCCAGCCGCTTTCGGGAGAGGTCCATGCGGCTTAGTGTGCCCCCCACCAAGAGCGCGCTGCTCGCGCTGCGGCGGCAACTGCGTTTCCTGGTGCAGGGCCACGAAATGCTGGAACGCAAACGGGAACTCCTGACCCGCGTGGTCCACGAGCGCCTGAAGCAATACCGGGCCCAGCGCCGGAACGCGGCGGAAAAGCTGATCGAAGCCTACCGCTGGCTCGCGATCGCGCAGATCCGCATGGGCGCCCACATGCTGCGCCAGTCCTCGGTGGGCCTGGAGCCGGCGCTCGCGGCGCAGATCCTGCCCCGCTCCAGCGTGGGCGTCGAGTACCCTTCCGTGACGGTGGAGCCGTTGCCGCTGAAACCGGTGGCGCTGATGGGCACCGACCCGAGCTTCGACGAGGCGCGCCGCCATTTCGCCGAGCTGGCCGCGCTGCTGGGCCGGCTGGGGGAGGCGGAAACAGCGCTGTGGCGCCTGCTCACCGAGCAGCGCAAGACCCAGAAGCGCGTGAACGCCCTCAAGTACAACATCATCCCGGCCTACCGGGAGAGGATCCGCTTCATCCAGTCCGCCCTCGAGGAGGAGGAGCGTAATACGCTGTTCCAGATGAAGGTGCTGCGGGAACAGGCGGATCGGTCGGACACGCCCGGATCTCGGGGATGAATCCCCTCCTACAAACCCCGGTAGGAGCGAATTCATTCGCGACCCTCGGTCGGACACGCCCGGATCTCGTAGTTTCGCAGCGCCCCTCCGGCACGGTATCCTTACGGAACCCACATCAGGGAGAAAACCCGCTTGGCCCAGCCCCCCGCCTTCGAAGGCGTCTATCCCATTCTCGCCACCCCTTTCGATGACCGCGAGGGGCTCGACGTCGAATCGTTCCAGCGCCTTGTCCGCTTCATGGCGGAAATCGGCGTGGACGGCATCACCATCCTCGGCGTGCTCGGGGAGTCCAATCGGCTGCTGGATTCGGAGCGGGAGATTCTGATTAGGGCAGCCGTCGCTGCCGCCGGCTCCCTGCCGGTGGTAGTCGGCGCGAGCCACAGCGGCACCGCTGCCTGCCGCGAGCTTTGCCAGATGGCCGCCTCCCTCGGCGCCTCGGCGGTCATGGTGGCGCCCTCCGCGGAACCGGTGCCGTCGGAGGAGCGGGTGTACCAGTTCTACCGGCGGGTGGCCGGGGGCCTGCCGATCCCGGTGGTGGTCCAGGATCACCCCGCCTCCACCCAGGTTCACATGTCCGTGGCCTTGCTCACGCGGCTGGTGAAGGAAATTGCCGAGGTGGCCTGCATCAAGGAGGAGGCGCTGCCCACGCCGCCCCGGATTCGCGCACTGATTTCGGCAATGACCGGACGGCGGGTGCCGATACTCACCGGCCTGGGGGCCCTCTACGGATTATTCGACCTGGAAGCCGGCTCCAGCGGCTTCAATACCGGGTTCGCCTTCCCCGAAGCCCTGATGGCCATGGTGGTGGCGGCCCGCGAGGGGAACTGGGTACGGGTGCGGGAGGTGTACCAGCGCTTCCTGCCCCTCATCGTGTTCGAGCAGCAGCCGGGAGTCGCGATCCGCAAGGAGATCCTGCGTTTGCGCGGGCTCATCGCCGGAAGCAAAGTGCGTCATCCGGGCGCAGACCTGGACCCGGCCGCCGCGCGCCAGCTCGCCGGGGCGATCGAGGCGGCGCTACCGGGCGCCGACCTGCGGCGGCGGTTTACGGTGTAGGGAAAAAGCAGATAGACAGGATTTACAGGATCAAAACGAATTCTGGATATCAATGGCCAATGTTCGGGATCTGCAATTTTCAGGATAAATCCAGCACCCGCAGGCCAACACCAGGAAGACGTGCCGAGGTTGTTCGCCTGAATCCTGTGAATCCTGTAAATCCTGTTAATCCTGTCCATTCGAATTTCCAGCCCACCCGAGCACGGTATCGTGGCCCCTGACGATTCCTCTGAGGTCGCTGCAAGATCGGCGCTGCCCCGCTCCCTGCACTCGGCGGCCTGGGGCCTGGTCGCGCTGTTCTTGCTGATCCTCGCCGCGGCGGTCGCGGTCGCCTACGTCTCCTACGAGCAATATCGCATCAGCCTGGTGGAATCCCGGCACAAGGAAGTTGCACTCCTCGCCGAACAGAAAGCGCAGCACCTCTACACCTGGACCGCGAATCTTGCCGCCGAGCTGGAGCCCCTGTCCCGGGACCCGCTGCTGGCCCAGGAGGTGGAACGCTGGCTGGCCCGCGGCGCCCGACGCGACGGCAGCGAGCGGGAGATCGTCGACGAACTGATGGTCTATGTCACCGCCCGCAAATATCTCGCTCTCTTTCTCTACGACACTTCGGGTGAAATGCGGCTTGCGGTGACGGAGAACGCCCGGCTGCCCATGACCGCGGTGCGCGATCGCGTATTGCACGCCGTCAGCCTCAGCCGCGGAGTGGTTTCGGATTTCCACCGCGGCGATACCGCCCGCGACCGCAAGATCGTGTTCGACTACGTGATTCCCCTGCTGCGCCAGCAGGGCGATAAGGCGAGGCCGGTGGCGGCACTCTATCTGCGCATCGACCCGGAGATCACCGTCTATTACCTGCTCAAGCCTGAGCCCGTTTCCGGCGTGCTGGACGAGGTCCTGCTCATCGGCAGGCGCGGCGGCCGGTTCGTTCATCTCGACGACCCGAAGCTGCGGAGTGAGCCCTGGCCGGCGTTCGAAGCCCCGGTGACGGATGCGCCGACGGTGGCCGCCCTCGCCTTCGAGGGTCCGCCGCGGAGCTTCGAAGGCCAGGATTTGGCGGGAAGCCCTGTCATCGGGGCAGTCCGCGCGGTACCGGGAACGCCATGGCTGGTGCTGGCGAGGTCGAGCCGCGCGCCGCTGGATGAGGCTCTCGCCCAGCGCGGCAGGACAACCGGTGCGCTGACCGCCGCTCTGGCGGCCGTGGTGGCGATCGCGCTGTTCCTGGTCTGGCGCAAACTTCGGGCCGAAACCCTGCTGCGCCATTATCAAATGATCCATGAGCGCGAGGCGCTGGTCCGGCACTTCGACTACCTCACCCGCTACGCCAACGACATCCTGCTGCTGGCGGACGAGGCGGGCCGCATCGTGGAGGCCAACGAGCGGGCCGCGGCGGCCTATGGCTGCCCGCGGGCCGAGCTCCTCGGTCTTCCCGTCGCCCAGCTCTTCGCCCCGCTGGAAGCGGCGGCTTACAGCGAGGGCTGGCTCTCGCCCGAATCCGATGGCCGCATCTTCGAGACGGTGCACCAGCGCCGCGGCGGCGCCACCTTCCCCGCCGAGGTGAGCGTACGCAGCATCGAGATCGAGGGGCGGCGCTATCGCCAGGGGATCATCCGCGACATCACCGAGCGCCACCGCATGGAACAGGCCATGCGCGACCAGCTCGCCTTCATCCACCGCCTGCTCGACACCATCCCGAGCGGCGTGTTCTACAAGGACGAGCAGGGGCGCTATCTCGGCTGCAACAAGGCCTTCGAGCGTTACATCGGGATTCCCCGCGACAAGCTGATGGGAATGACCGTCTACGACGTGGCCCCCAGGGAGCTGGCCGACAAGTACTACGCGGCGGACCAGGCCCTGTTCGACAATCCCGGGGTCCAGGTCTATGAGGCGCAGGTGAAGTACGCCGACGGCTCGCTGCACGACATCCTGTTCTCCAAGGCCACCTTCAACAAGGCCAACGGCGAGCTGGGCGGCCTGGTGGGCGTGATGCTCGACATCAGCGAGCGCAAGCGGGCCGAGGCCGAGCTCAAGGAGCGGGAGAAGCGGCTGGCGGTGCTGTTCGAGCGGGCGGGCGACATCATCCTGGTCCATGACAAGGCCGGCAGGATCGTCGACGTCAACCGCCAGGCCTGCCAGAGCCTGGGCTACGAGCGCGGCGAGCTCATCGGCATGACGGTGCCGGACATCGATCTGCATTGTGTTCCCGGCCGCCCGGAGGGACCCTGGTCCACCCTCGCCGAAGGCCGGACCGTGACCGTGGAGGGACTGCACCGGCGCAAGGACGGCTCCAGCTTTGCGGTGGAAGTCCGCGTGGCGCTGATCGCCCCGGAGCCGGATGCCCTGTTCATGGCGGTGGCGCGGGACATCACTCGACGCAAGCAGGCGGAAGAGGCGGTGCGCGATGCCCGCGACCGGCTGCGGGCGCTGATCCGGGCCTCCCCGGTCGCCATCATGGGGC
The DNA here is from genome assembly GCA_016183615.1 of Betaproteobacteria bacterium. Taxonomy (GTDB): domain Bacteria; phylum Pseudomonadota; class Gammaproteobacteria; order Burkholderiales; family UBA6910; genus JACPEG01. The sequence continues at coordinate 12,862 of JACPEG010000024.1, forward strand.
TGGACCTGGAAGGCCGCGTCACCATGTGGAACCCGGCGGCCGAGCGCATGTTCGGCTGGAGCGAGAAGGAAGTCCTGGGGCAGATGAATCCCATCGTGCCCCCGGACCGGGAGGCGGAGTTCCGGGCCCTGCTCGGCAAGGCCTGCCGCGGCGAGAGCTTCACCGGCGTGGAGCTGAAGCGCCGGCGCAAGGACAGCAGCACCATCGCCGTCAGCCTCTCGGTGGCGCCGCTCTCCGACGAGCGCGGAAGCATCTCCGGCGTGATCGCCGTCCTCGCCGACATCAGCGGGCGCAGGGAAATGGAGGACGCCCTGCGCGCCAGCGAGCAGAAGTTCCGCTCCTACATCGACAACGCGCTCGACGCGGTGCTGGTGGCGGACGAGACCGGGCGCTTCCTGGAGAGCAATCCGGCGGCGCGCGCCCTCTTCGGCTACAGCGAGGAGGAGTTCCGGCGGCGGTCGATCCCGGAGGTGCTGGATCCGGACCCGGAAAACCTGGAACAGGGACGGCAGCACTTCGCCAGGGTCCTGGATACGGGGAAAAGCGTGGGGACCGTCTGGAACCGCAGGAAGGACGGCACGCCGATGCTGCTCGATATCAACGCCGTGGCCCTGGGCAACAACCGCTTCCTCGGCTTTCTGCGGGACGTCACCGCCCAGCAGCTCGCCGCGCAGCAGATCCGGCTCTACGCCCGGGTATTCGAGAGCAGCCAGGACGCCATCATCATCACCAATCCCCGCAACGAGATCATCGCGGTAAACCGGGCCTTCACCGACATCACCGGCTACGGGCAGGACGAAGTGCTCGGCAGGAACCCGAAGCTGCTGAGCTCGGGGCGCCAGGACCAGGGCTTCTACATCAACCTGTGGACCGCCATCCGCGAGACCGGCCACTGGCAGGGCGAGCTCTGGAACCGGCGCAAGAGCGGGGAGGTGTATCCCGAGTGGGTCACCATCAGCGCGGTGAAGGACGGGCGCGGCAGCATCACCAACTATATCGCCATTTTTTCCGATATCAGCGAGCGCAAGGCCGCCGAGGAGCACATCAGCTACCTGGCCCAGCACGACGGCCTGACGGGGCTGCCCAACCGGACCCTGATGCAGGACCGCCTGAAGCTGGCGCTCGCCACCGCCAACCGCGCCGGCGACATGGTGGCGGTGATGTTTCTGGACCTGGACCGCTTCAAGACCATCAACGATTCCCTCGGCCACCAGCTGGGCGATCAGCTGCTCATCGGCGTGGCGGAACGGCTCGGCGACAGCGTGCGGGTCTCCGACACCGTGAGCCGCGTCGGCGGCGACGAGTTCGTGGTGATCCTGCCCACCATCACCGAGGTGGAGGACGTGGCGCTGGTGGCGGAAAAGATCATCCGCAACGTGTCCCGTCCCTACCAGATCGAAACCCACGAGATCAACACCACCCCATCCATCGGCATCGCCATCTTCCCCAACGACGGCGAGGACATGGGAACGCTCATCAAGAACGCGGACACCGCCATGTACCACGCCAAGGAGAGCGGCCGCAACAACTATCAGTTCTTCACCCAGGACATGAACGCCCGGGCCTTCGAGCGCCTGATGATGGAGACCCGCATGCGGCGGGCCTACGAGCGCAGCGAATTCCTGCTCTACTTCCAGCCCCAGGTGGGGATCGCCGGCGGCCGGCTGGTGGGCCTGGAGGCCCTCATCCGCTGGAACCATCCCGACATGGGGCTGGTGGCGCCGGTGAAGTTCATTCACGTGGCCGAGGACTCGGGGCTCATCGTCGCCATCGGGGAATGGGTGATTCGCGAGGCCTGCCGCCAGAACCGGGCCTGGCAGGCGGCGGGGCTGCCGGCGGTCCCGGTCGCCGTCAATCTTTCGGCGATCCAGTTCCGCAACAAGGGGCTGCTCGACGCGGTGGAGCGGGCGCTCAGGGACTCGGGGCTGGAAGCGTGCTACCTGGAGCTGGAGCTCACCGAGAGCAGCGTGATGCAGGATCCCGAGGTCACTTCCGACGTCCTCGGGAAGTTGAAGGCCATGGGCGTGAAGCTGGCCGTGGATGACTTCGGCACCGGCTATTCCTCGCTCAACTACCTGAAGCGCTTCCCCCTGGACAAGCTCAAGGTAGACCAGTCGTTCGTGAGAGACATCCTGGCCGACCCCAGCGACCGGGCCATCGTCTCCGCCATCGTGGCCATGGGCCACAGCCTGGGCTTGACGGTCGTCGCCGAAGGGGTGGAGGACCGCGAGCAGCTTGCGCTCCTCCGGGCCGAGGGCTGCGACGAGTACCAGGGCTACCTGGTCAGCGAGCCGCTTCCCGCGAATGAGGTGCAGAAGCTGCTGGAGAAGGAAAAGCGCTTCACGCGGTGATTGGAAATGCGTGAACGGTGCGTGGGACGCACCCTACCCGCTACGCCGCGGTCGGCGGTCAGCCCTCGTAGGTTGGGCACTTTGTGCCCAACAAATGCCGCAGCCCCGTAGATTGGGCTTCGCGAGCGAAGCCCAACAATCATGCGTTCCCGCAATGTTGGGCATGAATGCCCAACCTACGTTCCGAGCGCCTTCCACAGGCACGCGCCCTTCGCCGCCTTGTCGATGTCCTCCAGCAGGCCGGCGTGGGCCGCGAGCTCGTCGGCGCTGGCGGCGATGACCGGCAACTCAAGGCCTTCGACACGGATGCCGGGTCCCTGGGCCGATGCCGGGCCGCGGCCCATGTCGATTGCCAGGCTGTCCTGCCCGCGGGTCATGGCAAGATAAACTTCGGCCAGCAGCTCGGCATCGAGCAGCGCCCCATGCAGGGTCCGCTTTGAATTGTCCACCTGGTAACGCTCGCACAGGGCGTCGAGGGAATTCTTCTTCCCGGGATGCAGTTCCTTGGCGAGTTTCAGGGTGTCCACCACGCCCGCGCAGTAACCCGCGACGGCCGGAAGTCCGATCATCCCCAGCTCGCTGTCGAGAAACGCCACGTCGAACGGGGCATTGTGGATTACCAGCTCGGCGCCGGAGATAAAGTCCAGGAAAGCCTGGCAGACATCGCGGAACCGCGGCTTGTCCTGCAGGAACTCCCGGGACAGGCCGTGGACCTGCAGCGCGCCTTCGTCGATTTCCCGTTCCGGGTTGACGTACCAGTGGCCGCGGTTCCCCGTGAGCCGCCGGTTGACCATTTCCACCGCCGCCAGTTCGATGACGCGGTGCCCCTGGCCGGGATCAAGGCCGGTGGTTTCGGTGTCGAGAAAGATCTGCCTCATGGGGAAATTGACAGGATTAACAGGATTATTTCCGTTGACCGGTGCGTGGGACGCACCCTGCGCAATGCACTCACCGGTTGCCGCTCACGGTTTCGACGCCCTTGTTCGCCAGCGCATCGGCCTGCTCGTTGCCGTCGTGGCCCGAGTGGCCCCGCACCCAGATCCATTCGATGTGATGACCGGCGGCGAGCCGGTCGAGCTCGCGCCACAGGTCCTCGTTCTTCACCGGTTTTTTATCCGCGGTCTTCCAGCCGCGGCGCTTCCAGTCGTGGATCCAGGCAGTGATGCCCTGCTTCACGTACTGGGAATCCGTGTGGAGCCGCACCTTGCAGGACCGCCTCAGGGCCTTCAGGGCCTCGATCACGGCGGTGAGCTCCATGCGATTGTTGGTCGTCATGGGCTCGCCGCCGAAGATTTCCTTCCTGCGTTCCCCCCACGCCAGCAGCGCGCCCCATCCTCCCACTCCCGGATTTCCCTTGCAGGCGCCGTCGGTAAAAATGTCCACCGTGGCTTCCGACTTCGGCTTCACTGCGGCTTGGCTTCCTGCGCCCGGGCGCGGGCCGCGAGCCGCGAGTCCTTGCCATTGAGCTTCTGGGTGAGGGGCGCGAGGCTCTTCCGCGCCGCGCGCACGTCGTTCCAGTTGGGCTTGATGACCCGCATGCCGTGGACCCTTTTCACCGCCTGAACGAAATACACGCCGCCGGCAATGGGCCACCAGCGGTCGCCGGCCTTCTCCAGGAACGTGAAGCGGCCGCGCCAATCGTCCTGCCGGAAGGGGGGCACGTAGCAGTCGAGGCGCCCGCCGGTCACTTCGAAATCCAGCAGCGCCAGCCAGTCCTTGAGCCGGGGCAGCGAGATGAAGCGGCCGCACCAGGGATAGCTCCGGCGCTCGGAATCCAGGATCCGGCGCAGTCCCCACAGGCTGCGCGGATTGAACCCGCAGATCATGATCTGGCCCTCCGGCATCAGTGCCCGCCCCACTTCCCGCAGGATCTCGTGGGGGTTGGGGCTGAACTCCAGCACGTGGGGCAGCACCGCGAGATCGATGCTGTTGCTCTCGATCGGAAGATGGCCGGGATCGGCCCTGAGCCGAACGCCGGCCTCCAGCCCGGCGCTGAAACGCAGCGCGATGCGGTTCTGGCCCAGGAAGTCGTGCTGCGGAAGCCCGATCTGCAGGGCGTTGAAGCCGAACACGTCGGCCACGGCGTGGTCGAAATGCTCCTGCTCCCGGGCAAGCAAATACCCGCCGAGCGGCGTCTCGAACCATTCATTGAGGCTTTGAATCAGCATCCCGGGTGTATTACGCTAACGGACCTATGGTTGAGATCGTCCCTGTCCCCGCCTTCGAGGACAACTACATCTGGGTCATCCGGCGCGGCGCCCGTGCCGCCGTGGTGGACCCCGGCGACGGCGCGCCGGTGCTGGAATATTTCCGCCGCGAAGGCATTCGTCCCGTGGCCATCCTCAACACCCATCACCACGGCGACCACGTCGGAGGCAACGACGAAATCCTTGCCGAATACCCGGTTCCCGTCTACGGTCCGGCCGCCGAGCGCATCGCCACGGTGACCCATCCCCTCAGGGAAAACGACGTGGTCTCGCTGCCGGACCTGGAGCTCGATTTCCGCGTGCTCGAAGTCCCGGGCCACACCGCCGGGCACATCGCCTATTATGGCGCAAACCTGCTGTTCTGTGGCGACACGCTGTTCGCCGGCGGCTGCGGCCGGCTGTTCGAAGGCACTGCAGAGCAGATGCATCGTTCGCTGGCGAAACTGGCGGCGCTTCCCGGGGACACCGGGGTTTACTGCGCCCACGAATACACGCTGGCCAATCTCCGGTTCGCCAAAGCGGTCGAGCCGGCCAACGGCGATTTGCTGGCGCGCGACGCCGCGGAGCAGGAAAAGCGGCGCCACGGCGTTCCCACGGTGCCCTCCACCATCGAGGTCGAGCGCGCCACCAATCCATTTCTGCGCTGCCATGTTCCGGCGGTCGTTCAGGCCGCGGAAACCCACGCCGGCAAGGCGCTCGCAGGCCCGGTCGCGGTGTTTGCCACACTGCGGACCTGGAAAAACAACTTCCGGTAGGGTCGCGAATAAATTCGCTCCTACGCGGGGTGGTAGGAGGGGATTTATCCCCGATCCAGGCCACGACTCCGGGATGCGCCCGGTTCGCCATTTCTTCCCCGGCTTGACGCCAGGCCGTAGGCGCAGTTACCATCTCCACGATTTCCACAACAAGAACAAGATGTTCGGAGATGGCGACGAGGAGAGCAGGAGCCGCGATCACATTGCTGTGCGCCATCGGCCTGGGGAATTCCGCCCTGGCTGAGGAGTCCGCTTCCCTCCCCGCACCGCTTCAAGCCTCTGCCCCCGAGACCTCCGCACTCCCGCCCCAAGGCCTTTCGCCCCCCGAGGCAATGCCTCCGTCCGAGACGCCGTCTCCTTCCGGGGTCGCGGCCGAACCGCAGCGGGCCCTGGATCTCGTCTACTCCCTCACCTACGACCTCGATCGGCAGCGCGACGACCTTTGGGCCCGCATCCGGTCCGGCTTTGCGCTTCGGGATTTCGACCACCGCCTGGTCGAGGAGAACGAAGCCTGGTATGCGGCCCGGCCCGATTATTTCCGGCGCATGATCGACCGCTCCAAGCGCTATCTCTACTACATCGTGGAGGAGGTGGAGCGCCGCGGCATGCCCACGGAAATCGCCCTGCTGCCCATGATCGAGAGCGCCTACAACCCGGTCGCCTATTCGCGCTCCCACGCATCGGGGATCTGGCAGTTCATCCCCTCCACGGGCAAGGTCTACGGCCTCAAGCAGAACTGGTGGTACGACGGGCGCCGCGACGTGATCGCCGCCACCGATGCCGCACTGGATTATCTGCAGAACCTCTACGCCATGTTCGGCGACTGGGAGCTGGCGCTCGCCGCCTACAACTGGGGCGAAGGAGCGGTGTCCCGGGCCCTGCTCAAGAACCAGGCCAGGGGCCTGCCGCTGGATTTCCAGAGCCTCACGGTGCCGCCGGAGACGCGGAATTACGTGCCAAAGCTCATCGCGGTCAAGAACATCATCGGCAATCCCGCCCGGTACGGACTGGAACTGGAATCGGTGCCGGACCGGCCCTATTTCCGCACCGTCACCCTCACGCGCCACATCGACGTGAAGCTGGCAGCGCAGCTCGCCGAGATTCCGCTGGACGAATTCGTGGCCCTCAACCCCGGCCACAGCCGGCCGGTGATTCCGGCCAAGGCCGCGGAAACCCTGCTGCTCCCGGAGGATAAGGCCGACGTCTTCCTCGCCAACCTGGAGAGCCACGATGCGCCGCTCACCTCCTGGCAGACCTACACGCTGAAGCCGGGCGACAAGCTGGATCGGGTGGCGCCTCGCTTCGGCATCAGCCTGGCACATCTCAAGCAGGTAAACGGCATCACGCCCCGCACCCGGGTGGCATCGGGCCACACCCTGCTGGTGCCGGCGCGTAAGCCCGTGGAGCAGGAGAACCTGACTGAAGGCAGATTCCTGGACGTCGTCCCGCCGCTGTTCGGCCGGCGTGTCGTGCACACGGTGCGCAAGGGCGAGACCGCAGCCACGGTGGCCCGCCGCTACGGCGTGACGCTCGCGCAACTCAAGGCCTGGAACGGAGCGAAGGTTCAGCGGCTTGCCACGGGCGAACGACTGGTCATCGAACGCAAGGCCGGGCCCGCGAAACCCACGCGCGTGGCGGCCGCGCCCACCAAAGCCTCGAAGTCCGCGGCCGAGCCGAAACGAACCCACTACACCGTGCGCAAGGGCGATACATTCTCCAGCATCGCGCGGCGCTTCAAAGTGGCGATCGCCGATCTCCAGCGCTGGAACAGTCTCCTCGGCAATATCCTCAAGCCCGGCGCCCGGGTCACCGTCTACCTCGCCAGGAACGGCTAGGGAACCCTCGTCTCGCCGCTCCGGTACAGTGCGTAGGTTGGGCATTCATGCCCAACATCGTGCCAACGCGTGATCGTTGGGCTTCGCTCGCGAAGCCCAACCTACGAGGCTGTGGTCTCGCCGCTCCCATACAGGAAGCAGCGCACCTCCTGCCCCGGCGCCAGCTGCGTCACCCCGGGATAATGTTCGCGGCATTCGGTCATGGCTTGGGGGCAACGGGGATGGAAGTGGCAACCCGCCGGCGGATTGGCGGGCGACGGCAGATCACCCTGAAGGCGGATTACCTCCCGTTTCGTCTCCCGGTCGATCACCGGCACTGCGGACAGCAGGGCCCGCGTGTAGGGATGTTTCGGCCGGTTCAACACTTCCTCGACCGGCCCGTGCTCGACGATGCGTCCCAGGTACATCACCGCCACTTCGTGGGCCAGGTATTCCACCACCGAAATGTTGTGGGTGATGAAAAGGAACGCGAGCCCCAGCCGCTCCTGGAGTTCCTTCAGCAGGTTTAGGATCTGGGCCTGGACCGACACGTCGAGGGCGCTGGTGGGCTCGTCGCAGATGAGGAGCTTCGGGTTTACCGCCAGGGCGCGGGCGATGGCGATGCGCTGGCGCTGCCCGCCGGAGAACTCGTGGGGGTAGCGGAACTTGGCCTCCGGCGGCAGGCCCACCTGGCCGAGCAACCGGTCCACCTCCTGCCAGCGCCCCGTGCCCGATCCCCCGACGCCGAGGGCGGTCATCCCCTCCTCGATGATTTCCACCACCCGCATGCGCGGATTCAGTGAGGCGTAGGGGTCCTGAAAAATGATCTGGAACTCGGCGCGGCGGACTCGCAGCTCGGCGGGCGCCAGCCCGGCCAGATCGACGCCGGCGAAGCGCACGCTTCCGGCCGTGGGCGGAATCAGCCGCAGAATGCCCTTCGCCACGGTGGTCTTGCCGCAGCCGGACTCCCCCACCAGCGCCAGGGTCCGTCCCGGCGCCAGGCCGAGCGATACGCCATCCACCGCCATCACCTGGCCCACCACCCGCTTGAACAGGCCCCTGTGGATCGGAAAGTGCACTTTCAGCTCTGCAACCTTCAGTAACTGCGCCTCGCTTCCCGCAAGAGACGGGGCTGACGCCTGACCGCTGACGGCTGACCGCTGGCCGGAAGCCGGTCCTTCCGCCCGCCGCGCTTCACCCTCATCCCTGCTCTGGTCTCTGCGCCCTCCGCTCTCCGCTCTCGGTTCCGAATACAGATGGCATCGCACCGTCTGGCCGTCCTCCAGCGCGACCGCCGGCGGCACGGTTCCGCGGCACAGATCCCACGCGAAATCGCAGCGATCCGCGAAACGGCAGCCCCCGAATTCCCGGGTCAGCGGCGGCACGGCGCCCCGGATCACCGCCAGGTTGGCGCCCCGCTTCCCCTGCCGGGGCAGCGAATCGAACAGCTTGCGGGAATAGGGATGGGCGGGACTCGAAAAGAACCGCTCCCGGGACGCCGTTTCCACGATCTCTCCGGCATACATCACCGCCACCCGGTGCGCCATCTCGGATACCACGCCCAGGTCGTGGGTAATGAGGAGAATCGCCATGCCGGTGCGGGCCTGGAGGCTCCGGATCAGTTCCAGCACCTGAGCCTGGATCGTGACGTCGAGGGCCGTGGTCGGCTCGTCGGCGATCAGCAGGTCCGGCTCGCCGGCCAGCGCCGTGGCGATCATCACCCGCTGCTTCATGCCTCCCGAGAGATGGAACGGATATTCACCGACGCGCCGCACCGGATCGGGGATGCCCACCTGCTCCAGCAGCTCGATGACCCGGCGCCGGGCCGCGTCCCCGCGCAGCGGCGTGTGCCGATCGAGCACTTCCATGATCTGCTCGCCCACGGTGAGCACCGGGTTCAGGCTGGTGCCCGGCTCCTGGAAGATCATCGCGACGCGCCGGCCGCGCACCCCGCGCATGGCCACTTCGGGCAGCGCCAGCAGATCGGTTCCGTCGAGCCGCACTGTGCCGCCCGCCACCTGTCCCGCCTCCGGCAGCAGCCGCATGACCGAAAGCGCGGTCATGGATTTCCCGCAGCCCGATTCCCCCAGAAGCGCGAAGGTTTCGCCGCGGCCGATGCTGAAGGTCAACCCGTCCACGGCCCGCACCACCGCGTCGCCGGTGTGCAAGCGGGTGCGGAGATCCGCGACCTGGAGCAGCTCGCGCCTCGATGCTGCGCTCACGCCTTTGCCTCCCCGCCCGCGGCCGCGGGCTCCAGCCGCAGCGTGCGCACCCGCGGGTCGAAGGCGTCCCGCACCGCGTCCGCGAACAGATTGGCGCAAAGCACCAGCGCCAGCATGAATACGAAGGCCGCCGCGAGCGACCACCACACCATCGGCTCCCGGGCCATTTCCAGGCGCGCGGCGTTGATCATGGTGCCGAAGCTGATCATCGACGGATCCACGCCGACCCCGACGTAGGACAGCACCGCTTCCGAAAGCACCAGCCCGCTGAAATCCATCACCACGGCGATCAGCACGATGTGCATGACGTTGGGCAGGATGTGGCGCGTGATCACGCGCCAGTGGGAGACGCCGAAGGCATGCGCCGCCTGGATGTATTCCATTTCCCTGAGTTTCAGGGCCTCCCCCCGGAGCAGCCGGCACAGCCCGGTCCAGCTGGTCACCCCGAGAATGATGCACAGAAACAGAAGGCGGATGTCGGCGCGCGCCGCGGTGGTGTCGAACAGGTCCGGGCGGGTTTCCACGTACACCTGCATCATGAGAATGAATGCGGCGATAAGCAGCACCCCGGGGATGGAGCTGAGCGTCGTGTACACGTACTGGATGACGTCATCCACCCAGCCGCGGAAATAGCCCGCCATGATGCCGAGCAGCAGCGCAAAGGGCAGCATGACCAGCGTGGTGAGCGTGCCGATCACGAGCCCCGTGCGTATGCTCTTGAGCGCGAGGTAAAGCACGTCCTGGCCCACCTTGTCGGTGCCGAAGACGTGGTACTTTGCTGCCAGCGCGACGGTGGCGCCGGCGAGTACCAGCATCACCGCAAGCGCGACATATACCGCGCGCCAGGGCACCTCGGTGCCTCCCCGCCAGATCGCAGACCAGGTCGCGGAAACGGAACGCCGGCTCCCCGCCGCGAGCCCCGCGGTAAATCCCACCACCACCGCCAGCCAGAGCGCGATTCCGGCCAGGACGCCTCTGCCTCCGTTTGCCAGAACGTCCGCCGCCAGTTCCCGCTCCGGGTCCTTTAAATGAGCGGCACCGAACCTGAGACGCGGGAATTCCCGCACCTGGGTTCCGTCGGGATGCTCGACGGTCTCCTTGGCAAAGAGATGGGCAGCGAACGGCGCGGAATAGGTTTTCTCGGTGCGTTGGCGCAGGTCCGTGGTGACCACGTCGAGCAGGCTCAGCACGTCCACCGAGTAGACCGGCTCGCCGGCGTTCTTCGCCTCCAGCGCCGGACGGAAATGCACCGAATCGAGCAGCCCCGCCGCAACGAAGAACACCAGCACCACCAGGGATGCCATCCCGCTCGGACTGTGCGCCACTCGCTTCCAGGGCGCCAGCAAATGCTCGCGCCGCCGCACGTGCCAGGCGAACACCGCCGCCACCGCGATCAGCACATAGATCAGGGCGTCGGTCCAGAGGATGACGGGTTTGAAGGCCAGCATTCCTGCGATCAGCACAAGAAGTTCACGTTCACCGTTTACCGTTCACCGTTCCCCTACTCCAGCCTCACCCTGGGGTCCACCAGGGTGTAGGAAATGTCGGTGAGTATCAATCCCACGATGTAGAGCACCGAGCCCAGGAACACCATGGAGCGCACCACGGCGAAATCCTGGGAGTTGATGGCGTCGATGGTGTAGCTGCCGAGGCCCGGGATGCCGAAAAAGGACTCGGTGATGAGGCCGCCCAGGAACAGCAGTGGAATCACCACCACCACCCCGGTGAGGATCGGGATCATGGCGTTCTGGAGTACGTGGCGGAACAGCACCCGCGCTTCCGAGAGCCCCTTGGCGCGGGCGGTGCGAACGTAGTCCTTGCCGATTTCCTCCAGGAAAATGGTGCGGTACCAGCGGGCGTTGGCCCCGGCCGCGCTCACTACGCCCACCACCACCGGCAGCGCCAGGAACTTGAAGGTATCGATCCCGCCGCCGTAGCCGGAGATGGGAACCAGGTGCCAGAGCTTGCTCACCAGGAACTGGCCGCCGATGATGTAGAACAGGCTGGAGATGGACATCAGCACCACGCAGGTCACTACCCCCCAGAAATCCACGTAGGTGGCGCGGAAGAAGGCCATCAGCAGCGCCAGATTGAGGTAGACGAACAGCCCCAGGATGAACACCGGCACCGCGATGGCAAGGCTCGGCCCCATGCGGGTGGTGATCTCGTGGGCGATGTCCCGGCCATCGTCGGCGCGCCCGAACCGGAACGCGAACAGCGCTACCGATTTCTGGAAGAAAATGGTATCGGTGACCTTCGCAGCGCCGCTCGCCTGCGCGCTGTAGAGCAGCGGCCTGTCGTAGCCCCGCTCCGCCTTCCACTTGGCGATGGCCTCGGGGGTGACGCGCTTGATGCCGAGCTGCATGCGCGCCATGTCGTCCGGGGTATTCACCACGAAGAACAGCACGAAAGTGAGCAGGTTCACCCCGATCAGGATCGGGATCGCGTAGAGAACGCGCCGAATGATGTAGTTAAGCATGAAAGATCATTGGACAGGATTTACAGGATTTACAGGATTAAGTCGAAGTGCGGGATCAGGCGGACAGGATTTGCCGCAAGGTTTGCAGGGAACGACGCAAATTTCCGCACCACGAACCCCAGAATTTGAAGACTTAGGTTTGATCCTGTAAATCCTGTTAATCCTGTCCATTTTTTTTGTTCCCTCCTCATTTCGCGGCGCTGCGTTCCCTGCGGCGGTACACGATGACCGCCGGTACGATGCTGGCGACGAACGCCGCGAGGCCCAGCAGCGCCGGCCACAGCAGCGGCTGGTTCCAGTCCCGGCGCCTTTCCTCGCGCAGGGCCGCGTCGATGCGCTGGTACTTCAGGTTGTTGTAGGAGAGCTTGTTGGGCTTCACGTTGCCGATCCAGGCATGGTAGAGGGCGTAGTCCTTGGGATGGAAGCCCCACAGCCAGGGCGCGTCCTCCCGCAGGATCGCCACCATGCGGTCGATGATGGCCTCGCGCTCGGGCCCGTTGTCCATGTTCTTCATGCGTTCGAACAGCCGGTTGAATTCCGGGTTGTCGTAATTGGCGGCGTTCTCCCCGTCGTTGCCCACCTTGCGCTGGGGGCCGTGCAGCAGGAACAGGAAGTTCTCGGGATCCGGATAGTCGGCATGCCACCCCCACTCGAAGATCTGGGCGTTGCCCTTGCGGATCTTGTCCTGGAAGCGATTGTAGTCGGTGGCCCGCACCACCAGCTGGATGTTGAGCTTCTGGTACTGCTTGCGCATCCAGTCGAGGGCCGGCTTGTCCTCGGCGCTGCGGGCGGTGGCATCGAAATACAGCACCAGCGGCGCCCCGGTTTTCGCGTCGATGCCGTCCGGGTACCCGGCCTCGGCCAGCAGCTTTTTCGCCGCCTCGATGGGCTTGCGGCGGGGCTTTCCGTCCACCCAGTCGTAGGCCACCGGGTTCACGCCCTCCTTGCCGTCCCGGTAGCCGAAGATCCCCGGGGCGATGGGACCCTGGGCGGGAATGCCGCGCCCGTTGGCGAAAATGGATACATATTCCTCGTAGTCCACCGCAATGGAAATGGCCTGCCGCAACTTGCGCGCCCGCTCGGAAAGGCCCCCCACCACCGGGTCCAGCATGTTGAAGCCCATGTAATAGGTGGACAGCGCCACCGCGGTCTCCAGGCGGATGCCCCTGCCCTTCATCGCCTCGCTCACGGCCGCCTCCCCCTGGCCCGAGAACTGCACGGCCTGGTCGAAGGTATCGGAGCCGATCCCCGAAGCGTCGTAGTAGCCCTGCAGGAACTTGTTCCAGCGCGGGATGCTTTCCTTGTCGCGGGAAAACACCACCTGTTCGATGAACGGCAGGGGCTTTCCCGCGTCCTTCAGAAGGCCGGCCCGGGCGTCCGCAGGCTCCCCGTCCGCGGGATAGGTCTCGCCGTGGTAGTTGGGATTGCGGGTGAGCACCATCACCCGGTTGGGATCGTTCTCCGACAGCAGGTACGGGCCCGTGCCCACCGGGTACCAGTCGAGATTGATGTTCTTCTCCGCCAGCCCCGGCTGGGCGTAGAAGCGCTCCGCCTCCCACGGGATGGGCGCAAAAAACGGCATCGCCAGCCAGTACATGAACTGCGGATACTTGCCCTTGATCCGGATGCGATAGGTGTAGCGGTCCACCGCCTGCACGCCTTCCAGCGGGTATCGGTTGAGGTCCAGGTAGCCGCCCTTGGGCAGCGCCGATGCCGCTTTCTTCAGAGTATCGGCGTACTCCTTCAGGCCTGCGATGTAATCCGCCATCAGGCCGAAGATCGGCGAATGCAGCCGCGGATGGGCCAGGCGCTTGACCTGGAACACATAGTCGTCCGCGACCAGCTCGCGGCTCCCGGTCTCGGGGAAATCGCCGAGCTTGAAGACCCGTGCGAGTTCCCGGGGACCGAGCTGGTGGTAGAGGAACTTGCCGTTGCGGTCCCGGGCCAACGCCGGATGAGGCTGGTAGCGCACGCCCGGCCTGATGGCGATTTCGTACACGGTGAACGCAATCGCCCCGGGGTCGGCGTCGGCGGGCAGACGCCGACCCTTCCGGTCATAGTACTGCGCCTCGGGCATTTTGGCCGCCGCCAGGGGGATCAGGGCATAGGGCCGCCTCAGGTAGTGGTACTGCAGCGGGGGCTCGTAGATTTGGGCGGTGAAGATGATCTCGTTGGAGCTGTAGGACTGCACCGGGTCCAGGTGCTTCGGGCGCTCCGTGAACGCCGAGTAGAGAACGTTGGCGCCGGCCTCCCGGGCCGGATAAGGATTGTTCCAGGCGGAGCTGCCGCAGCCCGAAATTGCCAGCGCCAGCGCGAGGATCGTCAGGGATCGCACCACGGGGAAAAGTGTAGCCCAAAGCCCGTTCCGCCGTCACCCGGCGGCCACGACCGTCCGGGGCTTTTACGCTATAATGCGCCGGTCGCTTCGCAAGGAATGATCATGGGATTTCTGTCCGGCAAAAAAGTTCTGATCACCGGGATGATCAGCTCCAGGTCGATCGCCTATGGCATCGCCAAGGCGGTGAAGCGGGAAGGAGCGACGCTCGCCTTCACCTACCAGAATGAGAACGTCAGGGACCGGGTGGTGAAGCTTTCGAAGGAATTCGGCACCGATCTGATTCTACCCTGCGACGTGGCGTCCGACCCGGAAGTGGAGCAGCTGTTCGCGAGCCTGAAGGCCAATTGGGACGGGCTGGACGGCATCGTGCACTCCATTGCCTACGCACCCAAGGAGCAGCTCGACGCCGACTACCTGGGATCGGTCACGCGGGAGGGCTTCCGAATCGCCCACGAGATCAGCTCCTACAGCTTCTCGGCGCTGGCCAAGGCCGGCTACCCCATGATGCAGGGGCGCAATGGTGCCCTGCTCACCCTGACCTACCTGGGGGCCGTGCGCTCGGTGCCCCACTACAACGTGATGGGGCTGGCCAAGGCGAGCCTGGAGGCGAACGTGCGCTACATGGCCCAGAGCCTGGGCCCCAGGGGAATCCGGGTAAACGGGATTTCTGCGGGCCCCATCAAGACGCTCGCCGCCGCCGGCATTGGCGATTTCGGCAAGCTGCTGGGTTACCACGAGAAGAACGCGCCGCTCCGGCGCAACACCACCATCGAGGAGGTCGGAAACGCCGCGGCCTTCATGCTATCCGACCTGGCGAGCGGGATTACCGGGGAAATCCTGTACGTGGACGGCGGCTTCAACACCACCGCGCTGGGCAGCCCGGACTAAATGCGTGAACAGTGAACCGTAGAACCGTCAGATTTCACGTTTCCTGTTCACTGTTTACTTCTTTTCCAGCAATTCCTGCCGGATCTTGACCTCGGTCTTCTTCCGCAGGCTGGCCACGTAAGCCCCCAGTTCCTCCTGCCCCAGCATCTGGCGTACCTGCTGGGCATAGGCCCGGCGCTTGACATCGTCGATGGACGCCACTTCGGCGACCCTGCTGACGCGCGCCAGAATATAGCCTCCCTGGGGATTCTCGGCACCCACGTAGGCCGGCAGCTTCGCCGGGCTGGCCCCGAACACTTTCCCGTAAATCGCCTCCGGCATCCCCGGCGCCTGCTGCCGGGAAACCGTCACCGGCTTGCTCCAGCCGACCCCCGGGTCCTTGCCCTCCGCGAGCGCCGCCAGCTTTTCCCCGCCCTCCTTCAGCGCCAGCTCTCCGGCCTTCTGTCGCGCGAGTCTCCGGGTGACATCGGCCTTCACTTCATCGAAGGGCCGGGTGGACGCGGGCCTGTGCTCGATCACCCGGGCCGACACCAGGGTGTTGGGCGCCACCTCGATCGCCTCGGTATTGCGCTTGTTTTTGAGCACATCCTCTGAAAACACCGCCGCCAGCATTTTCTCGTTGCCGGGGAACGCCACTTCGCCGCCGGCGCGCGACAGCCACGAGCTCTGCTGGATGGGGAGCTTGAAGGCCTCTGCGGCGGGTTTCAGGCTTTCGCCCTGTTCGAATACCATGTTGCTGAAACCCTCCGCCGCCTCGGCGAACTTCTTGCCCGCTTTCTGCTTGCGGACCTCCTGCTCGATCCGGTCTTTCACCTCGTCAAAGCCCGCGACCTTGCCCGGGCGGATCCCGGTGAGCTTGATAACGTGGTAGCCGAAGTCGCTCTGCACCGGCCCAAGGATCTCGTTGGGTTTCATCTGGAACACGGCGTCCTCGAAAGGTTTCACCATGGCGCCCCGCGCAAAATAGCCGAGATCGCCGCCATTAGCCGCCGAGCCCGGGTCCTGGGAATGCTGCTTTGCGAGCTCCGCGAACTTATTCGGCGCCTGCCGAACCTGCCTGAGAAGATCTTCGGCCTTTTTCAGGGCGGCGGCCCGGTCGGCCTCGCTCGCGCCTTGCCCGGCCGTGATCAGAATGTGGCTCGCCTGCCGCTCCTCCGCCTTGCCGAACTCCTTTTCACGTTCCTCGTAGTACTTCGTCAGTTCCTCGGGCGTCACCTGAACCTGGCCCAGAAGGGAGTCGGCGGACAGGGTGAGGTACTCGATCCGCACCTGCTCCGGAACGCCGAATTCGGGGAGGTGTCCGTCGTAATAGGCCTTCGCTTCGGTGGGCTCCACCTTGACCCGTGCCAGGTAGGAGTCGGGGGCGATATGCGCCACGCTCACTTCCCGCTGTTGCTCGTTGAGGCGGATGATGCGGTCGATCACCGCGGCAGGCAGGAAGGTATTCTGGGCGTAGGCGTCGGTGAGCTGCTGTACCGCGAGTTCCTGCTTGAGGCGCGCCTCGAAGTTGAGCGGCGTCATGCCCTGGTTGCGAAGCACGTTTTCGTAGCGCTGCTTGGAAAAACGGCCATCCTGCTGGAAGGCGGCGATCTGCTGGATGATGGAAGCAAGCTGGACATCGGAGACCGCCAGACCCGCCCCCACGGCCTCGCGGGACAGCAGCCGCTGCCGCACCAGGTTCTCCACCAGGGAAAGACGGAATTCCGGGCGTTCGAACAGGGCTGGATCGAAGTTGCGCCCCATCAGGGTGCGCAGGCGGTCCTGCTGGTCCTTGAGCGCGGCTTCGAATTCCTGGACCGAAATTTCGTCGTCCCCCACGCTGGCGACGAAGTTGGAGTCGCCCACCCTTCGGTAGGATTCGACGCCCCAGAACGCGAACGGAAGGATAATCAGGGCCAGAACAATCTGGACCGCCCGCTTGTGGCCGTGAACAATATCAAACATGGTGCGCCAGACCTGGTGATTACAATAAAAAGGGCGAACTCGCGTTCGCCCCTCGGATTTGGCGGAGTGGACGGGACTCGAACCCGCGACCCCCGGCGTGACAGGCCGGTATTCTAACCAACTGAACTACCACTCCCAAACTGGCTTTACCTGCTGGTGGGTGCTGAGAGGATCGAACTCCCGACATTCGCCTTGTAAGGGCGACGCTCTACCAGCTGAGCTAAGCACCCGAAAAAGCGCGTTAGTTTACCGCATCTTTCAGCGCTTTTCCAGCGCGGAACTTGGGTACCCGGGCCGCCTTGATCTTGATGGTGGCGCCGGTGCGGGGGTTGCGTCCGCTGCGCGCCGCGCGTTTGCCCACGTAAAACGTCCCGAAGCCCACCAGGGTCACTTCGCCGCCCTTCTTGAGGGCCGTCTTTACGGCCTTCACGGCGCCATCCAGAGCGCGCGTCGCCGCGGCCTTGGAAATATCCGCTTCCTTCGCAATAGAGTCGATCAATTCAGATTTGTTCACGTGTCTATCCCCTTTCGATGTTAGTCGGTAAACAGGAAGTGGTTCAGTCCGGTGGGCCGCGGCGCCTACCGAAGTCACAAGCGGGAGACTAACGTTTTGGTTAGTTCAGGCTGGGCATGTACTGAATCCCTGCATCCGCTTTATAGCAAGGGCCTTGGGGGAGGTCAAGCTTGACACGGACATTTTTTGCTCACGCGCAAAACCAAGCGGGGCTTGGGTTTGCGGCCGATCGCATGCGGCACAACGACAGTGATTTTTGTCACATGTTTTCGCACCGGAATGGCTCAGGAAAGACCCTCGCCACTGTCCGTTGCCCGAGATTCCGGCGCAAGCACAACGCATCTTGACACGTCGCTTGCCGGATCCAGTAACCCCGCCGGCAAAAAAGAAAACGCCGGCTCGCGCCGGCGTTCTCCGTTTTCTCCGCGTCCGGATATCAGTGCCGGATTACCGGGGCCTGGCCGGCGTCTCCCACCGGGGGCGCCGGTGGCGTGGGTACCTCCAGCGCCGCGGGCAAAGGTTCGGGCTTGCGCTCCAGGGCCAGCTCCAGCACCTGGTCGATCCATCTCACCGGCCGGATATCCAGTTTGCTCTTGATGTTGTCCGGAATTTCCACCAGGTCCTTGACGTTGCCGTCGGGAATGAGAACCGTCTTGATCCCCCCTCGATGGGCCGCCAGCAGCTTCTCCTTGAGCCCGCCGATGGGCAGCACCTCGCCGCGCAGGGTGATCTCGCCCGTCATCGCCACGTCGGCACGCACCGGGACCCCGGCCAGCACCGAGACGATGGCGGTACAGATACCGATGCCGGCGCTCGGGCCATCCTTGGGAGTCGCTCCCTCGGGCAAGTGAATGTGGATGTCACTCCGCTGGTAGAAATCTTCGGCAATTCCCAGCACCTTGGAGCGGCTGCGCACCACCGAGAGCGCGGCTTGCACGGATTCCTGCATCACTTCGCCCAGCTTGCCGGTGGTGATGGTCTTGCCCTTGCCGGGCACCGCCACCCCTTCGATGGTGAGGAGCTCGCCCCCCACCTCGGTCCACGCCAGCCCGGTTACCTGACCGACCTGGTTGGTCTTTTCGGCCATGCCGAAGGTGTAGCGCCGCACCCCCAGGAATTTGTCCAGGTTGCGGGCAGTGACCGGGACCTTCTGCTCACCGTTCTTCTTGAGCACCATGGTCTTCACCACCTTGCGGCAGATCTTGGAAATCTCGCGCTCCAGGGAGCGCACCCCGGCCTCCCGGGAGTAGTAGCGAATGATGTCCCGCAGGCCGCTTTCGGAAATCGAAAGCTCTTCCGACTTGAGCCCGTGGTTCTTCATCTGCTTGGGCAGCAGGTAGCGGATGGCGATATTGACCTTCTCGTCCTCGGTGTAGCCCGAGAGGCGGATCACCTCCATCCGGTCGAGCAGTGCCGGCGGGATGTTCAGGGTATTGGCCGTGGCCACGAACATCACGTCCGAGAGGTCGTATTCCACCTCCACGTAATGGTCGACGAAGGTGTGGTTCTGCTCAGGGTCGAGCACTTCCAGCAGGGCCGAGGACGGGTCTCCGCGAAAATCCATGCCCATCTTGTCCACCTCGTCCAGCAGGAACAGCGGGTTCTTCACGCCGACCCGGCTCATGTTCTGCAGGATCTTGCCCGGCATCGAGCCGATGTAGGTGCGCCGGTGGCCGCGGATCTCCGCTTCGTCCCGCACCCCGCCCAGGGACATGCGCACGAACTTGCGGTTGGTGGCCCGGGCGACCGACTGCCCGAGCGAAGTCTTGCCAACCCCGGGAGGCCCGACCAGGCACAGGATCGGGGCCTTCAGCTTGTCCACGCGCTGCTGCACCGCCAGGTACTCGACGATGCGCTCCTTGACCTTTTCCAGGCCGTAGTGGTCCTTCTCCAGCACCCCTTCGGCCGCCTTCAGGTCCTTGCTGATCTTGGTTCTCTTCTTCCAGGGCAGGTTGATGAGGACGTCGATGTAGTTCCGGACCACGGTGGCTTCGGCCGACATCGGCGACATGAGCTTGAGCTTCTTCAGCTCCGCTTCCGCCTTCTTGCGCGCCTCCTTGGGCATGTGGGCCGCCTTGATCTTCTTCTCCATCTCCTCGATGTCGGCGCCCTCTTCGCCCTCGCCCAGCTCCTTCTGGATCGCCTTCACCTGCTCGTTCAGGTAATACTCGCGCTGGCTCTTCTCCATCTGGCGCTTGACGCGGCCGCGGATGCGCTTCTCCACCTGCAGGATGTCGAGCTCCGTCTCCAGCAGCGTGAGCAGATGCTCCATGCGCTTGTGCACGTCGAAGATCTCCAGCACCTGCTGCTTCTGCTCCAGCTTGAGCGGCAGGTGGGCCGCCACTGTGTCGCCCAGCCTTCCGGCGTCGTCGATGCCGGCGAGCGAAGTGAGGATCTCGGGCGGGATCTTCTTGTTGAGCTTGACGTACTGGTCGAACTGGGACAATAGCGCCCGGCGCATGGCCTCCACCTCGTGGTTCTCCACCGTGTCGGCGGGTACCATCTGGGCCTGGGCTGTGAAATGGGTCTTCGCGTCCACGATCTCGCGGATGCGGGCGCGCTGGCTGCCTTCCACCAGCACCTTCACCGTGCCGTCCGGGAGCTTGAGCATCTGCAGGATGTTTGCCACGCTGCCGATGTCGTAGAGGTCTTCCGGCCCCGGCTCATCCTTGGCGGCGGATTTCTGGGCCACCAGCAGGATGCTCTTGCCCGCCTCCATCGCAGTGTCGAGCGCCTTGATGGACTTGGGCCGGCCCACGAACAGCGGAATCACCATGTGGGGGAAGACCACCACGTCCCGCAGCGGCAGCAGCGGCAACACCACGAGTTCGGCGGGGGAATCAGGGAAATAGGACATGCGTTGTGCCTGAAGTTTTAGAAAATCATGAGCCTATAATGGGGGGTCGCACCCTGAAATTCAAGTGCGCAGGGGGAAGCCAACCAATTCAAGAGCTTGCCCCAAAACCCCCGGGCCAGGGACGGGAATGCGCAGAACCCGCAGAAATTGCTACGCGCCGGACTTCGCCACTTTGGGCTGATCGGCGTAGATCAGGATCGGCTGGATGTCGCCGCTCGCCGCGTTCTCCTCGATCACCGCCTTTGCCACGTTTTCCATGGACGGCAGGTCGAACATGGTGTCGAGCAGCGCATGCTCGAGAATGGAGCGTAAACCCCGGGCGCCCGTCTTGCGGGCCAACGCCTTCTTGGCAATGGCCTTGAGCGCTTGGTCCCGGAACTCCAGTTCCACACCCTCCATCGCGAACATCTTCTGGTATTGCTTGACCAGCGCGTTCTTGGGCTCGGTGAGAATCTCTATGAGAGCGGACTCGTCGAGCTCCTCGACCACCGCGACCACCGGTAGCCGCCCGACGAACTCGGGAATCAGGCCGTACTTGATGAGGTCCTCCGGCTCCACCTCCCGCAGCACCACGCCGATGTCCTTGCGGTTGTCCTTGCTCTTGACTTCGGCGCCAAAGCCGATGCCGCCCTTTTCCGAGCGGCTACGGATGATCTTCTCCAGGCCGTCGAAGGCGCCGCCGCAGATGAACAGGATGTTGGTGGTATCCACCTGCACGAATTCCTGGTTCGGGTGCTTGCGCCCTCCCTGGGGCGGTACCGAGGCGATGGTCCCTTCCACCAGCTTGAGCAGCGCCTGCTGAACGCCCTCGCCCGATACATCGCGGGTGATGGAGGGGTTCTCAGACTTGCGGGAGATCTTGTCGATTTCGTCGATGTAGACGATGCCGCGCTGGGCCTTCTCCACGTCGTAGTCGCACTTCTGCAGCAGCTTCTGGATGATGTTCTCCACGTCCTCGCCCACGTAGCCCGCCTCGGTGAGGGGGGTGGCGTCCGCGAACACGAACGGAACGTTGAGCAGCCGCGCCAGCGTCTGGGCCAGCAGCGTCTTGCCGGAACCCGTAGGCCCGACCAGCAGGATATTGCTCTTGGCAAGCTCGATGTCGTCGGTGGACTTCTTGCCGAGGTTCTTGAGCCGCTTGTAGTGGTTGTACACTGCGACCGAGAGGATCTTCTTGGCCTGTTCCTGGCCGATCACGTACTGGTCCAGGATATCGCAGATCTCCTTCGGCACCGGCAGGTCGGATTTGGCGGTACGCCCGGCCTGGTCCCCCTGGGTTTCTTCCCGGATGATGTCGTTGCAAAGCTCGATGCACTCATCGCAGATGAACACCGAGGGGCCGGCGATCAGCTTCCGCACCTCGTGCTGGCTCTTGCCGCAAAAGGAGCAGTAAAGCAGTTTTTCGCCGCCGATCTTGTCTGACATGTTCAGTTCCTCGTCAACCCGCCTGCCTTTAGGACCTCAGGCCGCGGTTTCGGTTCTGGCCGAGAGCACCCGGTCCGCCAAGCCATACTCGACCGACTCGTCCGCCGACAGGAAGTTGTCCCGGTCGGTGTCCTTTTCGATGGTCTTCACCGGCTGGCCCGTGTGCTTGGCCAGGATCTCGTTCAGCCTGCTCTTCAAGTATAGGATTTCCCGGGCATGGATTTCCACATCCGAGGCCTGGCCCTGGAAGCCCCCCATGGGCTGGTGGATCATGACCCGGGAGTTGGGCAGGCAGTAGCGCTTGCCCTTGGCGCCGGCGGCCAGCAACAGGGCCCCCATGCTGGCAGCCTGGCCGATGCACAGCGTGCTCACATCGGGCTTGACGAACTGCATGGTGTCGTAGATGGCGAGGCCCGCCGACACCGACCCCCCGGGGGAATTGATATAGAAATGGATGTCCTTGTCCGGATTCTCCGATTCCAGGAACAGGAGCTGGGCCACGATCAGGTTGGCGGTCACCTCGTTCACCGGTCCCACCAGAAACACCACCCGCTCCTTGAGCAGCCGCGAGTAGATGTCGTAGGCGCGCTCGCCCCTTCCGCTCTGCTCGATCACCATCGGGATCAGGCCGAGGCCCTGGGGCTCCATATAGCTGCTTCGCATCGTCACTTCCTCATCAAATCGTCGAACGGCACGGCCTTGTCCACCACCTTGGCCTTTTCCAGCACCCAGGCAACCACATTCTGCTCCAGCACCAGGGCTTCCGCCTCGTTGAGCCGCTCCGGCTGGGAGTAATACCATCTCACCACGTCGGTGGGCTGCTCGTAGCTCTGGGCGAAATCCTCCACCACCGCCCGCACCTGCTCGGGCTTGGCCTGCAGGCTGTGGGCCTTCACCAGCTCTGCAATGACCAGCCCCAGCCCCACCCGCCGCTTCGCCTGCTCCTCGAACAGCTGCGGCGGAAGCTCCAGGCCCTCGGCCTTGAGGCCCCGCGCCTCCAGGTCATGGCGCGCGCCCTGGGCGAGGCGCCCGATCTCCATTTCCACCAGTGCCTTCGGCAGTTCCACCGTGGCCGACTTGAGCAGGGCATCCATCACCTGCTCCTTCACCTTGGACTCGATGCGGCGCTTCAGTTCCCGTTCCAGGTTGGCCCGGACTTCGCCGCGCATCTTGCCCAGGTCCCCGTCCCCGATGCCGAGGCTTTTGGCGAATTCGGCATCCAGTTCCGGCAGTTTTGGCGCTGCAACACGGGTCACGGTGACCTCGAATTTCGCCGTTTTTCCCGCCACGTCCTTGCCATGATAATCGGCCGGAAACGTTAATTCAAACGACTTGGAGTCGCCCGATTTCATTCCGGTGAGCTGGGACTCGAAATCCGCCAGCAGCCGCCCTTCCCCCAGCACCACGGGTACTTCGGTGCCCTTGCCGCCTTCGAACTCCTTGCCCTCCAGGGTACCCACGTAGCTGATCACCGCCTGGTCGCCGCCGGCGGCTGTGCGCTCCACCGGTTCGAATACCACCCGCTGCTTGCGCAGGATCTCCAGCGTGTTCTCCACGTCCTGGCCGGTGACCTGGGTCGCGGGCCGCTCGACAATGGCGGCGGAGAGGTCTGCCAGCACGACTTCCGGATAAACTTCGAATGTCGCCGTGTATTGGAAGTGCCCCGAGGCGGATTCGGCGCTCCCGGCCTCGAAGCGCGGCATCCCGGCCACCTTCAGGTTCTGCTCCCGCACCGCCTCGCTGAAGCTTCGCTGGACCGTGTCTCCAAGCACTTCCTGCCGGACCTGGGGACCGTAGGTCTGGGCGACGATCTTGAAGGGCACCTTGCCCGGACGGAAGCCATGCAGCTTCACGGTGCGTGCCAGACGCTTGAGGCGGGTTTCCACCTCCGCCTCGATTTCGTTCTGCGGCACGGAAATGCTCAGCCGCCGCTCCAGAGAACTCAAGTTTTCCATGCTGGTCTGCATCAACTATCCTTCAAAATATTAATTCCGGCATAACGTTAGCTTCGCGAACGTCAGCCTTCATAGAAACAGGCTTCACATATTTTGCTTTATATTCCTGCGAGTGGTGCGAAAGGAGAGACTCGAACTCTCACGCCTTTCGGCGCTGGAACCTAAATCCAGTGCGTCTACCAATTCCGCCACTTTCGCAGTTAGCAGCTGCTGGTTAAGTATAATATAATCAAGCGTTTTTTTATAGCGCGGCGGGCTTTGCGAAGCCTCAAAAAAGCCCCTCCAGCCCCCGTTTCCATGCCGGTCGACCACTACGAGAATTTCCCAGTCGCATCGTTCCTGCTGCCGGCGCGGCTGCGCCATCCGGTCACCCTGATTTACCACTTCGCCCGCCGCGCCGACGACTTCGCGGACGAAGGCGAGCTGCCGGACGCCCGCCGCCTCGAGCTGCTGGATGGATTCCGGGAGCAATTGAGGCAGATCGAGCGCGGCGAGGCGCCGCGGGAAGACCTGTTCCGGGAACTCGCGCCGATCATCGATGAACACGGCCTGCCGATCCAGCTGTTCCATGATCTCCTGGATGCCTTCACCCAGGACGTGACCAAGAAGCGCTACGCGGACTTTGGCGAAGTGATCCACTATTGCCGGCGCTCGGCGAATCCCGTCGGCCGGCTGCTGCTGCACCTCTATGGCGCCACCGAGCCCCGCAACCTCGCCTACTCGGACGGCGTCTGCTCGAGCCTGCAGATCATCAATTTCCTGCAGGATATCGAGATCGATTACCGCAAGGGCCGCATCTACCTGCCCCAGGACGAGATGGCCCGGTACCGGATCGGGGAGGCCCAGATCGCCAGGGGAGACGCCGGAGGAACCTGGCGCCCGTTCATCCTGTTCCAGATCGAGCGGGCCAGGAAAATGCTTCAATCCGGCGCGCCGCTCGGGAAAATCCTGAAGGGCCGCGTCGGGCTGGAAACGCGCATGATCATCCTGGGAGGCGAGACCATCCTGCGGAAGCTTCATGAGACAGGCGGCGACGTGTTCCGGCATCGGCCCGTGCTCAAGCCCCTGGACTGGCCCTTTATGCTGTACCGGGCGGTGCGCGCCAGGTAAGGGTTTAATCCATCACCGTTCACTGTTCCCTGTTCACTGTTCAGTCTTTGCCCTTGATGACACCGGACCAATACTGCCAGGACAAGGCCGCCAAGAGCGGCTCCAGCTTCTATTACAGCTTCCTGTTCCTGCCGCCGGAGCGGCGCCGGGCCATCACCGCGCTCTATGCCTTCTGCCGGGAAGTAGACGACGTGGTGGACGAATGCCACGACCCGGCGCTCGCCCGCACCAAGCTCGCCTGGTGGCGCACTGAAATCGCATCCGTGTACCAGGGTGACCCCCAGCATCCCGTCGCCCGTGCGCTAAAGGCTGTAGTAACCCAGTTCAACCTGCCCCAGGAGCAGCTCCAGGAAATCATCGACGGCATGGAGATGGACCTCACCCGCAACCGCTACGCCGATTTCAAGGAGCTGCAGCTCTATTGCTACCGTGTGGCGGCGGTGGTGGGGCTGCTCTCGGCGGAGATCTTCGGCTACCGGGACCGCAAGACCCTGAAATACGCCCACGATCTGGGGCTCGCCTTTCAGCTCACCAACATCGTGCGCGACGTGGGCGAGGACGCGCGCCGGGACCGCATCTATATCCCGCAGGACGAGCTTGCCCGCTTCGGCGTGTCCAACGCCGACATCCTCCACGGCCGGGAAACCGACAACTTCCGCAAACTGATGGAATTCCAGATCGAGCGCGCCCGGGGCCTCTACGATCAGGCGCTCGCCGAACTGCCCCCGGAAGACCGGCTGGCCCAGCGCCCCGGGCTCATCATGGCGGCCATCTACCGCACGCTGCTCGGTGAAATCCGGCGCGACGGGTGCCGGGTCCTGAAACAGCGCGTTTCCCTCACGCCGATCCGCAAGCTGTGGATCGCCTACCGGACGTGGGCATTCGGCGGGTGAAGCGATGCCCGTGAGCGATCCCCGGATCGCGGTCATCGGCGGCGGCTACGCCGGCTTTGCGGCGGCCGTGACCCTCGCCGAGCGGGGCGTTCCCGTGTCCGTGTTCGAGGGCGCCACGACCCTAGGCGGCCGGGCGCGGCGGGTGGAGCACGGGGGGCTAGCCCTCGACAACGGCCTGCACCTGCTCATGGGCTGCTACTCGGAAACCCTGCGGCTCATCCGCCTGGTGGGCGGGAAACAGCATGAAGAACGCGCCCTGGTGCGCCTGCCGCTGGAACTACGGATCGGCGGTGCATTTCGATTTCGCACCTGGAAACTGCCCTCGCCCCTGCACCTGATGCTGGGATTGTTGACGGCCCGGGGGCTGGGCCGCGGTGACATCCTCGCCGCGATGCGATTCATGCTGGAGGCGCGGGGCAGCGGCTTTCGCCTGCGCCAGGACATGACGGTGACGGATCTTCTCGACCGCCGCCGGCAGCCGGAGAATGCCCGGCGCTACCTGTGGGAAGCCATCTGCACCGCCGCCCTCAACACGCCGCCCGGGGAGGCCTCGGCCCAGGTTTTCCTGAACGTGCTGCGGGACAGCCTGAACGGCACCGCCACGGATTGCGATCTGCTGTTCGCCCGCGTGGACCTGAGCGCGCTGCTTCCCGAGCCGGCCACCGATTTCATAGATAAAAATGGCGGCGAGGTGATCACCGGAGCCCGGGTCACCCGCATCGAGCGTATCGCCACCGGATTCCGGATTCACTCGACCCGGAGCACGGATGAATTCACCCACGTGATTTGCGCCTGCGATCCCGCCCGGGCCGGGCATCTGCTCGAAGAGCACAGCGAACTGCGGCGCATCGCCGACGCCCTGTCCCATTACCGCTTCGAGCCGATTCACTCCATTTACCTGCAATACCCGGAACAGGTTCGGCTGCCTGCCCCCATGTTCGGGCTGGGTGACCCGCTCAAACAGTGGGCCTTCGACCGGGAGGCGCTTTGCAACCAGAAGGGACTGATCGGGGTCGTCATCAGCGCCAGCGGCCCCCACGAGACCATGGACAGGAACGAGCTGGCGCGCACGGCGCATCGGGAACTCGTTCGCTGCCTGGGCCCGCTTCCCGATCCGCGCTGGCACCTGGTGATCGCCGAGAAGCGCGCCACCTTCGCCTGTTCCCCCAACCTGCCGCGCCCCGACCAGGCGACCGCGGTCCCGGGTCTTTTCCTGGCCGGCGATTACACCGCGGGCGACTACCCGGCCACCCTCGAAGGCGCGGTGCGAAGCGGGATACAATGCGCCCGCCACATTCTCGAATCGAAACGCTGAACCGCAAAGGACGCGAAGAACGCAAAGTCCATGAACGGCTTCCCCTGGTTTTCCTTGGCGCTCTTGGCGTCCTTGGCGGTTAAGGAAACTTCCCAATGAAAAACTACAAGGCAGCGCCCGACCTGCTGAAGGGCCGTGTGGTGCTGGTCACCGGCGCAGGACAAGGCATCGGGCGCATTGCCGCCCTCACCTACGCCGCCCACGGCGCCACCGTCGTGCTCCACGGCCGCAAGGTGAAAAAGCTGGAGAAGGTCTACGACGAAATCGAGGTGGCGAAGGGACCGCAGCCTGCCATCATTCCGCTCGACCTGGAAAAGGCCGAAGAGAAGGATTTCGAGGGGCTGGCGGGAGCCGTCGAGACCCAGCTCGGGCGCCTCGACGGCATCCTGCACAACGCCGCCTTCGGCTACACGCCCTCGCCCCTGGAGTCCCAGACCCTGGAACAGTGGCTGGCGTGGACGCGGGTGGATCTCCTCGCCCCCTTCGCGCTGACCCGCGCCTGCCTGCCGCTGCTCAAGAAGTCCCCCGATGCCTCGGTGCTCATGACTTCGGAGACCCACGGCCACTCTCCCGCGGCCTACTGGGGCGGGCTGGCGGTGGTGAAAAGCGGAATCGAAACCCTGGTGAAGGTCGCGAGCCAGGAATGGGAAATGTACGGCAACCTGCGGATGAACGCGGTCATTCCCGGCCCGGTGCAATCCCCCCAGCGCACCCGCACTCATCCGGGCGAGGCAAAATCGAATCTGCCCCGGCCCGAGGACCTGATGCCGGTGTATCTCTACCTCATGGGGCCGGACAGCAAGGGCGTGAGCGGCCAGATCATCGACTGCCAATCGGCCGCGTAGCCGCGTAGGGCGGAACCACGGAGTGGGTTCCGCCGGTGGTCCGTTGGTGCAACCCGCTTCGCGGTTGCACCCTACAGGAGATGGCGAGACCTTCCGTAGGGCGGAAGGTTTCACCCCAGGTGCTTCCGCACCCAGTCGGGAATCGGGCAGGACTTGCCCAGGCTGTGATCCACCCACACCACCTTGGCCGCGCCTTCGGCGTAGAGCGTGTCGTCGCCTTCCACGCGAATCTCGTAGTAGGACATGACGCTGCTCTTCCCCGGCGCGCCGCCGTGCATCTTCACTTCCAGCACGCCGGGATAGACCAGCTGCTTGAGGAAGGTGCAGCTCGCGTTGATGATGACCGGCCCTTCGGTGGGGGCGTTCATGTCGATGCCGATGGCCTCCAGCCAGCCGATCCGCGCCTGCTCCATGTAGCGGAAATACACCGTGTTGTTGACGTGGCCGAAGGCATCCATGTCGCCCCAGCGCAGGGGGATTCTCTCGACGTGCAGCAGTTTCCGGGTGTCGTGCATCTGTTTATTCGCAAGGTCTGATTCAGTTGAGGGGGCGGGACGCATTATAATCCGGCTTTCCGCCCCGCGCCCGGGCCACGGGCGCACCGCGCGTCTTCAAAGGGAGAGAGCATGACGCAACGGGAATCCATGCAGTACGACGTGGTGATCGTCGGGGCCGGCCCCGCGGGGCTCGCCGCCGCCATCCGCCTGAAGCAGCTCGGCCAGGAGCACAACTCCGAAGTCTCCGTCTGCGTCCTGGAAAAGGGCTCCGAAGTGGGCGCCCATATTCTCTCGGGCGCGGTGATGGACCCGCGGGCGCTCAACGAGCTCATCCCCGACTGGAAGGAAAGGAACGCGCCCCTCAACGCCCCGGTCACGGGAGACAAATTCCTGTTCCTGAGCGAGGGCGGCGCGTTCCAGGTTCCTCATTTCCTGCTGCCCTCCTGTTTCAGGAACGAGGGCAACTACGTGGTGAGCCTGGGCAACGTCTGCCGCTGGCTCGCGCAGCAGGCCGAGGCCCTGGGCGTGGAAATCTTTCCCGGCTTCGCGGCCGCCGAAGTGCTCTACAGCGAGTCCGGAAATGTCATGGGAGTCGCCACCGGCGACATGGGCATCGGCAAGGATGGCCAGCCCACCGCGAACCACCAGCCCGGCATGGAGCTGCACGGCAAGTACACCTTCTTCGCCGAGGGCTGCCGCGGCCATCTGGGCAAGCAGCTCCAGGAGAAATTCAGGCTGCGGGAAGGCCGCGATCCCCAGGTCTACGGCATCGGGCTCAAGGAGCTGTGGGAAGTGAAGCCCGAGAAGCACAGCAAGGGCCTCGTCATCCACACCGCGGGCTGGCCGCTGGACGCCCACACCTACGGCGGCTCGTTTGTCTACCACATGGAGGACAACCTGGTCTCCATCGGCCTGGTGGTGGGCCTGTCCTATTCAAATCCCTACCTCTCGCCCTTCGAGGAATTCCAGCGCTTCAAGACCCATCCCGCGATCCGCGCTTTCCTGGAGGGCGGCAAACGCGTCGCCTACGGCGCGCGGGCGATCACCGCGGGCGGACTCCAGTCCCTGCCCAAGCTCACCTTCCCCGGCGGCGCGCTGACTGGCGACGACGCGGGGTTCCTGAATGCCGCCCGCATCAAGGGCAGCCACGCCGCCATCAAGACCGGGATGCTGGCCGCGGAGGCGGCGTTCGCGGCGCTGAAGGCCGGGCGTGCGGCGGACGAGCTGAAGGAGTTCCCGGAGGCGTTCGGCAACAGCTGGCTGTTCGACGAGCTGTACCGGGCGCGCAACTTCAAGCCCTGGATGGCGAAGGGCCTGTACCTGGGCGCCATGATGTTCGGCATGGACCAGATCCTGTTCCGCGGCCGCGCCCCCTGGACCCTGCACCATCCCTACGCCGACCACGAGACGCTGAGGAAAAAGGCGGAAGCGACGCCGATTGCCTACCCGAAACCCGATGGCGTCTTCTCTTTCGACCGGCTGTCCTCGGTGTTTCCCTCCAACACCAACCACGAGGAAAACCAGCCCTGCCACCTGACGCTCAAGGACGCGGCGGTCCCCATCAGGGTGAACCTGGAGATCTTCGACGCCCCCGAGCAGCGCTATTGCCCGGCGGGCGTGTACGAGATCGTGCGGGAGGCGGACGGCTCAAACCCGCGGCTCCAGATCAATGCCCAGAACTGCGTCCACTGCAAGACCTGCGACATCAAGGACCCGACTCAGAACATCGTTTGGGTCGTGCCCGAGGGCGGCGGCGGGCCGAATTATCCGAATATGTAGGACCGCGGTATTAGGCACCCTTATCGGCGTATCAATTAGCACCGCAACATCAACCTCCCTTATTCCAACATCAAAACTTCGATTTTGACCTCCTGACGATTTTTATTCACATTGGATGGCGGGCGAAGGGAGGGCGCCATCGCCCGAACCGGAACAACAATCCATCGCAGGAGGATCCATGGCTCGAGATTACGCAGCGCTGCCGTCGCGGCCGATTCGGCCGAGGACCACGTTTCACCGTCCCACCCAGGAGCTTCCCCCTTACGTCGCGCCGGACGACCCGGCGCTCTCCGTCATGACCGATTTCACCCAGGTCACCGCGCTCACCATCGATCCCGACGTGTCGATCGACGCGGCGTGCCGCGTGATGAAGCGCCGCAACGTGCATCTGCTGGTGGTGGTGGACGTGGAGAACAGCGTCATCGGCCTCATCACCTCGACCGACACCCAGGGCGAGAAGCCGATGCAGTGCATCCAGGCCCGGGGCGGAACCCGCAGCGACGTGCTGGTGAAGGACATCATGACGCCCCACGAGCGGCTGGAAGTGATCGCCATAGAGGACGTGCGGCAGGCCAGGGTAGGTCACGTGGTGGCGACGCTGAAGAAGACCGGGCGCCAGCACGCCGCCGTGGTGGACGTGGACGAGAAGGGAAACCAGGTCCTGCGCGGATTGTTCTCGGCCTCCCAGCTATCGCGCCAGCTTAGGGAGCCGGTGCATCCGACGCCGGTGGCTAATACGTTTGCCGAGATCGAGGCGGCGCTGATTCAGTAGGTTGGGCTTCGCTCGCGAAGCCCAACAGGAGCATTCCCGTTGTTCGCGGTTTTTTGTTGGGCATCAATGCCCAACCTACGGGGCTACGCGACGATGCCGCCCGGGCTCAGAACCGGCTCCACAGCCAATATCGCTCGTAGGCCACCTTGCCCCAGTGCAGCAGCCGGCTCGGCGGTTTGAGATTGATCTGCGGTCCCGCGTCGGCGTAGAAATTTCCGGCGCCGAATCCGGCGCGCCCGTCGCCGGACTCGAGGAAGCATTCGCCGTCGCCCGTGAAAACCTGCGGCGCTCCGCGGCCGGTGACGGCGCGGGCGATATTTGCCGCCACCACCTCCGCCTCGCCGTGGGCCAGCACGCCCGCCTTGGGCAGCGGTTTGCCGATGGCGGTGAGCATGATCCCGGCGACATCGCCGATGGCATACACACCGGGATACTTGGTTTCCAGCGTGCCGCGGTCCACCGGCACCCAACCGCTCTCCCCGCACAGCCCGGAGTCCCGCACCGCCTGGGGCGCCACGTGGGGCGGGATGTAGGCGAGCAGATCGAAATCCGCGCTGGCGCCGTTGGCGAAGCTGATGCGGCGCGCGGCCGGATCCACCGACGTGACCGCGTGGTTCGGGTGATAGCCGATGCCCTTGGCCTCGATCATCTGGCGCAGGGCGGCGGAGACGGCGGGGCCGGCAACCGGCATCGGACCCGGCTCGGCGGTGTAGAGATCCACCTTCACCGCAGCGCCGAGGCCGCGCCGGCGGCAGTCGTAATCCAGCAGCATCGCCGCCTCGTTGGGCGCGCCGGGGCACTTGAAGGGCATGGCGCTCACCAGCACGACGATGCGCCCCTTGTTCAGTTTGAGCCGGGCCTCACGTAGGCTCTCGGCCCCCGCCAGAGTGTAGAAGTTGTGTCCGGCTTCCGCCAGTCCCGGCACCTTTTCGGGCGCCAAGTCGGCGCCCAGGGCGATCACCAGGAAATCTCCCTTCAGCTCCCGGCCGTTCACCCGCGCCGAGCGCGCGGCCGGGTCGATGGCCTCCACGGTCCCCCGCACCACCTCGATGCCGCGATTCGCCAGGGCCGAGATGGGACGGGAAATCGCCTGTGCCTCGCGGTCTCCCGTCATCAGCCAGAGCAGGGACGGTGCGAAAATATGGGTGGAATCCTTCTCGACCACCA
Organism: Betaproteobacteria bacterium; assembly: GCA_016183615.1. Lineage (GTDB taxonomy): Bacteria > Pseudomonadota > Gammaproteobacteria > Burkholderiales > UBA6910 > JACPEG01. The sequence continues at coordinate 44,989 of JACPEG010000024.1, forward strand.
CCACCCGGTGCTCCGAAGGAAGGGTCTTGCGCAGGCGCTCGGCCAGCACGACGCCGCCGATGCCGGCGCCCAGTATGACTACCGTTTTGCCTTGTGCCACGGAATGTTCTCCCTGTCTGATTGATCCTATAACCCGATCTTGGTGGCCAAGACGCCGCGCTCGCCCACATGTTCGAGGATTTTCGCCGAGCTGATCGCCTCAGGGTCATGGGCGATGACCAGCAGATGAGGATGCTCCGCATTGAAATGCGCCGAGAGAACGCCCTTCAAGCCGCCCACGTCCGCCTCGAGCTTTCTTCGTTCACCGACGGACAGGTCCGGATGTACGTGAATCAGGAAATCGACGATGTTCATATTGGCCTCCTGCCTCGCAATATCGGCGGCCCTACGAATCCGCCGTGGCCGGATTCAACCCGGGATGCGTCTCTTCCCCCAGCCACCACAGGATCGCACCCGATAGCAGCATTGCCACAAACACGAGCCAGAACCCCGCTTCGATCGCACCGCTTGCTTTGGCTACCAGCCCCACCGCCAGCGCGCCGATGCCATAGCCCAGATCGCGCCAGAAGCGATAGATGCCGATGGCAAGCGCAATCGCCACCACCCCGAAAACAAAGAGCCCCATGCGCGCCCCGTAGGCCTTGGCCATATGGCCGGTGACCACTCCCGCAACCGCTACCCCCAGGTAACCGAAGAATTCATTCAACCCGATGGTGAGGCCCCGTTGATCGGACCGAGTGATATCAAGCTTGGCGGTCTGGGTCATGGACCATGTGAACCCCTGGTTGACTCCCAGCATCACCGTGGCGGCGATAATCCAGTTCCAACTCGGTGCATAGAGAATCATGAAGGGGATCGGAACCGCAGATAACCATCCGATCAGCAAGACCTGTTTGCGGCCGATGCGCTCCGAGAGCCGGCCAGCCAGGAAGTTAAGCACCCCTTTTACGAAGCCGAAGGCCACGACAAAAGCCATGAGCAGGAGGAACGATCCCCTGGGTACGCCGAATTCGGATTCCGCGAGGGCCGGGATCACGTTGCGCATCATGCCAATGGTCAGTCCCACCAGCAGCACCTGGATGAGCTGGTGCACGAACTGGGACAGGTTATGGCGGATACCGTGGTTGTAGCCGCCGCAAGGTTCATTCAGGAAATTCGGAGTGCTCATTTCTCAACCACGCGCATCTTTTTTCAGAGTGACAAAATGAAGCCGCACGTCATGGTCCCGGGTGCAGGATTCCAGCTCTGTCATTTCCTCGAATTCGATAATGCTGAACCGCCCCAGAACGTCCCTGAACTCTGAATCCGGGAGGTAAAGGACTTTATGGCCCGGTCTGAAGGAAAGCTCGTGGGCCATCCCGCTGCCTTGGGCGGAATGGGCCCTGCTCGGATCGAGCGGATTTCGCACACTCAGGCACGCGAGTCCCCCTGGCTTCAATACACGGTGAATTGCGGTGATACCCTGTTCCAATTTCTCCCGCGAAAGAAGCAGATGCAGCGTGCGGTGTGAATACACCGCGTCGAAGCTGGAATCGCCAAAACCGAGTTCAGCGATATTGTCCAGCACGTACGTCACTCTGCGACTGCGGCCGTTTGCGTGCCATTGGCGAGCAAGCTCGAGCGCTCCCTCTGCAAAGTCCACCGCGGTAACGTTAAAACCCTCATCGGCCATGTACTTGGCGTCCCGCCCGTAGCCGCACCCCAGGACCAACACCTCCCGCGCGCCCTGGGACCTGAAGCGGGACACGGCCGCCCGGGCACATGGGCTCGGCTCCGCTCCCCAGATGAACCCTTCCAACCGGTATCTTCTGGACCAGAAGTCAGCGACTTCCTGAAGGTCATGGTCGATCCGCATTGCCGCGCCGCTTCCTTTCGTATTTACGCTGCCCCTCAAAATACGATCACTTTGTCGGCCCAGCTGGTCCAGGCCGTCAGCTCGGCCATGGTGCTGCGGCGCGTTCCTTCGACGAGTTCCGAGTCGGCCACGCCGCGCGCGTCCATGCAGGTGCCGCACACGCCCACCGCGCCGCCGGCCCGGATCACCTTGTTGAGCATGAGCTGGATGTTGTAGAACCCCTCGGGCACCGTCTGCCCGGACTTGGCGCAGCTTGCCGCATCTCCGATGAGGAACACGCGGACTTCTTCGTGCTCCGCCTTGGAAAGCGATCCCGCCAGGCGCAGCCCGTTGTAGCTGCGCTCCGTGCCATAGGGCGGGTCGTTGAGTATGAGCAAAAATTTCACTGGTATTTCCTCCCTTGTTGGGTACCGCTGCTACGTTCCTACGCGCCCCGCTCGACCGGAAGCGCGTTTTTCTGCCACGCGATCATCCCGCCCCGGACGATCCTGAGGCGGGCAAAGCCGTGGGCATGCAGAAGGCGCGCCGCTTGCGCCGAGCGCTTGTCGGTGCGGCAGACGATGCACACGGGCTGCTCGCGCTGCGCCTGAAGTTCCCCGAAGCGTTCCGGCAGTGAGGCCAGGGGGATGTTGGATGCCCCGGGAATGTGGCCGGTCTCGCCTGCGAATTCCTCCGGACTGCGGACGTCCAGCACCAGCACCTTGTCGCCCGCGTCGAGTTGCCGCTTGAGTTCCCCGACATCCATCCCGGGCGTGCCCCTCAGACGCCGGACCAGACGGGGAACAAAGGCAACCGCGGCGAGGAGCGCCAGGGCAATGAGGCCATTGCGGACGGCGCCTTCGCCTCCGGCAACGGCCTCGCGCCCGGCGAAGCCCAGGTAGGTGTAGGCGAAGGCTCCCGGCAGCATGCACAGGTACGAGGTCACCACGTATTGGGCAATCGGGATGCGGGTGAGGCCGAAGGCATAGTTCACCAAATTGAAGGGAAACAGCGGAACCAGCCGCACAAATGCGACGAAGCGCCAACCCTCGCCGTCGATCCCCTCGATGAGTTGGCCGAGCCGGCCACCGGTTCTGGCGCGCACCCATTCGGAAGCGGCGTAACGGGCGACCAGGAAAGCCAGCGCCGCGCCCAGGGTCGCGCCCGTCAGGCTGTAGAAGGTGCCGGGCACCGGCCCGAACAGGGCGCCGCCCAGCAGCGTGAGCACCGAGCCCGGAATGAACAGCACGGTGGCCACGGCGTAAGCGCCCATGAAATACAGGGGAGCGAGGATTCCGGCGTCCGCCAGGTACTGTTCGAGGTGACGGGCGTCGAGGCCCTCGCGATGGTAACCGGCGACGCCGATGGCAATCGCCAGGGCCGCGATCAGCAGTGCGCGCAGGAGCTTATCGGATTTCATGGCCCGGCTCGAAGCGGCGGCTGATGGAATAGGCCTCGCGCGTCCCCTGGAACGGGATCGCCAACATCCCGGGGAGCGTCGCGCACTGCCGCTCGTCGCGGAAACCGCGCACGCCGATCGCCATGCCCTCATGACCCAGGCGGGGGGCGGCCGTGTAGGTTCCGAACAGCCGGTCCCACAGGGACAGGTTGAAACCGAAGTTGGTGTTCGATTCCGCCTCCTCGATGGAGTGATGAACCCGGTGCATGTCGGGGGTGACCAGCACCCAGCGCAGCCGGCGATCCAGCGCCCCCGCCAGGCGCACATTGCCGTGGTTGAACATGGCAGTGCCATTGAGCACCACCTCGAACAGCACCACCGCCAGCACCGGCGCGCCGAGCACAACGATGACCGCGAACTTGATGAGCATCGAGAGCACGATCTCGATGGGGTGGAAGCGGGCCCCGGTGGTCACATCGAAATCCAGGTCCGCGTGGTGCATGCGGTGCAGCCGCCACAGCACCGGCACCGCGTGGAACATCACGTGCTGCAGGTAAATGGCGAAGTCCATGGCCACAAAGGAGAGCGCCACCGCGGCCCAGAACGGCGCCTGCAGGTAGTTGAAGATGCCCCAGCCGTGGCTCGCGGCGAACGCCGCCACGCCGACGGCGGCGGCGGGGAACAGCAGCCGGACCACGACGCTGTTCAGCACCACCACGCCGAGATTGTTGAGCCAGCGCTTGGGTTTCGAAACGCTGAGGCGCCGCCGCGGGGCGAGAATTTCCCACAGGGCCATGAGGGCGAAGATGCCGAAGAATGCGCCCAGGCGGATGGCAACCTCGTGGGCCTGCACGAATGCATTGATGTCCATGACCGGTGCTCCTAAACTGGCGTGAGCTTGCCGGGATGTCCCCGGTGGGCTATTATTCAACTATTCAATAGTTCTATTGAATAGTAGAGAATAGGCGGTCCCATGTCAAGAGGCGGTTTCAAGCGCGAGGTATTTGGCCAGTTGGCCCGGGTCGGCAAGGCCCTGGCAAGCGGCAACCGGCTGGAATTGCTGGAGTTTGTGGCCCAGGGTCCCAGGAGCGTGGATGAACTGGCGAAGATGGCAGGGCTCTCGGTCGCCAATACCTCCCAGCACCTCCAGGAACTGCGCCAGGCCGGGCTGGTCACCGCCCGCAAGGAGGGATTGCGGGTGTATTACCAGCTGGCGGGCGATGACGTGACCCGGCTGCTGGATGCCTTGCGGCGGGTCGGCGAGACCCGCATCGCCGAGGTGGAGCGGCTGGTGAATTCCTATCTCGCGACCCGGGACGGGTTGGAGCCGATTCCCGCCAAGGAGTTGCTGGAACGGGCCCGCAAGGGCCTGGTTACGGTGCTGGACGTGCGGCCCCGGGAAGAGTTCGATGCGGGCCATCTCCCCGGCGCCATCAACATCCCGTTGACCGACCTCGAAGGGCGCTTGGGGAAACTGCCCAGGAGCAAGGAGGTGGTCGCCTACTGCCGGGGACCCTATTGCCTGCTCTCCTACGAGGCCGTCGAGCGCCTGCGCAAGAAGGGCCTCAAGGCCCGGCGCCTGGAGGACGGATTCCCCGAGTGGAAGGCGGCCGGGTTGCCGGTCGAGAATTAGCGGACCTGACCGGTCCGAGCGCCGGGGAAATTCGCCCGCCCCCTGGCGACCGTCTGGACCCCGGGGTCCAGACCCCGGAACCTCAAATCGTCAAGCGGATCAAAGGAATTCCGTGATAGAATCGCGGTCTTTTTACCCGGCCATTTTCGATGTTACAGCCCCGCCCCATCCGCAACATCGCGATCATCGCCCACGTGGACCATGGCAAGACCACGCTGGTGGACAAGCTGCTCCACCAAGCGGGGACCTTTGCCGCCCATCAGCACGTGGCCGAGCGGGTTATGGATTCCAACGACCTCGAGCGGGAGCGCGGCATCACTATTCTCGCCAAGAACACCGCCGTGGACTACGAGGGCGTGCATATCAACATCGTGGACACCCCCGGCCACCGGGACTTCGGCGGCGAGGTGGAGCGGGTGCTATCGATGGTGGACGGAGTGCTCTTGCTGGTGGATGCGGTGGAGGGCCCCATGCCCCAGACCCGCTTCGTCACCAAGAAGGCGCTGGCCCTGGGCTTGAAGCCCATCGTGGTGGTGAACAAGATCGACCGGGATGGCGCCCGCCCCGACTGGGTGGTGAACCAGACCTTCGATCTCTTCGACAAGCTGGGCGCCAGCGAGGAGCAGCTCGATTTTCCCGTGGTGTATGCCTCGGCGCTGCTCGGCTACGCCACCATGGACTACAACGTGACCGGCGGCGACATGCGGCCCCTGTTCCACGCCGTTCTCCAATACGTGCCGCCTCCGTCGGGCGACGTGCAAGGGCCGCTACAGCTGCGCATCAGTGCGCTCGACTATTCCAGCTACGTGGGCCGCATCGGGGTCGGCAAGATCGCCCGCGGGCGGCTCAAGCCGGGCCAGGAAGTGCTGCTGCTGGCCGGCGACGATCATCCCGAGAAGGCCAAGGTGGGGCAGGTGTTCGGGTTCCGCGGCCTGGAGCGGGTTCCGCTCGATGAAGCCTCCGCCGGCGACATCGTGCAGATCACCGGGGTCGACGGCGTCGAGATCGGCGTGACCATCGCCGACCCCGAGCATCCGGAGGCGCTGCCCTACCTTCCGGTGGATGAGCCCACCCTCACCATGACCTTCCAGGTGAACACCTCGCCACTGGCGGGCCAGGAAGGCAAGTACGTCACCAGCCGCCAGATCCGCGACCGCCTGCTCAAGGAGCTGCACGTCAACGTGGCCCTGCGCGTGGAGGAAACGGCGGATGCCGACATATTCAAGGTGTCCGGCCGGGGCGAGCTGCACCTCACCATCCTGATCGAGAACATGCGGCGCGAGGGCTATGAACTCGCGGTGGGCCGGCCCGAGGTCATCACCCATACGGTGAACGGCGAAGTGCACGAGCCCTTCGAGGCCCTCACCGTGGACGTGGAGGAAACCCACCAGGGCGCCGTGATGGAGGCCCTGGGAAGCCGGCGCGGGGACCTTACCGACATGGTGCCGGACGGCCAGGGCCGCGTCCGGCTCGATTACCGCATCCCGGCGCGCGGCCTGATCGGCTTCCAGAACGAATTCCTGAACCTCACCCGCGGCACCGGTGTCATCAGCCACGTGTTCGACGAATACGCCCCCACCAAGCCCGACATTCCCCGGCGCAGGAACGGCGTCCTGATCTCCGGCGAGGACGGCGGGGCGGTAGCCTACGCCCTGTGGAAGCTACAGGAGCGGGGCCGCATGTTCGTCAAGCCCAACGACAAGGTGTACGAGGGCATGGTGATCGGCATCCACAGCCGGGACAATGACCTGGTCGTCAACCCGGTGCGCACCAAGCAGCTCACGAACATCCGCGCCGCCGGCAAGGACGAGGCGATCCTGCTCACGCCCCCGATTCAGCTCACGCTGGAATACGCGGTGGAATTCATCGCCGACGATGAGCTGGTGGAAATCACCCCGAAGTCCATCCGCATCCGCAAGCGCCACCTCAAGGAACACGAGAGGAAGCGCGCCTCCCGCGCCGGCGATCGCGCGGCCTAGCCCACCAGCTCCGCCACCGGCGTGTTGCTGAGCACGACGGAGGTTTCCACCTGGCGTTCGGGAATGCTCCAGTATTTCCTGAGCAGCACGTCCTTCGCCGGCCCAGGAACCCGCCGGAACCCGTGCTTTTCATAGAAGCGGATGGCCCAGTCCGCCGCCGCCCAGGTGCCCACCAGGATCGGCGGATCGGCCTGCCCGCAGAGGTGATTCAGGAGCCGGGCGCCGATGCCCCTGCCCTGATGCTCAATACGCGTATAGGCATGGCGGATCAATGTCACATCGTGGACGGCCTGGATGCCCATGACCCCGAGCAATGCACCCTCCTCCTCCCAGCCCCAGAACAGCACGCCGGCAGTGATCTCCCGCCTCAGCTCCGAGCGGGGCATATAGGGCTCCCTCCAGCAGTCCGCGGGAATCACCCCACGGTAACGACGCGCCGCGTCGTTGACGATGGAATGTATGTCCTCGAAGTCTTTTTCTTCACAGCGTCGAATCATGGACATCTCTCCGGCAAAACGCCCCGGTCGACAACGTCATTCTGGGGCCGGCCCGTTCCCCGCGCAAGGGCGTCGCCCTGAGGCCCCGGTATACTAGGCGGCGCGTATCATGGACCCGGAACGATGAAATTTTTGCTATCGAGTCTTGCGCTGGCCGCGGCGTTCGGGTCCGCCCAGGCGGACGCTACGCTCGCCGTTGGGTCAAAGCGCTTCACCGAGTCCTACATCCTGGGGGAAATCGTCGCCGGGACCGCCCAGGCCGCGGGGGAAGCGCGGGTCAGCCACAAGCCCGGCATGGGAAACACTGCCATCGTGTTCTCGGCGCTGAGGACCGGCGCCATCGACGTCTATCCGGAATACACGGGCACCGTCGAAAAGGAGATTTTGAAATCCGTTGAGCCGGTAGACGGAGAAACACTCCGCCGCAGCCTCTCCGGCATGGGCATCGGCATCGGCGTGCCGCTGGGCTTCAACAACTCCTATGCTCTCGCCATCCGCGAGGAGCGGGCCCAGGCGCTTGGCATCCACGCTCTCTCCGACCTGGCAAAACACCCGACGCTGCGTCTCGGCCTGTCCCAGGAATTCATCGGCCGCGCCGACGGCTGGGAGGGATTGAAACGGGCCTATGGGCTTCCGTTCCCTACGCCCCGGGGCCTGGACCATGGACTTGCCTACGAGGCGCTCGCGGCGGGCGAAGTGGACGTGATCGACGCCTACTCCACCGATGCCAAGATCGAAAAATACCGGCTGCGCGTCCTGGAAGACGACCGCCGGTACTTTCCCCGCTACGACGCGGTGCTGCTCTATCGCCTGGACCTGCCGCAGCGGCTGCCGAAGACCTGGGCCGCACTGCAGGGGCTGGAAGCGAAGATCAACGATTCAAGAATGGTGGCGCTCAATGCCGACGCCGAGCTCCGGGGGAGGACTTTCGACGCAGTTGCCGGGGATTTCCTGCGCGGTAACACGGCCGGTGCGCCGGTCCCGGCGGGCTTCTGGTCCCGGCTGTTCGGCCCGGATTTTTTGCGGCTCACCGGTGAGCATCTGGTCCTGGTCTTCGTTTCCCTGCTGTTTGCGATCGTCGCCGGGGTGCCCCTGGGAATCGCCGCCGACCGGGTGCGCGTACTGAGGCAGCCGATCCTCGCCGCGGCGGGGCTGATCCAGACCATTCCGTCCCTGGCGCTCCTCGCGTTTCTGATTCCCCTGTTCGGGACCATTGGGGTGGTTCCCGCGATGGTGGCGCTGTTTCTTTATTCGCTGCTGCCCATCGTGCGCAACACCTACACCGGGCTGAGCGAAGTCCCGCGCGGCATGAGGCAGGCCGCGGCCGCCCTGGGGCTCACGCCGAAGGCAATCCTCAGGCTCATCGAGATCCCGCTTGCCACCCGCACCATTCTCGCGGGCATCAAAACCTCGGCGGTGATCAACGTGGGAACCGCCACCATCGCGGCCTTCATCGGCGCCGGCGGCTATGGGGAACGGATTGCCCAGGGTCTTGCCCTCAACGACAACGCGACGCTACTCGCCGGCGCGGTGCCGGCCGCGGGGCTGGCGCTCCTGGTCCACGGGGGATTCGAACTGCTGGACCGCTGGCTGGTGCCGGAGGGACTGCGGACGCCGGGCACCGGCGAGCGGTCCTAGGGCGTCGGCGCGCGATCCGCTCCCCGCCTGTTGACAGGGCCGTCCCGGCGCAGTAGGAAGCCGGAGGGCGCCCAATAGGCGCCCTATCCGCCCAGCATGCCCTTCTTGAGGCTCGCGTCGGCGGGCTTCTCGCCCAGCCACACCTTGAGCAGCGCCCGGTTGAAGTCCTCGCCCGGTATCGTGCCTTTGGCCTGACCGTTGGCGGTGACGCGGGTGCCGATTCCCGGCAGGTAGTCCAGGAAAATCACATTGCCGGTCTTGATTTCCTTGTCCGCGGTGAGAATCGCGAGCAGGTCCTTGATGCGCGCCTGCAGCGGCGCCAGCTCCGCCTCGCTGTGGTTCGCCGTCAGTCCGTCACTCAGGGCGGAGGCCAGGGATTCCGAGGAGATGTCCCGCACCATGTGAATGGCGACCCGCTTGGGTCCCGGGTCGGAGAGCACTGCCGCCGCGTCGGTCTTCTTTTCCGTCAGGTAAAGGGCCCCCACGTACACCTTGAAGAAGGCCCGGGTGCGGATACCCGCGCCATTCAGCACCAGCTCCGGGCCTGCATCCGCAAGCCGCGCGCTGTCCTCCAGCTTGACTCCCGCCAGCTCCGCCGCGCTGACCGAATTGCCCGTCAGGCTGAACAAGAGAACAGCCAATCCCAATCCCAGTCCCATTCTCATCGTAAATTCTCCAATGCGTAATCCGGATGTCCGAAACATCGATGCCGCCTAATCCGCTGCCGCCGCTTCACGCAATTTGAGCTTGTAGGCGTCCTTGCGGGCAATGTACAGCGTCTTTTCCACCACGGTGTGAATCGTTCCCCCGGAATCGGCGAGGGCGACTTCATACACCCGGTCGACGGATGGCGCCCGTTCCAGCTCCGCCTTGATCGCCGCAATCTCCGCATCCGCGAGATGGCATTCCGCAAACAGGGTGCCGCGTCCGGGCTTCCTGTAACGGATGCTCGCCGCCTTGTCCCAGATGATGTAATTCCGGCCCAGGGCAAAGTAAAGCAGCGTGGCATAGAGCGCATCGGTCGCAGCGTAGAGGCTGCCTCCGAACAGGGTGCCCGCCGGATTGCAGGTGCGCCAGTTCAGGGGAAGCCGGATGCGGATCGTGCGCAGGTCCGCGGACAGGAACGTCACCCGCGCACCGGTACCGCGGAACGAGGGATAGAAATTGAATCCCAGGCGAATGAGCCGGCTTTTGAGCGACTCCCGCCGGCCCGCTGCAACCGAACGCCCGCTCATGGAATCTCAGAGTGCCTCGAACACGCCCGCCGCGCCCATTCCGGTGCCGATGCACATGGTCACCATGCCGTACTTCTTGTTGCGGCGCTTCAGGCCGTGCATCAGGGTTGCGGTGCGGACCGCGCCGGTGGCGCCGAGCGGATGGCCCAGGGCGATGGCGCCGCCCAGGGGATTCACCTTCGCCGGATCGAGCTTGAGGTCGTTGATCACCGCCAGGCTCTGGGCGGCGAAGGCTTCGTTCAATTCGATCCAGTCCAGGTCATCCGGCCTGAGACCCACCTGCTGCAGGACCTTCGGTATCGCCTTGATGGGGCCGATGCCCATGATCTCCGGCGGCACGCCGGCCACCGCGTAGCCCAGGAAGCGGCCCATGGGCGTGAGGTTGAAGCGCTTGAGCGCCGCCTCCGATACCACCAGCACCGCGCCCGCGCCGTCCGACATCTGGGAGCTGTTGCCGGCGGTCACCGAGCCCTTGGCGGCGAACGCCGGTTTCAGCTTCGCCAGCCCTTCCATGGTGGTGCCGGGGCGCGGTCCTTCGTCCACCGCCACCTGCTTGTCCCGCGTCTTGACTTCATGAGTAGCCAGGTCCGGGTAATGCTCGCTCACCGTATAGGGCGTGATCTCATTCCCGAACTCGCCCGCCTGAGTGGCGGCCAGCGCCCGGCGGTGGCTCTCTACGGCGAACTGGTCCTGGGCCTCCCGGCTCACCTTCCACTGGGCCGCCACCTTCTCGGCGGTGATCCCCATGCCGTAGGCGATGGCCACGTTTTCGTTCCGGGCAAACACTTCCGGATTGAGCGCCATCTTGTTCCCGCCCATGGGGATGAGGCTCATGCTCTCGGCGCCCGCGGCGATCATCACCTCCGCTTCGCCGAGGCGGATGCGGTCGGCGGCGAGCGCGACGGCCTGCACCCCGGAGGAGCAGAAGCGGTTGATGGTCATGCCCGGCACCGAGTCGGGCAGTCCCGCCAGCAGCAGCCCGATGCGGGCCACATTCATGCCCTGCTCCGCCTCGGGCATGGCGCAGCCGACGATCACGTCTTCCACCGCCGCGGGGTCGAGGCCCGGCGCCTGCCTGAGCACTGCCTTCAGCACGTGGGCCAGCAGATCATCCGGGCGGACGGTCTTGAACACGCCGCGGGGAGCCTTCCCCACCGGGCTGCGGGTCGCCGCAACGATATAGGCGTCTTGAACTTGTCTGGTCATGATTAACCTCTCAAAGTCGTACCACAGAGAGACATAGAGGCACAGAGAAAAAAAAGCGAAACTGCTGAAACCAGGTCCAGTCCGTTAAAGCTCCGTGTCTCTGTGCCTGTGGTTCATTGTTTAGTTTCTCAGCGGCTTGCCGGTCTTGAGCATGTGCTCGATCCGGGCCTGGGTCTTTTCCGTGGCGATCAGCTCCATGAACGTCTGCCGCTCCAGCTCCAGCAGCCAGTCCTCGTCCACCAGGCTCCCCGGCTCCACGTCGCCGCCGCACAGCACCCGGGCCACGCGGCTGGCGATGAAGTGGTCGTGATCGGAGATAAAGCTGCCTTCCTTCATGTTGGCGAGGATCATCTGCAGGTGGCCGATGCCGGTGCGGCCCACCACCGGAATGTCGGCGGCCTTGAGCGGCGGGCGGTATCCGGCCTCGGCCAGCGCGATCGCTTCCGCTTTCGCCACGTGCAGCAGCTCGAAGCGGTTCATCACGATCCGGTCACAGGGGCGCAGGTAGCCCAGCTCCTTCGCCTGCTCCGCGCTCTTCCCCACCTGGGCCATGGCGATGGTCTGGAACGCGCTCTGGATCAGGGCGAGATGATTGCCGCCCCGCGTCTCCCGCGCCGCCCGCAGCGCGAACTCCTTGCAACCGCCGGCCGCGGGAAGCAGCCCTACGCCCACTTCCACCAGGCCGATGTAGCTCTCCAGGGTGGCCACGGCCCGGGCCGAATGCATGATGAACTCGCAGCCGCCGCCGAACGCCATCCCGTCCACCGCCGCCACGGTGGGAACCATGGCGTACTTGAGCGCCTGGGTGGTCTGCTGGAACGCCACCACCACTTCCTCCACCTGGGCCAGCTTCCCTGCCATAAGGGCATCCGCCACATTGAGCTGGCGCGCGGCCTTGAGCACCACGGACTGGGCTTCCTTCTTGAATTTCTTCAGCATGGAGCCGAGGGCCGAAGGTTTTTCGTTGCTCTTCATACGGTCCTGGGCCCGCTGCAGATTGGCGCCCACGGAGAACGGCGGCTCGGTCTGCCAGATGACCAGGCCGCGGAAGCCCCGCTCCGCCTCCTCGATGGCGCGCTGGGTCCCCTCCAGCACATCGTCGCCGATGGTGTGCATCTTGCTCTTGAAGGACAGCACCGCAACCTCGTCCCCCATGTGCCACAGGCGCACCGCGTCGGTCTCGAACACGGTCTGGCCGTAGCTGCGCGATTCGCCCAGCAAACCATCCGGGAATGGCTGACGCTTGTACACGGGCAGGTTCGAGCGTGCCGCGTAGTTCTTGGTCGCTGGAGCAAATGAGCCCTGCGGTGCATGTACTCCGGCGCGTCCCGATTCGGTCACCCAACCCGGAAGCGCCGCCTTTACCATGGTCTTGCCGGCGGCGATGTCCTCGGCGATCCAGCCGGCCACAGTCTGCCAGCCGGCGGCCTGCCAGATCTCGAACGGGCCCTGGTTCCAGCCGAAGCCCCAGCGAATCGCCAGGTCCACGTCCCGAGCGTTGTCGGCGATCTCTGCCAAGTGCACCGCACAGTAATGGAACACGTCGCGATAGCAGGCCCACAGGAATTGGGCCTGGGGGTCGGCGTTGCTGCGCAGGGCCGCGAAACGCTCGGCCACGTTCCTGTTCTTCAGTATCTCCTTCACTTTGTCGTCGGCCTCGCCGGCGGAAGGCCGGTAATTTTTCTGCTGCAGATCGAGGACCTGGATTTCCTTTCCCACCTTCTGGTAGATGCCGCGCTTGGTCTTCTGTCCCAGTGCGCCGGTTTCGATGAGGCCCTTGAGCCAGTCGGGCGAGGCATAGAACCGGTACCACGGATCGTTGGGCAAAGTGTCCGCCATGGTCTTGACCACATGGTCAAGCGTATCCAGGCCCACCACGTCGGCAGTGCGGAAGGTGGCGCTCTTGGGGCGCCCGATGAGCGGCCCGGTCAGCGCGTCCACTAAGTCAAAGCCCAGGCCGAATTCCTTGCAGTGATGCATGGTGGCGAGCATGGAGAACACGCCCACCCGGTTGGCAATGAAGTTGGGCGTGTCCTTCGCCCGGATCACTCCCTTTCCCAGGTTGGTGACCAGAAAGGTTTCCAGCCGGTCCAGGATCGCGGGTTCGGTGGCCTGGCAGGGTATCAGCTCCACCAGGTGCATGTAGCGCGGCGGATTGAAAAAGTGCACCCCGCAGAAGCGGTGGCGCAGCGATTCGGGCATCGCCCTCGACAGCTCGTTGATGGACAGCCCGGACGTGTTGCTGGCGAAAATCGCATGCTCGGCGAGATGCGGCGCCACCTTTTCGTACAGTGCCTTCTTCCAGTCCATGCGCTCGGAAATGGCCTCGATCACCACGTCGCACTCCCGGAGCAGCTCCAGGTGCTGGTCGTAGTTGGCGGCGCGGATGAAGTCGGCACGGGCGCCGGAGGAAATCGGGCTGGGATCGAGCTTCTTCAGGCCCTCGATGGCCTTGCGCACGTTGGCGCTGGGGTCGCCCTCCCTGGCCGGAAGCTCGAACAGGATGGGCTGCACGTCGGCGTTGGCGAGCTGGGCGGCGATCTGGGCCCCCATCACGCCCGCGCCCAGCACTGCGACATTGCGAACAACAAAAGGAGTTGCGGATGGCATGAATTCCTCGGGAACGGATTTTGCACAAATCGGGAAAGCGGACCGGCGAGAACTGCCTCGCCGGAAGAACGGGCGGCAGTCCTCATGGGCTGCCGCCCCGTGTTTCTAGAAGCTGTGGGTGTACTGGATGCTCAGGATGTTGACGTCGCTGTCGTAGTTGCCGGTGAGCACGACGGCACCCCCAAAGGCGTCCACCGTTGCCGCTCTGTTGATATCCGGGTCGCGGATGAACAAATGGGCGTATCCAAAGTCAAGCGTTCCCGCCCTGGATACCCGATACTTGCCGCCGATGGCGAGCCAAGTGCGGTCTTCGTCCGGCAGGCGGGCGGTGCGCGTCGTCGCGTTCCGGACCGGCGTCTCGTCGTAGGCGATTCCGAACCGGAGCTTGAGATTGTCGCTGTACTGGTAGTTGGCGCCGACCGATATCCGGTTTGAATCGTCAAACAGAAGATCAAGGGCACTCACGAGGGCGCCTGTATTTGCGTTGAGTATCCTGATGCTCTGGATTTCGCTCCATCGCGTGTAAGTCCAGTCCGCCAAAATCTCCCATCTCGGATTGAGTTGGTGCGCGATGCTGACTGAGAGCGTGTCAGGCATGGTGACGTCGGCCCGGATCGGCGTCGTGGTCCCCGCAAGCGGCGCCGGCAGCGACGTAACAACGGTGCCCTCAAGCGTGTAGTCAATCGTTGACCGGTAGCTGATCCCGACACGTGTATTGGGGCCCGCATTGAACAGCACCCCAAGATTGAAACCCCAGGAATCGTCGTCCCCTTCGAGCTTGGCCGTGCCATCACCAAAGGGAGTTGGAACCGCATTGGTCAGCTCCGCATCGATCCGCTGGTAGCTCAGTCCCACGCCAACGGACACATCGTCGCTAACCTTGTACGCGACAGTCGGATTGATATTAAGCGTCTCCAGCTCGGACTTGAGGGCGTGGTGCCGTCCGGTCCATCCAGAGTCGTATTCCGTCTTCAGTCCGAACGGCGCATTCAAGCCGATGCCGAATTTCCACCTCGGGTTGATGTCCATCGCATAATAAAGATTCGGGACAAATGCCCAGTCCCCCGCATCGCCGCCGTTATGGGTGACCAGCGCCCCGGCGGGAATGAACGGGGATGTCTCGGTGGACCCCCCGTCCCTGAACTTGGCGGTCGGGCGGATGGCGTGTCCCGCAATCACGAACTGCCTGCCGGGTACCCGAGTGAGTCCGGCGGGATTGAAATAGATCGTGCTGGCATCCTCGGCCACGGCAGCCGCACCCGCATAGGCGTTGCCCATCCCGCTGGCGTTCTGCTCGATCAGCGCAAACCCCGCCGCCAACGCCCCTCCCGAGATGGTCGCAAGCGCGCCGGTCACTGCGACGGCCATCAGCTTCCTACCTGTTTTCATTACGGCTCTCCTTTTACGGTTATGGTTACGGCAACGTCGAATCATACGCTGATCCTGTATTCATTCATGCTGCTGCGCAGCACGCGTGGTTCATGCCGAGGGCGCAATGGCACGCGGCTTGCGGTCCTCTCCCACCGCCACGTAGGTGAGCGTAGCCTCCGTCACCCTGACGCAAATCTCGTTGCGCTCGTTGCGCTGGGCGTAGACCTGCACGTCCACCGTGATGGAGGAGCGGCCCACCCGCACCACCTCGGCGTAGAAGCTCACCACGTCACCGATGAATACCGGCTGCTTGAACACGAACTGGTTGACCGCCACCGTGGCCACGCGCCCGCGGGCCCGCCGGATCGCGGGAATCGCCCCCGCGATGTCCACCTGCGCCATGATCCAGCCACCGAAGATGTCGCCGACGTAGTTGGCATCGGAGGGCATGGGCACCACCCGCAGTGTCGGGTCCTTGCCCTCCGGCAGGCAGGTGACGTCGTGCTCTTCATAGCCGGGCACTTCAGTGTCCCTCGTACAGGCTGTTCACCTGGCTGCGGTAATGCTCGATCACGCGGCTGCGCTTGAGCTTCATGGTGGGCGTGAGGAATCCGTTCTCCACGGTCCAGGGATCGAGGAACAGCGCCGCGCGGCGCACCTGGGCATAACCCGGGAATTCCCGAAGGTGATGCGTGATCCGCTCCAGAACCATCTGTTCCGCCTGCTGGCTTCCCAGCACCTGATGGGCGTCGGCATCCAGGCCATAGTCCTTGGCGATCGCCTTCCAGCGCTCGGCGTTAAGCACCGCCAGCACGCTGAGGTAGGGCTTGCCTTCGCCCAGCAGCATTACCTGCTCGAACAGGGAATCCCGCAGGATTGCCGCTTCCAGGTCCACCGGCGGAACTTTCTCGCCGTTGCTCATGACGATGATTTCCTTGAGGCGCCCGGTGATGAAGATGTGTCCCTTCTCATCGATTCGTACCGTGTCCCCGGTGTTGAGCCAGCCGTCCTCCGTGAACATGGCCCGGGTGGCCTCAGGATTATTCCAGTATCCGAGCATGATATTGGGGCCCTTCACCAGTAGCGCGTTGCGCTCGCCGATCTTCACCTCCACCCCCGGCAGTGTTGTTCCCACGCTGGCCGGCAGATTGTCGTTCACCCGGTTGGTGGTTGCCACCGGGCTGGTCTCGGTGAGGCCATAGCCCTGCAGCACGTTCAGCCCCAGCCCGATGAAAACCCGCGAGACGTCGGGTGCCAGCGCGGCGCCGCCGCAGATGGTGGCCCTGAGCCTTCCGCCGAGGCGCGCCAGCACCTTGGAGGCGACCAGCCTGTTCAGCACCGGCCAGAGCAGGAACGCGGGCTTCCAGGGTCCGCGGCCCTGGAGATATTCGAAACGGGCGTAGCCCACTTCCACCGCCAGATCGAACAGCTTGCGCCGGGCGGGTGGCGCCTCGGCAAGCTTGGCGCGAATGCCGGCGTAGACCCGCTCGAAAATGCGGGGCACGGTGATGAGAATGGTCGGTCGCACGATCTGCAGATCGTCGGCGAGAACCGGAATGCCGCGGCAGTAGCTCACCGTGGACCCGGACATGATCGTGAGGTAATAGCCCACCGTGCGTTCGAAGGTGTGGGACAGCGGCAGGAACGAGAGCAGCATGTCGTCGGTGCGCACCGCCATGGTCTTCAGACATGCCGCGGCGTTGCTGATGATGTTGTTGTGGGAGAGCATCACCCCCTTGGGCCGCCCGGTCGTGCCGGAGGTGTAGACGATGGTGGCAAGAAGCTTCGGGTCGCTGGTGACGTGTTCCACCTCGGCGGCCTCGTCGGGAAGCCATTCCCCCACCGTACGCAGGCGCGGCTCGTTGATGCTGTCCTCGACCATCTGGAGCGTAAGGATGCGGGTGAGCCCCGTGAGCTCCTGCCGCACCGCCGACAGTGCCAGCCACTGATCCTCCCCCTCGATGAGCAGCAGCTTGGCGCCCGAATCGTTGATCACGTAGGCCACGTTGTCGGGGCGGTCCGAGGTGTAGAGGGGCACCACCACCATCCCCATTCCCAGCGCGGCCTGGTCCAGCATGACCCAGGCCGGGCAGTTCTTGAGCATCACGGCCACCCGCTCGCCGGGCTTGAGGCCATCGCGCCGCATCGCCGCCTGCCAGCGGGCGACATGCCGGTCCATCTCGCGCCAGGTATAGTCCACCCATTTGCCCTGGTGCTCGTCGAACTCCCGGTAGGCGACGTTATCCGGGGTGCGGGCAACCCGCTCCCGGAACAGGCCATCCAGGGTGACCGCCACCTCCTGGGGAATGTTGTCGACCCGCCCCTGCGTGGAATTCATGCTCCCGTTCTCCGTCCTAGGCAGCGTTGCGGGTCGGTGCCGCCGCGATGGCCGCCGGCTGCTGGCTGCGGCCGAAATCCGCAGGGAAATCGTCCACCATGATCACGGCCCGGCGCAGCTGCTTCTGGCGCTCGAGGATTTCGCGGTCGCGGGAGGAAATCACACCCTTGGCGAGGGCCTCCTTCACCTGCTCCTCCCAGCCCGCGGCGCCGATCTCCCCGCGCTTCACGGCTGCGCGCACCCTGGCTTCCACCGCCTCGCATTCCACGGCGCCGATGAAGGCCCGCTCCAGGTCGGCCAGAATCTCGCCTTCCGCCTTCGGAAGGTAAATGCCGTGCGTCAGCCGGTTGCGCGCGTCGCCCGGAGTGAGCAGCAGGTCCGACACCTGGTGGCCCAGCCGGTCGCCGGGCGCAACAAAGGGTTTTCCTGTTGGGAACACCACCAGGCGCAGAAGCAGACCGAGAACCCGGATCGGGAAATTCTGCAGCAGGCCGTCCATCGCCGCCTGGATACGGACCAGGGCATCCTGCATGGACCAATGGAGCAGCGGCAGATCCGCGTCCGGACGCCCGTCGTCCTCGAAGCGCTTGAGCGTCGCCGAACACAGATAGATCTGGCTCAGGATGTCGCCGAGCCTTGCTGAGAGCTTCTCCTTGCGCTTGAGGGCCCCGCCCACCACCAGCATGGATACGTCGGCGACCAGGGCAAAGGCCGCCGACAGCCGGCTCAACTGCTGGTAATAGCGGCGGGTGTGGGGACCGCCGGGAACGGCAGCGAGCCGCGCGCCGGTCACGCCCAGCAGAAGGGCGCGCGCCGCGTTGGACACCACGAAATTGATGTGGCCGAAAAAAGCATCGTCGAAATCCGCGACCGCCCGGGTGCCGTCGACCTCCCGCGTGGCGGCGATTTCCTTCAGGACGTAGGGATGGCAGCGGATCGCCCCCTGGCCGAAGATGATCATGCTGCGGGTAAGGATGTTGGCACCTTCCACGGTGATGGCAATCGGGGTCTGCTGGTAAGCGCGCGCCAGGTAGTTGCGCGGACCCATGCAGATTCCCTTGCCCCCGTGCACGTCCATGGCGTCGTTGATCACCTGCCGCGCCCGTTCGGTGAGATGGTACTTGACGATCGCCGACGCTACCGCTGGCTTCTCCCCCAGGTCCACAGCCCCTGCGGTCATGACCCGCGCCGCATCCATCATGTAGGTGTTGCCGCCGATGCGGGCCAGCGCCTCCTCGATACCTTCGAATCGGCCGATGGGGGTCCGGAACTGGGTCCGCACCCGGCCATAGGCACCCGTGGCCCGGGAGCACAGCTTGGCCATGCCGGTACCGTTGGCAGGCAGCGAAATCGAGCGGCCGGCAGCGAGCGAGTTCATGAGCATGCGCCAGCCCTGTCCCACCCGTTCCCGCCCGCCCATCACCCAGTCCAGGGGAATGAACACGTCTTTGCCGGAGGTGGGGCCGTTCTGGAACGCCGAATTTAGCGGCAGATGACGCCGTCCGATCACCACCCCCGGCGTGCTGGTGGGAATCAGGCCTACTGTAATGCCGACGTCCTCGTTGTCGCCAAGCAGGTGATCGGGATCGTACAGTCGAAACGCGAGACCGAGCACGGTCGCAACGGGGCCCAGCGTGATGTAGCGCTTCTCCCATGTGACGCGCATGCCGAGAACGTCCTTCCTGCCCTCGAATTCGCCCCGGCAGACGATGCCGAAATCGGGAATCGAGGCCGCATCGGAGCCGGCCTCGGGTCCGGTCAGGGCGAAGCAGGGTATCTCCAGGCCCTTGGCAAGCCGCGGCAGGTAGTGTTTCTTCTGGGCGTCGGTCCCGTAATGGAGCAGCAGTTCCGCGGGTCCCAAAGAGTTGGGGACCATAACCGAGACCGCGCCGGTACCGCTGCGGGACGTGAGCTTCATTACGACTTCCGAATGGGCCAACGCCGAGAAGCCGAGTCCGCCGTGCTCCTTTGGAATAATCATCCCTAAGAAGCCCTTCTCTTTCATGAACTGCCAGACCTCCGGCGGTAGATCGTAGAGCTCGTGGGTGATCTTCCAGTCGTCCAGCATCCGGCATAGCTCCTCCACGGGGCCGTCGAGGAAGGCCTGCTCCTCGGAGCTAAGGCGCGGCTTGGGAAACGACAGGAGCTTGTTCCAGTCCGGACTGCCGCTGAAGATTTGTCCATCCCACCACACGGTGCCGGCATCGAGCGCCTCCTGCTCGGTCTGGGACACCTGGGGCAGGATCTTGCGGAAGCGGTTGAGCACCGGCGCGCTGATCAGGCTCCGGCGCAGGGCCGGCAGGTTGAACAGCAGCGCGCCGAGAACGAACAGGCTCCACAGCGCGGTTCTCAGTCCCGGCGCGATGCCGTCCAGCATGGTCGCCGCGAACAGCAGCAGACCGATTCCGGCGGTCCAGCCCAGGGCGGGTGCGCGGAAATAGCCCAGCACCAGCACCGTGGCCAGCGCCACCAGGATAAGGCCGGTCGTCGTCATTCTCCACCTCCTCGTATCGGTTCAGGCCGCGCGCTTGCGGGTGGCGCGGCGGGTGTCCGGTTTTCCTTCCGTTCTAGCAGCCGGAAGGGGCGCCTGCAAACCTGCCACCAGGAACGGCACCAGGCGCCGGACAATGCTTTCGGCGTCGTCGGCCTCGCACAGCTTGCACGAGGCGATCAGCCGCAGCGCGTCGTTGCCGGCCATGGAATAGGTCATGGCGCCGAACATGAAATGCATGCGCCATACCAACTCCTGCTCGGGAATTTCGGGTAGCGCCCTGGCAAAGGCCGCCTTGAAGCGCACCACCACCTCCCGGTACTGCTCAGGCAGGAAACGCTGCATGTAGTCCGCGGGCTCGGCGATGGTGTGGCCAAGCAGCCGCAGGAACGCGGTGCCGCCTTTCAAGGGATCGCGGGAGAGCTTGAGGGCCGCACTCACCATGGCTTCCACCACCTGCTCGGGCTTGAGCGGCTTGCCTTTGGCCTGGGCCTCCAGCCGGTCGAGGTAGGCGATCCGCTCCTTGTTGAGGGGCCCCAGGCGCCGCTCGAACACGGCCTTGATCAGCTCATCCTTGGAGCCGAAATGGTAGTTGACCGCCGCCAGGTTGACCCCGGCCTTGGCGGTGATCATGCGCAGCGATGTCGCCACGAAGCCCTGCTCTACGAACAGGGCCTCGGCGGCATCCAGGATGCGCTCCTTGGTATCGGCGGCAAAACGGGTTTCGGGAAACATTTTCAAACGACCGATTCAAACGAATGTTTAAATCATGCGTTTGTTTTGGCTGTCTGTCAACCTTTTTTAAACGGCCTGGAATCACCCGGGTCAATCCCAGCGCCAGAAATCGGTGCGCTCGTCCAGGTAGTGCCGGGCCAGGACCATCTTGTGCACTTCCGAAGCTCCGTCCACCAGCCGGGCCTGCCGGGCGTAGCGGTAGATCCACTCCAGCGGCGTGTCCTTGGAGTAGCCCCGAGCCCCGCAAAGCTGGATCGCAGTATCGGCGGACTTGTTGAGCACGTCGGCCACCGCCACCTTGGCCAGTGACAGCTCCTTGCGCGCGAAATCCCCCTGGTCGAGCTTCCAGGCCGCATGCATGACCAGGAGCCGCCCGATCTGGATCTGCATCGCGGCCTCCCCCAGCATCCATTGCACCCCCTCGCGTTCAGCCAGCTTCACGCCCTGGCTCGCGCGCTCGGAAACATAGTCGGCGGCAATGGCGAGGCAGCGCTTGGACAATCCCAGCCAGCGCATGCAATGGGTGAGCCGCGCGGTGCCCAACCGGATCTGGGTCACCTTCAGTCCGTCGCCCACATCGAGCAGCCGGTTCCCGTCGGAAATTTCCAGCCCGTCGAATATCATCTCGCAATGGCCGCCGTGCTCCTCGGGACCCATGATGGGGATGCGCCGCTCGATGCGCCAGCCCGGCTGGTCGGCATGGAACAGAAAAGCGGTGAGCCCCTTGCGCCGGTCGTCCGAGGTTTTCGCCACCAGGATGAAGTGCTTCGCCTCTCCCGCGCCGGTGATGAACCACTTGCGGCCGTGGATCACCCACTTGTCGCCCTTTCTGGTCGCGGTGGTGAGCATCATGGCGGGATCGGAGCCCGAGCCCGGCATGGGCTCGGTCATGGCGAAGGATGAGCGCACGCGCCCGTCAATGATGGGCTGCAGCCACTGGTCTTTCTGCACCTCGGACAGGATCTTGTTGAGCACGATCATGTTTCCGTCGTCGGGCGCGGCGCAGTTGAACACGACGGGCCCGAAGATGGAGTAGTTCATTTCCTCGTAGCAGGCGCCCATGCCGACCACCGGCAGGCCCTGTCCGCCACGGGATTTCGGCATCTGCAGCGCCCAAAGTCCCTCGGCCCGGGCCTGCTCCCTCAGCTTCGCAAGCAGCTCGGGCCGGATGTTCTCGTGCCCGTCATAGGAGGCGCGATCCCTTTCCAGGGGCAGCAGGCGCTGCGCCACGAATTCGCGAATGCGGGCGCGGTAGGATTCGATCTCGGGGGGCAGGGTGAAATCCATGGGGTTTCCCGTCACAAAGTATTGACCATGTGGCCGCCATCCACGGTGACCACCGATCCGGTCATGAAACGGCCGGCATCGCTGGCAAGCAAGAGAAGCGCACCGTCCAGATCTTCGGGTTTGCCAAGCCGCCGCTGGGGAACCCGCTTGAGCAGGGCCTCTCCCGCGGCAGTGGCGAAGAATTCCCGGTTGATGTCGGTTTCGATGTAGCCCGGCGCCAGCGCGTTGACCCGGATGCCATGACGGGCCCACTCGAGGGCAAGCGCTTTCGTGAGCTGGATGAGCCCGGCCTTGGAAGCACAGTAGCCGGGAATCTGCCCTGCGACCCGCAGGCCTGCGATGGACGCGATGTTGATGACGGCCCCGCCGCTGCCCTGTGCGACCATCTGCCGCGCGCAGGCCTGGGCCATATGCCAGGCGCCGCTGAGGTTGGTATCGATCACCTGCCGCCAGTCGTCCTCGTCCTGCTCCAGCGCCGGTTTGGTTACAGTGATCCCCGAGTTGTTGATGAGCAGGTCCACGCCGCCCAGCGCCTGCGCCGCGGCCGCGGTCCCGGCAGTAACGCTCGCGGCGTCGGTCACGTCCAGTTCCACCACGCAGGCCCTCGCACCCGACGCTTCGATCTCGCGCTTCAAGGCCTGCATCCGCTGGACCCGGCGCGCAGCCAGCGCGACGTCGGCGCCCGCCCCGGCGAGCGTGCGCGCGAAGTGGCTGCCGAGGCCGCCCGAGGCGCCGGTGACGATGGCGCGTTTTCCCTTGAGCGTAAACATGTCCCGCATGATTTCTCCCTGTCAGTCAGCGCGATAGGCCAGGTAAATGCGCTCCATGCCGGTGAGGTACAAATGCCGCTTCGCCGCGTCATGGGCGGTAAAGTTCACCATTCTTACGAGCTTGCGCACCGGCTTCCGGTCTTTCCAGTCCACGTCGATGATGTTCAGACAGGCCGTGTCCTGCTCCAGGGCGGGGAGCGCCGCCAGCCCGATATCCATCGCCCATCCCAGGACCACCCGGTTCACGCCATCGTGACTGGCAATGAGCAGGGTGGTCCAGCTTTCGTCGGCGAGCAGCTTGTCAAACGCGCGCAACACACGGGCCTGGAATTCGGCAAATGTTTCCCCGCCGATGAAGCGCGCGCCCTCGGCCTGGGCCTCCTGGTAAGCCCGGGCCACGACGCGCTCCCGCTCCGCTCCGGGAATCTCCCTCAGCCGGCCGGCCCGGATTTCCCTGAAGTCGGGCTCGTCCTCGATGCCGGGAAATTTCCCCGCCAGCAGGACTTCAGCCGTCTGGCGGGCCCGCGGCATCCCGGAGCATACCGCCCGGTCGATGGGGGCGCCGCGCAGCACCATGGCCAGCGCCTCCACTTCTTCCCGTCCTGCCGCAGACAGTCCGACCCGGCGCGGATCCAGCGGCCGCCCGTCGGCATCGAAATAGGCCACGTCCCCGTGTCGCACCAGGTAGATCCTGCGGCGGGCAAAATCGGCGCCGGGATAGGCCACGGGCTACTCCTGCCCCTCCGCCTTGAGGGCCCTGGGATTCGATACGCGAAGCTTCATCCGCGTGATCTCGTCGAGGACCTGCCGCAGCCTCCCCTCTTCAAGGCTCACCGTTTCTGCACGGATTTCACCTGCGAGACGCGCGTTGAGTTCCCGCACCCGGCTGGCCAACGCCGCCTGTTCCAGCCCCGGCTCCTCCGCTTCCTGGAAATACCCGCACAGCAGGCGGTACTCGACACGCCAGGCTTCCGGGCCCAGCTCCGCCTCGCGGGCGGCAATCGCCATGGCATTGGCCACCATGAGCCCGGCATAGCGCTTGTCCTCGGGCAGCGCCGGCAGCACCTCGTCGATGAGGGTCTCCCGCGCGATGGCAAGCAGATCGTTTCCCCGCGGCTGGTCGTACATGGCTACCTTCCTTCCTCGAACAGTCGCGCCAGCCGCAGGGTTTCCAGCTCGAGCCCGGCCGGTATTCGACCCGTCAACGCCAGTTCCAGCGAGGGCTCTTCTCCCGACAGGTGACGCTCGCCCTGCTGGAGCGCGATCACCGCCCAGCGCAGGTGCGCCATGATTTCCCAGTAGGTCACCCAATGCGGATCGACGCCGCGCCCCGACACCCGCTCGTAGGCCCGGTAGAAGTGCCCGCGGGGACCGATGCCGCCGGCGCCGCGCGCATATTGCCCGAAGCACCAGCACTTGGCGCAGAACCAGCCGATGTCTTCCAGGGGATCGCCGAAGGCGGTGAACTCCCAGTCGAGAATGCCGGCAAGTCCCTCTCCATCCACCATGTAGTTGCCGGTGCGGAAATCCCGGTGAATGAGCGTGACCGCCTCCTCCGCGGGCCCGTGTCGTTCGCAAAACGCGAGACCCCACTCGAGGACCGGATGGGGATCGCGCGCGGCATCGAGATGGCGACGATAGTCGGCGACGCAGGTCAGCGCTGGCGCGGTACCGGGATGCATCAGGAACTCCAGGCCGGGATGCCCGGGGGTGAGGGAATGCAGATGCGCCAGGCTCTCGCCCAGGTCTTCCAGCAGGCGAACCCGATCGCCACCCAGCCCCGGGTCCTTCACCACGCGGTGCCCCGCCGCGACTCCGGCAACCCGCTGCATCAGGTAAAAATCCTTCCCCAGAACCTCCCGATCCCGGCACAGCCACAGGGGTTCGGGAACCCGGGCGCCCGCCTCGTGCACTGCCTTCAGCACCGCGAATTCCTGGGGCCGGGTGAGGCTCTCGGCCACCGTCGACTGGGCATCGGTGCGCAGCACCCACTGCTGAACGCCCGCGCGGGGTCCGCCCTCGATCAGCACATCGAGCGCCCAGTTTTCCTGGATTGCGCCGCCGCTCAGGCGCACCAGGCCGGTGATGGTCGCTTTCCGACACCGGGATTCCCTGGCGATGAAGCACTCCAGCGCGCCTTTCGCCTCCTCCACGCTCCGGGCCGTGCCTGGACGGGCGGAAGTCGTTGAGTCAGATGTAGTCATGACGTTTGAGGAAATCCTTTCCTGGCACGCTCGCGGAGCACGAATTTCTGCACCTTGCCGGTGGCGTTCTTGGGCAGCGGACCGAAAACGACTTTTTTTGGCGCCTTGAAGTGGGCCAGCCTTTCCCTCACGTGGGCGATGAGTTCCGCGTCGGTGGCGCTGGCGCCGGTCTTGAGGGTGACGAAGGCCACCGGGATCTCGCCCCACTTCTGATCCGGCGCCGCGACCACTGCCGTTTCCAGTACCGCCGGATGGGAAGCCAGCGCCTGCTCCACGTCCACCGAAGAGATGTTCTCGCCGCCGGAGATAATGATGTCCTTGGCCCGGTCCTTGAGCTCCACGTAACCGTCCGGGTGCATCACCCCCAGGTCGCCGGTGCGAAGCCAGCCGTCGGGCATCGCCTTTCTCGTGGCCTCCTCGTCCTTGTAATAGCCCAACATCACGTTGTTGCCGCGGAGCGCGATCTCGCCAAGGGACTTGGCGTCCGCCGGTACGTCAGCGCCGTCGGAATCCACGACCCGCAGTTCCTGGGAAATGACGTTGCCCACGCCCTGGCGCGCCTTGATCCGTGCCTGTTCCGGGGAAGGCAGTCGGCTCCACTCGGGCCGCCAATCGCAGATCACCGACGGACCGTAGGTTTCGGTGAGCCCGTACAGATGCGTGACATCAATGCCCAGCTCGGCGGCGCGGGTGAGCAGCGCCGGTGTCGGTGGAGCGCCGCCCGTCGCGACCCGGACCGGCCGAGCCGTAGGTCCGGCCTCCGCTTCCGCGTCCCACGCGATCATGGTGAGTACCGTGGGCGCGGCGCAAAAGTGGGAAACGTTGGACTGGCGCAGGTGTCCCCAGACCAGCCCCGGATCCAGCTTCCTGAGGCACAAATGGACGCCGCCAGCCGCCGTCACGCCCCAGGTGAAGCACCAGCCGTTGCAATGAAACATGGGCAGCGTCCACAGATAAACCGAGTCGGCCTCCAGCCGCATCTGGAACGCCATGGCCAGCGCCTGGAGATAGGCGCCGCGGTGGTGATACATGACGCCCTTGGGGCGGGCGGTGGTGCCGCTGGTGTAATTGAGGGCCAGCAGCCCGTGCTCGTCTTCCACCGGCGTCAGGCGGGGGCGCGCCGAGGCGATCAGCTTTTCGTACGCGTCGTTTTCGCCGCCCGCCTCGATGAGCCGAAGGCCCGCTCCCACCTGGGCCACGATTTCCTTCGCCGCGGCCCGGTACTCCGCGTCGTGGATCAGGACCTTCGCGCCGGAGTGGCCGACGATGTAGGCGAAGTCCGAGGGAGTGAGACGGAAATTGAGGGCCACCAGAGCGGCGCCTGCCATGGGCACACCGTAGTGGGCCTCCAGCAGGATGTGGCTGTTGGGCGCCAGCACCGCGACTTTTGCGCCGGGTCCCGCACCGATCGACTGTAACGCTCCGGCGAGGCGCTGGCTGCGATCGAGGAGTTCACCGTAGGTAAAGCGCCGCGCGCCGTCCACGACAGCCAGCCGGTCGGCAAACACCCTGCCCGAGCGGGCGAGGAATGCCGTCGGCGTAAGCGGCTCGAAATTGACGCTCCGATCCATGGCCCCTCCAGGTTCTTGTTGTGGGTCGGGCCCGCAGGCCCGTCCGCGCATGGATGCCGCACCAGGCCGGGAAATATCCCGGTCCGGGTTAAAACTGGTTCTCTTCCAGCGCCAGCGCGTCCTCCGCACCCTGCACGACGGCGTGGCGATAGGCCACCGCCCGCGGCAGGATGTGATCGGCATAGAAACGGGAGGTCTTGATCTTGGCCTTGTGAAACGACTCATCCCCCTCCTGGGCGGCCAGCCTCTCGCGCGCCACCAGCGCCGCGCGACCCATCTGCCAGCCTCCGCACACGGTTCCGATCAACATCAGGAACGGAACGGCGACGGCGGCGGCCTGCGCCGGGTCCTGGTGATAAGTCTTGACTACCCATTCCGCACATTCGGCCACGGCGTCGAGGCCCGCGTTCTGGGAGGCCGCGATGGCGTTGAAATCCGGGTCGGAGACTCGCGCCACCTTCGCCTGATCGGCACGCATGATCTCCAGCAGCACCTTGAGGGTGGTACCGTTTTCCCGCGCCATCTTGCGGCCGATCAGGTCATTGGCCTGAATGCCGGTGGTGCCCTCGTAGATGGTGGTAATCCGGGCATCGCGCATGTGCTGGCAGGCTCCGGTCTCTTCGATGAATCCCATGCCCCCGTGCACCTGGATGCCGGTGGAGGTGATCTCGATGGAGTTTTCGGTGCACCAGCCCTTCACCACCGGCGTCATGAAGTCCACCAGCCCCTGGTAGCGGGCCCGCTCGGTCTTGTCGGGATGGCGCGCCGCCTGGTCCATGTAGCCGGCGGTGAGATAGGCCACGGCACGCATGGCTTCCACCTGGGACTTCATGCTCATGAGCATGCGCCGCACGTCCGGGTGATGGATGATGGTCACGCGCCCGGCGCCGGGCTGGGTAAGCGCACGGCCCTGGACCCGTTCCTTGGCATAGTTCAATGCCTGCTGGTAAGCCCGGTCGGAAATCGCCAGACCCTCGAGCCCCACCGCCAGACGCGCGTGGTTCATCATGGTGAACATGTACTCGAGCCCGCGGTTGGGCTGGCCCACCAGGTAGCCGATGGCTCCCTCCTTATCGCCGTAGGCCATCACCGCGGTGGGACTCGCGTGGATGCCCATCTTGTGCTCCAGGGACACGCATTGCAGGTCGTTGCGCCGGCCCAGGGAGCCGTCGGGATTCACCAGGAACTTGGGCACGACGAACAGCGATATCCCCTTCACGCCTTCCGGCGCATCCGGAAGCCGCGCCAGCACCAGGTGCACGATGTTTCCCGTGAGGTCCTGCTCGCCCCAGGTGATGAAAATCTTCATCCCGTAGATGCGGTAGTGGTCGCCCTCCGGCTCGGCGCGGCTGCGCACCGCCGCCAGGTCGGAGCCCGCCTGGGGCTCGGTGAGGTTCATGGTCCCGCGCCACTCGCCCGATACCATCTTCGGCAGGAAGGTTTCGCGGAGCTGCGGCGAGGCATGGTGCACCAGCGCCTCGATCGCGCCCTGAGTCAGCATGGGACAGAGGGAAAAGGACAGATTCGCAGCTTTCCACATCTCCTGCACCGGCTTGGCCACGATCTGGGGCAGTCCCTGCCCGCCGAATTCCGGCGGGCAGGACAGGGCCCCCCAGCCGTTTTCGACGAACTTGCGGTAGGCCTGCTTGAAGCCTTCCGGGGATTTCACCGCGCCATCCTTCTCGAGGCGGCTGCCCTGGCGGTCGCCCGACGCGTTGAGGGGCGCGATGATTTCGGAGGCGAACTTGCCCGCCTCGTCGAGAATGGATTCCACCAGCTCCGGATTCACTTCCTCGCAGCCGGGAAGCGCGCCAACCTCCTGCAGGTCGGCCAGCTCGTTCAAGACGAACATCATGTCCCGGACCGGGGCGATATACGTTGTCATGGGTTACTCCGTGTAAATGCCGTTAACGGTGAACAGTGAACGGTGAACGGCAAAACCTTGCGGTTTTCTTACGGTTTACTGTTCGCCGTTCACCGTTTACCCATCATTTATCGAGCGCAGCGGTCAACTCGGGCACTGCCTGGAACAGGTCGGCCACCAGGCCGTAGTCGGCCACCTGGAAGATGGGGGCTTCCATATCCTTGTTGATCGCGACGATCACCTTGCTGTCCTTCATGCCCGCCAGGTGCTGGATCGCCCCCGAGATCCCCACCGCGATATAGAGCTCTGGCGCGACGATCTTTCCGGTCTGCCCCACCTGGTAGTCGTTGGGCACGAAGCCCGCGTCCACCGCCGCCCGCGAGGCGCCGATGGCCGCGCCCAGCTTGTCCGCCAGCGCTTCCAGAAGCTTGAAGTTTTCGCCGCTGCCCATGCCGCGGCCGCCGGAGACGATGATGCGCGCGGCGGTAAGCTCGGGACGGTCGGATTTGGTCAGTTCCTGGCCGAGGAGTTTCGACACCCCGGCATCGGCCGCCGCACCCACCGCCTCCACCGCGCCGCCGCCGCCACCGGCGGCAGCCGCGTCGAACGCGGTCGTGCGCACCGTGATGACCTTGATCGCGTCCTTCGACTGGACCGTTGCCATGGCGTTGCCCGCATAGATGGGGCGCACGAAGGTATCCGCCGAAACCACGGAAACGATGTCGGAGATCTGGGCCACATCCAGCAGCGCCGCCACCCGCGGCAGAAAGTTCTTCCCGAAGGTGGTGGCCGGCGCCAGGATGTGGCTGTAGCCGGAAGCCAGCGATACCACCAGCGCGGCGAGATTCTCCGCAAGCTGCTCCTTGTAGTGCGGAGCGTCGGCAGTCCGGACTTTGGCGACGCCGGCGACCGTCGCGGCGGCCCCGGCGGCCGCGCCGCAGCCGCTTCCCGCCACCAGCACATGGACTTCGCCGCCAAGCTGGGCGGCCGCGGTCACGGCATTGAGGGTGGCAGGTCTTAACGCCGAGTTGTCGTGTTCGGCAATGACCAGGACGCTCATGAGATCACCTTCGCTTCATTTCGGAGTTTCTGCACCAGCTCATTCACATCGGCCACCCGGGCGCCGGCCTTGCGCTTGGGCGGCTCCTCCACCTTGAGGGTCGCCAGCCGCGGGGTCACGTCTACGCCCAGATCCTCGGGCTTCACTGTGTCCAGCGGCTTTTTCTTCGCCTTCATGATGTTGGGCAGCGTCACGTAGCGCGGCTCGTTGAGCCGCAGGTCGGTGGTAATGATGGCGGGAAGCTGCAGGCTCAGGGTTTCGAGGCCGCCGTCGATTTCCCGGATCACCTCTGCCCCCCCGCCGGCGATCTTCACCTTGGAGGCGAAGGTGCCTTGGGGCCAGCCGAGCAGCGCCGCCAGCATCTGCCCGGTCTGGTTGGAATCGTCGTCGATGGCCTGCTTGCCCAAGATCACAAGCTGGGGGGATTCTCTGGCGACCAGGGCCTTCAGGCATTTCGCCACCGCCAAGGGCTGCAACTCGACGCCTGTTTCCACGAGAATCGCCCGGTCGGCGCCCATGGCGAGCGCCGTCCTCAGCGTCTCCTGGCATGCGGTGGGGCCCAGCGACACCGCCACGATCTCCGTAACCGTGCCCGCCTCTCTGAGACGCATCGCCTCTTCCACCGCGATTTCGTCGAAGGGATTCATGGACATCTTGACGTTGGCGATGTCCACCCCGGTGCCGTCGGCCTTCACCCGCACCTTGACGTTGTAGTCCACCACGCGTTTGACAGGAACCAAGACTTTCAATGTGGCTCTCCTTTATTCACTGCCTGACCCGAATTTCGCCGGCCCCTCCCCGGAGCATCCTCCGGGGCCCGCTGCGCCGGGATGAATAGTTTGACACAACCAGGTTCGCCGGCGCAGAATTACCATACGTATGCGTATGGTGCCCATACGTTAGCGTATGGGCCGCGCGCCGTCAAGTGCCGAAGCCCGCCGATGAAGCAGGAAAGCCGTCCCAGCCCTCAGCTCGACCGCGACGCCTGGATCCAGGCAGCTTTCGATTCGCTTGCGGACCACGGCGTGGACGGACTGCGGGTGGAAGTCCTCGCCAAGCGCTGCGGCGTGACCAAGGGCAGTTTCTACTGGCACTTCAGGAACCGCCAGGACCTGCTCTCCGCCGTCCTGGAGAACTGGAAGGACGGGCGCATCCGCGACATCCTCAAGCAGACCCGGGCGGAACCAGGCGAGGAACTCTCCTGCATCCGTCACGTGATCGAAGTCTACAGTGCGAGCCGCAACCGTAAAGGCATGCTGATCGAGCTCGCGGTACGCGACTGGGCCCGGCGCGATGCCACGGCGGCACAGATCGTGCGCAAGGTGGATTCGATACGGCTGGATTGCGCCGGCCGGCTGTTTCGGGCCTGCGGCATTGCGCCGGAGGAGGCGCGCAGCCGCAGCCTGCTGCTCTACGCCTACGTGTTCGGGATCAGCCTGATGAGCGTCGAGCGCAACGATCCGCTGATGGCCGGGCAGCGCCAGACGATTTCCGATCTGATTGCCGGAGCTAAGGTTTCCTGACCGGAAACAGAGCCGCCAGCTCTCCCACGATGCCGCGCCGGAAGGCAAGCACGCACACCACGAAAATCGCTCCCGTAAGCACCGTGACCCATTCCCCGATTTCCGCGCCGTAGTTCTGCAGGGTCATGACCACCGCCGCCCCGACCACCGGCCCGAACACCGTACCCATTCCGCCAAGCAAGGTCATGAGCACCACCTCTCCCGACATGTGCCAATGGACGTCGGTGAGCGAGGCGAGCTGGAATACCAGGGTTTTCGTGGCCCCGGCCAGGCCGGAGAGCGCCGCGGACAGCACGAACGCAAGCAGCTTGTATTTGTCGACGGCATAGCCGAGGGAAATGGCGCGGGGCTCGTTCTCACGGATCGCTTTCAGCACCTGCCCGAAGGGAGAATGAACGGCCCGGTAGATGATCCAGAAGCCGATCATGAAAACCGCGAACACGAAGTAGTACATGTTCATGGTTTCGCGCAGGTCGATCACTCCGAACAGCATGCCGCGCGGCACGCCCTGCAGCCCATCCTCGCCGCCGGTAAACGGCATCTGCAGCGCCAGGAAGAACACCATCTGCGCCAGCGCCAGCGTAATCATCGCGAAATAGATCCCCGAGCGCCTTATCGCCAGACTGCCGAACACATAGCCGAGGACCGCTGCCGTCGCGGTCCCGGCCAGGATGCCCAGTTCGGGAGGAAATCCCAGGACCTTGATGGTATGCCCCGCGATGTAGCCCGCTGAGCCCAGAAACGCCGCGTGGCCGAATGACAGCAATCCCGTGTAACCCAGCAACAGGTTGAAGGCGCACGCGAAAAGCGCGAAGCAAAGCACCTTCATCACAAACACCGGGTATACCAGGAATGGCGCGATCAGCCCCGCGATAACCAGCGCCACCCAGCCCATTGCAATCCGCTTCACCGGCGCTCTCCTAGCGTTCGCGCCCAAACAACCCAGCCGGCCGCAGCAGCAGGACAATGGCCATGATCACGAAGATCGTCACCGCCGACGCCTCCGGGGAAAACAGCAGTTTGACCGGGTAGACGATGGATCCGACGATCGGCACCTCGTCGAATATGGCACCGAGCAGGTTCGCCACCATCCCAGACTTCACGACGCCCTCGATGAGGCCCAGGCCGATGCCCGTCACGATCGAGCCCATGATCGATCCCATGCCCCCGATCACCACAACTGCGAATACGACGATGATGAGATTCGATCCCATCACCGGATTGACGTTGAAGATCGGGGCAGCCAGAACGCCGGCAAACGCCGCGAGCGCCACCCCGTAACCGTAGGTCAGCGTGATCATCAGCGGTACGTTCACCCCGAACGCCTGCAGCAGCTGGGGGTTTTCCGTTCCCGCGCGCAGGTAGGAACCCAGTTTGCTGCGCTCGATGACGTACCACGTGACGAAGCAAACGACCAGCGATGCCACCACTACCCAGGCACGGTATTTGGGCAGGAACATGAACCCCAGGTTGATGCCGCCCGCCAGCGTTTCCGGAACCGGGTAACTCTCGCCTGAGATGCCGAACTTGTAGCGGAACAGGCCCTCGACGATGAGCGCCAGGCCGAAGGTGAGCAACAGGCCGTACAGATGGTCGAGCCGGTACAGCCAGCGCAGCATGGTACGCTCGATGATGACCCCGGTCACTCCCACCGCCAGCGGCGACAGCATCAATGCCCACCAGTAGTTGACCCCAAGGAAGGTCATGCCGATCCACGCCAGGAACGCCCCCATCATGTACTGGGCGCCGTGGGCAAAATTGATGATGTTGAGCAGCCCGAAAATGATGGCGAGCCCCAGGCTTAGAACGGCGTAAAACGAGCCGTTGATGAGACCGATCAGCAACTGGCCAAACAGGGCCTGGATCGGTACGCCGAAGATTTCGGTCATGGGTATGGGAAGCGCCCGCTTGCCCGCGAATTAAGCGTCGCCCGCCGCTGGCGACGCTTCTATTCGCGGGGTTAATCCGGCGCTCAAGCGTCCGGATTAACTATTTCTTGACCAGCGGGCACTTGCTCTTGGACAGCGGCGTGAAGGCCTGGTCGGCCGGGATCACCTGGCGGATATGGTAGTAGTCCCAGGGGTATTTGGACTCCTCCGGCTTCTTCACCTGGGCGAGGTACATATCGTGGATCATCCGGCCGTCGTCCCGGATCTTGCCGTTCTTGGCGAAGAAGTCGTTCACCGGCATCTCCTTCATCTTCGCCATGACGGTCTTGGTGTCGTCGGTGCCCGCGGCCTTGACCGCCTTGAGATAGTGATACATGGCCGAATAGTCCCCGGCCTGCACCATGCTCGGCATGCGCTGTTTCTTCTCAAAAAACCGGCGCGACCAGGCCCGGGTTTCCTCGTTCATGTCCCAGTAGAATCCCGTAGTGAGGTACATGCCCTGGGTGGCCTTGAGGCCCAAACTGTGCACGTCGGTAATGAACATCAGCAATCCAGCGAGCGACTGCTTCGGGGTAACGCCGAATTCGGCTGCCTGCTTGATGGAGTTGATGGTGTCGTTGCCGGCGTTGGCGAGGCCGATCACCTGCGCGCCCGAGGACTGGGCCTGCAGCAGGAACGAGGAAAAATCCTGGGCCGGGAACGGGTGCAGCACACGGCCGAGGACCTTGCCGCCGTTCTCGAGGACGACATCGGTGGTGTCCTTTTCCAGCGCTTTTCCGAACGCGTAATCGGCCGTGAGGAAGAACCAGTTCTTGCCGCCCTGCTTCACCACCGCCCTGCCGGTCCCCACCGCCAGGGCGTAGGTGTCATAGGTCCAGTGCACGTTGGTGTCGGTGCACTGCTCGTTGGTGATCGGGGTGGATGCGGCGCCGGAGACGATGGTGATCCGGTTTTTCTCCTTTGCCACTTTCATCACCGCCAGCGCGGTGGACGTGGTGACCAGGTCTATGATGGCGTCCACCTTCTCGGTATCGATCCACTCGCGCGCCTTGTTGGCCGAGATGTCTCCCTTGTTCTGGTGGTCCGCGGAAATCACCTCGACCTTGAAGCCCGGCTTTTCCCTGGCGACAAAATCCTGAACCGCCATCTGGACCGCGAGCAGCGATCCGGGACCGGCGAGATCCGAGTAGGTCCCCGACATATCCGTCAGCACACCGATCTTCACCACGCCGTCGGATACCTTGGTGGCGGCCATCGCCACCGGGCTGCCGTTGATGGCGAGGACGGCACAAAGCATCGCGCTGAGCAGTTTGCGTTTCATCGCTTGGTTCTCCTTCCGTTGACTGGGTTAAACGCCAAGGTACTCGTGCAGCATGTCCATCCTGGATTCCAGTTGCGGCGCCGGGATCTCCTCGACGACCTTGCCGCGCTCCATGATGTAATGCCGGTCCGCCAGCGGCGCGGCGAACCGGAAATTCTGCTCGACCATGATGATGGTGTAGCCCTTGTCCTTGAGCATACGCACCATCCGCGCCAGCGCCTGGACAATGACCGGGGCCAATCCCTCCGAGATCTCGTCCAGCAGCAGGAGCTGGGCGCCGGTGCGCAGGATACGCGCCACGGCCAGCATCTGCTGCTCGCCGCCGGAGAGCCGCGTGCCCTGGCTGCTCCTGCGCTCCTTCAGGTTGGGAAACATCTGGTAGATCTCGTCCAGGCTCATGCCTCCGCTGCGCACCACCGGGGGCAGCAGCAGGTTTTCCTCGCAGGTCAGGCTGGCATAGATTCCCCGCTCCTCCGGGCAATAGCCGATACCCAGGTAGGCGATCCGATGGGGAGGCAGGTGGATTGCCTCCACTCCATTCACCATGATCGAGCCCGAGCGGCTTCCGACCAGCCCCAGGATGGCCCGCAGGGTGGTGGTGCGCCCGGCGCCGTTGCGTCCCAGCAGCGTCACTACCTCGCCCCGGTTCACGGTGAAATCCACACCGTGCAGGATGTGGGACTCGCCATAGAAGGCATGCAGGTCGGTGACTCGCAGGTACTCGGCGGCGGCGCTAGGCATGGGCCGTTCCCAGGTAGGCTTCGATCACTTCCGGACGTCCCGATACTTCCCCGTAGGATCCTTCGGCCAGCACCGAGCCTCGCGCCAGCACCGTGATTACGTCGGAGATGTCCGATACCACGTGCATGTTGTGCTCGACCATGAGCACCGTTCGGTTGGCGGCGACCTTCTTGATGAGTTCCTTTACCCGGTCCACGTCCTCGTGCCCCATCCCCTGGGTGGGTTCGTCGAGCAGCATCAGCTCCGGGTCCATGGCCAGGGTAGTGGCAATCTCCAGCGCCCGCTTGCGGCCATACGGAAGCTCCACCGTCACGTAGTCCGCGAATTCCCGCAGCCCGACCGCCTCCAGCAACTCATGAGCCTGGTCGTTCAGGACTTCGAGGGTGCGCTCGGATTTCCAGAAATGGAACGAGGTGCCGAGCCGGCGCTGGAGCGCGATCCGAACGTTCTCCAGCACCGTGAGGTGCGGGAACACGGCGGAAATCTGGAACGAGCGGACGATTCCGCGCCGCGCCACCTGCGCCGGCTTTTCGTGGGTGATGTCGTGACCCCGGTAGAATATCGCCCCCCCGGTCACCGGAAGGAACCGGGTGAGCAGATTGAAAACGGTGGTCTTGCCGGCACCGTTGGGGCCGATCAGCGCATGAATGGTCCCGCGCTTCACCCTGAGGTTGACGTCGCTTACCGCGACGAACCCCTTGAACTCCTTGGTGAGATTGCGCGTTTCAAGTATATAATCGCCGCTTGATTCCATTTATTTCGACGTTATTCCGGGGCCGGCGCCGGTTTCTTCCGGACCCGGCCGGGCTCTTGCGGGAAACTGCTGAAACGCGTTGCGCGAATCTCGCTGAATGTCACGATCACGTCATCTGCGACCGCCGCGGTGCGTACGACGTGTCAAATCATAATTGGCTTTTTCAGCCAATGCAATCGAGCACAAGGAGAAACCAGTGAACGAAGTCGGCGGATATGATCTCGAGGACCTCAAGGTCGGCATGTCGGCTGTTTTCAGCAAGACCGTGTCGGAGGCCGACATCCTGGCCTTTGGCGGGGTGTCGGGCGACACGCAGCCGGTTCACTTCAACCAGGAGTACGCCTCGACGACAATGTTCAAGGGCCGCATCGCCCACGGCATGCTGACGGCGAGCCTGATCTCGGGCGTGCTCGGCACCAAGCTGCCGGGGCCGGGATCCATCTATATCAGCCAGACGCTGAGGTTCCGGGCGCCGGTGCGCATCGGCGAAACCGTGCATGCGAAGGCGACGGTGAAGGAAGTGCTCGCGGAGAAGAAGCGAGTCGTCATCGACACGGTGTGCACGGTGGGAGACAAGGTGGTGCTGGAGGGCGAAGCGGTAATGATGCCCACCGTCCGGAAGTAGGCCAGCGCTTGCCGGCGCGGCCGGCGGCGCGGGCCCCGCGGACCCGGCAAAGGATCGCCGGGCTAGTCGATGGCCGAGGCGGACCTGGCCTTCTCCCGCAGGAGGAATTTCTGGATCTTGCCGGTGGAAGTCTTCGGCAGTTCCCCGAAGATGATCGCCCTCGGCGCCTTGAAATGGGCCAGGTTCCCGCGGCAGAATTCGATCAGCTCCTTCTCCGTCACCTGGGCCCCGGACTTCAATTCCACGAACGCGCACGGCGTTTCGCCCCATTTCCGGTCCGGCCGCGCCACCACCGCCGCCGCCAGCACCGCCGGGTGGCGGTAGAGCACGTCCTCCACTTCCAGGGAAGAAATGTTTTCGCCGCCGGAGATGATTACGTCCTTCGAGCGATCCTTTATCTTCACGTAGCCGTCGGGCTGCAACACGGCCAGATCACCGCTGTGGAACCAGCCGCCGGCGAACGCCTCCGCGGTGGCGTTGGGATTCTTCAGATAGCCCTTCATGGTGATGTTGCCGCGGAACATGATTTCCCCCATGGTCTCCCCGTCCCACGGCACGGACTGCATGGTTTCCGGGTTCATGACCGTCATGCCCTCCTCCAGGGGATAGCGCACCCCCTGCCGGCCGTTCCTTTCGGTTCTTTTGTCGATGGGCATTTGATCCCACTCGGGATGCTTGGCGCACAGCGCTGCCGGTCCGTAGGTTTCGGTGAGCCCGTAGACGTGGGTGATATTAAAGCCGATCCGCTCCATGCCCTCGATCATGGCCGCCGGCGGCGCCGCCGCCGCCACCAGCCCCGACACCTTGTGGTCGATGCCCTTTCGCATCTCGTCGGAAGCGTTGATGAACATCGAATGCACGATGGGCGCGCCGCAGTAATGGGTCACCCTGTGCTCCCGGATGAGGTCGAGGATCTTCGCGATCTCGACCCGGCGCAGGCACACGCTGGTGCCCACGTTGGCGGCCAGGGTCCAGGGGAAGCACCAGCCGTTGCAGTGGAACATCGGCAGCGTCCACAGGTATACCGAATGATGCGGCATGCCCCAGGCAATGATGTTGCCGATGGCGTTGAGATACGCCCCACGGTGGTGATACACCACGCCTTTGGGGTTTCCGGTGGTGCCCGAGGTGTAGTTGAGGCTGATCGCGTCCCATTCGTCGGCGGGAAGCGACCATTCAAACCCGGGATCGCCTTCCTTCAGGAACGCCTCGTAATCCTTCTCGCCCAGGCGCTCGCCCGGCCCGTCGTACTCCGGATCGTCGACGTCGATCACCAGCATCCTGCGGCCCGCGACCTTGAGGGCCCTGGAAACGATGGGGGAAAACTCCCGGTCGGTGATCAGCACCTTGGCCTCCCCGTGCTGGAGCATGAAGCCGATGGCTTCGGCATCGAGCCGGGTATTGAGCGTATTGAGCACGCCGCCCGTCATCGGAACGCCGAAATGGCACTCGTACATGGCCGGAATATTGGGCAGCATCGCCGCCACGGTGTCCCCCTGGCCGACGCCCCGTTTCCTCAGGGCGGAAGCAAGCCGTCGGCAGCGCTGGTAGGTCTGGTTCCACGTCGTCCGCCACGGGCCGTGAACCACCGCCAGGCGCTCGGGGTAGGTATGGGCCGCCCAGGCGATGAAGCTCAGCGGAGACAGGGGCGCGTAGTTGGCGGGACTCTTGTCGAGACCGAGATCATAGGGATTGAGGGTTGCCACAGCCTGACCTCCGGGTTGGGAATGGGATGGCGGGACGGGCCGGCGATGGAAACTTCTCCTGACCGCATTCCCGTCGACCCCGCGACCGGCGAATCGAGGCCTCAGAATTTACCCGTTCACGCCGGCCGGTGCAACCGGGCGCAAACTACCGCTGCAACCGCGGGACCCCGCGCAAAAGCTGGTAGAATCTGACGGAAAATCAGGCTTTGCGCCGGCTCGAGCCGGCATCCGGATACCACCCATGGAGCGGGGCAACAAGACTTTCATCTGCAGCGTGGTATTCCTCGACATCGTGGAATACTCCAAAAAGCCTGTGGCCGAGCAGATCCGGCTGAAGGAACGGTTCAACGCGCTGCTTTCCACCGCCATTCAGGACGTCGCGGCAAACGACCGCATCATCCTGGATACCGGCGACGGCGCCGCCATCAGCTTCCTCGGCGATCCCGAAGACGCCCTGTTCGTGGCGATGAGCCTGCGGGACGCGGTGGTGGTCGCCGGCCCCGCCGAAACCGTGCCCCTGCAGTTGCGAATCGGCATCAACCTGGGGCCGGTGCGTCTGGTGACCGATATCAACGGCCAGCCCAACATCATCGGCGACGGCATCAACGTGGCGCAACGCATAATGAGTTTTGCACAGATCAACCAGGTGCTGATCGCGCGCTCCTATTACGAGGTGGTTTCCCGCCTTTCGGAGGAATACGCCCAGCTCTTCAACTACGAGGGCTCACGCACCGACAAGCATGTGCGCGAGCATGAGGTGTACGCGCTGGGATATCCATCCGTGCGGATTGCCCGGCCGGCGGCAATGAGGGGCGCGGAACCGGCGTCCCGCGGCGGCGGGATCCGGAGCCCGGCCGGACTGCGCACCGGCCCCCAGGCCGTTGCCGCCTTGGTGCTGTCCTGGTGGAGAACCCGGCAGTTCCGGATCGCGTTGGTAGTCGCGGTAGCGGCGGCTCTGGTTCTGGGCACGGTCATCCGCGGGCTCAAGACGGCACCGGAGCAGCGACGCTCTGCGGATTCCGTCGCGGCGGTAGAATCCACCCGCTCCCCGGCCCAAAAGCCCGAAGCACCCGGTGCCCGGCAATCCGTCGGCGAGCCCGACCGGACCAGACCCGCGCAGTCGTCCCCGGCGGCACCCGCCCGCCCGGAGTCCCTGCCGCCACGGGCGCAGGAAGCCCTGCGCGAAGGAAAGCTTGCCCGCACGGAGGGCGCGGCCGGGCTGGCCCCGAGCCAGACTGCATTCATAAGCCTTGCTATCACGCCCTGGGGTGAGGTGTACGTCGATGGCAAGCTCCAGGGAGTCAGTCCGCCGCTGCGCTTCGTGCAGGTCGCCCCGGGCAGGCACCGCATCGAGATCAGGAACAGCTCTTTTCCGCCCTATTTCGAGACCATCGCGGCGAAAGCCGACGAGAGGATTCGTATCAAACATAAATTCTAGGAGTGGACCCCCATGCCGCGCATTTCCATCTGGCCCCTTTTCGCTTTCATTGTTCTGTTCGCGGGATGCACGACCGGCCCCCTGAAGGACGTGAGCCTGCCCAGCCCGTTCCAGAGCAAGGCCGAGCAGACCCTTGCGGAGGGCGTCAAGCAATACGAGGACGGCCACTACCGGGAGTCCCAGGCGAACCTCCAGAGCGCCCTGGATCAGGGCCTCCCGGGCAGGGCTGACCAGGTAAAAGCCCACAAATACCTGGCCTTCATCCACTGCGCCTCAAACCGGGAGAAACAGTGCCGGGACGAGTTCCGCAAGGCCCTCGACGTCAATCCCGCGTTCGAACTCACGGCTGCGGAGGCCGGGCATCCCGTCTGGGGCCCGGTGTTCCGCAGCGTCAAGAGGAGCGGGCGCTAGGCCCTCGTCATGCTGACCACCCTGGGCCGCTATGAAATTCTGGCCGAGCTGGGCCAGGGAGCGATGGGCATCGTCTACAAGGCCAGGGACCCGATGATCGACCGGCTGGTCGCCATCAAGACCATCAGTCTTTACCTGCCCAAGGATGAACTCGCCGAATACGAGGCCCGCTTCTACCAGGAAGCGAGAGCCGCCGGGCGCCTCAACCACCCCAACATCGTCACCATCCATGACGTGGGCAAGGAAGGCAACGTCGCCTACATGGCGATGGAATTCCTGGAAGGCAGGGAACTGCGGGACCTGGTCGCCTCGGGAACGCCGCTGCCGGTGGCCCAGGCCGTGGACGTGGCCGCCCAGGTGGCCGAGGGCCTCGCCTACGCCCACGATCACCAGGTCGTCCACCGCGACATCAAGCCGGCGAACATCATGATCGTGCGCGACGGGCTGGTGAAAATCACCGACTTCGGCATCGCCCGCATGCGGCAGTCGGAAGTGAAAACCATGACCGGCTACGTGCTTGGCTCCCCCAAGTACATGTCGCCCGAGCAGATCACCGGCAAGCGGGCCGACCACCGCTCCGACATCTTCTCGCTGGGCATCGTGCTCTACGAGATGCTGATGGGCAACGCGCCCTTCACCGGCGACAGCATCCACAGCATCATGTATCAGACGGTCAACCTGGTGCCCGAACCTCCCAGCCGGCGCAACCCGGCGGTGCCGGAAATGCTGGATCTCATCGTCGCCAAGGCCATGGCCAAGGACGCGGAGGCGCGCTATGCGAGCACCCGGGAGCTGGCCACCGACCTGCGTGCCTGCAAGGAGCAGCTGGCGAAAGGCGGCGCGGGGGCCGTTGCAGGGCCCTCGGCCCCGCCATCGGACGGTGCGCGGACGCTGACCACGCCCGCGGCGGTCGCCTGGGGCGCTGCGCCCACCGCCGCCGCCGAGGAAGCTTCCCCGGCGCTCGCGCTTTCGAAAACCTTCGACTCGGGGGGCGCCACCCTGCGGCTGGCCCAGTTGACGGGAAGCGTAGATGATCTCGCCGCATATGCCAAAACCCAGAAGCTCCCGCTTCCCGGGGCCGGGCCGGCCCCCGCCGCCCCGAATGCCGGTGCCGGCGCAGCCGAAGCGCCCATGGGAACGATCGTTCAGGACAACCCCCTGGTGGCCCCGCCAGCCACCGCGAACCCCATCTGGATGTGGATGGCAGCGGCAGCGGTGGGCCTGCTCGTGCTGGTAATCGTGGTTTCTGCCTGAGTTCGGGACCACGATCCGCGCTACCGCCGGCAAGAGAATATGCGCCTGGTCCCGTTTATTCCCTGAATCCGCTATGGCGGAAATCATCCCGTGCGGGCGCTAGCGATGCGGGCAACGGCCTCTTCAACCCGTTCCACCGGAACAACGTCCAGGCCGGGGATGGTCTGCCTTGGCTTGTTGGCCTTCGGAATGAGCGCCTGGGTGAACCCGAGCTTCGCCGCCTCCTTGAGGCGCTCCTGTCCCCGCTGCACCGGGCGTACCTCGCCCGCCAGCCCGACTTCGCCGAACACCACGAGCTTCTCGGGAAGCGGCTTGTTCTTCAACGACGACACGATGGCAAGCAGCACGGCAAGATCGGCCCCGGGCTCGGCGATCTTCACCCCGCCCACGGCGTTCACAAATACATCATCCTGAAAGCAGGCCACGCCGGCGTGTCGATGCAGGACTGCCAGCAGCATGGCGAGGCGGTTCTGCTCCAGCCCCACGGTCAGGCGCCGCGGATTCATGCCATGGGCGTCATCCACCAGCGCCTGGATTTCCACCAGCAGCGGGCGGGTGCCTTCCTGGGTCACCATGACGCAGGTGCCGGCAACCCGAGAACCATGATGGGAGAGGAACAGGGCCGAGGGATTGGTGACGCCCTTCAAGCCCTTCTCGGTCATGGCGAACACCCCCAGCTCGTTCACCGCGCCGAAGCGGTTCTTGAAGGCGCGGATGAGGCGGAAGCTGGAATGGGTGTCGCCCTCGAAGTAGAGCACCGTGTCCACCATGTGCTCCAGCACCCGCGGGCCGGCAAGGCTGCCTTCCTTGGTCACGTGACCCACCAGCGCTAGCGCCGTGCCGCTGCTCTTGGCGAGGCGTGTGAGATGGGCCGCGCATTCCCTCACCTGCGCCACCGATCCCGGCGCCGATTGCAGCGCGTCGGAATAAAGGGTCTGGATGGAGTCGATCACCGCCACCACGGGACGCTGGTCCGCCAGCGCCTCCTGGATCTTCTCCAGCCGGATTTCCGCCAGCATGGGCAGGCGCGTCGCGTCCAGCCCGAGGCGCCGGGCCCGCAGCGCGACCTGCCGGGGCGATTCCTCGCCGCTCACGTAAAGTACCTGGTGCGCCCCGCTCAATTCCGCCAGCGCCTGGAGCAGCAGCGTCGATTTGCCGATCCCGGGATCGCCCCCCAGCAGCACCACGCCGCCCTTCACCCAGCCCCCGCCCAGCACCCGGTCCAGTTCGCCGATGCCTGTCGAATAACGCGCCTCCTCCCCGGCTTCGATATCGCCCAGGTTCTGCAGCCGTGCCTCGCCGGACGGTACGGTATAGCGCGCGGTGGCCTTCTCCGCCACGGTTTCCACCAGCGTGTTCCAGGCCTGGCAGTGGGGGCACTGGCCCTGCCACTTCAGGGTCTGGCCTCCGCACTCGGTGCAGGTGAAGACCGATTTCGGCTTAGCCATGCTCTTCCACCACGGGGACTCGCGGCGTCACTGCACAGAGCAGTTCATAGCTGATGGTGCCGCCCGCCCCCGCCACCTCCTCCACCGGCAGGCCTCGTCCCCATAGCGTGACCCGCGAGCCGACCGCGGCATCGGGGATGCCCGCGAGGTCGGCGCACAGCATGTCCATGGACACGCGCCCCAGAGTGCGGGTATGCCGGCCGTTCACCAGGATGGGCGTGCCGGTGCCGCAATGGCGCGGATAGCCGTCGGCGTAGCCGCAGGCAACCGTGCCCACCCGCATCGGCTTGTCGGCGGTGAAGGTGCCGCCATAGCCCACCCGGTCGCCCGCCGTCAGTTCCTGCACCGCGATGATCTCGCTCTCCAGGGTCATGACCGGCTCGAGGCCCAGTTGCGCGGCGGTTCGATCCGCAAACGGTGAAGACCCGTAGAGCATGATTCCCGGACGCACCCAGTCGGCGTGGGTTTCAGGGTAGCTCAAAATGGCCGCCGAATTGGCGAGGGAGCGTGCCCGCGCCGTCCCGGCGGTCGCGCGGTTGAAGCACTCCAGCTGGGCAGCCACCCCGTCCCGCTCGTCGGCGCCGGCGAAGTGGGTCATCAGAATGATTTCATTCACCGCGGGCAGGTCCACCAGCGCCTTGAGCGCCGGAGCAAACTCGTCCGCCGGAAACCCGAGCCGGTTCATCCCGGTATTGAGCTTGAGCAGCACGTCCACACCGCTCCTGAGTGCCGCTCCGGAGAGCATCTTCACCTGTTCCCGGTGATGGACAACCGGGGTCAGCCGCTGCGCCTCGATCAGCGCCAGCTCATCGCGCGCGAAGAATCCCTCCAGCAGAACGATGGGCTTGGTGATGCCGGATTCCCTCAGCCGCAGCGCGTCCTCGATGTTGAGCAGGGCAAAGCCGTCGGCGCCCTCGAGGGCCCGGGCCGCGCGCAGCAGCCCGTGGCCATAGGCGTCGGCTTTGACGACCGCGAGCGTTTTCGACTTCGGGGCATGGGCGCGCACGACGCCGAGATTGTGGCGCAGGGCGGCAAGGTCAATGCAGGCGCGGATCGGCCGGGTCATTTCCTTTTCTTCGCTTTTTCCGCCTTCAGGTCCTCGTAGTGGCGCGCAAACACCGCCTCCAGCGCTTCGATCACTTCCGCGGCGGCGCGACCCTGCATCACGTGCTGGTTCATGTAATGGGCGGTTTCGTGCAGCAGCTTGGCGCGGTCGAGCATGGGATAGGTGGCCATCAGCCGCTTGACGGCCTTGACCACGGTTTCCTCCCGGGGTCTCGGGATGGGTTCGGGAGCGGGCATTGCCGGGTTGCCGCCGGACTCGTCCCGGCTCGACAGGAATTCGGCGAACTCGAGCAGCA
Organism: Betaproteobacteria bacterium; assembly: GCA_016183615.1. GTDB lineage: Bacteria > Pseudomonadota > Gammaproteobacteria > Burkholderiales > UBA6910 > JACPEG01. The sequence goes on from JACPEG010000024.1 coordinate 89,182, forward strand.
TCCGCCGCTGCTCCTGCGAGAGCGTCTTGAAGATTTCCGTGAGGCGTTTCCGCTCGCCGCTCACGGGGCTCGCCAGTCGAGAGTCGTTAGTCGAGAGTCGAGAGTTGGGGCGGTTTGGCAAAGGACGTTAGTCACTCTCCACTCTCTACTCTCGGCTCTTCACCGGGTTTAATGCGAACACCGGCATTTTGCGCCGCTCCTGCATCAGGTCGAGGGCGGTGACCAGCGCCGCCACCACCCGGTCGGTGGTCTGCTGCATGTCCTCCCACAGGCGCCGCGCTTCCTCCAGCAGCTCGCCGATGTTATCCGGTGTTGACCGCCCCTCCTCCATGATCATGTCTTCCACCATTCCCGGCTTGAGTTCCGGCCGGAACAGCATCCCGTAGCTGAGTTCGGTGGGCCGCACCGCGATCCACCTGCCCTGTTCGTCAATCGCCACCGGCGCGAGCTGCGGCGGCAGCGTCACGCGGCCGTTGGCCATCACCAGCACCCGGCGCCCGTCCACCGCCTGAGCCAGCGGATCCTCGCGGCCTTGGGCGGTGGCATGGGCGGTCGTCCAGTAGGCATCGTGCCGGGGCTCCACCTGCGGCGTCCCGCCCGCATGCAGCGCGATCAGCTGGCCGCCGAAGCCGATGCCCACCACGGGTCGTTTGGCCCGTGCAAACACCTCGATCAGGCGCAACTCATCGTCCACCCAAGGGCAAGCCTCACGGTCGGTAATGGGATGGGCGCCCCCCAGCAGGAACAGGGCGTCGCACTGCAGGGCGTTGCCCGGGAGTGCCTGCCCGGTGAACGGGCGCTGGTAGGAAAAACCAATGTCGCGGTGCTCCAGCTGCTTCTCGATGGTGCCGAGAAACTCCGAGTAGGTATGCTGGACAACCAGGAAATTCTTCATCTACGGGACCGCGTTTCCCGCCCCTGACGGGACTTCGGCGGGCGTCAGCCGCCGGCCGTCGCGGCGGCCTTCATCTTGCCGGTGGCGAACTCCACGAACGTGGCCAGCAGCCGGGAACGGAACTTCTCCTTGGGGTAGACCATCGACATGACGCGGATGAGCTTGGGCTTGAGCGGTAATGCAACCAAGGTACCGAGCTTGAGTTCCTTGGCCACGGTGGCCTTGGACATGATGGTGAAGCCCAGACCCGACTCCACCACGCCCTTGACGGCCTCGGGGCTGCCCAGCTCCATCACCACGTTGAGGTCCTCGGGCGCGATTCCGGCCTTGCTGAAATAGTTGTCGGCAAACTCCCGGGTACCCGAGCCCTGCTCGCGGCACACGTACGCCAGCGTCGCCAGCCTGTCCGGCGCGACGCTGGCGCTTTTCGCGAGATCGAATTGGGGCGAACAGATTACCACCAGCTCGTCCTCGCAGCAGACTTCGGTGTTCAGGCTCTGGAGATGGGACGGCGACTCGATCAGCCCCACGTCGAGGGCGTGATCGGCGACCCGGTTCTCGATCATTTCCGAGTTCCCCACGGTGAGCCGCGGCGTGACCTGGGGATAGCGGGACTTGAACTCGCCCAGGATGCGGGGCAGCATGAACTCGGCGATGGTGGTGCTGGCGCCCACCAGCAGCAGGCCGCTCACGGTGCCGGAGATCTCCGCCATGCGGGTTTCCATTTCCGCCGACAGGCTCAGGATGCGCTCGGCGTAATCGCGAACGATCTGGCCGGCGGGGGTGAGCGAGATCTTGCCGTGGCTGCGCTCGAAAAGCCGCGTGTTGAAGTGCTCCTCCAGCTGCTTCACCTGGAAGGTGACCGCGGGCTGGGTCATGAACAGAATGTCCGCGGCCTTGGTAAAGGAAAGCTGCTTGGCCACGGTGTAAAACACCTGAAGACGACGGTCTGCCATAAATCTGTCTTATTGTCCCGTGTTATCCTCCTAATGGCTGTATTCAATCACAAATCCCCCGCGATGGATAGGCATCCGTGAGCGAATCCTGGAAGAAGCTCAACCTCGAAGGCGGCGGGCTGCAGAGCGCCAATCTCAAGCTCGCCGCGCTGCTCAAGCGCCGCCGCCGGGCCTACGGTCTGCTCCTGTTGTTCCCGCTGGGCCTGCATCGGGATTATCTCGAGCACCGGGCCGGCGCCTGGACCTATCGCCTGCTCAGCGCCGCGGCCCTCGCTGCCTGGGGCCTTGGATTTTCGGTTCCCGCGCTGGCCTTTGCGGGGGTGCTGGCGGTCTTCGCCCTGTACGACCTGCGCTGGATCGAGAACCGGGTGGCCCGCCTCAACAAGGGGCTTCGCATGGAGGTGTACATGCATCAGTCGGCGGGGGCGCCCGAAGGGTTCAGGGGGCGGTTCACCGACGAGGACACCCTCGAAACCTACCTGCGGGAAAAGGACCGCGAAACGCCCGACCAGGCCCCCGCGCCCGGGGCGGCGCCGGCAGATCCAACGCGGCGCGTGCCGTCGATCGCGGAGCAGGAAAAGCTGCTCCGGGAACTCGCCAAGTCCCGGAAAAAACAATAATTCGGCGTTTCTTGCCTTTCGTGGTATAAAGGCGCGGGCCTGAAATCGCGGCCCCATAACCACATCGAGATTCGCTCGAGGAGGAGCTTCCGAACCGATGCCGTTCGGCTTTTACATCATCATGGCGGCGCAGTTTTTTTCGTCGTTCGCCGACAATGCGCTGCTGGTCGCCGCCATCGCCCTCCTGATTCAGCTCAAGTCCCCGGAATGGCTGACGCCCATGCTCAAGCTGTTCTTCACCATTTCCTACGTGGGGCTGGCCCCTTTCGTGGGCGCCTTCGCCGATGCGCTCCCCAAGGGGCATGTGATGTTCATCAGCAACGCCATCAAGATCGCCGGCTGCCTGCTGATGTTCCTGGACGTCAATCCGATCCTGGCCTACGCCCTGGTGGGAGTGGGGGCCGCGGCCTATTCCCCCGCGAAGTACGGGATCCTCACCGAGTACCTGCCGCACCAGAAGCTGGTGATCGCCAACGGCTGGATCGAGGGGCTGACGGTCGCCTCCATCATTCTGGGCACCGCCCTGGGCGGCTTGCTCGTCAGCTCCGCCGTGGCCCGCCCGCTGCTGGCGTTCGACCTGCCGTTCATCGACACCGACATCGACACCCCGGCCGAAGTGGCGATGATATTCATCATGGCGACCTACACCATCGCGGCCATATTCAACCTCTACATTCCGCGCACCGGGGTCGATCACCGCATGCCCAAGAAGAATCCCCTGTTCCTGGTGCACGATTTCTACCACTCCATGAGATTGCTGTGGAAGGACAAGCTGGGGCAGATTTCGCTGGCGGTCACCACCCTGTTCTGGGGCGCCGGCGCGACGCTGCAGTTCATCGTGCTGAAGTGGGCGGAAGTGGCCCTCGGGCTGAACCTGTCCCAGGCCACCTATTTGCAGGCCATCACCGCCCTGGGAATCGCCATGGGGGCGCTGCTCGCGGCCCGGATGGTGCCCCTGCACCGCGCAGTCGGCGTGCTTCCAGTGGGTACGGTAATGGGACTGGTGGTCATCGCCATGGTGTTCGTGAAATACATGCCGGCGGTGGTGGCGCTGCTCATTTTCATCGGCGGGCTGGCCGGGTTTTTCGTCGTGCCCATGAACGCGCTGCTGCAGCACCGGGGCCACATCCTGATGGGCGCGGGCCACTCTATCGCGGTGCAGAACTTCAACGAGAACCTCTCCATCCTGGCGATGCTCGGGCTCTACGCGCTGCTGATCAAGCTCAACCTCAGCGTCTACACCGTGATCGTGCTGTTCGGCGTGTTCGTGACGGTGACCATGCTGCTGGTGGGCAGGCGCCACGAGTACAACAAGCGCAGCGGCGAGCTCCCCGCCATTCCCGCCGACGCGACGCACTAGGCGGCAAAGAACGGATGGCTTTGAATCCGCTCGGCGAGCGCGGTGATTTCCGGCCGAACCGCGGCGGTGATTTCCGGATCGACCCGGGACGCGAATAGATACCCTTCGTCCTCCTCGCCCTCCCCCCAGCCCGCCGCCCGGAGCAACGCCTGGCCCTGCCCGGGAATCGCCTCCGGCAACATGCGTCCCGAGAGCAGCGCCCAAAGCCCGGTCCAGGCGCGGGCCACCAGCAGCGGGTGATAGCCCCCGCCGCCGGTAACCAGCAATCGCGGCGTTCCGTCGGGATGGCATGGGCAGGCCGCGATTACCTTGGCCGCGATCTCCAGAAAACATTGGGTCGTGATCCGGAACTTGCCCAGGGGATCGGCGGCCAGCATGTCGGCGCCGGCCTGCAATACCATCACATCGGGGCGGAAGCGCGAGACTACCCCGGGCCACACTGCGTCGAATGCCACCCGGTACTCGCCGTCGTGAACGCCCTGGGGCAGCGGCAGGTTGATCGTGGTGTGGCCGGCCTCCGGATTTCCCGCATCCTCGAAGCGTCCGCCCCGGAAGGGATAGGCATAGGAGGTGTCCATGTGCAGGGAGAGCGTGAGCACATCGGGGTCACCCAGGAATGCCTCCTCGACGCCGTCGCCGTGGTGGGCATCGAGGTCCAGGTACAGCACCCGCCAGCCTTCCCGCTTCAGGCGCAGGATGCCCAGCACCGGGTCGTTGAAATAGCAGAAACCCTGGGCATGGCCGGCGCGGGCGTGGTGCATGCCGCCGGCGGGGTTGAAGCCGATGCGGCCCGCGATCACTTCCTCGGCCGCCTGGACGCTGGCGCCGGTAGCCGCCGCCGGTATGGAATACAGTCCCTCGAAATACGGGTTCTCCAGGGTTCCCAGCCGGAATTCCCGGCGATAGCCGTTATTCACCTTGCCCAGGGCCTCGCAGCGCTTGATGGCGGACACGTACTCGCGCGTATGAAACCAGGTGAGTTCCCGGTCTGCCGCCTTGCGCGGCCGCCGCAGTTCCTCCGGTTTCAGCGCGCCATAGGCCTTGATGAGATCGAAGGTGAGGGACACCCGCGGAATCGCCAGTGGATGATTCTTCCCGTAGGCCTTGCGGCGCGCGCCGCCGCCGATGAAGGTGGCCTTCCGCGACGGCGGAATCATCTGCGGAGCCGCAGGTAGATTTCGGGCAGCTTCTTGGGCAGGCTGTTGATGTGGTCCAGCACCAGGTAATGGCCTGCGCCGAAGATGCGCGACAGGTATTCCGTGCCCGCGGGGTCGAGGGTGATGCAGAAGGCGTGCACTCCCTGGTCGCCGGCCTCCTTCACCGCCATGCGCGTGTCCTCGTGCAAGTAGCGCACGTCGCCGCCGTCGTCATAGTCCTCGGGCCGGCCATCCGACAGGATCAGCAGCAGCCGGCGCCGGCACGGCGCATCGCGGAAGCGGGTGAGCGCGTGGCGCATCGCTGCCCCCATGCGCGTGGCAAGCCGCCCGGAAAGCCCGCCGATCACCGCCTTCATCTCGCCAGTGTAGGGTTGCTCGAAATCCTTGATGGTGTAATAGCTCACGCTGTCCCGGTACTTGGAGGAGAACCCGGCGATGGCGTAGGCGTCGCCCACCACCTCCATGCTCTCGGCGAACAGCAGGAGGCCGGCGCGGATGCGGTCCACGACGCGGCCCTGGCCTTCCGGCAGCTGCTGCATGACCGAGGTGGACAGGTCCGCCAGCAGGGTGACGGCAGTGTCGCGCTGCTGGACGTCGCGCCGCCGGTAGATGCTGGTGTGCGGCGATAGCCCCGCGCGCTTTTCCGCGACGAACCCCACCACCGCGTCGAGGTCGATGTCGTCGCCTTCGAACTGGCGCTTGAGGGGCGCCTGGCGCGTGGGCTTCTGGGCCTGGATCGCCTTCTTGAGCCGCGCCAGCGCATGGGCGTACTGGTGCGTGAGCCGGATGGCTTCATTCATGTTCGATTCGGCCAGCTTGCGCTCCTGCACCCAGGCCCAGTTGCGCTTGTAGCGGCCCTCCCGGTAATCCCATTCCGGGTAGGGGATGCCGCGTTCGCCGGCCCCCTGCCCGCGCCCGTGGGACTGGACTCGCGCCGGCTGGGGAATTCCAAACCCTGCCTGACCCCCGACGCCGGCCATCCGGTCGGTCTTCTGGTCGCTTTCAGGCTCCCCGCCCTGGACGCACTTGGGCGATTTTTCATCGGCAAGCGGCAGCGGCGTCTGGGAAGGCGTTCCTTCTTCCTGATCGAGGTCGCGTTGCTGCTTTCCGGATTCAGTCTGCTCCTCCCGCGGGTAGACCGGCCGCGCCGCATTGGGGGAGCGTCCGGGCAGGTAGGCTCGCTGGCACTCCTCCCGGGTCGAAACCGGCGCAAGCGGGATTTCGCGATAGAGCTGGAGCGCGATCCTGAACGCGTCCGCCACGGTCGCCTGCTCCGCCAGCAAAGGCTCGAACCGGCGCGATGCATTCCCTCCCCCTTGATGGGGGAGGGTCAGGGCGGGGGTGAAATTCGCGGCCCGTTTCAACGTCCGCAGCGCCAGATCGTAATAGTCCGCCGCCGGACCGGGCCCGGGATGGCAAGCCTCGGCCTCTTCTACCATCCGCTGCAGATGGTTGGGAATCACCTTTCCGATGCGCCAGTCCACCCGCAGGTCTTCGCACAGATCGAACAGCAGCTGAAAGCGCGGCGCGTCGTCGCCAAAAAGGGCGTACAGCGGCTGCCAGTCGATGCGCTGACCGGGATCGACCGAGGGGTTCGCCGCGCCGGCTTCCCGGAACAGCGCCTCCATATGGTCGCGACGGTAGGAGCCGAACAGGATGTGGCCGGCGGCATGGAGCACGCCGAGCACTGCCTCCTCCCGCCCCGCCATCGCCGCCGGCAGGAACAGGTCGCGCCCGTCAGTCTCCACGAACGCACGACCCTGGTCCGGCGACCAGTTGCCGTCCTTGAGGCCGATGCTCCCGGGATACCAGGCCGCCACCAGGAACTGCATCAGCCGCTGGTGCTCGGGCAGCCGATAGCCCGGCAGCTGCTCCATGAGCAGATGCAGGCTCTCTTCCGATTCCAGCCGGAAATAGGCTTCTCCGCGCAGCCGCCCCGCCTGCAGGATGTCCGCGCCCCGCAGCGCCCATGGCAGCACCGCCGGGGCACCGAGCAGGTTGCGCACCTTGATGGCGCCGGCAAGATAGGTGGAAAGCGCGAGCCGGCGCAGCTCGAACAACTCCTCCGCCGGGGTGCAAACGTTCTCGACACCGGTAATGCCCTGGCGGCCGGCGAGATCGTCCACCGGTGTCCGGAAATAGGCGGTGCCGCTTTCCAGGTGGCGCATGCACCATTTGTGCCCGATCTCCGCCCAGCGGACCTCCCCCGCGTGGCCCAGGATCAAGTAGGCGCGCGGCAGGTTGTCCATGAAACCCTCCACGGCCTTCCAGGAATTCCGCCACTTCATGAACTGCAGGGCCTGGCGGGTCCAGGTCAGCACTTCTTCCGCCACCTCCTCGATCGCCGGTGTGCCGCGGATGAAGGCCCGGCCCGCATCCCGGTCATGCAGGAACAGTTCCCGGCAGGCCTTGAGCCATTCGAGTGCAGCGGCGTCCCCGTGCCGCCGAACGCAGGGCAGCGCCGCCAGCGCGTCGCGGTGGGCGACGAAGCTCGCTTCCGCGAGAGCGGCAAGTGCCTTCTCAACTTCGGAATTCATGGCCTGGGATGCGTGTGGAACAAGGCTGAAGGATGAAAACATTCCGGAGGATGGGAGCAGCCTTCCTCCTTTCCCTTCATCCTTCGGCAAAGTGCGCCTTGACGATTTCCATCAGGGCTTCCGCCAGCTCCACGTCGTCGGTGATGGGATTCACCATGGCCACCCGGCAGGCTTCGATCGGCTCCAGCCCGGCGCTCATCATGCTGCCGGCGTACACCAGCGCCCGGGTGGAGGTCACTTCCTCCAGTCCATGGTCCTTGAGGGCCCGCGCCCGGCGGCCCGCCGCCACCAGCCGGCGCGCGGAATCTTCCCCGAGATCGGGAACCTCGTTGCGGATGATCCTGAGCTCGATCTCCTCCGCCGGAAAATCGAAATGAATGGCGATGAAGCGCTGCTTGGTGGAAGGCTTCAGGTCCTTGAGCACCGTCTGGTAGCCGGGGTTGTAGGAAATCACCAGCATGAAGTCCTCGTGGGCCTCGATTTCCTGGCCCTTTTTCTCCAGGGGCAGCCGCCGCCGGTGGTCGGTGAGCGGGTGAATCACCACCGTCGAATCGGTGCGCGCTTCCACGATTTCGTCGAGATAGCAGATGGCCCCCGCCTTCACCGCCCGCGTGAGCGGACCGTCCTGCCACACGGTCTGCTCGCCTTCCAGCAGGAAGCGCCCCACCAGGTCGGAGCTGGTGAGGTCTTCGTGGCAGGAGACCGTCACCAGCGGCCGCTTGAGGCGCCACGCCATGTACTCCAGAAACCGCGTCTTGCCGCAGCCGGTGGGGCCCTTGAGCATCACCGGCAGGCGCTTGCGGTAGGCGGCCTCGAAGACCCGGATCTCGTTCGCCTGGGGCTCGTAATAGGGTGCCTGATCTTCCGCCGGGGGCTGGATGATGTCCCGCTCCACGCCGCGCAGCCTAGTCAGCAGATTCTTCATGAATTCAATCCTCCAGACGCCCCTCGCGAAGGCAGCGGGTCTTGATATAAAGATAGACGTGTCGCGCCGTCCTCACCGCCATTTTTTCGGGCGCCGCCGGCAGCGCGTCCTTCCGGTCCATGGCAAGACAGTTGCGGTAATAAACCAGTTCCCGGCAATTGTCGCGGATGGCGTTCCAGCTGGGCTCGCCTTTCACCAGGGCCTTGAGTACCTCCAGGATGTCCGCGCTCTTCATGGGCACCTGCTTTCTTTCCTCATCTTCCAGGTAGGCGACGATCAGGCGCTTGATCACGGCGATGGCCTGTTCTACGGTCTCACCCAAGGGTAGCGTCCGGCCGAAACGAATCGCCCCCTCCAGCGCGGCGATTTCCCGGTCGACGCCATCAAAGGTGCTTTTCAATTCTGCGTGATTCATGGTTGGCATGAAAATTAGCGAATGCTAATATGTACCATTCTAACCCGTATAGAAGCACTTGGCACCTCGGAGGAATCCATGCCGGCGACGACGTTCGTGAAAATGCTGAAGCTCAACAACCTGCAATACAACCCAAACCGGGATCCGCAAGTCTATCGTCGCTGCGTCAACGAGCCGTTCCGGATTCAGGCCCTGCTCGAGGGCAAGGGGGCAGCGCGCTGCGTGCTTAAGAATGCCGAGGGAACCGTCCTCGCGGAGAAAAGCGTTGCCCTGCCCGGAACGTTCACCCATGAACTGCGCTTTCCGACCGCGGGGGTACGGGTCGTCACCTTGACCGTGGAAGCAAATGGCCGGCGTTACAGCCAGGATCTGCGGCTCGACGTGCTGGAACACGCGTGGGAGGGGTAGCCGGCAGGCATCTGCCGTCAGCTGATCGCTACAACACCGCCGGTCGATCCGGCAGTTCGTCCGGGTTGACGCCCTGGGCCGGGAAATACCGCGCGAGCAGTGCGCCCACTTCGCGGATGCCGGCGATCGCGCCCGCTTCGAACTTTCCTTCCCGGAACGCGGCTTCCATCCTGCTGCAAATCGCTTCCCAATCTTCCTGCACCACTTTTGCCGCGACGCCCCGGTCGGCAACGATTTCCACGTCCCGGTCCGCGAGCAGCAGGTAGATCAGCACCCCGCTGTTGTGCTCGGTGTCCCAGACCCGAAGCGCCGAGAACACCTCGACGGCCCGCTCCCGGGCCGACTGGCCCCGAAGCAGCGCCCCGAAATCGAGAGTCGCTTCCACCACGAAGCGGATTTCGCCCAGCTGGGGCTCTTCCGCTTCGCGGGTCGCCCGCTCGATCGATGCCATGGCGCCTGCCGGAAACGCGCGCCGCACGATCCACGGCGGGAGCAGGAGGTGCTTCAGTATGCGGGTCAGATTCACTTACCATCTCCCGGAGGCGCCGCCTCCGCCGAAGCTGCCGCCCCCGCCGCTGAAACCGCCCCCGCTGCTGAATCCACCGCCTCCGCCGCTGCTCCAGCCTCCGCCCCATGGGCCGCCGCGGCCCCGCCCCCCGGCGATGCCTCCGGCAAGGGTAAACAGGAACGCAATCACCCCGGCAATCACCCCCACGATCAGCGAGCCGATGACGACACCCGCGACGCCGCCAATGATTGCTCCCATGGCGGAAGCGGCGAACAGCCGCCCGAACAGGGCTCGCAACAGACCGCCACCGATGGCGATCGCCGCCAGGGCGAAAAAGATCAGTTCGAAACGGTCCGGGGAGACCTGGATGCCGGACCGCCTCTCCGGAGCCGGCAGGGGCTCCCCCTGCACCACCCCGATGATGCGTTCCACCCCGGCGGCAATGCCGCCGGAGAAATCTCCCTCCTTGAAGCGCGGAACGATGATCTCGCGGACGATGCGGCTCGCGATCAGGTCGGGCAGCACGCCTTCGAGACCGCGGCCGACCTCGATGCGCAGTTCCCGGTCGTTCGTCGCCACCAGCAGCAGCACGCCGTCGTCCACGCCCTTTCTTCCCAGATTCCACTGGTCCACAACCCGGATCGAGTACTGCTCGATGGTTTCGGGACGCACGGTGGGAACGATGAGAACGGCGATCTGGCTGCCCCTGGCGGCCTCGAAGGCCCCGAGGCGCTCTTCAAGCTGCGCGGCCTGGGCAGAGGACAGCGCTCCGGCAAGATCGGTCACGCGCGCCTTGAGGGGCGGCACCGCGACCTGGGCCCACGCTGCCGCCGCGAGGAGCAGCGCGATCCCGGTCAGAACCCGCAATCCGGCCCAATCGAGGCGCGCGACGCCCATGGCAGGGGTCACGGAAAAGCCGCGACGCTACCTGGCCGGCGCGGCCGGCGGCGCGCCGAATTCCACCTTGGGAGCGGAGGAAATCGCCTTTTCGTTCTCCACGGTAAAGTTCGGCTTCACCTGGAAATCGAACAGCATCGCCGTGAGGTTGGTGGGGAACTGGCGCACCACCACGTTGTAGTCCTGCACCGCCTTGATGTAGCGCTGGCGCGCCACGGCGATGCGGTTCTCGGTGCCTTCCAGTTGCGCCATCAGGTCCCGGAACGCCGCGTCGGACTTGAGCTCGGGATATTTCTCCACCACCACCAGCAACCGTGAAAGGGCGCTGGACAGCTCTCCCTGGGCCGCCTGGAATTTGGCGAACGCCCCCGGGTCGTTGAGAAGCTGCGGTGTAGCCTGGATGGAGCCCACTTTGGCGCGGGCCTCGGTCACGCCCAGCAGCACGGCCTGCTCCTGGGCGGCAAAGCCCTTGACGGTATTCACGAGATTGGGCACCAGGTCGGACCGGCGCTGGTACTGGTTCACCACCTCGGACCAGCCTGCCTTGATCTGCTCGTCGGTGGACTGCAGCGTGTTGTAGCCGCAGCCGGAAAGTACCGAGGCCACCAGCAGCAGCACGACGGACAACAGGCCTTTGCGCATGGTTTTCTCCTTGTTGGAAAGCTTGCAACCCGGTCTTGATATGGTGGCTATCGTCCCGATTGCAAGCCCCGCATCGTCTCCACGGCGAAGCACAGGTCCTGCCAGGCCTTGGCCTTGTCGGGCAGATTGCGCAGCAGGTAGGCCGGGTGATAAGTCACCAGCAGCGGGATACCCTGGTAGCGATGGATTTTTCCCCTCAGGCTGGCGATGCTGGCGTCGGTCCCGAGCAGGTTCTGGACCGCCACCTTGCCGAGCGCCACGATGAGCTTCGGTTTGATCAGCTCGATCTGGCGTGTGAGATAGGGCTCGCAGGCCGCCGCTTCGCCGCGCTCGGGATTGCGGTTTCCCGGAGGGCGGCAATTGTGCACGACCCCGCCAGATGTAACAAAATTATGGGTTTCCTCGACGTCAATGCAGTAAAAGGTCCGATCGCTACCACGATGAACGAGTTCCACCGCTTCGACTTCGTCGTACATGACCCGCACCGGTCCGCTTTCCAGGCGCGAAGGGTCGAAATCCACCCTCTGGGCGACTTCGGGATGAAGCTTGTAGCGCATCCCCGGCGGCACAAAGGGGGCGATTTTCTCCGATAGTCTGCGCGCTTCGTTCACGTCGAAATGGATGCGCCCGCGAAGGGCCTTTCCATGGATCCCCAGATTTACGAGCCCCCGAAGCAGGCGCTGAACGTCATCATCGGAGAATCCACATGTCGCGATCTCCGCCCGTGGCTGCCGGCCTTCCCTTATTCGCATGTAGCCGTCATCCATAAACCAGAACGCCAGCATGCGGTCATTCAGCTTCGTTTCAAGCCACTCCGGAACCCGTTTTTTTTCGCCGTAGAATTGCGGCCGCAGGACCGCGAGCGACCGGTGTGCCAGCGTGCGAAGCCTAATTACGGGATATCTGCGATCGCCCCCCGCCCGCGCGGCAACGGAAAGCGTCTCGACACGGCAGGACAGCTCCGCGAGCAAGTCGGCCTTCAATCGGAGGTACTCCGATTGTTGCGCGGAGTGAGCAATCGTTAAATGGGTGCTGGCGGAGTTGATATGACCGTCACCCAGCAGCGTTCCACAAACCACGTCAAATGCGGCCTCGCTCAGTCCCTGTCCCGTCGCGATTGAGTCTCCGGGGCGGAGGTCCTGCACGGGAATCCACCCACGTTGCGTAAGCACCGGGTGGTCGCCTGTAAGTTGAACCCCGGACTTCGAAGCCCCGGCAGATTTTGCCGAAGCGTAAGCCAAGCGATAAACGCGGCGGTCGGCGATCGGAGATGAATGCCAGCCGATAACGCGACGACGGACGATGGCACCTGCCGCGTCAACTGACATGACGTCACCGGAGTATCTTGAAGCAACCAGCCGCCCGATTCGCTCCCATTCGCCATTGCCGAGTTGCACGAGCGCGTTGTATCTCAGGCATTTCACCACATTGGCAATGTACACGTTGGCGCCGCGCCTGAGCCCGATGGCGGCGAGCATGTTGTCGAGGAGCTTTCCGGCCTGGCCCACGAAGGGCTCGCCCTTCGCGTCTTCCTCGGCGCCGGGCCCCTCGCCGATGAACAGCCATTCGGCCTTCTCGTCACCCACGCCGAACACCGTGTTGGTGCGCCCCTTGCTGAGGCCGCAGGCGGTGCAGGAAGCCACCGCCGCCTTGAGCTGCGGCCACTCCATGCGCCGGATGACATCCCGGCGATTCCCGGCAGGCGCCGCAGCGGCGTGGTCATCCCGGGCGGCCCGTTGGCCCGAGGCTTCGTCCGTGGCGGCCGCGGAAATCGCCGCCTCCTGAACCGGCGCCTTCGGATTGCGCAGCCGCCACAGCGGGGTGAGCCCCAGCTCCTCGAGAATCCGGTCGCGCCGGCCGCTCACAGCGTCAATCCCATAACGACGGCGTGCTCGCGGCCGTTCTCCGCCGGGTAGTAGTTGCGCCGCAACGCGATCTCGTGAAAGCCCTCCGATTCGTAGAGCGTGCGGGCGGCGGTATTGGTGGGACGCACTTCCAGGTACATCATGCCGGCGCGGCAGTCGCGGGCGATGCGCACAAAATGGTGCAGGAGAAAACGGCCCAGGCCCTGGCGCTGCCATTCGGCCGCGACGCTCAGGTTAAGCAGATGAGCCTCGTCGGCGCCGATCATCATCACCCCGTAGGCAACCAGCTCACCCGCCACTTCGCACACCCGGCAGTGATAGCCCGCCTTTATGGAATCGCCGAAATTGCCCCGCGTCCAGGGAAACGGATACACCACCTCCTCCACGGCCACCACGGCGTCGAGATCGGTCGCCCGCATCGGCCGCACCACGGGAGCGGTGTCGAGCTGCGCGCTCATCGCTCTGCCTCCTTGAGCGCCACCTTGTTTCGCACGTACAAGGGAGCCGCGTGATCCGGTTCAATGCCCTCTCCTCGCGCAAACCGCCGCGTCGCGAGCCGCACCATCTCCCGGGCGTGGGGAATCATGCCGCGATCCACCCGCGCCAGCCGCCCATCGTAGCGCGCCCGCAGCGCATCGCCATGGAGATCGAAGCCGCTGCCGCAGCCGGTCCAGCCGTCACCGGGCACCTGGGGCGCATCCCGGGGCAGGCACAGACTCGGTTCGCGGACCGCGACCCACCCGCCGTCCCGCTTTTCGTAGGCCCCGTGGTAAATCTCCCCCATGCGGGCGTCGAGGCAGGCAATCACCCTTTCGCTGTGGGTCGCCTCGGCCAGCGCTTCCAGGGTACAGATCCCGATCACCTTGAGGCCGGCGCCGAAGGCGAGGCCTTGGGCGACCCCGCAGGCGATGCGCAGGCCGGTGAAGGAACCGGGACCGGCGCCGAAAGCAATGCCGTCGAGCTGCTTCAGGGTCACGCCCGCCTCCGCCAGGAGGCCCTGGACCATGGGAAGCAGCATTTCCGAGTGGCGCCGGCCGGCCACCGCGTCGCGGGCGCTCACCGTGCCGTCCATGAACAGCGCGAGCGAGCAGTGCTCGGTGGAGGTGTCGAAGGCGAGGATCTTCAAGGGCGAAGCACGGTCAGGGAAACGGAAGAATTATAAAGCATGCCGGGGATGGCCGAATGAATCCTGCCCCCCCCGCACAACCGGCCCCCGGCTACCGAAGCTCGGCCAGCGCTTCCCGGTGGAGGCGCGTCGCCTCGTCGCCGAAGCAGACGCACACGACTTTTTCGAAACCGGGCTCCCGGTCGAGGAAGCTCTTGATCTCCCGCAGCGCGATCCGCGCCGCCCGCTCCATGGGAAAGCCGTAGGCCCCGGTGGAAACGGAAGGAAACGCGATGGATTTCAAGCCGTGCTGCTTGGCGAGCGCCAGCGAATTGCGATAGCAGTTCGCGAGCAATTCGTCCTCCTTGTGGCCGCCCCCATGCCACACTGGCCCGACGGTGTGAATCACGTACTTCGCCGCGAGCTTGTAGCCCCTGGTGATCTTCGCCTGGCCGGTGGGGCAGCCGCCGAGCGTGCGGCATTCCTCCAGCAATTCGGGTCCGGCCGCACGATGAATCGCGCCATCGACCCCGCCCCCGCCGAGCAGCGTGGTATTGGCGGCGTTGACGATGGCATCCACCTGCTGCTTGGTGATATCGCCCTGGATGATTTCGATGCGGCGCATGGTCATTTTCCCCTGTAGGCATTATAGGACCTCGGCCGGCCTGAGGCATATGTGCCTCGGAAAACCACCTGTGCCGCGATGGCAATGCCGGTGGTCGAGGAGCTTCAATGAGGCCGAGGCACGCGTGCCTCGGAAAATCCTCGAACCAAGCGAGTTGCTGCGCCATGTCGTCGGGCTTCAATGAGGCCGAGGCACGCGTGCCTCGGAAAATTTCAGAACCCCGCTCACCTACAAGACCATTGAACATGCTTCAATGAGGCCGAGGCACGCGTGCCTCGGAAAATCATTGGATTGCGAGAGCGACGCATGTTTTACGGCCTAGCTTCAATGAGGCCGAGGCACGCGTGCCTCGGAAAATAGGCATTCAA
>JACPEG010000025.1 GCA_016183615.1 Betaproteobacteria bacterium
AGGCGCCGGCGCAGGCCCTGGATGGCTTCGGCCGCCAGGGTCTCGCCCCCCAGCATCATCTTCAGCCCGTTGTAGTCGGGTGGATTGTGGCTGCCGGTCACCATCACGCCGGAGCCGGTGTTCAGGAGATGGGTTGCGAAATAGAGCATGGGCGTCGCCACCCGGCCCACGTCGATGACGTTCACTCCCGATTTCCGGATGCCCCGGGCGAGGGCCTGCACGAGGTCCGGGCCGGAGAGCCGGCCGTCGCGCCCGACGCAGATGGCAGTCTGTTTTCGCGCCACCGCCTCGGAGCCGATGGCCTGGCCGATGGCCTCCACGATGTC
The DNA here is from genome assembly GCA_016183615.1 of Betaproteobacteria bacterium. Lineage (GTDB taxonomy): Bacteria > Pseudomonadota > Gammaproteobacteria > Burkholderiales > UBA6910 > JACPEG01. The sequence goes on from JACPEG010000025.1 coordinate 327, forward strand.
CGGGGTGAGGGTCTTGCCCACGATGCCGCGGATGTCGTAGGCCTTGAAGATTTCAGGTGGGAGACGGTTCATGGTTGCCGCCCGGGAATGAGTGTTCGCTGATTATAGGTCAGGCGCGGCCTGCGGTGGGTTGCGGGAAGCTCTGCCGCCCCAGCGCTTCCCGGAAAAACCCGATGAGCCGCCCCGGTAGCCAGTCGAGCCGCCCGGGAAAGGGGCCCGTCACGAACCCCGCATGGCCGCCGCCCCGGGGGAATTCCAGGGTGACGCTCGACGAGACTTCCGCAGGGCCGGGAAGCGACGCCGCGGGCACGATGGGATCGTTGAGGGCGTTGACGATGAGCGTCGGCACCCGGATTGCGGCAAGCTGCGGCTTGCTGCTGGCGCGGGTCCAGTAATCGTCGGTGTCGCGGAAGCCGTGGAGCGGCGCCGTTACCAGGTTGTCGAATTCCCTCAGCGTGCGGGCGCGGCTCACCGCCGCCCGGTCGTACAGGTCGGGGAATTGCCGGAGCTTTTCCAGGCTTTTGGGCTTGAGGCTTTTCAGGAAATGCCAGGTGTAGAGGCGGTTGAGCCCCCATTCCAGGGCGTCACCCGCGGCGTGCAGGTCCATGGGGGCGGATACCGCCGCCGCCGCGCAAACCACGTCAGCGGCGTCGGCGCCGGCGTTCCCCAGCCACTTGAGCAGCGCGTTGCCGCCCAGCGAGACCCCCGCTGCGAACAACCCGGCATCGCCGGCCTGCCGGGCAAGCCGCCTGAGCAGCCAGTCCACCTCCGGCGCGTCGCCGGAATGGTAGGCCCGCGGCCGCCAGTTGGGCTCGCCGCTGCAGCCGCGGAAGTGGACCACAACGGCGCGCCAGCCGGCACGCTGCGCAGCGCGCATGAGGGCGAGCGCGTAATGGCTGGAGGAGTCGCCTTCGAGTCCATGAAACAGCGCCACCAGGGGCGCGCTCTCGGGACCGTCAGCCCAGTCGAGGTCAAGGAAGTCGCGGTCGGCGGTGTCCCAGCGCCTGCGCCGGTACTCGACCCGCGGGCGGGAAATGCACAGGGCCGGGTAGAGGGTCTGCAGATGGCCGCCCGGGAGCCAGGCCGGGGCGCGGTAGGAGGAAACGGCGTGCAATCAGGCGGCGAGCCGGTGACGCACCGGGTGCAGCCGCCGGCGCAGGCGCGACAGGTCTTTCCTGGCCATCAGCCGGTCCAGATGGTGCATGTTGTTGAGCAGCTCTTCCATGTAGGGATTGCGCCCCTTGAAGTGCACCTCGAGGTAGCGATACACCGAATCCAGGTGGGTGTCGAGGCGCTCCAGCACGAAACGGAAGAACTGCGGCGTCTGCGCCAGCAGGTCATCGCCGGAAGCGTAGATGACCTCGGTCGTGCCGTCGGGATTGCACCTTTTGTTGAGGCCGGCGATTACGAACTCGGAGTAAAGGCGGTCCCGGCATTTCTCCAGGTAGCAGCGATCCGACATCTGGGCCAGCAGGTCGGCGGTGGCCAGCACGCAGCCGATGAAGCGGTCCTTCTCGTTGTAGATCCTCAACTGGGCCAGCGGCTTCTCGTAGCCGGTGAAATGCACGATGCGGCTCGCCACCCCGGCGTAGCCCTTCATGCCGATGGTGGGGAGATAGTCTTTCAGGAACTGGGCGCTGCGGGTGACGTGGCAGTGGGTGTATTCGGCGCCGTTCCGGTGGCGGGTATCGTGCCGGTGGCGGATGTAGCCCGAGTCGTGGAACAGGCCCGAGATCACGCCCATGAGGAAGCGCTCGGGCCCGAGCCGCTTGTGGCCCTGGTTGGAGCGCTCGTAGCCGTCGAGAACGCGGGCCGTGGCGAGCGTCATGTCCAGGCTGTGCTGCAGATCGTGGTAGGCCGTGTCGCTCGCATGGTAGCCGGGATACTCGCCGCCGAACAGGCGCCCCACGTCATCGAACGCCTGCTCCATCGGCCCATGGCCGGAATCGGGATACAGGGCGGTGAAGATTCGCAGCACCGCCGCCTTGACTGCCTGGGGGTCGTTGACCTTGACCCGCGCCGTGACGTCATGCTCGCTGTAGCGGATTTTCATGGGTTCTCCCATGGGCAGATCTGGAGCCCGCCCTCGATCACCGCATTTTGCGATGCCGGGAGCATGGATGCAAGTCCGCAATACCACGGACCTGTCTCCTAGTGCATGACCCGGGTTCCGGGGGCTTGGGGCTCGGGGCCGGCCAGGATGGGGGAGGCATGGTGCACCACCATGCGCCAGCCCGTGCCGATCCAGCGGTAGACGTTGGTGGCGAGGACCACGTGCCGTCCGGGCTCGCCGGGCACCGCGATGTTTTCGTGGAGGCAGTGAACGGCGACACGATCGCTGGCCTGGTAATGCTGGTGGCTCAGGTGAAACGCGATTCCGGCGCTCGCCCCGAGGATCTGGCGCCAGCTTTCCCGCACCGCTGCAATGCCCGTGATGCGCTGCCCGCCGGGGTGGATGCACACGACGTCGTCGCCCTCGGCCCACACCCCCATCATGGCCTCGAGATCCCCCCGCTGGAAAGCGTCGTAGAAGGCGGCTTCCGCTTCGGCGGAGGTGGCGAAGACGCGTTGGCTCACGGGCGCAGTCCCGCGACCATGGCCATCACCTGGTCCGGTGTCAGGTCGATCATGCACTTGAAATGGCCCAGGGGACATTCCCGCTGGAAGCAGGGGCTGCAGGGCAGGTCGAGCTTCAAGACCCGGGCGTGCTGCGAAAGAGGGGGCGTAAAGCCGGGGCTCGAGGAGCCGTACAGCGCGACGAGGGGCCGGCCGAGGGCGGCCGCCACGTGCATCAGGCCGGAGTCGTTGGTGACTACCAGCGCTGCGCCGGAGAGCAGGTCGATGGCCTCGTCGAGGCTGGTCCTGCCGCACAGGTTGATGCAGGCGCCGCCCGCAGCGCGAATCTCCTCGCCGATCGCCCGGTCTTTCGAAGATCCGATGAGCCAGACTTCGAACTCGGGCGCGAGCTTTCCCGCCAACTCGGCGAAATGCGATACGGGCCAGCGCTTGGCGGGACCGTATTCGGCGCCGGGGCACAGCGCCGCCACCGGGCGGCGGGGTTCCAGGCCCAGCCGGGCCAGCGTGGCGCGTCGCGTCGCATCGTCCACCGCCAGGCACGGAAACGGAACAGGACGCTCGAGCGGCGCCCCCGGCCGCTCGGCAAGGAGCGCAAAGCGCTCCACCATCAGGGGGAAGCGTTCCTTGAACAGCCGGCGGGAATCGTTCAGGACCCCGCGGCGCAGCTCCCCCACGAACCCGGTGCGCAGGGGGATACCGGCGAACAGCGGCACCAGGGCGGCCTTGAGAGAGTTGGGCAGGACGATGGCCTGCTGGTAGCCGGCGCGGGCAAGCTTCCGCCCCAGGCGATAGCGTTCCGTAACCTTGAGCTCGCCGTGCCCGAAGGAATGGTGGATCACCTCGTGAACCTCCGGCATGCGCCGCAGCAGCGGCGCGCTCCAGGAGGGGGCAAGGATGTCGAGAATCAGCCCGGGATGGCGCTGGTGCAGGCGCCGGAACAGGGGCTGGGCCAGCACCGCGTCGCCAACCCAGGAGGGGGCGACGACCAGGATCTTGTACACGGGGGACGGTGAATGGCGAACAGTAAACGGAGAACAGTAAACGGAGAACAGTAAACGGTTCGTGGAGCGAATTTATTCGCGACCCCGGTCGGGGATGAATCCCCTCCTACATTCCCGCCGTAGGAGCGAATTCATTCGCGACTAATGATGGCCTGAAGGCCGACCGCCTTTCAGCCGGTACAGGGTGCCGCAATAGGGGCACAGGGCCTCGCCGGTTTTCTCGATGGGCAGGAAAACGCGGGGATGGGCGTTCCACAGCTGCATCGCCGGCGTGGGACAATGCAGCGGAAGGTCCTTGGCGGCGACTTCCACCACGCGGGGAGGGGTCTGGGCAGTGTGCTCGGTCATCGGCGCGTCCTCAAACGTAGGTGAGCCAGTCTACGTGATTCCTGGACTTGCCGGCGACGCAGTCGAAGAACAGGGACTGGATCCTGGTGGTCATCGGGCCGCGGGTGCCGCTGCCGATGACGCGCCCGTCCACTTCCCGGATCGGGGTCACTTCGGCCGCGGTTCCGGTGAAGAAGGCCTCGTCGGCGATGTACACGTCGTCGCGGGTCAGGCGTTTGGACGTCACGTCGTAGCCCAGCTCCTTGGCAAGCTGGATCACCGAGGCGCGGGTAATGCCCACCAGGGCGGAGGCAATCTCCGGCTCGTAGATGCGGCCGTCCTTGATGACGAACAGGTTCTCGCCGGAACCCTCCGCCACGAATCCGTCCACGTCGAGCAGCAGACCTTCGTCGTAGCCGTGCTCGGTGGCCTCCAGGTTGGCGAGGATGGAGTTGGCGTAGGTGCCGGAATACTTGGCCCGGCACATGGAGACGTTGACGTGATGGCGGGCATAGGACGAGGTCTTTACCCGGATGCCCTTTTCCAGGCCCTCGGCGCCGAGATACGCGCCCCAGGGCCAGGCCGCAATGGCCACGTGCACCGCCGCGCCCTTGGGCGAGACGCCCATCTTTTCCGACCCGTAGAACGCGATCGGGCGGACGTAGCAGGATTCCAGCTTGTTGGCCCGCACCACTTCCTTCTGCGCCTCCATCAGGGGCTGCCGGTCGTACGGGATTTTCATCATGTAGATGTGGGCCGAGTTGTAGAGCCGGTCGGTGTGCTCCTTCAGGCGGAAAATGGCCGTGCCCTGGACCGTCTTGTAGGCACGCAGGCCCTCGAACACCGCCAGCCCGTAATGCAGGGAATGGGTCAGAACGTGGGTGGTGGCTTCCCGCCAGGGAACCATTTTCCCGTCGTACCAGATGAAGCCGTCGCGGTCTGCCATCGACATGGAGAACTCCCGTCAAAAGCTCGAATTTTAGCCGATTTTGCCCCGGCTGATGAGGGTTGGTTCAGGCCAGGCCGGGTTAGGGTAAAATGCCACGTGGGGTTCCGGGGAGCGTTCCCGGGGCCTGCGCCGATCAAGAAAAACCGGAGAACCCAATGTCCAGCCCGCTTGCCAAGCTCGTCGCCACGCTGGAGATGAGGGCGATCGAGCGGACGGATACCGAGGAGCAGAAGCTCAAGAAGAACCTGCTCATCTTCGCCTGCGGCCTGATGAGCTTCGGCGTGGTGCTGTGGCTCGCCATCTACTGGGCCATGGGCCTGCAGTTCTCCACCACCATCCCGCTCGTCTACCAGCTGATCTCGGTCAGCTCGCTCGCCTACTACCTGGTGAAGCGCAACTTCGAGAGCTTCCGCAACATCCAGCTCTCCCTGTTCCTGTTCGTGCCCTTTGTCATGCAGTGGAGCATCGGCAATGCCGTTACCTCCAGCGGGGTGATGCTGTGGGCGCTGCTGGCGCCGCTGGGGGCCGTGTTCTTCCACGGCTGGCGCGAGTCCATCCCCTGGTTCATCGCGTATCTGGTGCTCACGGCGGTGTCCGGGTTCATCGACTTCTACCTGGCGAGCGGAAGGGAGTCGGGGATCCCGCTCCCCACCATCGCCATCTTCTTCGGGCTGAATTTCGCGGCCATCTCGACCATTGTCTATCTGCTGGTGCGCTACTTCGTGGCGGAGAACGAGAAGATCAAGCGGCGCCTCGACCTGGAGCACGCCATGCTGCAGGAGGCCCAGGACAAGTCGGAGCGGCTGCTGCTCAATGTGCTGCCGGAGCACATCGCCACGCGGCTCAAGCAGAGCGAGACCACCATCGCCGACGGGCTGGCCGACGTCACGGTGATGTTCGCCGACATCGTGAACTTCACCAAGCTCACCGAGGAGATGGCGCCGGAGGAGATGGTGGCGCTGCTCAACAAGGTGTTCTCCAACTTCGACTTCCTGCTGGAAAAATACGGGCTGGAGAAGATCAAGACCGTGGGCGACGCCTACATGGCGGCCGGCGGCCTGACGCGGGGTCGCACCGACTATGTGCAATCCATGGCAGAATTAGCGCTCGAAATGCGCACGCTGGTGTCCGAGCACCCGGCGCTCAAGCGCCACAACCTCAGCATCCACCTGGGGATCGCCACCGGACCGGTGGTGGCGGGGGTGATCGGCACCAAGCGCTTCATCTACGATCTCTGGGGCGACACCGTCAACATCGCGAGCCGGCTCACCACCGAGGGCGTGCCGGGGCGGATCCAGGTGGACCGCATCACCTACGCCCGCCTGCGCAACCGCTTCCAGTTCGAAGGGCCGTTCACCGTAACCGTCAAGGGCAAGGGGGAGCTGACGGTCTACCGCCTGATCGGCCGGCTGCCCCAGAGCCAGGGCCTCGCGGCCGGCGCCTAAACGGGTGCACCCGCGCCGGGTGCACCGAACGCCAGCAACCACAGCCGCAGCACGGCGCGGATGGTGGCGTCGAAGGTCCCGGGCTCCACCCGCGCATACTGCTCCCCGCTAAGCCGCAGCCGGTGCTGGGTGCGGCGGTACTCCCGGTAGCCGTTGCGCACCTCCTCGGCCAGATCCGCGGGAATCAGCGCCAGTTCCGCGGCCGTCTTCAGCAGCGCGATGTTGCCCGCGTTGGCCGTCAGCTCCAGGTGTACGGAAGAAAATCCCAGCACCAGGTACTGGACGATGAACTCCACGTCGATAATGCCGCCGCGGTCGTGCTTCACGTCGAACAGGCCGCTCGGATTGGGATGGGCCTCCAGCATCTTCGCGCGCATCGCCTGGATTTCCTCGCGCAGCTTTGGCAGGTCGCGCGTCTGGCACAGCACCTCCCGGCGCAGGGCCTCGAAGGCGGCCCCCACCTCGGGTTCGCCGGCCACGAACCGGGCGCGGGTAAGAGCCTGGTGCTCCCAGACCCAGGCGTGGTGGCGCTGGTAGTCGGTGAATGCAGCGAGCGGGCTCACCAGCAGGCCCGAAGCGCCGTCGGGGCGCAGCCGCAGATCGGTTTCGTAGAGCACGCCGGCCGCGGTGTAGCTGGTGAGCCAGGAATTGATGCGCTGGCCGAGCCGCGCGTAGACCTCGGCCGCATCCGGGTGCGGGTCGTCGTAGAGGAAGATGATGTCGAGGTCGGTGGCGTAGCCGAGCTCCTTGCCGCCCAACTTGCCGTAGCCGGCGATGGCGAACCGCGGCGGGCCCTCCTGGTGGCGGTTGCGCAGCGCGCCCCAGCACAGCTTGAGCACCTCGCTCAGGACCAGGTCCGCGAGAAAGCTCAGGTGGTCGCTCAGGGTTTCCAGCGGCAGCAGCCCCTCCAGGTCCATGGCCACCAGCCGGAATACCTTGGAATGATGGAAATGCCTGAGCACATCCATCTGGCGCTCGGTGTCGCCGGCGGCGTCCGCCAGCTGGGATTCGAGCTGCAGACGGAATTCCGACCAGTCGGGCGGCGCATGCAGCTCGCGCGGATCGAGGAGCTCGTCGAGCAGTATGGGGTGCTGGGTGAGGTACTCGAAAGCCCACTGGCTCGCGCTCGCGAGTTTCGCCACCCGGTCCAGCGCCTGGGGGTATTCCTGCAGCAGGGCGAGGTAGGAGGCGCGCCGGTTGATCGCTTCCAGCAGCTGCAGCATGCGCTCCAGGGTGGCGTCGGGGTTGGCGCCGTGGGCCGCGGCCTGGATGACCGGGGGCACCAGCGTGTCCATCCGCTCCTGGCTCTGCCGGGGAAGCTGGCGGTAGCGAACGCCGTGGCGCATCTGCTGCAGGCGCTCGCAGATCTCCTCCGGGTGCGCAAAGCCCATGGTGGCGAGACGGGCGGAGGCTTCGGCGCGGTCGATCTCGTCGGCCCACAGGTCGGCGAGATCGTGATCGCCCTGGCCGCCGGTGGCGAACACCTGCTCGAAATGCCGGGTGACGCGGCTGCGGTGGATATCCAATTCCGTCCGCAGCGCCTGGTAAGAGGGAAACCCCATCGCCTCGGCCACCAGCGCCCGGTCCCCGGCGTCGCCGGGGAGCGACTGGGTCTGGCGGTCGTCGAGGTACTGCAGGCGGTGCTCCAGGTTCCGCAGAAACACGTAGGCCTCGGTGAGCTCCGCCACGGCCTCGCGGGGCAGCAGCTTGAGCTCGCCCAGGCGCTTCAGCACGGCCAGCGTGGGCCGCGCCCGCAGCGTGGAATCGCGCCCGCCGCGGATCAGCTGGAACACCTGGGCGATGAACTCGATTTCGCGGATGCCGCCGGGGCCGAGCTTGATGTTGTCCTCCATTTCCCGGCGCCGCACTTCCTGGCGGATCTGGGCGTGGAGATTGCGCAGGCTGGCGTAGGCGCCGAAGTCCAGGTACTTGCGGAACACGAAGGGGCGCACCAGCTCCGAGAGCTCGCGCGCCCGGCTGCCGCACAGGGGCCGGCCCTTGATCCAGGCGTAGCGCTCCCATTCGCGGCCCTGGGTGAGCAGGTACTCTTCGAGCATGGGAAACGACACTGCCAGCGGCCCGCTCTCGCCGTGGGGCCGCAGCCGCATGTCCACCCGGAACACGAATCCTTCGCTGGTGAGATCGTTGAGGCTCGCGATCAGCTTGCGTCCGAGGCGCACGAAGAATTCATGGTTGCTGAGGGCGCGGCGGCCTGTGGTCTCGCCGTCCTCCGGGTACACGAAGATGAGGTCGACGTCGGACGAAACGTTGAGCTCGCCGCCGCCCAGCTTGCCCATGCCCACCACCAGCAGCTCCTGGGGCGCGGCGCTCTCGGCCCCGGCCGGGCTCCCGTGCTGGGCTTCCATCCACGCCGCGAGCCGGGAAGCCGCAAACCGGATCGCGGTTTCCGCGAGCGCGGTCACGGTGGCCATGACCTCGGCGAGATCGGCCAGTCCCGACAGATCGCGCACGATCACGCGCAGCATGACCCGCTTGCGCAGGTGCCGCAGCACCGCGGATAGCGCGGCCTCGTCCGCCACGGGCGTCGCCAGCAGAACCGATTCCATCTCGCCGGCGTCAAACGGTCGGGCAAGGGAGGATTCCAGGTCCTGCCGGAGTTCGGGTTCGGCGGCCATCAGGTTTCGCGCGTAGCGGCTCAGCCGTGCGGCGCGCTCCGCTGCGAGCGTTTCCTGGCGCGCTGCGCCGGCGGCGTCCGGGCGGGATTTCGTGTTCACGGTCACGATTCGGGTAAAATGCGCTATGGGATTGAATTTTAACCGCCAAATGGCGACACGCGGCAAGTTTTCACCGGCGGCTCGCTGCCTGTGCTGAACCTGCGCGCCATCTCCTTCGCTCTTCGCAGCTTCTATTGGCTGGCCCGGCTCGCCCTGTACGGCGTGGCGGCCGCGTCGATCGGATTCGGGATCGCGCTGCTGGCGTTTCGCTACTGGCTGCTGCCCAACGTCGAGCAGTACCGTGAGGACATCGCCGCCGCGATTTCCCGCGCCGCGGGCCAGAAGGTGACGATCGGGGCCATCGAAGCGGGCTGGGACGGCCTGCGTCCGCACCTGGGCCTGCGCAACGTGCAGGTTTTGGACCGCGATGGGCGCCCGGCCCTCAGCCTGAGCCGGATCGAGAACACCCTGTCCTGGGAATCGCTGCTGTTTCTGGAACCCCGGTTCCAGGTCCTGGAAATCGACCGGCCGGCCCTTGACGTGCGGCGCGATTCCCGGGGCGTGATCCACGTGGCGGGTATTGCGCTCAACCGGTCATCGGAGGAGGCGGGCTTCTCCGACTGGCTGCTGCGCCAGACCCACCTCATCGTGAATGGCGCGAGCATCACCTGGCGCGACGAGCTGCGCGGCGCCCCGCCGCTGGAGCTCGCGTCGGTGAGCTTGCGCATCGAGAACCACGGCAGGCGCCACCGCTTCGGGCTGAAAGCGGTGCCGCCGGCCCAGCTTGCGGCGCCATTGGAGGTGCGGGGAGACCTGAGCGGCGCTGCGGTCGCCGGGTGGCGCGAATGGCAGGGAGAGGTATTCGCGCAGTTCGACTACGCGGACATCGCAGCCTGGCGCACCTGGATTCCGTTTCCCGCCGGGCTGGTCCAGGGCAGGGGTGCGCTGCGGGCCTGGGTGAAATTCGACGACGCACGGATTACCGAGCTTACCGCCGATCTGGCGCTGGCGGAGGCCCGGGCCCGGCTTGGACCCGAGCTACCCGAAATCGCCATGACCGGGCTCCAGGGACGGCTCGGCTGGCGGCGCCTCGACGGCGGCATGGAGGTTTTCACCCGCGGCCTCGCGCTGGTCACCCGCCAGGGGATCGCGATCCCGCCGGCGGACTTCCTGCTCCGCCTGATCGAGCCACGGGGGACCGCGCCGGGCCGCGGTGAACTCCGGGCCAATGCCCTGGATCTCGAGCCGCTGGCAAACCTCGCCGGCTATCTTCCCCTGGAGGAGTCGGTGCGCGAGCGCCTCACCCGGCTCGCGCCCCGGGGCAGCCTGTACGACGTGGCGGCAAATTGGAAAGGCGAGTGGCCGGCCCCGAAGGCGTACTCGGTGAAGGGGCGCTTCGCGGACCTGGGGCTGCGCGCCTACGGGGCCATCCCCGCCTTCAGCGGGCTCTCCGGCAACATCGACGGCGACGAGGATGGCGGAAGCGTCAACCTGAGCTCCAGCCGCGCCACCATCGAGCTGCCCGGGGTGTTCCGCGACCCGCTCGGCTTCGAGACCCTTACCGCCCAGTCGAGATGGAGGGCGCGCGGCGGGCAAACCGAGCTCGAGTTGTCCAACGTTTCGTTTTCCAGCGCCCAGCTTGCCGGCAGCGTATTCGGCAGCTATCGCACGGTCGCGGGAGGCCCCGGAATCATCGATCTCACCGGCAGCCTTACCCGCGCCGATGCCCGCTTTGTGAACCGCTACGTCCCGCTGGTGGTGAACCCGGATGCCCGGGCCTGGCTCGATCGCGCCATTCTCGCCGGCAATTCCCAGGACGTGCGGCTGCGGCTCAAGGGCAACCTGGCCGATTTCCCCTTTGCCGACGGCAGCCGCGGTGTGTTCCAGGTGACGGCCAGGGTCTCCGGCGGCACGCTGCTCTACGGCGAGGGTTGGCCCCGGATCGAAAACCTCGTCGCCGACCTCGCGTTCCGCGGCGCGCGAATGGAAGTCGCCGCGCAACAGGGCACGATCTACGGTGCGAAGCTGGCGAAGGTGCGGGCAGTCATTCCGGACCTCATGGCAAGCGAGGAAGCGATCGAGATCGACGGCGACGCCGAGGGCCCGACCGGGGAGTTCCTGAAGTTCATCGAGGCGAGCCCGGTGCGGGGATACGTCGACCATTTCACCGAGGGCATGCGGGCCGCGGGCTCCGGGAAGCTCCACCTGAAACTGCGCATTCCCCCGCGCCATATCGAGGACACGAAGGTAGCGGGTACCTTCCAGTTTCTGAACAACCAGGTGACGCCCGGCCCGGATCTTCCCGCCCTGGAGCGGGTCAACGGCCGGATCGAGTTCAGCGAATCGGAAGTGAAGGCCCAGAACATCTCCGCCCAGATCCTGGGCAGCCCGGCCACCCTCAACGCGGCGACCCAGCGGGACGGCGGCGTTCGCATCGGCATCGCGGGCCGGCTCACCGCCGACGGGCTGCAGAAGTCCCTCGGCTGGCCCGTGCTGAAGAGCCTCAGGGGCGGCGCCGAGTGGCGCAGCGTCGTCACGGTGAAGAAGCGGCTCACCCAGTTCACGGTGGATTCCCCGCTGACGGGTCTCGCTTCCGATCTTCCGCCGCCCTTCGCCAAGGCGGCCTCCGAGGTCGTGCCGCTGCGCTTCGAGCGCAGCGCCTCCGACCCGGGGCAGGACACGGTCGCGTTCTCCTATGGGCGCGTAGTTTCGGCCCAGTTCCTGCGCGTGAAAAGCGGCGACCAGATGAAAACCGAGCGCGGCGTCATCAGCTTCGGCGCGACGCCGGCCGCCCCCGCGCGCAGCGGCATCTGGCTGAATGGCGCGCTGGCGTCGCTCGATCTCGATCGCTGGCGCGAGGTCCTGGGCCCGGGGGGCGCAGGCCCCGCACTCGATATCGGCGGCATCGACCTGCGCTTCGGCAGGCTGGATTTTCTCGGCCGCCGGTTCGGCGAACTCCACGTGAATGGCGCCAGCCAGGAGGGCATCTGGCGCGCGAGCCTGCGCGGGCGGGAGATCAACGGCGACGTGGAGTGGCGCTCCCACGGCAAGGGGAAAATCACGGCGCGCCTGAAGAGCCTGACGATACCGGTAGCCACGTCGGAGCGCCCTTCCGTTCCCCAGGCCCGGGATGGGGACCTGCCGGGGCTCGACGTGACCGCCGAGAATTTCACGTTCAAGGACAGGCAGCTGGGGAAACTGGAACTCGCGGCGCAGCCCGAAGGAACGGACTGGCGTATCGACCGCCTGCGGATCGCCGTCGCGGAGGGCGCGATCCAGGCCGACGGACTGTGGCAGGGCTGGCTCACCACGCCGCGCACGCAGATGAATCTGAAGCTGGAGCTCACGGACATCGGGAAATTCCTGGCGCGGCTCGGTTTTCCGGACGGCGTAAAGCGCGGCAACGGAAAGCTGGAGGGAACACTCACGTGGGCGGGAAGCCCCCAGTCTCCCGATTACCCGAGCCTCTCCGGGACGCTTGCGCTGGAGGCGCGCAACGGCCAGTTCGCGAAAATGGACCCCGGGCTCGGCAAGCTGCTCGGCATCCTGAGCCTGCAGGCGCTGCCCCGGCGCATCGTACTGGATTTCCGTGACGTGTTCAGCGAGGGCTTCGAGTTCGATACCATCACCGGCACGGCGAAGATCGCCCAGGGCGTGGCCAATACCCAGGACCTCATAATTTCGGGCTCCGCGGCCAAGGTGGAAATGAAAGGCGAGATGGATCTGGCGCGCGAATCCCAGAACCTGCGGGTGCGGGTGGCGCCCGCCCTGGGCCAGGGCGTGGGCCTGGCCGGCAGCCTCATCGGCGGCCCGGCGGTGGGAGTGGCCGCGCTCATCGTGAGCAAGGTGCTCAAGGACCCGCTCGACCAGATCGTGGCCTACGAATACAATGTGACCGGAACCTGGTCGGATCCGGTCGTGTCGAAAATCGGTAGTCCGCCACAGCAGTCCGAAAGCCGATGAGCGTATCCTTTCCCCTGCGATTTCCCTCTCCCGGGCACTGGCTCGCCGCGGTCGCGGTGGGCGCCGGTCTCGCCGGTGCGGCGAGCCACGCCGCGGTGCTTTGCACGGTGGGCCCCGAGCTGTGGGACCGTCCCCGCAGCGGCCGCTCCCTTCTCGCGCTGGAGGCGGTGAAGCCCTGCGTCCTCGCATTCAACCGCGATTCCCGCTCGCGGCTGGTGATCCATCACGCCCCCGCGCCCGAGCCGGCGCTGATGGCCGAGGAGCTGCGCACCTGGTTCACCGCGCTCGCTCTCGACGCCGACCGGCTGGAGCTTGGCGCCGACGGCCAGGGCAGCGCCCTGGTCATTGAAATCCGCGACGCCAAGCCATGAATGCCGCCGACGGCGCAGGCCCGAATTTCCGCATCGCCGGGGTCCAGATGGCATCGGGCCCCAACGTGGACGCCAACCTGAAGGAGGCCGGACGGCTGATCGAGATGGCCGCGGACCAGGGCGCGAAGCTGGTGGCGCTGCCGGAGTACTTCTGCATCATGGGCATGCGGGACACCGACAAGGTGGCGGTCCGGGAGGAGCCGGGAAAGGGGCCGATACAGGATTTCCTGTCCGACACCGCCCGGCGGCTGAAAATCTGGCTGGTGGGCGGCTCGGTGCCGCTCGCGGCCTCGGTGCCGCAGAAAGTGCGCAACAGCTCCCTGGTCTATGACGAGGAAGGCCGGCTCGCCGCCCGCTACGACAAGATCCATCTGTTCAGCCTCAACATGGGCCAGGAGCGCTACTCCGAGGAGCGCACCATCGAGGCGGGATCGAGCGTGGTGGTGGCCGACACCCCCTTCGGCCGGCTCGGACTTTCCATTTGCTACGACCTGCGCTTTCCGGAGCTGTACCGGACCATGCAGGACGCGGACATCATCCTGGTGCCTTCGGCCTTCACCGAGACCACCGGCAAGGCCCACTGGGAAACCCTGATCCGGGCCCGCGCCATCGAGAACCTGGCCTACGTGCTGGCGCCGGCCCAGGGCGGCTACCACGTGAACGGCCGCGAGACCCACGGCAACAGCATGATCGTGGATCCCTGGGGCGTGGTGCTCGACCGCCTGCCGCGGGGCTCGGGCGTCGTTATTGCCGGTGTCAACGCCGGCTACCGGGAAAGCCTGCGCCGCAGCCTCCCCGCGCTCGATCACCGTACGCTGAAGACCCTCACTCCATGAGCCGAACGATCACCCAGATCCCGGATTCCGGGCCGGCTTCGCTGTTCGCGGCGGCGCGCAGCACCCTGCTCGCGCCCTACGACATCGACACGCCCGAGCTGCAGAGCGTGTTCCGGCAGATTCTCGCCCACCGCGTGGATTACGCGGACCTCTACTTTCAGTACAGCCGCACCGAGGGCTGGAGCCTGGAGGAGGGCATCGTCAAGACCGGCAGCTTCAACATCGACCAGGGCGTGGGCGTGCGGGCGGTCTCGGGCGACAAGACCGCTTTCGCCTACTCCGACGACATCAGCGTCGCCGCGCTGGAAGCGGCGGCCCGGGCGACCCGCGCCATCGCGCACCAGGGGGCAGGCGGGAAAGTCCAGGTCGTGAAGCGCGGCGAGGGGCGCCGGCTCTACGAGCCGCGCGACCCGATCGCGAGCCTCAACGACGCGGAAAAGGTCGCGCTGCTGGAACGGCTGGAGGGCATCGCCCGCGCCATGGATCCGAAGGTGACCCAGGTGATGGCGAGCCTCGCCGCGGAATATGACGTGATGCTGGTGGCGCGGGCCGACGGGCTGATCGCGGCGGACGTGCGGCCGCTGGTGCGGCTGTCGCTGCAGGTGATTGCCGAGCACAAGGGGCGTCGCGAGCAGGGCTCGGCAGGCGGCGGCGGGCGCTTCGATTTCGCCTATTTCAGCGACGAGGTGCTGAAGGACTATGCGCGCCGTGCGGTCGCCCAGGCGCTTACCAACCTGGAGGCGCGGCCCGCGCCCGCCGGTCCGATGACCGTGGTGCTGGGGCCGGGCTGGCCCGGGGTGCTGCTGCACGAGGCGATCGGCCACGGCCTGGAGGGTGACTTCAACCGCAAGGGCAGCTCCGCGTTCTCCGGCCGCATCGGACAGCGGGTGGCGGCGCCCGGCGTCACCGTGGTGGACGACGGCACGCTGCCGCAGCGGCGCGGCTCCCTCAACATCGACGACGAGGGCAATCCGACCCAGCGCACGGTGCTGATCGAGGACGGCGTGCTCAGGGGCTACATGCAGGACAGCCTGAACGCGCGCCTGATGGGCGTTGCGCCCACCGGCAACGGCCGGCGCGAATCGTTCGCCCACATCCCCATGCCGCGCATGACCAACACCTACATGCTCAACGGCGCCATGGACCCGCAGGAGATCATCCGCTCGGTGAAGAGCGGGCTCTACGCCGTCAACTTCGGCGGCGGCCAGGTCGACATCACCAACGGCAAGTTCGTGTTCTCTGCCTCCGAGGCCTACCTCATCGAGGACGGCAGGGTGACCGCGCCGGTAAAGGGCGCCACCCTCATCGGCAACGGCCCCGATGTGCTGACGCGGGTGGCCATGATCGGCAACGATCTCGGCCTCGACCCCGGGATCGGCACCTGCGGCAAGGACGGCCAGAGCGTCCCGGTGGGCGTGGGCCAGCCGACGCTGCGCATCGACGGCCTCACCGTCGGCGGAACGGGCTGAGGCCGCCTTGCTTTCCGTCCTCGTCGGGCGCAACAGGCGAAGCGCATTGCGCCAAACGGGCGCCTGCATTGCGCTCCACGAATCCCCCGCCTTGAAACCGGCCCGCCCCCCGTCTAGACTCAAATCGGCATTTCGCCGAAAGCCCGTGACGTGACCAACCAAGAAGGAGAGAGGATATGGCTGAGAGCGTGTACAAGATCATCGAGGTGGTGGGCACCAGCAAGGCCTCCTGGGAGGAGGCGGCCAAGAACGCCGTGAATACCGCGGGCAAGCAACTGCGGGATCTGCGGGTGGCCGAGATCGTGAAGCTCGACATGGTGGTGGAGAACAACAAGGTGGTGGCCTACCGTGCCCGGGTGACCGTGTCCTTCAAGTACGACGTGAAGTCCCGTTAGCCGGTTTCGGGTTGGGAGAAGGGGTGCGCCCGGCGCACCCCTTTTTTTGTGGGCGGGAGCGAAATAATGCGTGATCGGGATTTTGGCGCGTAGGAGCGAATTCATTCGCGACTTCTGTCACGGATAAATCCCCTCCTGCCGGGTGTTGCCGGCACGTGAAGAACGGGGGGCAACCGCCTGATAAAATGCGTTTTTCCGTGGCGGAATCCACGCCGATGGGCTAGAATGACTCCAGTTCCGGACTCGCAGGGCGCAGGAACCCGCCCGGCAGGCCCGTCGCGACAAACTTGGGCAAGACTCACCAGATGATCCTGATCCTCGCCGAAAACACCGACACCCGGAGCCCCGACTACAAGGAGCTCATGGCCTACCTCGACAAGCTGCCGGGCATCCAGCACCGGGTCCACCACGTGAAGGGCAAGGAGCGCACGGTGACCGAGGTGTACCTCATCGGCAGCACCAAGACGCTCATCACCGAGGACATGCGCAATCTACCCTGCGTGGAGCGGGTGGTGCGGGTTTCCGAGGAATACCGGGTGCTGGGGCGCCACAAGGAGGACACCCGGCCCACCCATTTCGAGTACAAGGGTGTGCGCTTCGGCCAGGACACGCTTCATGTGTTCGCCGGGCTGTGCGCGGTGGACACCCGTACCCACGTGGAGCAGATGATGCGGGCGCTGCGGGACAATGGCCAGGTGTGCACCCGCATGGGCGCCTACAAGCCGCGCACCAGCCCCTATTCGTTCCAGGGGTACGGCAAGGCATGCCTGCCGTTTGTTTTCGAACTGGGAGGCAAGTACGGCATCAAGGTAATCGCGATGGAGGTCACCCACGAGTCCCACGTGGACGAGATCCGGGAGGCGCTGCGCAAGACCGGCAGCCCCACCGGCGTCATGCTTCAGATCGGCACCCGCAACACCCAGAACTTCGAGCTGCTGAAAATCGTCGGGCGGCACAGCGAATTTCCCGTGCTCATCAAGCGCGGCTTCGGCATCACGCTGGAGGAATCGCTCAATGCCGCCGAATACCTGGCCTCCGAGGGCAATCAGCGGGTGGTGTTCTGCCTGCGGGGGATGAAGACCAACCTGGGCGATCCGCACCGCAATTTCGTGGATTTCTCCCACGTGCCGGTGGTGAGAAGGCTCACCCGCATGCCGGTGTGCATCGACCCGTCCCACTCGGTGGGGGCGCGCAGCGCGGGCCCCGACGGGATCCTCGACGTATTTCACGTCACCGCCCAGGGCGTGGTGGCCGGCGCCAACGTGATCCTGGTGGATTTCCATCCCGAGCCGGCGAAGGCCCTGGTGGACGGCCCCCAGGCCCTCACCCTGAAGGAGCTGCCGCACTTCCTGGACGATGTCCGCATTGCCCGCGAGGCTTACGAGAAGCGCACGGGGCTTGCGCAAAGGTACCGGGAAGCGTAAACATATTAGAAAATTCTGTGAGAAACGAGGACCACATCCGTTATGCCCGAACTCAGCATTGAGGAGCCGGATCAGGACAAGCTGGTCCTGATCGGCGATGGCAGCATCATGTCGGACGAAATCGCCGACATGGTCGGGCGCATCCCGCTGTTCTCGGAGCTCGACCGGCAGGATATCCGGGACCTCGCCACCTACCTGCTCCTGTACAAGGCGAAGAAGGGCGCGGTGATCCTGCGCGAAGGCGAGCCCGGGGATTACATGCTGCTGGTGATCCACGGCACCGTGGACATCTACAAGAGCGACCGGGTGCAGAAGCAGAAGCGCATCAATACCGTGACGCCGGGAATGACGATCGGGGAGATGGCCATGGTGGACGGCGAGCCCCGCTTCGCCACCTGCGTCGCCACCGAGCCCGCCACCCTCGCCGCGCTCTCGCGCGAGGGCCTGGTGCGCATCATCGACGAGAAACCCCGCCTGGGCGCCAAGATCCTGGTGCAGCTGCTGGCGATGATGAACCAGCGCCTGCGCCACACCAGCGGCATCCTGGTGGACTACCTCAAAGTCAGCTGAACTTCCCCGGCATTTCCCGCTTTCGCCCCGGCATCGCCGCCATCGCGGCGGCGCTGCTGCTTGTCGCCGCCGCTCCAGCGGCTCCTGCGCCGGTCAGCGCCAGGGACGATCGCGGACGGGAAATCGCGCTCCAGGCGCCGGCGCGGCGCATCGTTGCCCTCGCGCCCCATGTGACCGAGCTGATGTTTGCCGCCGGGGCCGGCGAGCGGCTGGTGGGCGTGAGCCGCTACAGCGATTTTCCGCCTGCGGCCTCCGCTATCGCCGAGGTGGGCGATGCGGGGCGCGCCGACCTGGAGCGCATCGCCATCCTGAAACCCGACCTGGTGGTGGGCTGGGAAACCGGCAACTCCGCCGGCGATGCGCAACGCCTGGAGCGGCTCGGCATTCTGGTGTTCGTGACGGAGCCGCGCCGGCTCGCGGACATCCCGCGGCTGCTGCGGGTGCTGGGGCGGCTGGCGGGCTCCGCGGACGCAGCAGAGGCGGAAGCACTCCGGTTCGAGCAGACTCTGGACCGGCTGGTGCGGCGCTACGCCAACGCCCGCCCCGTCACGGTGTTCTACCAGATCTGGCACCGGCCCCTGATGACCGTCAACCGGGAGCACATGATCGCCGACGTGATCGGGCTGTGCGGGGGGCGCAACGTGTTCGGGGACCTGCCGTCTTTCACGCCGGTGCTGGGGACCGAGAGCCTGCTGGCCGCGGATCCCGAGATCATTATCGCCAGCGTGTCGGCCCTGGAGCTGGAACAGGAGGTGCGGGACTTCTGGTCGCGCTACCGGAGCCTGCGCGCCGTTCAGGCGTCGCGGATCACTTTCGTCCACCCGGACCTCATCCAGCGCCAGACGCCGCGGATCCTGGAGGGAGCGCGGCAGGTGTGCGAGGCGCTGGAGAGGGCGAGAGGGATAAGCGGTGAACGGTGAACAGTAGACAGACGCTGGTTGGGCATGAATGCCCAACCTACGTATCGCGCTTCACGGTCTTTCCGGTTATCGCGTAGGTTGGGCTTCGCCCGCGAAGCCCAACGACATCGGGTCCTCCGTGGCGCCGGTTGGGCATGAATGCCCAACCTACGTATCGCGCTTCACGTTCCTGCCGGGCTGCCAGAGGACGTCGCCCCGGCCCCCGGCCCGGTTCAGCACCCGCGCCAGCACGAACAGCAGGTCCGAGAGGCGGTTGAGGTACTGGACGGCGAAGGGCGAAACTTTTTCGCTGCGGCCTACGGTCACCACGCAGCGCTCGGCGCGGCGGCATGCGGTGCGGGCAAGATGGGCCAGCGCCGCTGCCCGGGTGCCGCCGGGAAGGATGAATTCCTTGAGCGGCGGGAGCGCCGCGTTGAACCCGTCGAGAAGGTCCTCCAGGCGCTTCACCTGGGCCGCCGTGATGGCGCTGCGGCCTGGAATTGAGAGTTCGCCCCCCAGATCGAACAGGTCGTGCTGCACGCCGGTGAGGCATTCCTGCGCCTGCGCCGGCAGCGGCTCCGTCAGCAGCAGGCCGATCGCGCTGTTCGCCTCGTCCACCGCGCCGATGGCTTCGATGCGCGGGCTGTTCTTTCCCGTGCGCGAGCCGTCGCCGAGCCCGGTTTCGCCGGAATCTCCGGTGCGGGTATAGATCTTGGACAACCGATGTCCCATAACCCCAATTATCGCAGATTTCCGCGCTGGCGCCGCGTGGCGGGGGCGGCCGCAATCTCAGATAAACTTTGGATATGCCATTAAAAAGAAATTCTATCGCGCCGATTTGGGAAGCCGGCGATTGCGCCCGGTAGAATTGGCGGGGTCCGACTTTGCGGCTTCGGCGCCCCGGCACGCGTCGGTCCGGGGCCGGCATCCAGGGAGGAGAAGGCATGGCGATTCACCGGGAGAGCGTCTGGAAAGCGGTGGCATACGGCACCGCCAGCATCGCGCTCTACGCCGTCCTGTTTGTCTATTCCGACCGGTTTGTCGAGTGGGCGGAACGCACCCGCGACGGCGAGAAGCTGCTGTTCATCATTCCGATCGTGGTGGCTTTCGTGTTCTCCTACGTGCATGGCGCCTTCACCGGCTACTTCTGGGACGCACTCGGGTTCCGGGCCGCGAAGGGCAGCCGGAAGCCCGGAAACAAATAGGCCGCGGGGGACGAGCGCGTGGAAGTGACCTTCATCGACATCAACGCGGCATCGGCCCTGGCGCTGTTTGTCGTCGGCTTCATCGGGGGAATGGTTTCGGGCTTCATCGGCTCCGGCGGCGCGTTCGTGCTGACGCCGGCGATGATGACCCTGGGGGCGCCCGGCATTGTGGCCGTTGCCTCCAACATCTGCCACAAGTTTCCCAAGGCCCTGGTGGGCGCGATGAAGCGGGCCAAGTACGGCCAGGTGGACGTCAAGCTCGGCCTCATCATGGGCGTGTTCGCGGAGCTGGGCATGATCGCCGGAAAGGGCATCATGACCGGCATCAAGCAGGCCTACGGCGACATGGGCACCAATCTCTATGTGTCGCTGGTGTTCGTCGTGGTGCTCGCCGTGGTGGGCGGCTTCGTGCTGCGCGATGCGTATCAGATGTGGAAGGCGGACCGGGAAGGCGGCGCCGAGGGGGAAGAGCCGGAGCTCACGCCGCTGGCCCGCTGGGTCCAGTCCCTCGACATCCCCGGAACCATGGTGTATTTCCCCTGCATCAGGGCCAAGGTATCCCTGCTGATCATCGCGCCGCTGGGCATCGGAACCGGAATGCTGGCCGCCACCATTGCCGTGGGTGGCTTCATCGGCGTCCCGTCCATGATCTACATCCTGGGGGCGCCGGCGCTCATGGCCTCGGCCACCGAGCTGGTCATCGCCTTCGTCATGGGGCTGGGGGGCACCGTCCTCTATGCGCTGGACGGCGTGGTGGACATCCGGCTGGCGATGATCATCCTCGCGGGCTCTCTTTTCGGCATCCAGATCGGCGCCATCGGCACGACCTACGTCAAGGATTTCGTCGTCAAGCTGGTGATGGGCCTGATCATGGTGATCGTGCTGTTCAGCCGCTTTTTCTACGTGCCCGGTTACCTGTCGAAGCTGAACCTGATCGATCCGCTGTCCGACGGCGCCATCGCCACCCTGAAATTCGTGGGCGATGCCACCCTGGTGCTTGCGCTCGCCGTGGGCGGCATCACCATCGTCGTCGCCCTGATCAAGGGGATGGCGGCGCACCGCGAACAGACCGCCTGATCTCCGGCAGGGGAAAGCATGAACATGCAGGCACCCACGAGCGAACCGACGGCCCGCCTCCGGCACCTTCTGCTGGCGACCGATGGCTCGGAATACTCGGCCGGCGCACAACGGGTCGCCATCGCGCTGGCACAGCGGGCGAAGGCCAGGCTGACCGCGATGACCATGGCGCTGCGCGCCGAGGACCTGGAACTGGTCGGAACCCGCGGGCTGCGCGAGGCCCAGGAGCGGCAAGCGGAATTCCGGCTGGACGCAGTGGCGTCGGCGTCAGCGGCCGCCGGCGTGCCGTGCGAGCGGCTGATCCGGTACGGAGACGAACCGCACTTCGAAATCATCAACGCCGTGGAAGAAATCGGGGCGGACCTCATCGTCATGGGCCGGCGCGGGGCGCGCGGCCTGGCCCGGCTGATGGTGGGCGACGCTACCGGCAAGGTGGCGGGTGAGGCGCCGTGCAGTGTCCTGGTCGTGCCGCGCCACGCCGCCATGCCGCAGCGGCGCATCCTGTTTTGCACCGATGGATCGCCCCATGCGGAAGCCGCCGCCGCCGCGGCGTGGGCGGTGGCCAGGTGCTGCAATCTCCCGGTGACGGTGGTATCGGTCAAGGCGTCGCAGCATTCCGAGGCGCGTCGCGCCGAAGCCGATGCCATCGTGAAGCGCGCGGTTGACCGGCTCGCCGGTCTGGGCGTGGCAGCCGAGGGGCGGGTGGCGGAAGGAGAAGTGGCCGATGCCGTCGTCGGGGTTGCGCGCAGCCTCGGCGCCGATCTGCTGGTGATCGGCAGCCATGGCCGCACCGGCTGGCGCCGGCTCCTCCTCGGCAGCAATAGCCAGCGCATCATCGGCAAGGCCGAGTGCGCGGTGCTGGTGGGCAGGGCCGTCACCCGCTGATACGCCGATACGCGGGCTAGACAGGATTACTCAATCCCCGGTGTTTCGGGGAGGCCGGGGCTCGCCGTTGGGCAGGGTCTGGTGACAGTCCCTGAATATGCGGACGGTGCAGCTGCGGCAAATCTCCGGGTCCAATCTGCGGTAGATGGCGGAAACCGGCCACGACTTCACCGCGAACAGGTTTTGCTCCCCGATCTGATGCAGGTAATGGCCCCGCTGCAGGAAGGACCGGACCGCGTTCTTCGGACGGTAGAGATAGAGCCCGCCGCCCAGCTTCCTGCGACGCTTTGCCTCCTGGGCGAGCATCTCCGCCCCGGCCAAGTCCACGAAATTCACGCCCGTTGCCACCAGCAGCAGATGTTTCTGGCCGGGGTTTTTCTCGTCCACCTCCTGCATCGTCTGCTGCACGTGGGGCACCGCGCCGAAGAAAATCGAGCCGTTGATTCTCAGGATCTTGAGCTGGGGGCAGTCGGGCAGCCCGGTGTCCGCTGAAAAATGGTAGCTGCCCTCGGCGGTGTCCGGCTTCACGTCCAGGATCGCGGGGCGGGAAGTCCGGTTCAGGTAGAGGATCAGCGACAGGATCACCCCGCCGTAGATCGCGTACTCCAGGTTGAGCGTCAGGGTGGCGATGAAGGTGACGGCGAGGACCGCGGCCTCGGAGCGGCTGGTCCCGACGATGGAGCGGACGTGATGGAAGTCGATGAGCCCCCAGGCCACGAGAAACAGGATGGCGGCCATGGCCGGGATCGGCAGGTAGGCCGCGAGCGGCGCCACCACCAGCAGGATAAGGACCAGGAATCCCGCCGAAAACACCGCCGCCAGCGGCGTCCGTGCCCCGGCCTCGTAGTTGAGGCCGCTGCGGTTGAAGGACCCGCTCGAGGCGTAGCCGGAGAAAAACGCGCCGAAAATGTTGGACAGCCCCTGGCCGACGAATTCCTGATTGCCGTCGATGCGCTGTCCCGATTTCACGGCGATGGAGCGGGCGATGGACACGGCCTCGGTGAGGGCCAGCAGCGTCACCGCGAAGGCGAGGGGCGCCGTCTTGTGCAGCGCCCCCGGTGAAAAGTCCGGCATCGAGAGCGGCGGCAGCGAGGCCGGCAGCGCCCCGAGGGTGGCGATGCCGGTGGCGGCATGGCCGAAGCGGGCATTCAGGGCGAGAGCGGCGAGGCTGCCTACCACCATGGCGCCGATCATGTAGGGGAAGCGCGGCAGCAGCCTGCGGAAGGCGATGCCGCCGGCCAGCGTGACCAGGCTCACTGCCGCCACAAAAAGGTTGATGTCCGGCAGCTGAGTGAGGAACTGCCGCATTACTTCGGCGAAGGACGCGCCGCGGGCGATCGGGATGCCGAAAAAATTCTTGATCTGGCTCGCGATGATGAGGAGCGCGGCGCCGGCGGTGAAGCCGACCACCACCGTGTGGGAGATGAAGTTGACCAGCGTCCCGAGACGAGCGAGGCCCATGGCAAGCTGGAAGATACCGGTGAGCAGGGTCAGCGTCAGCGCCAGGCGGATGAACTCGGCGGAGCCCGGCTCGGCGAGCGGGCTCAGCGTGGCGAAGATTACCAGCGAGATGGCGTTAGTGGGGCCGGAAACCAGGTGCCAGGAGGAGCCGAACAGGGCGCCGATCACGGCCGGCACCATGGCGGCGTAGAGGCCGTATTCGGGGGGCAGGCCGGCCAGCGTGGCAAAGGCGACGCCCTGGGGCAGCACGATCACCGCGCCCGTGAGGCCCGCCACCAGGTCTGCGCCCAGCGTCGCGCGGTCCACGCCAGGCCACCAGCGCCGGAAAGGCAGGAACGGGCCGATCCAGGGGTGATCGAGAAGGCGGCGGTTCGGGGTAGGCTGCGGCGAGGAAGACATTTCGAAAAATTTAATTATCTGATAGATCGTGCAGCGCCGCAAACACCACCATCGCCAGTGGCATCCGGCGCCGCCGGCGAAACGACGGCCAGAACCGAACCTTGTTATATTTATAACTGGCTGTAGAATACTCTACATGAACCAAAACTTGATGCCCTGGCTGCTCCTGGTACTCAGCCTGCCGACACGCAATTCTACGGCTCGCATGCGAATCTGGCGCACTCTGAAAAGCCTAGGCTGCGCCGGGATGCGGGATGGGGCCTACCTGCTGCCCCGGGCCCCGGAGCGCGAGGCGGCGCTTGCGCGGATCGCACAAGAGATTGTGGATGCCGGGGGCAGCGCCTGCGTGTTGCAGGTCGCGGCGGTGAACCGGCGGCAATCGGAAGAATTCAAGGGACTTTTCGATCGTAGCGCCGACTACGGAGCGCTGCTTGAAGACCTGGTCGCCTTGCGCAAGTCCTTGGCGCGCGGCCGCAACCCCGCCGCGGGAAGGCGGCTCGCGGCGTTGCGCCGGGCCTACGAGGCGGTGGTGCGCTGCGACTTTTTTCCCGGCGCCGCCCGCCAGCAGGTGGGCCGGGCGCTGGAGCAGGCCGAAGCGGCTGCGGCGCCCGACGAACCGCACCGGGTGCGGCGGGCGATCCAGCGCTTGGACCAGCGCGAATTCCGGGGCAGGACCTGGGCTACGCGCCAAGGTCTGTGGGTGGACCGCATGGCGAGCGCCTGGCTGATCAAGCGCTTCATCGACCCGGAGGCGCGATTCTTGTGGCTCCGGAATCCCAGGGATTGCCCACGCCATGCCCTCGGGTTTGATTTCGACCGGGCCCGCTTTACTCACGTCGGGGACCGCGTGACTTTCGAGACGCTGCTGGCCAGCTTCGGGCACGATGAAGATCCGGCGCTGGCGAGGCTGGGGGCCATCGTGCACTACCTGGATGTGGGGGGAGTGCCCGCGCCGGAAGCCGCGGGTATGGAGATGGTTCTGGCGGGAGCGCGCCGGCGCTGCCGCAACGACGACGAACTGCTCGAGGCCGCCACGGCTACGCTCGATTGCCTGTACGCGGCGTACCAGGAAGGAGAATCGCATGGCTGATGTCGCTGCACCCTCGACCCCGCTCGCGCCGCCGGCCGCAGTAGGCTTCGGCGAAGCACTGGGTTACTGGCTGAGACTGGGCTTCATCAGTTTCGGCGGGCCGGCGGGGCAGATTGCCATGATGCACCAGGAGCTGGTGGAGCGCCGGCGCTGGATCTCGGAGCGCCGCTTCCTGCATGCCCTGAATTACTGCATGGTGCTGCCGGGGCCGGAGGCGCAGCAGCTCGCCACCTACATCGGCTGGCTGATGCACGGAGTGAAGGGCGGGATCGTCGCCGGCGCACTGTTCGTGCTGCCTTCGCTGTTCGTGCTGATCGCACTCACCTGGATCTACATGGCATTCGGAAACGTGCCGGCGGTGGCCGCGGTTCTCTACGGCATCAAGCCCGCGGTGACCGCCATCGTGGTGTTCGCGGCCTACCGAATTGGTTCTCGGGCCCTGAAGAACGCCGCGCTCTGGAGCATTGCGGCGGCGGCTTTTGTCGGAATCTTCGCATTCGATATCCCGTTCCCCTATATCGTGCTGGCGGCCGGGTTGATCGGTGCCATCGGCGGGCGTCTGGCTCCCGGCAAGTTCAGGACTGGCGTCGGCCATGGCGGTGCGGAGAAGCAATTCGGGCCGGCGCTGATCGACGATCACACACCCTCGCCCCATTACGCTCGCTTCGCCTGGTGGCGGCTGGGAGCGTTCTGCGCCGCGGGCTTGGCCATCTGGGCGGGAACGCTCGGTGGATTGCTCGCCCAGTACGGGTGGCGCGGGGACTTCACCCAGATGGGGTGGTTTTTTACCAAGGCGGCGCTGCTCACCTTCGGCGGTGCCTACGCGGTGCTGCCCTATGTGTACCAGGGCGCGGTGGAGCATTACGGCTGGCTCACGGGCGTTCAGATGATCGATGGGCTGGCGCTGGGCGAGACCACGCCGGGACCGCTCATCATGGTGGTCGCGTTCGTCGGGTTCGTGGGGGGATGGGCCAAGGCGCTGCTTGGACCGGAGAGCCTGTTCCTGGCGGGGGCGCTGGGGGCGACGGTGGCCACCTTCTTCACCTTTCTGCCCTCGTTTCTGTTCATTTTTGCCGGCGCGCCGCTGGTGGAGGCAACCCACGGCGACATCAAGTTCATCGCGCCGCTCACCGGCATCACCGCTGCGGTGGTGGGCGTGATCCTCAACCTGGCGGTGTTCTTTGCCTGGCATGTGCTGTGGCCCGAAGCGAGCGCTTCCGCGCCCTTCGGCGGCCGCTTCGAGTGGTTCTCGGCACTGGTGGGCGTGGCGGCCTTCGTCGCCCTGTTCCGCTTCAAGGCCGGCATCATTCCGGTGATCGGCGGCTGCGCCCTCTCCGGGCTCCTGTACCACCTGCTGTTTTGAGGTCGCGCATGCGCTGGGTTACCCGGGAACGCCCGAAAATCGACCGCATCGCCTGCCCCTGGCTGATCGCCCGGTTCATCGATGCCGACGCCGAGTTCCTCTATGTGCCCGCGGGGGAGGTGATGCAGGTGGCGCGGGACACCGGCGCCATTCCCTACGATGTGCCGGGGGTGGAGCTGGGGCATCGCGGCGATCAATGCAGCTTCGACGCCTTCCTCGCGAAATACCGTCTGACGGATCCGGCGCTGGCGAAGCTGGCCGTCATCGTGCGGGCCGCCGACACCGGGAACTCCGGCCTGGCGCCGGAAGCGGCGGGCCTGCTCGCCGTATCCAGGGGACTGTCGCTCAATTTTACCGACGATCACCAGATGCTTCGCCAGGGAATGGTGATCTACGATGCCCTGTACGCGTGGTGCGGGGAAAGCGGGCGCTGACGCCCTTTCCCGGCCATTGACCGGAGAGTGCTTATCATTTAAAGTCCCTCGCCGGGAAACACCGACCAGACTAGAGAGAAAACACAACATGAGAACCGGATGGAGATGGATTTTGCTGGGAGCATTCGCCCTCGCTGCGGGCGCGGCCCAGGCGGCGGGCGATGTGGCCGCCGGAAAGCTCAAGAAGTCCATGTGCGAAGGCTGTCACGGCCTCGAGGGCTACCGCACCGCTTACCCGAAGGTCTACAGCGTGCCCCGTCTCGGCGGCCAGCACCCCGATTACATCGTCAAGGCGCTGGAAGCCTACAAGTCGGGCGCCCGCAGTCACCCCAGCATGAAGGGCATCGCGGCCTCGCTGACCGCCCAGGACATGGAAGACCTGGCCGCGTACTATTCCAGCGGCGCGGCCAAGTGAGGGAGGGGAAAACCATGAACAAGCTCATCGTCGCGGCCGCCGGAATGTTTCTTCTCACGTCGGGCGTGGCTGCATCCGCCGACATCGAAGCCGGCAAGAAAAAGGCCACCGAAGTCTGTGCCGCCTGTCACGGGCCGGACGGCAACAGTCCGACGCCCCAGTTCCCCAAGATCGCCGGCCAGCACCGGGATTACCTGGTCAAGGTCCTGTCCGACTACAAGAGCGGGGCACGCAAGGACCCGGTCATGGGTGGAATGGCCACAGGCCTGTCCAAGCAGGACATCGAGAACCTGGCCGCCTATTTCGCGAGCCAGAAGGGATTGGTCACGAAGTACTAGACCGGCGATTTTATTTGCCGCAACACCGCAACGGGCCGGAATTCACCGGCCCGTTTTCATTCCAGGGGAGCATAGGGTGGAATAAGCGCAGCAATTCCACCTCGATGGTGGATTCGGCCTGCGGCCTTAATCCACCCTACGTCCGCTTTTCTTTTCCAGGCAGTCGAAATAGACCAACGGGTCGGGCGTCGTGCCCTGGCGCTGGGCCTGCCAGATCATTTCCGCGAGACAGTCCATGGTCTCGTGCATGGCGTCGTGCCGGGAACCGGTTTTCTCGGCCAGCTTCCGGAAATGTTCGCGGATTCCGACTGGCTGGTCGATCGAAAGCTGCTCCGCAATTGCGAGATGCATGCTCATGTGGAGAAAAGGATTGGTTTCCCCCATCTCCGGCGCATAGTCCCGGTCGAGATAGCGCTCCGGGTCGTCCAGGACCCGGTGGTACTCCGGATGCTCCAGGATCACTTCCAGCGCCATCGCTTCCATCCCGCTCAGGATTTCCTTCTGCCGGTACTTGCGCCAGGTGTCGAAGAAGAACTGGCGGGCTTGGTCTCTGGAGGGCGTGAACATCGAAAATCGAATAGACAGGATTTACAGGATTAACAGGATTAAATCCCGGCCGCCCCGGTGATCTTCGCTTTTCGCGACACCCGGCAAATCTTGTAAATCGTGTAAATCCTGTTAATCCTGTCCATTGCTCTTGTTCCTGTATTCGCAGAGATCGCGGATGACGCAGCGTGGGCACTCCGGTTTCCGCGCCTTGCAGACGTAACGCCCGTGCAGGATCAGCCAGTGGTGGGCGTCGCGGCGGAATTCCGCGGGGACATGCTTCAGGAGCTTGCGCTCCACTTCCAGCACCGTCTTTCCGGGCGCGAGCCCGACGCGGTTGGCCACCCGGAAAATATGGGTGTCCACGGCGATGGTGGGCTCCCCGAATGCGGTGTTGAGGATCACGTTGGCGGTCTTGCGGCCCACGCCGGGCAGGCTCTCCAGCTGTTCCCGGGTGCGGGGCACCTCGCCGCCGTGGCGCTCGACCAGCAGCCGGCAGGTGGCGAGTATGTTCTTTGCCTTGGTGCGGTAGAGCCCGATGCTCTTGATGTATCGTTCGAGCCCCTTGGCCCCGAGCTTGAGCAATGTTTCGGGCGTATTGGCTTCTGGAAAGAGCGTGCGCGTCGCCAGGTTCACGCTCTTGTCGGTGGCCTGCGCCGAGAGCACCACAGCCACCAGCAGCTCGAAGGGCGTGCGGTATTCGAGCTCGGTGGCAGGGCGCGGATTGGCTTGCCGCAGGCGCTCGAAGATGAGGCGGCGCGTTTCGCGGTTCACGCCGGTCCCCGGCTCATACCGCCGTCGGCGACGCTGCCACCGCAGGCTGGCGTCGCTTCTGCGCTCTCAGGTCCAGGTAGTTCTTGAAAGCGATGAGGAGCCCCAGCCCGATGAACGCGCCGGGGGGCAGGATGGCGAGGAGAAACCCCTTGTATTCGGGGATCACGGTGATCGCCAGGGCCTTGGCCTGGGGGCCGAAGGCGAGATCGATGCCGGAAAGCAGTGTGCCCTTGCCGATGAGCTCGCGCATGCCGCCCAGCACCGCGAGCACCGCGGTGAGCCCCAGCCCCATCATGAAGCCGTCGAGCATCGAGGGGCCCCAGGGATTCTTGGAGGCGAAGGCCTCGGCGCGGCCGAGCACGATGCAGTTGACCACGATCAGCGGAATGAAGATTCCCAGCACCAGGTAAAGCGGATACATGAAGGCATTCATGAGGAGCTGGACCACCGTCACCAGCACGGAAATGATGAGGATGAACACCGGAATGCGGATTTCGTTGGGCACGATGTTTCGCACCAGGGCCACCGCGCCGCTGGCGCAGGCCATGACCAGAGCGGTGGCCAGCCCGAGGCTCACCCCGTTCACCATGCTGCCGGAGACCGCGAGCAGCGGGCACAGGCCCAGGAGCTGCACCACTCCGGGATTCTGCTTCCACAGTCCGTTGTCGATGATTTCCCGGTGTTCGGCCTGGCTCATGGTCTGGTTCCTCGGGTGCTCACCGCTGCGGCAAGAATACGCTCGCGGTTGTCCGCATAATATTCCAACGCCCGGCGCACCGCCTTCACCACGGCGCGGGGGGTGATGGTGGCTCCCGCCATGTGGTCGAAGCGCCCGCCGTCCTTCCTCACCTTCCAGTCTGCATCCCGGTAGCGTTCCCGGGAAGCCCCGTCGAACACCCTGATCCAGGGGCCCTTGGCGATCTCGATATAGTCGCCGAGTCCCGGCGTTTCCTTGTGGGCCACGACGCGTACGCCGGCGACCTCGCCGTTTTCCAGCACCGCCACCACCATCCTGATCCTGCCGCTGTAGCCGTCGGGCGCCACCGCCTCCATGACTGCGGCGACCGGCCGGCCCTGGCGCCGCGCCCGGTAGGCGAGCGTGGGCTGGTCGGTGCCGAGCTGACCGGAAGGCGGAAGCTCCACGCTGTCCTCGAGCAGATCGTTGTCGAACATCTCGTGGGGCAGGATCTGGTTGATAAGGGCGAGTTTCTCCCTGCGCTCGCTTTCCGCGATGGCGCCGCGGGTGACGGAAAACACGTAGGCCAGAAGCGCCGTGCCCACCACTGCGAAACCGAGCAGGGTCATCGCGGTGCGCAGGGATTCCCTGGCCGGGGTCGGCTTGCCCGCCACGCTAGCCTCCCTTCTTCCCGAATACCGGGGGCTGCGTATACATGTCGATGAGGGGCACGCACAGGTTCATCAGCAGGCAGGCGAAGGCCACTCCGTCGGGATAGCCGCCGAACGCACGGATGAGGTAGGTGAGCAGCCCGGCGCCGGCGCCGAACAGGAGCTTGCCCTTCGGCGTGGTGGGGCCGGTTACCGGGTCGGTGAGGATGAAGAATGCGCCGATCAGGCTTGCGCCGCTCGCCAGGTGAAACCAGGGCGCGGCGTAGCGGTCCGCGTCCGCGCCGTAGAACAGCGCGGAGATGGCAACCAGCCCGCCGAGGAAAGCCGCCGGCACGTGCCAGGTGATGACCCGCTGCTGGAGCAGGTACGCGCCGCCGGCGAGGTAGGCGGCGGCCACCAGCTCGGTGCCCTTGCCGCCGACGCTGCCGAAGATCGGCAGGGCGAGCGCCTCCCTGACCGTGTGCTGCAGCTGGAGCTGGCTCTTCAGGGTATCCAGGGGCGAAGCCATGGTGAGCGCGTCGAGCCGGATGCCCTCGGGCAGGCTGCCCAGCAGCATGTAGGCAAGTTGCTGGCCCAGGTCGAGGTGCTGGGCGGCCAGCGTTTCCGGCGCGAGCCACTGGGTCATGGGCACCGGGAACGACACGATGAGCACGGCGTAGCCCACCATCGCCGGGTTGAAGATGTTGTTGCCGAGGCCGCCGTAGAGCTGCTTCGCCACCATGATCGCGAACGCGGTGCCGATGACGACCAGCCACCACGGCGCCAGCGGCGGCACCGACAGCGCCAGCAGCCACCCGGTGACCAGCGCGCTGCCGTCCATGAGGAAGGGTTGCACCGGAACGCCCCGGAGCTTCAGCATGATCGCTTCCGAGACCAGCGCGGTGAGGCTCGCCAGGGCCAGCGTCGCCAGGATTGCGGGACCGAACACGTAGACATAGGCCGCGATGGCGGGAATCAGCGCCAGCATCACCTTGCCCATGATGACGGACACGCTGCTGGCCATGGCGAGATGGGGTGAGGACATCACGGCTCGATCCGGTCGCGCGCCATCTCGCGGATCTTTTTGCGGCGTTCCTCGATGCGGGCGATCTCGGCCTGTTTCTCCGGGGTCAGATTGTCCACGTTGCGCGGCGTGATCGTGGCCTTCTGGGTCCTGGCCCGTTCGATGGCTGCCTCGATCGCCGCCTTCCTTGGGTCATCCGCAGGATTTGCCGCCGCTTCCTGCATTGCAGGAGCAGGCGCAGCGTGGCTGCGGGCCGCTGCGGTCTTCCGGGCCAGCTTCTCCAGCCGCTCCTGCTTGTCCCGCTCGATGCGGAGCTGGCGGAATTCGTGCCGCGAACGGGCGAGGTCCGCGGCCTTTCTCTCCCGCTCCTTGGCCCAGATCTCGCCCTTGGCGAAGCGGTAGTACTGCACCAGCGGAATGTGGCTCGGGCACACGAAGCTGCAGCAGCCGCACTCGATGCAATCGAACAGCGAGTACTCCTGGGCCTTGCCGAAATTCCTGGCCCGGGCGAACCAGAAGAGGTCCATGGGCTGGAGCTGCGCCGGGCAGGCCTGGGCGCAGCGCCCGCAGCGGATGCAGGGCATTGCCGGCGGTGGCGCCGGAAACAGCGCCTGGGACTTGGCGATGATGCAGTTGCTGGCCTTCACCACGGGGATGTCCGCGGAGGGCAGCTCGAAGCCCATCATGGGCCCGCCCATCAGGTAACCGCTGGTGTCGGCCAGGGGGCTGGCGAGCGCCGCCAGGTCCGCCACCCGCATCCCGAGGGGAACCTCGTAGTTGCGCGGCGCGAGCACGTTGCCCGCCACCGTCACCACCCGGGAAACCACGGGCTCGCCGAACGCCACCGCCCGGTGCACGGTGTAGGCGGTGTGCACGTTGAAGCAGGCCATGCCGATATCCACGGGCCGCTTGCCGGAGGGCACCTCGGCCCCCGTCAGCACCTTGATTAGCTGGCGTTCTCCGCCGCCGGGATAAACCGTGGGCACCGGCACCACATCCATGCGCAGGGTGCCGCGTTTCACCGCGTTGCGCAGGGCGGCGATGGCCTCCGGCTTGTTGTCCTCGATCCCGATCAGCACTTCCTCGGCGTGCAGCATGAGCCGGATCAGGCGCACGCCCTGAACGATTTCGTCGGCCCGCTCCCGCATCAGCATGTCGTCGCAGGTGATGTAGGGTTCGCACTCGGCACCGTTGATGACCAGCGTGGAGAGCCGCTGGCGCGCCCCCGGCGAGAGCTTGACATAGCTCGGGAACGCCGCGCCGCCCAGGCCGACCACGCCCGCGTCGCGCAGCTTCAGGCGCAGGGCCTGGGGATCCAGGTTGGCGTAATCGAGCGGACCGCGCTCGACCCAGCGCTCCTCGCCGTCCGGCTCCAGCATCACGCACAGGTCTGAAAGTCCCGAGGGGTGGGGGACCGGGTGCATCTCCAGGGCCCGCACCGTTCCCGAGGTGGGGGCGTGGATCGCGGCCGAGACGTAGCCCTCGGCGCGCCCGATCATCTGCCCCTTGAGTACCCGGTCGCCCGCCTGCACCAGCGGTTTGGCGCCGTGGCCCAGGTGCTGGTGCAGAGGCACCACCAGCCGTCGCGGCAGGGGCGCACGGGCGATGGGCAGGCGCGTGGACTCCGCCTTTCGGTCCGGAGGATGCACGCCGCCGTGGAAGCGGTGAAGCTTTCTCATGCCGCGCGGGTCAGCGGGAAGACGGGATATTTCCATTTCCAGGAACCGATGCTTTCTCCGACCGGCAGCATGTGGATGCAATCGACCGGGCACGGCGCCAGGCACAGCTCGCAGCCGGTGCACTCGGCGGCGATCACCGTGTGCATCTGCTTGGCGGCGCCGAGGATGGCGTCCACCGGGCAGGCCTGGGTGCACAGGGTGCAGCCGATGCACAGCTCCTCGTCGATGACCGCCACCGACCTGGGTTTGGGGACGCCGTGAGCGGCATTGAGGGGCTTGAACTCCGCGCCCAGCAGGTCCGCGAGCTTGTGGATGTTTTCCTCGCCCCCCGGCGGGCACTGGTTGATCTCGGCGTTCCCCTCGGCGATGGCCTGGGCGTAGGGCTTGCAGCCGGGGAACCCGCATTGCCCGCACTGGGTCTGGGGCAGGATGGCGTCGATCTTCTCCACCAGGGGATGGCCTTCCACCCGGAACCGGATGGCGGCGAAGCCCAGCACGGCGCCGATCGCCAGCGCCAGCCCGGCCATGACGAATACGGCGGTCAGCATGTTACGAAGGTGGGAGTCGGAAGACGGAAAACGGAAGGGGTCATGTCACTTCACCAGGCCGGCGAAGCCCATGAAGGCGAGGCTCATCAGTCCCGCGGTCACCATGGCGATGGCCGACCCCCTGAAAATGCCAGGCACGTCCGCAGCCTCGATCCGCTCCCGGATTCCCGCGAACAGGATGAGCGCCAGGGAGAAGCCCAGCGCCCCGCCCATGCCGAAGAACAGGGACTCGACGAAGTCGTGCTTCGCCTGGACGTTGAGCAGCGGGATGCCCAGCACCGCGCAGTTGGTGGTGATGAGGGGCAGGTAGATGCCGAGCACCTGGTAGAGCACCGGGCTGGTTTTCCGGATCGCCATCTCGGTGAACTGCACGATGCCCGCGATCACCACGATGAAGGAGAGCGTGGTGAGATAGGCGAGATCCGGGCCCAGCAGGTACTTGTTGACGAGGTAGCTGGTGCCCGAGCCCAGCGTCAGCACGAAGGTGGTGGCTGCCCCCATGCCGAGGGCCGTCTCGAGTTTCCGCGATACCCCCATGAACGGGCACAGGCCGAGGATTTTCACCATCACGATGTTGTTGACGAACACCGTGCCGACCAGGATGAGCAGATAGCCTTCCATCAGGATGCGGCCGGAATGTCGATTCGCGGGAGGAGGACGCGTGGATTTTGCACCGCGCAATTATCGCCGGAGCGCCGCGCCCCATCAACCCCGCCGCCCTTATATGTTTATGAATTCCGGTTATAACCGGGCGGCGCCGTCAGGCGCCGAGGACCGTGCTCACCGGTGTGAACGAATAACCCAGATCTTCGGCGACGCCGGGGTGGGTCACGGTTCCGAGATGAACCTGCAGCCCCCCGGCAAATCCCGGGTCAGCCGACAGAGCGCGGCCCACGCCGAGATCGGCGAGGCGAAGCGCGTAGGGCAGCGTGGCCTGGGTGAGCGCCAGGGTGGAGGTGCGGGCCGTTGCCGAGGGTATGTTGGTAACGCAGTAGTGCACCACCCCTTCCTCGACGTAAAGGGGCTCCGAATGGCTGGTGGGCCGGGAGGTTTCGGCGCATCCGCCCTGGTCGATGGAGACATCCACCAGCACCGAGCCCGGCCGCATTGCGGCCACCAGCTCGCGCGAAATCAGCTTGGGCGCGCGCTTGCCCGGCACCAGTACCGCGCCGATCACCAGGTCCGCATCCGGCACCAGGGCCTCTATGCTCGAGGCATCGGAGCAGCGGGTCTTGAGGGCGCTGCCGAGCGCGTCCTGCAGCCGCCCCATGCGCGCCGGATTGCGATCGAGCAGGGTGACGTCGGCGCCGAGTCCGATGGCCATGCGCGCCGCATTGGAGCCCACGACGCCGCCGCCGAGGATCAGCACCTTTGCCGGGGCCACCCCGGGAACGCCGGGCAGCAATACGCCGCTGCC
This sequence comes from Betaproteobacteria bacterium, assembly GCA_016183615.1. Taxonomy (GTDB): domain Bacteria; phylum Pseudomonadota; class Gammaproteobacteria; order Burkholderiales; family UBA6910; genus JACPEG01. Next base: position 35,209 of record JACPEG010000025.1, read on the forward strand.
GCCGTTGGGCGTGGTGAGCGCCCAGGCTCCCGCCAGCACCGCGAGGCGCCCGGCTACCTGGGACATGGGCGTGAGCAGCGGCAGCTCCCCGGCCGGGCCGGTGACGGTCTCGTAGCCGACCGCGGTGGCCCTTCGCTCCACCAGCTGGCGCGCGAACTCCGGAGCCGTGGCGAGGTGCAGGTAGCAGAACAGGATCAGCCCTTCCCGCAGGTAGCGGAACTCGTCGGGCTGAAGCTCCTTCACCTTCACGACCAGGTCGGCGGCGAACACCTCGCCCGCCGTCGCGACGATTTCTGCGCCGGCGTCGACGTAGCGCCCGTCGGGGAATCCGGTCCGGAATCCCGCGCCGGACTGCACCCGCGCCCGGTGGCCGGCTGCAACCAGAGCCGCCACTCCCGCCGGGGTCAGCCCGACGCGGTATTCGTGGTTCTTGGTCTCTTTCGGAACGCCGATGAGCATGGGCAATACCTCGATCATGTAGGGCGGATAAAGCGCAGCGTATCCGCCATTCGGAGGTGGATTCGGCCTGCGGCCTTAATCCACCCTACGAGCTGCGTTGTGCTCCCGCCAGGGCCGCAACGGTCTCGCGCACCAGAGCGGGACCGGCGTAGATGAGCCCGGTATAGATTTGGACCAGGGAGGCCCCGGCCTCGATCTTTTCGGTCGCGTCGTCCGGGGCCATGATTCCCCCGACGCCGATGACGGGTACTTCGCCGGCCAGAGCCCGCGACAGGCGCTTGACCACCTCGGTGGCGCGCGCCCGCAACGGCGCTCCGCTCAATCCGCCGGCCTCGCCGGCCTGAGGCAGTCCCTCCACCCCCTGCCGGGATACGGTCGTGTTGGTCGCGATTACCGCGTCCACCCGGTGTGACCTGAGCAGTCCTGCGATGGCGCCGATCTGCTCGGGCTCCAGGTCCGGCGCGATCTTCAGCGCCAGCGGCACGCTCCTGCCGTGCTGTTGCGCGAGCAGCGCCTGCTCCTTCTTGAGGGCGCCGAGCAACCGGTCTAGCTCCCCCGCTTCCTGCAACTGCCGCAGGTCTGTCGTGTTGGGGGAGGAGATGTTGACCGTCACGTAGCTCGCCTGGGCGTAGACCTTGCGCAGGCACGCCAGGTAATCGTCGGTGGCGCGCTCGATGGGCGTATCGAAGTTCTTGCCGATGTTGATCCCGAGAACGCCGCGGTAGCGGGCGCGCTGCACGTTCTCCACCAGCCGGTCCACGCCGTCGTTGTTGAAGCCCATGCGGTTGATGATGGCGCCCGCTTCGGGAATGCGGAACAGGCGCGGCTTCGGATTCCCCGGCTGGGGGCGCGGGGTCACGGTGCCGATCTCGAGGAAGCCGAATCCGAGCGCGGCCAGCGCGTCGACGTACTCGCCGTTCTTGTCGAGGCCGGCGGCGAGGCCGACGGGATTCGGAAACGCCAGACCCATGACGGGCACGGGCCGGGAGGGGAGGGGACCGGAGCGGGTCAGGCCAAGCGCGCGCAGCGCGCTGAGGGAATCGAGGGTGAAACGGTGGGCGGTTTCGGGATCGAGGCTGAACAGCAGCGCGCGCAGGGTGGGATAGAGCATGCGGCGATTTTACCAGCCGCCACGACCGGCGATCAGCCTTGAGGATCCGGGAGCAATTGCCAGCGGCCGTTGACCAGGCCCTCCATGGGGCGGAATTTGGCCTTGTAGGCCATCTTCTGGCTCTCTGCGATCCAGTAGCCCAGGTACAGATACGGCAGCCCCAGCTTGCGGCACAGCTCGACCTGCCACAGGATGTTGTAGGTGCCGAAGCTCGCGCCCGGGACGTCGGGGTCGAAGAAGGTGTAGACCGAGGACAGGCCGTCGGCGAGCTGGTCAACGATGCTCACCATGCGCAGCAGCGGTCCCTCGTGGAACTCCACCAGCTTGGAGCTCACGTTGCTCTGGAGCAGGAAGTGCCGGTACTGCTCGCGGCTGTCCTGGTCCATGCCGCCGCCGCTGTGGCGCCGGGCCTGGTAGCGCAGGTAAAGGCCATAGTGCTCGGGGCTGTAGTGCAGATCGAGGACCCGGGCGGAGAGGGTGCAGTGGCGGTTCCAGGCGCGGCGCTGGGCGCGCCCCGGCCGGAACTCCCCGGTGACGATGCGCACCGGCACGCAGGCGCGGCAGTTGTCGCAGTGGGGACGGTAAGTGAAGGCGCCGCTGCGGCGGAAGCCCGCCCGCACCAGTTCCCCATAGACGCGGGTGTCGATCAGGTGGCTGGGGGTCGCTACCTGGGAGCGGGCCATCCGGCCCGGCAGGTAGCTGCAGGGATAGGGCGCTGTCGCATAGAACTGCAGCACCGACAGCGGAAAGTCATTCAGGAAGGTCATGGTCGAATTTCCACCTGCCGACGATTCCCGGACAGTTTACCAACTCCGCGAGCCTTAGACTAAATTCCGCGCGTGAAATCTCCCGGGCGCCGAAGGACGCGAGATGGGGCGTGTTCATCTGGCAGTCGATGAGGCCGAACCGCCAGCGGGCGAGCTGCCGCACCAGGGCGACCAGCGCGATCTTCGAGGCATCGGTTTCGCGGGCGAACATGGACTCGCCGAAAAACGCCCGTCCCAGGGCCACCCCGTACAGCCCTCCCGCGAGCCGGCCGCCGATCCAGGTTTCCACCGAATGGGCGAGCCCGGCCTGGTGCAGCCGGGAGTACGCGGCGACCATGGCGGGATGGATCCAGGTCCCGGTCTGGCCGCGGCGGGGCTCGGCGCACGCTTCCATGACCTCGCGGAAGGCGTGGTCGGTGCGGACCTCGTAATCGTGCAACTTGAGCCGCTTGCGCAGGGACCGGGAAACCTTGAGCTCCGCGGGAAACAGCACCATGCGCGGGTCGGGACTCCACCACAGAATGGGATCGCCCCGGTTGAACCAGGGGAAAATGCCCTGGCGGTAGGCAAGAACCAGCCGCTCCGGGGCGAGGTCGCCGCCGGCGGCGAGCAGCCCGTTGGGTTCTTCGAGCGCCCGCTCAACGGGAGGAAACGGGTCGCGCGGGCGCAGCCAGGGAATCAAGGAAGTGAACGGTGAATATGAACGGCCAGTGCGAACGGCGCATCGCCATTCGCTTCCGTTCACTGTTTACCGTTCAGACCTTCCGCCGTCAACAGGTCACCTGCTGCCGGCAGAAGCTGGAAAGCTCGCTGACCACGGCACCTCCGTCCACCAGGCCGCGGGCCCGGGCCGCGCTACCATGATCCAGGGCGAGCTTGAAGTCGTACTTCTCGAAGAACTTGTTGAACAGCTCGCCCCCCAGGGTGCCGACGGCGTGGATCTCGTCGCGTCCCGTGTCGTATTCCAGCAGGATGGCGGCCAGCGGCTGCTTGGCGGGTCCCGACACCACGGTGGCGCCGCGGGCCGGATCGTACTCGCTGTGCTCGGCGCAGCAATGGATCATGTGGGCTCGGGCGGTGGGTGAAGCGGTTTTTCCGTCGCGGTAGCTGATGAAGCTGATCTGCCGGGTGGGATACGCGAGACGGTGGGCGCAGATGGCGGAGTAGGCGACGACGGAGCGCGCCGTGCCGACGCCACCCTGCCACTGGTATTCGACCCCGCCTTCGGTTTTCAGCGTCATCGCCTGGAGCGCGGGCCGGCCAAGGTTGAGCAGGAAGCAGGGCGTGCTGGCGTAGGGGTAGTGAAAGATATAGTTGCGGTTGGCGACGAGGGTGGCGGCCCGCAGGGGCTTTCCGTACTCGTCCACCAGCAGGGCGCGCGAATAGAGCCGCGGCGCCGCGTAGGCGGGAACGGCCGCATGCCCTCCGGCCGCCAGTGCCGCGCCGGCGGCGCACGCCTTCATGAATTCCCGCCGTTCCACGGCCGATACGCTCAGTAGCGGGACGTGCCGCCCGACTGGGTCATCACGATCACGCCGCAGGCGACGCGGGCCCCGGAGTTGCCGGTGGGCTGGGTCTTGAAGTCATCGGGCGCGGCGTGAACAATCATGCCCCTGCCGCCGATGTTGCCTTCGCCTGAGCCCAGGGTGAGGCCTTCCACCTCGATTTCCAGGCGGGCGACGCCGCTGGCATCCGCATTCAGGTTGCCCAGGCCGCCGGCGTGGCGCTCGGCGCCGCTGGCGCCGCCGTGGGGCTTCTTGTGGGGATTGAAGTGGCCTCCCGCGCTCATGCCGTCGCCGGAACCGCAGTCCCCCTTCTCGTGGATGTGAAAGCCGTGCAGGCCGGGCGCAAGGCCGCGCACCTCGGCTTTCACCAGCATTTTGCTGCCCTTGGGCGTGAAACTGACGCTGCCCGTTACATTGTTGCCCCTGGTGGCATCCAGCCGGGCGCCGGCGGACGGACCCGGGTCGGACATGGTGGCGCAGGCGGCAAGCAATGCGGCCGCGGATGCGACGCTGATCGGAGCCTTCATGACGGTTCCTCCTCGTTGTTATTGACGGGATAAGTCATTTTAGACAGCTTCCAAACCCAACAAAACCATGCCGGTTGCAGGGATTAGCCGGGCCTCACGCCGACATCCGGTCCACCTCGGCCGCCATTTGTCGCAGCGCGTCGGATATGACTACGGGATAGGCCGGCGCGGCTTCCAGGCGACGCAGGTCCGCGGGCAGCAGCGCGTATTGCTGGAGCGCCCGGACCCGGATTTCTGACAGGCTTCGCAGTGGCGCCAGGCGCCGGCCGCCGGCCATCTGCGGCCGCACCAGGCCTTCTCCGCCCGGGGCGTCATCCTCCACCGTCATGAGGTCTTCGCGCATCCTGCCATCGGCGCCATAGCGCCGGTACACCTGCTTGCGTCCCGGCCAGGTGGCCTTGCCCTCGGAGCGCTTGCGCCGCGGGCGTCCCGCGTATTCCATGAGCTTGTACACGCTGTCGAGGGAGGGCGCGTCGCCGGAGGTGACGAGGCTGGTGCCGACGCCGAAGCCGTCGATGGGCGCGCCCGCGTCCATCAGCGCCTTGAGCCGGTATTCGTCCAGGTTGCCGCTGGCGAAGATCACCGTCTTCGAAAGGCCGCCCTGGTCGAGGATGCGCCGCACCTTGCGCGCGTGGGCGGCGAGGTCGCCGCTGTCGAGCCGTACCCCCTTGATGGCAATGCCTTCGGCGGCGAGCTTCGGGGCCAGGGCCACCACCTTGCGCGCCGCCGCCTCGGTGTCGTAGGTGTCGATGAGCAGCACCGCATTGCCGGGAAACGACCGCGCGAAATGCTCGAAGGCCGCGGGCTCGTCGTCGTGGGCCTGGACGAAGGAATGGGCCATGGTGCCGTAGACGGGGATGCCGAAGCGGGCCCCGGCCAGCACCGTCGCGGTGCCCGAAAACCCCGCCAGGTAACTGGCGCGGGCGGCGAGCAGCCCGGCCTCCGCGCCGTGGGCCCGCCGCAGGCCGAAATCCACCAGCAGCTTCGCCGGCGCCGCCAGCACCGAGCGGGCCGCCTTGGAGGCCACCAGCGTCGAGAAGTGGAGCAAATTGATGAGGCGGGTTTCCACCAGCTGAGCCTGGGGCAGCGGCGCGGTCACCCGCAGGATCGGCTCGTTGGGAAAAACCACGGTGCCCTCGGGAATCGCGTGAACGTCCCCCGTGAAGCGCAGCGTCTCCAGGTAATCCACCAGATCCTTGCTGAACAGGCCGCTTCCCGCGATCCATTCCAGCTCTTCCGGCCCGAAGCGCAGGTTTTCCAGGAAGTCGAGGGCCTGCTCCAGGCCGGCGGTCACCAGGAAGTTGCGCTCGGGAGGAAGCTTGCGCACGAAGAACTCGAACACCGCCGGCTCCTCCATGCGCTGTTCCAGGTAGCCCTGGAGCATGGTGAGCTGGTAGAGGTCGGTGAGCAGCGGGCTGGTTAGCAGCATCAGGCCAGATTTGTTAGCGTTATTGGATTGGCCCCAAGCCCCAGCATTTCCTGTTCCGCCCTGGTTCCGTCGTCCGGCTGCACATTGACCGCGCGGATCGCATCCTGCAGCAGCAGCACCGTGTAGCCGAGCCGCACGGCGTCTTTCACCGTGTTGAGCACGCAGTAGTCGGTGGCCAGCCCCCCCACCAGCACGCGCTTCACGCCACGATCCCTGAGCAGACGATCGAGCTCGGTGCCGCCGAAGCCGGAGTAGGCGTCCTGGTCGGCCGTGGTGGCCTTCGATACCACGGTCGCGCCGGGCGGCAATTCCAGCCCGGGTGCGAAATCCGCGCCGGGCGTGCCTGCCACGCAGTGGGGCGGCCAGGGGCCTCCCCGGGCGCGGAACGAGCAGTGGTTCGACGGATGCCAGTCGCGGGTGGCAAACACCGGCACGCCCTGAGCCTGGAACCGGGCGATGTAGCCGTTGAGCACGGGCACCACCTGGTCGCCCCGGGGCACGGCCAGGCTTCCACCGGGAAGGAAATCGTTCTGGACGTCGACGATGACGAGGGCATCGCCTGCGGAGATGGAGATGTTCATGTTGTTGTGGCACCGGCCGGCGTGAGCCGCGCCTCGCAAAGGGGTTCTGAACCTCGATTCAGGCAATCAGCGGCCCGCTGAAAGCCGGTCCGCTGCATTGCCGGCCACCAGCGCATCGTTAGCTCAATTCAATTATAGGTGAGTGGCCGCGCCGGGCGAAACGGCCTAAAATCAAGTTTTTTGCACCAGCCAGGGAGCCCCTGCGGCCGATGCGGCCCACAGAAAAACCGTTCACTCTCACCGCGCAGAAGGTTTCCTGCGGGCGATGCTGCCTGCGGGAGCTGTGCGCGCCGATCGACGTCACGCCGCAGCAGGAGGACCTGCTTCACGCCCTGGTGAAGCAGCAGCACCTCTCGATCCGGCGCGGCGATCATCTGTACCGGGGGGGAATGCCGTTCCACAGCCTGTTCGCCATCCACACCGGCTCGTTCAAGACCTACATGCTGACCGATGACGGGCGCGAGCGGGTGGAGGGCTTCTATCTCTCGGGCGACATGCTGGGCATGGACGGCATCAGCGGCGACACCTATACCCTGAGCGCGGTGGCCCTTGAGGATACCGGCATCTGCGTGCTGCCGTTCCACCGGCTGGAGGAGCTGACCCGGGAATCCCCCGTGGTACAGCGCCAGTTCCACCGCATGATGAGCCGCGAAATCCTGCGCGACAAGGGCATCATGATGATGCTGGGTCAGATGACGGCCGAAGAGCGCCTGGCCGCTTTCCTGCTCAACCTGTCCCAGCGTTATGAGGCGCGGGGTTTCTCGGCAACCGAACTCTCCCTCAGGATGAGCCGCCAGGACATCGCCAACTACCTGGGCCTGAAACCCGAGACCGTGAGCCGGCTGCTGTCGCGGTTCCAGGACGACGGAATCATCGCCATCAGCGGCAAGAACGTCCACATCGTCCACATTGACCGCCTGCGGGCCGTACTGGGCTTCGGAGACGGCATCTATTTCGACCAGTTGCCCTGAGCGGGCGGGCTCCCCCGGAGGCGTCCCTGGCCCCTCCGGCAACGATAACGAATTTTTATCGTTGCATAACAACACTTTATTATCTTTATGACAAAAAAATGACTTAGGTCAAGCGGCTCTCCCCTGTTGAGCCTAATCTGCCGCACTGCAGCACCCCGATCCGAACGGGGCGATGCTGCAAATCCGAAAACCGGCTAGGGAGAGCATCATGAAACGTACTTTGGCATTTGCAGTGATCGGGGCTTCGCTTCTGGGCTCCGGCGTGGCGTTTGCGGAAAAAGGCGATTGGCTGCTGCGGGTAAGGGCCGTGAACCTCGACATGGAGAACAAATCGGAGGCGATTCCGGCCCTGGCGGTGCCGGCCGACGCCATCCAGGTGAGCGACAAGGTCATTCCTGAAGTCGATATCAGCTACTTTTTCACCAGGAACATTGCCGCGGAGCTGGTTCTCACCGTTCCCCAGAAGCACGATGTGGACGTCACCGCGAGCGCCATCGGCAGTTTCAAGGCGGGCAGCTTCAAGCACCTGCCACCGACGCTCACGCTTCAGTACCACTTCCTGCCGGACGGCCAGTTCCGCCCCTATGTCGGCGCCGGCATCAACTACACCCGCATCTCCAGCGTCAGCCTGGCGGTTCCCGGCGTCACCCCGCTGCAACTGGATGACGACTCCTTCGGGGCGGCCCTGCAGGCCGGGGTCGACGTCGCCCTGGGCAAGAACGTGTATCTCAACTTCGACGTCAAGAAAATCTACATAGACAGCGACGTGAAGGACGGCACGGGCGCGAAGGTGAGCCGAGTCAAGCTCGATCCCCTGGCCATCGGTATCGGCCTCGGGTGGAAGTTTTAACGGGCGTCTGCTACCTTGGGGACCATGGGCGCAACCTACCGCTCGCCTGACACGAGCGCACCGGCGGGTCCCGTCGCAGGCTGCTTCCACTGCGGCTTGGCGGTGCCCGCCGGCGCCCATTATGCGGTCGCCATCGACGGCCTATCCCGTCCCATGTGCTGTCCCGGCTGCCAGGCGGTGGCCCGGGCCATCGTCGGGGGCGGATTCTCGGATTACTACCGCCACCGCACCGCGCTGCCCGCGAGTCCGCGGGAGGCGCTGCCGGAGTTCCTCGACCGGCTTTCCCTGTACGACGCCCCGGAGATCCAGCGCGGTTTCGTGCGCGACGCCGGGGAACATGCCCGGGAAGCTTCCCTCATCCTTGAAGGCATTACCTGTGCCGCGTGCGTGTGGCTCAACGAGCAGCACCTGGCGCGGCTTCCCGGCGTGCGCTCGGTCGAGGTCAATTACACCAGTCACCGGGCGCGAGTGAGCTGGGACGATCGCGCGATCAAGCTGTCGGAAATTCTGCGGGCGGTGGCGGCCATCGGCTACACCGCCCATCCCTACGACGCCGCGCGCCAGGACGAGGTGCACCGGCGCGAGCGCCGCGCGGCCCTGTGGCAGCTGTTCGTCGCGGGCTTCGGCATGATGCAGGTCATGATGTACGCGCTGCCGGTGTATCTCGCGGGCGACGGGGAGATGAGCGCCGACATCGAAACCCTGATGCGCTGGGCGAGCCTGGTGCTGACGCTTCCGGTGGTGCTGTACTCCGGCGCCCCGTTTTTCCGGGGCGCGTGGCGGGACCTTCGGTTCCGGCGCCTCGGCATGGACGTGCCGGTGGCGCTGGGCATCGGCCTCGCCTTCGTTGCCAGCTGCTGGGCCACGGTCACCGGCAAGGGTGAGGTGTACTTCGATTCCATCGCCATGTTCGTATTCCTGCTGCTCACGGGACGGTTCCTGGAAATGGGCGCGAGGCGCAAGGCGTCCGAGGCCGCGGAGCAGCTGGTCAAGCTGATTCCCGCCAGCGCCTGGCATCTCGCGGGCTATCCGGGATCCCGTGCGGAAACCCGGGTTTCCGTGTCGGGGCTGGCGCCGGGGGACGTGGTGCTGGTGAAGCCCGGCGAAACGGTCCCCGCCGACGGGCGGGTTACCGAAGGGGTGAGCGAGGTGGACGAGGCGCTGCTTACCGGGGAGGCACGGCCGCTGGACCGGCGCCCGGGAGATGCGCTGACCGGCGGCACCCTCAACCTCGCCAGTCCGCTGGTGATGCGGGTGGAGAAGGTGGGCCAGGACACGGTGCTCGCCGCCATCGTGCGGCTGCTGGACCGGGCGCTGGCGGAAAAGCCGCGGATCGCGGCGGCGGCGGACCGCGTGGCCGGCGGCTTCGTGCTGGCAGTGCTGGTGGTGGCGGTGGCCGTATTCGCCCTGTGGCTGCGAATCGATCCCGAACGCGCGCTGTGGGTCACGGTGTCGGTGCTGGTGGTGACCTGTCCCTGCGCATTGTCCCTCGCGACGCCCGCGGCGCTTGCCGCAGCCACCGGCCGGCTCACCCGGCTCGGCCTGCTCACCACCCGGGGCCATGCGCTGGAGACGCTGGCCCGCGCCACGCATTTCGTGTTCGACAAGACCGGAACCCTCACCTTCGGCCGCATGGCGCTGAAGGAAGTGCGTCCCCTGGGGCGCCTGTCGATTCCGGAATGCAACGCGATCGCGGCGGCGCTGGAGCGCGGATCGGAGCATGCGGTCGGCCGGGCCCTGGCGGCCGCGGCGGTAACGCCCCTCGATGCGCAGGAAGTGGTCAATGTTCCCGGGGCGGGAATCGAAGGGATGGTGGAAGGTGCCCGGTATCGTCTGGGGACCCAGGAATTTGTCGGCGCGCTGCATGGACGGCCGGCGCCGGGCGTGACTCCCGCCGCCGGGGCGGCGACGCTGGTGGCGCTGGGCGATTGCTCCGGCTGGCTGACGCTGTTCGGCCTCGCGGACGAGCTGCGTCCCGAGGGCGCGGCGCTGGTGGCCGGGCTGCGCAACGCGGGGAAACAGGTCATCCTGCTTTCGGGGGATGGCCCGGAGGCGGTGCTGCGGGTCGCCCGGCAGCTCGGCATCGAGACCGTCGTGGGCGGCGCGACGCCGGCCCGCAAGATGGAATTCGTGAAGGAATTGCAGGAGCGGGGCGCGGTGGTGGCCATGGTGGGCGACGGCGTGAACGATGCGCCGGTGCTGGCCAAGGCCCAGGTCTCCATTGCCATGGGCGAGGGCACCCAGGTGGCCCAGGCCAGCGCCGACATGGTGCTGCTTTCCGGGCGCCTGGATACGTTGCTGGAAGGCTGCCGCCACGCGGCGCGAACCATGGCGGTGGTGCGGCAGAATTTTGCCTGGGCCATTGCCTACAACCTGGTGGCCCTGCCGCTCGCCGTCGCGGGCCTGATTACCCCCTGGATGGCGGGGATCGGCATGGCGGGGAGCTCCTTGCTCGTCGTCCTCAATGCGTTGCGACTGGCCGGTGCTTCCAAAGAAGGAAGAGCGTTAACCGCAGAGGACGCAGAGGACGCGGCGGAAAGCGACATCGGGTTAAGGCCGAGGAATTCCAGTGCCTGAGATCTCGCCGGACAACCCCAGTGGAATGAGTCAATGAATTCCGCGATGGATTTGGTGTTCCTCCGCGTCCTCTGCGTCCGCCGCGGTGAAAGGTTTTCTTGATGGAGATTCTCTATCTCCTCATCCCGCTCTCGGTGGTGCTGGTGTTTCTCATCGGCGCGGTGTTCTGGTGGGCGCTGAAGAGCGGGCAGTTCGAGGACCTGGAGGGCCCGGCGCACCGCATCCTGATGGACGACGATACGCCGCGGGAAGGCGAAAACAGATGATTTTTCGGAAATTGATCTAGGTCAAAACGGGGGACCGGCAGGACCTTATGATTCGGGGCAGCCTGGCCCTCGCTCCGGGATTGATTCGCTGATTAGGGAGAACTTCATGGAAACGCAGTCCACGTACAACTACAAGGTGGTGCGCCAGTTCGCCATCATGACGGTGGTGTGGGGGATCGTCGGCATGCTGGTAGGCGTGCTGATCGCCGCCCAGCTGATCTGGCCGGAGCTCAACTTCGAGACTCCCTGGCTCACCTACGGCCGGCTGCGGCCGCTGCACACCAACGCGGTGATCTTCGCGTTCGGCGGCAGCGCGCTGTTCGCCACCTCCTACTACGCGGTGCAGCGCACCAGCCACGCGCGGCTGTTCTCGGACGGGCTGGCGGCGTTCACCTTCTGGGGCTGGCAGGCGATCATCGTGCTGGCGGCGATCACGCTGCCGCTCGGGATCACCACCTCCAAGGAATACGCCGAGCTGGAGTGGCCCATCGACCTGCTGATCACCGCGGTGTGGGTGGCCTACGCCGTCGTGTTCTTCGGCACCATTCTGAAACGCAAGGTGCCCCACATCTATGTCGCCAACTGGTTCTTCGGCGGCTTCATCCTCACCATCGCGCTGCTGCACGTGGTGAACAGCCTGGAAATCCCGGTGTCGCTGTGGAAGTCCTACTCGGTCTACTCGGGGGCCCAGGACGCCATGGTGCAGTGGTGGTACGGCCACAACGCGGTGGGCTTTTTCCTGACCGCCGGCTTCCTGGGGATGATGTACTACTTCATCCCCAAGCAGGCCGGGCGCCCGGTGTACTCCTACCGCCTGTCGGTGGTGCACTTCTGGGCCCTGATCTTCACCTACATGTGGGCGGGACCCCACCACCTGCATTACACGGCCCTGCCCGACTGGACCCAGTCGCTGGGCATGGTGTTCTCGCTGGTCCTGCTGGCGCCGTCCTGGGGCGGCATGATCAACGGCATCATGACGCTCTCCGGCGCGTGGCACAAGCTGCGCACCGACCCGATCCTCAAGTTCCTGGTCACCTCGCTCTCGTTCTACGGCATGTCCACCTTCGAGGGCCCGATGATGTCGATCAAGACGGTGAATGCGCTTTCGCATTACACCGACTGGACCATCGGCCACGTGCACTCGGGGGCCCTGGGCTGGGTGGCGATGGTGTCCATCGGCTCGCTCTACTACCTGATTCCGCGGCTGTTCGGCAAGACCGAGATGTACAGCGTGGGGCTGATCACCGCCCATTTCTGGGTGTCCACCATCGGGGTGGTGCTCTACATCGCCTCGATGTGGATTGCGGGCGTGATGCAGGGCCTCATGTGGCGCGCGGTCAACGCCGACGGCACGCTCACCTACAGCTTCGCCGAAGCGGTGAAGAACATGTATCCCTACTACGGCATCCGGCTGCTCGGCGGCGTGCTGTTCTTCAGCGGCATGCTGATCATGGCCTACAACGTGTGGAAAACGGTCTCCGGGGCAAAAGCCCAGGACGCGGCGATCCCCGCGCCGGCCGGGGCCCGCGCATAACGACCGACGATGGGGAGAGAAATCATGGCAACCTCCGGACATGACGTAATCGAAAGAAACCTGGGGATGATGATCGTGCTCATCCTGCTGGTGGTGGCGGTGGGCGGGCTGGTGGAAATCGTGCCCCTGTTCTTCCAGAAATCCACCACCCAGCCGGTGGCGGGATTGAAGCCCCTCGCCCCGCTGCAGCTCGCCGGCCGCGACATCTACCAGCGGGAGGGCTGCTTCAACTGCCACTCGCAGATGATCCGGCCGTTCCGGGCCGAGACCGAGCGCTACGGCCACTACTCGGTGGCGGGGGAGAGCGTCTACGAACACCCGTTCCTCTGGGGCAGCAAGCGCACCGGGCCCGATCTGGCCCGGGTCGGCGGCCGCTACTCCGACGACTGGCACCGGGCGCACCTGCTGAACCCGCGCGACGTGGTTCCGGAGTCCAACATGCCGGCCTACCCGTGGCTCGACAGGAACAGCGTGGAGGCCAGGGACATCGCGGCCAACATGCGGGCGTTGAGGACGGTAGGCGTGCCTTACACCGATGCGGAAATCGCCGGCGCCAACAAGGAGCTCGCGGGCAAGAGCGAAATGGAGGCCCTGATCGCCTACCTGCAGAACCTGGGCATCGTGTTGAAGAGCGTGAGGTGAGGCCATGGACATCAACGACCTGAGAGCCGTCGTCACCGTGCTCGCCTTCGCCTCCTTCGTGGGGATCGTGGCCTGGGCGTACTCCGGCCGGCGCAAGGCGGCATTCGAGGAGGCGGCGCGGCTGCCTCTGGATGAAGAAGCGGACAGCGGGGTTCCCGCCAGCCGCAACAAGGGAGAATAGTCATGGCCGATTTCGTGAGCGATTTCTGGAGCTATTACGTCGCCATCCTGACGGTGGCGAGCATTATCGGCTGCGCGGTGCTGCTCAAGATGATGACCACCCGCAAGCTCGCGCCCGAAGAGAAGGTGGACACCACCGGCCACGTCTGGGACGAGGACCTCTCGGAGTGGAACAACCCGCTGCCCAACTGGTGGCGCTGGATGTTCTACATCACCATCGTGTTCGCGCTCGCCTACCTGCTGCTGTACCCGGGGCTCGGGACCTTCAAGGGCAACTTCGGCTGGAGTTCCAAGGGCCAGTACGACGAGGAAGTGAACGCCGCGGACCAGAAGTACGGCCCGATTTTCAACAAATTCCTGCAGCAGGACCTGAAGGCGGTGGCGGCGGACCCGGAGGCGCGGGAGATGGGGCAGCGGCTGTTCCTCACCTACTGCTCCCAGTGCCACGGCTCGGACGCCTCGGGCGCCCGCGGCTTCCCCAGCCTGCGCGACGAGGACTGGCTCTACGGCGGCGAGCCCGAGGCCATCAAGGCCAGCATCACCGGCGGGCGCAACGGCATCATGCCGCCCCAGGCCCAGGTGCTCGGGGAACAAGGCGTGAAGGACATGGTCCACTATGTGGTGTCGCTGTCGGGGCGCACCCACGACGCCAAGGCCGCGGCGGCCGCGAAGGAGAAGTTCACCACCATCTGCGCCGCCTGCCACGGACCGGAGGGGAAGGGCAACCCGGCGCTCGGCGCCCCCAACCTGACCGACAAGGTCTGGCTGTACGGCGGGTCCGAGGCAACCATCGCGGAAACCATCGCCAAGGGCCGCACCGGGGTCATGCCGGCGTGGAAGGATTTCCTCGGCGAGGCCAAGGTGCACTTGCTGTCGGCCTACGTGTACGGGTTGTCGAAGCAGGGGCAGAAGTAGTTTTCCCCGCACAGGGGACAGCCGGCTCACGCTATTGGGCGCGGGCCACGGGCGGGCGAGGCCGATGCTTCGCCTGCCCGTGGCCCGAGTGTTTCCTGAAATGCAGGATTTTTGATTGAACAAGCCGCTCACCCGAATTCCGGTAGCCGCCATCAACCCGGCCGTGGAGAACCAGCTCTACGAGGTGCGGAAGAAAATCTATCCGCGCAAGGCCCCCGGGATTTTCAACACCTGGCGCTGGGCCTTCGTCTGGCTCACCCAGCTCGCCTACTATGGCACGCCCTGGCTCGCCTGGAACGAGCGCCAGGCGGTGCTGTTCGACCTGGGCGCCCGCAAGTTCTACATCTTCGGGATCGTGTTCTGGCCCCAGGACTTCATCCTGCTCACGGCGCTGCTGGTGGTCTCGGCGCTGTCGCTGTTCCTGTTCACGGCGATCGCCGGGCGCCTGTGGTGCGGCTACGCCTGCCCCCAGACCGTCTATACCGAGATCTTCCTGTGGGTGGAGCAGTTCTTCGAGGGCGACCGCCACCGGCAGATCAAGCTCGACCGCGAGCCCTGGAGCGGGCGCAAGCTCGCCATCAAGAGCGCCAAGCACGCGGTCTGGATCGCCATCGCGCTGTGGACCGGCTTCACCTTCGTCGGCTACTTCACCCCGATCCACGTGCTGTGGGAGGAGGTGTTCACCCTCGGCACCGGCCCCTGGGAGACCTTCTGGGTCCTGTTCTACGGGTTCGCCACCTGGGGCAACGCCGGCTTCATGCGCGAGCAGGTGTGCAAGTACATGTGCCCCTACGCCAGGTTCCAGGGCGTCATGTTCGATCCCGACACGCTGGTCGTTACCTACGATGAGGCACGGGGCGAGCCGCGGGGCTCGCGCAACCGCGGCGCAGACCGCAAGGGCCTCGGGCTCGGCGATTGCGTGGACTGCGGGATCTGCGTGCAGGTCTGTCCCACCGGGATCGACATCCGCCAGGGGCTGCAGTACGAGTGCATCGGCTGCGGGGCCTGCATCGACGGCTGCGACGAGGTCATGAACAAGATGGGCTACCCCAAGGGGCTCATCCGCTACTCCACCGAAAATGCGATGCTGGGCCGGTACCCGGAACGCAGCGTCACCGCCCACGTGGTCCGGCCCCGGGTCCTGGTCTACGCCACGATCCTCACGGCGGTTACCGCGGCCATGATTGCCGCCATCTACCTGCGGGTGCCCCTCAAGGTCAACATCATCCGCGACCGGGCCAACCTGGTACGCTATACCGACGAGGGCATGGTGGAGAACGTGTACCGGCTGCAGATCATGAATACCGCCGAGCAGCCGCGCCGCTTCGACATCACCGTGTCGGGCATCGACAGCGCCACCCTGCACGCGGATGCGTTGCTGCCGGTGGAGATTCCCGGCGCCTCTTCGCGGACCGTGCCGGTGCGGGTTCAGGTCGATCCCCAGCTGGCCAAGCCCGGGTCCAGCCGCATCGATTTTCACGTGACCGCCACCGACAATCCGGCGCTCAAGGCGGACGAGAAGACGAGTTTTCTGGTGAAATAGGCCATGCAGGCAATCCATCCCCGACACGACGAAGCGTCCTCCCGGCCCTTCGACGCCCCTCAGGACAGGCCCTGGTTCAGGGAGCCCTGGGTCTGGTTCCTCGCCGCGGGACCGATCGCGGTGATCGTCGCGGGCATCGTGACGGTGTGGCTGGCGGTGAGTTCGGACGACGGCCTGGTGGTGGACGATTACTACAGGAAGGGGCTCGCCATCAACCAGACCCTGGGCCGCGACCGGGCAGCGGCGGACCTCGGGATGCGGGCGACCCTCGCGTTCCTGCCCGCGCAGGGCAGCCTGCGGGTGGACCTTGGCGGCGGGCGCGCGCCGGCGGCGCTGCAGCTGCGCATCAGCCATCCGACGCGGGCGGGCAGGGACCAGCTCGTCGCCCTGGCAGCGGTGGCGCCGGGCGCCTACCAGGGGGCGATCGCGCCGCTCGGGGCGGGCCGCTGGCTGGTGTTGCTGGAGGATACGGACAAGACCTGGCGCCTGATGGGCGAGTGGCAGGTGCCCGGGCAAACAACAGTCACGCTCGCACCGGCAGGACCCGCTTCATAACAACACCAGGAGGATGACATGTCACCGCTGACCCAGCTGCTGTTCGGCTCCGACATCGGGCTATTGAGCCTCGCCACCATCGGCGTCGTGATCGCCATGGGCGGTTTCTTCATCGCGATGTTCGTCAGGAAATCGAGGGAAGAGAATGATTCGTGAGGATCAGATGCCCGACGGGAGCGCCAATGCGGCGGCGAGCGAAAGCGTCCGGCTGAGCCGCGCCGGCCTGTTCCAGAGGCTGATCTGGATCCTGTGGCCGTCGTTCGTGGTGGGCGGCATGGCGGAGGCCGTGTTCTTCTCCCTGTTCGATCCGCTGGAGCTGCCCTACGGCGACGCGTTCCTGCCGTTCCTGGACCGGCCCCTGGGCGAGCACCGGCTTCTCGTCTACACCGCGGGATTCTTCATCTTCTGGGGTTTTGCCGCCGCTTCCAGCGCATTCACCTGCTTCCTGCAACGGCCGGCCTCGGACCTCAACCGCTACTGTCCGCTGGAGCCGCCCGAGCGGCCCGAGGGCTGCCCCAAGCGCGAAGACCCGAAGGCGCGCTGCGACTAAGGCGCGGCCAGTGTCCGTAGGAGGGGATTCATCCCCGACCATCCCGGGCGTTCCCGCCGGAGGTCGCGAATGAATTCGCTCCTACGGGGGTATGTGGCCGGTCGCGAATAAATTCGCTCCTACGGGGGTATGTGGCCGCGAATAAATTCGCGGGGGATTGTAGGAGGGGATTCATCCCCGACCATCCCGGGCGTTCCCGCCGGAGGTCGCGAATGAATTCGCTCCTCGACCCCGACGAGGCCATCCGTGGGATAATTCCCGGAGTCCCATCCCTGCCAGAACAACCATGAAAAAGCTCGAGCCCCTCGCGCCAGAGGCCCTCTACCGGCGCTGCGACCCCGGACAATTCAGCTTCACGACCACCGCCGAGCTGGCCGACCACATGGAAATCATCGGCCAGGACCGGGCGGTGCAGGCGGTACGCTTCGGCGTCGGCATCAAGCGCGAGGGCTACAACCTGTTCGCGCTCGGCCCCACCGGCCTGGGCAAACACACCTTCATCCGCCGCTTCCTGGAAAGCCAGGCCGCCGCCGAACCGCTGCCGGCCGACTGGTGCTACGTCAATGACTTCGGGGAGCCTCACCGGCCCAAGGCGCTGCGGCTGCCCGCGGGTGGCGGCGCCCGGTTCCGCGAGGACATGGCCCAGCTGGTGGAGGAGTTGCGGGTGGCGATTCCCGCCGCCTTCGACAGCGACGAATACCGGCTGCGGGCCGAGCGCCTGGACGCGGATTTCAACGAGCGCCAGGAGAAGGCCCTGAAGGAGCTGGGTGAAGAGGCGTCCCGGCACGACATCGCGCTGCTGCATACGCCCACCGGGTTTTCGTTCGCGCCGATGAAGAAGGGCGAGGTTCTGGGCTCCGAGGAATACGGCAAGCTGCCCAAGGAGCAGCAGGACAAGATGGTGCAGCTGGTGGCCGCGCTGGAGGCGAAGCTCGAAAAAATCCTGCGCAAGATTCCGCGCTGGAGAAAGGAGCGGCGCGAGAAGCACAAGGCGTTGAACCGGGAAGTGGGCATGGCGGCGGTGGCGCATCTCATCGACGAGGTGAAGGAGGCCTATGCCGGGGAGCCCGAGGTGCTGGCCTACCTGGACGGCGTCAACCAGGACGTGGTGGACAACGTGGACGACTTCCGCAAGTCCCAGGAGCGGCCCGCGGCGCTGTTCGGCCCGCCCCAGGAGGAGACCGACTCGTTGCGCCGTTACCGGGTCAATCTGCTGGTGGATCACGGCAACTCGAAGGGCGCGCCGGTGGTGTTCGAGGACAACCCCACTTACCAGAACCTGGTGGGGCGGGTGGAGCACATGTCCCAGCTCGGCACCCTGGTGACCGATTTCACCCTGATCAAGCCCGGCGCCCTGCACCGCGCCAACGGTGGCTACCTGCTGATCGACGTCTACAAGCTGCTGTCCCAGCCCTTCGCCTGGGAGGGGCTCAAGCGCGCGCTCAATTCCCGCAAGATCTCGATCGAATCGCTGGGCCAGGCCTACAGCCTGATCAGCACCGTGTCGCTGGAGCCGGAGCCGATTCCCCTCGACCTGAAGGTGATCCTGTTCGGCGACCGGCTGTACTACTACCTGCTGCATCATTACGACCCGGAGTTCCAGGAGCTGTTCAAGGTGGCGGCGGACTTCGAGGAGCAGGTGGACCGCAGCGCCGGCAATGACCTGCTGTACGCCCGGCTGATCGGCACGCTGGCGCGCCAGGAGGGGCTGCTGCCCCTCGACCGCGAGGCGGTGGCGCGGGTGATCGAGCAGACGGCGCGCAGCGTGGGCGACGCGGAGAAGGTGTCCACCCACATGGAAAGCCTCACCGACCTGTTGCGGGAGGCGGACCACTGGGCGCGCGAAGCGGGCCGCGGCGCGGTGGACCGTCACGCCGTGGAACGCGCCATCGCGCAGCAGATCCGCCGCGCCGACCGGGTGCGCGACCGGATGCACGAGGCGATCCTGCGCGGAACGGTGCTGATCGATACCGAGGGCGCCCGGGTGGGGCAGGTGAACGGCCTGTCGGTGCTGGAGCTCGGCAACTTCGCCTTTGCCCAGCCCACCCGCATCACCGCCACCACGCGGCTCGGCGACGGCAACGTGGTGGACATCGAGCGCGAAGTGAACCTGGGCGGGGCGATTCACTCCAAGGGCGTCCTGATTCTCTCGGCGTTCTTCGCCGCCCGTTACGCCAAGAACCGTCCCCTGTCGCTGTCGGGCAGCCTGGTGTTCGAGCAGACCTACGGCGGAGTGGAGGGCGACAGCGCCTCGCTGGCGGAGCTGTGCGCGCTGCTGTCCTCGCTCTCGGCTGTCCCGCTCAAGCAGTCGCTGGCGATCACCGGCTCGGTCAACCAGCAGGGCGAGGTGCAGGCCATCGGCGGAGTGAACGAGAAGATCGAGGGCTTCTACGACATCTGCCGGGCCCGGGGCCTCAACGGCGGGCAGGGAGTGCTGATTCCCGGGTCCAACATCAAGCACCTGATGCTGCGCGCCGACGTGGTGGAGGCGGTGCGGCAGGGGAAATTCCAGGTCTATCCGGTGCGAACGGTGGACGAGGCGATCGAGCTGCTCACCGGCGCCGCCGCCGGCGAGCCGGACGCGGCGGGACATTACCCCGCGGGCAGCATCAACCAGCGGGTGTCGGCGCGCATTGCGAGCCTCTCCGAGATGAAGCAGAAGTACGCGGGGCTCGCCCGCGCCCGCAACAAGGGCAAGGAGCCGAAGTCCCGATGACGGTTGCCGACGACATCGTCATCCGGCGCATCCTGGTGGCCCTCGACACCTCCCGGCGCGGAGCGGCGGCGGTGCGCGCGGCGGCGGAACTGGCGGCCGCGGTGCAGGCCGAACTGCTGGGGCTGTTCGTGGAGGACATCAACCTGCTGCGGCTCGCGGACCTGCCTTTCGCGCGGGAAATGGGACTGCACTCGGCTGCCTCGCGCCCCCTCGATTTCGCCGCGGTGGAGCAGGCGCTGCGGGCCCAGGCCGCCCAGGTCGAGCGGCTGCTGGCTCGCGCCGCCGAGCGCCAGCGGTTGCGCTGGTCGTTCCAGGTGACGCGGGGCCAGGTGGTGGCGGAGGTGCTTGCGGTGGCCCGGGACGTGGACCTGGTGGTGGTGGGGAAGGCGGGGCGCTCCATCGGGGCCCGGCTCGGCGGCGCCGGCCACCGCGAAGCGGCCCGGGGCGAGGCGGTCCCCGCCAGGCGGCCTCTGGTTCTCGTGTTCGACGGGTCGGAGCCCGCGGCACGCGCGCTGCGGCTCGCGGCGCGCTTGGCGCGGGAAGCCGGCAAGGCGCTGGTGGCGATGATTGCGGCGCCGAAAAACGCGGATTACCAGCGGTTGCGCGAGCAGGTGGAAGCGGTGGCGGATCCCGCCCGCCAGCGCGTGCGCTGCCACCAGGTCAAAGCCGCCATCGGAGACGTCTGCCGGGGCGCCCGCGGCGTGCGCGCGGAGCTGGTGGTGCTGGGAGCGCCCGGCGATTCCCGGTCGGCCCAGGAACTCGTGGACTCGCTGCTGGAGGCGATGGACTGCCCGCTAGTGCTGGTGCGGTAGCGGGGTGTTGGGCTTCCTCCGGAAGCCCAACCTACGGGCTGGCGCTGGTGCGGTGACGATTCGTAGGTTGGGCTTCGCCTTGCGAAGCCCAACGGTAGCGGGGTGTTGGGCTACGGCCGGCGGCCGCTGGCGATGACGTGGTTGAGCGCTTCCAGGTCCAGGATCTGGATCGCCTTGTTCTGGACCTCGATCAGCCCTTCGTCCTGGAACCGGGAAAAGGCGCGGCTCACGGTCTCCAGCTTCAATCCCAGGTAATTCCCGATCTCCTCCCGGGTCATGCGCAGCAGGAACTCGGTGCGCGAATAGCCGCGCGCGCCGAAGCGCTGGGAGAGGTTGAGCAGGAAGGTCGCCAGCCGCTCGTCGGCGGTCATGCTGCCCAGCAGCAGCATCAGGCCCTGGTCGCGCACGATCTCGCGGCTCATCATCTTGTGGAAATGGTGCTGCAGCGCCGGAACCTTGCGCGACAGGTCCTCCAGCTTTTCGAAGGGCACCTCGCAGATGTCGCTGTCCTCCAGCGCCACCGCATGGCAGGTGTGGGCATCGGTGCTGATGGCGTCCAGCCCCATGATTTCCCCCATCATCTGGAAGCCCGTGACCTGCTCCCGCCCGTCCTCGTACAGGACGTAGGTCTTAAAGAAGCCGTTGCGCACCGCGTACAGGGATTCGAACGGCATGCCGGCGCGGTACAGGTGATCGCCGCGCTTCACCTGCCGCTTGCGGTACACCAGGTCGTCGAGGTAGCCGATCTCCTCCTTGTTGAGGCCAATGGGCAGGCACAGCTCCTGCAGGCTGCAGGAGGAGCAGGCGGACTTCAGCTGGCTTAGGTTTACGCCCTTGACGACGGATCGGGGAGCCATTCGGCGCCGGGTAATTGAGGGTCGGACGGGACCGGGCCGGGGAAAAACGGCCCGGAAACGGCCGACTTGCCACCGCGGTTGATCTAGATCAAACCGGGGTCCCGCATTGCAGGGCACTATTATAGCCGCTAACGGGTCCAAAAAGAGCCCGGTTTTTTTTCACCATATGGAGCGCAGTTTGACCAGCCCGGTCGCAGAACTTTTCGGGTCCGTGGAATTCGACCCGGAGCTCATCCGCCGCTACGACAGGAGCGGGCCGCGCTACACGTCCTATCCCACCGCGGACCGCTTCGTCGAGGCGTTCAACGCGGAGGCCTACCGGGACTGGGCCGTAAAGCGCAACATCGGCGGCTTCAAGCGCCCGCTTTCCATCTACGTTCACATCCCGTTCTGCAACGTGGTGTGCTTCTACTGCGCCTGCAACAAGATCGTCACCAAGGACAAGAGCAAGGCCGAGAAGTACCTGCAATACCTGTACCGGGAAATCGGGATGCAGGCGCCGCTGTTCGCCGACGATCCGCGGGTGGAGCAGCTGCACTGGGGCGGCGGCACGCCCACCTTCCTTTCGGACGACCAGATGCGCGAGCTGATGGGGGTGATCCGCAGCCAGTTCAAGCTGGTGAAGGATGGCGAGTACTCCATCGAGGTGGACCCGCGCAAGGTGAGCGAGCAGACCGTGGCGACCCTGGCCGAGATCGGGCTCAACCGCATGAGCATGGGCGTGCAGGACTTCGACGAGGAAGTGCAGAAGGCGGTGAACCGCATCCAGTCCGAGGAGGAAACGGTCTCCGTGATCAAGGCGGCGCGCAAGCACGGCTTCAAGTCGGTGTCGATCGACCTCATCTACGGGCTGCCGAAGCAGACGCTGATGGGCTTCAACCGCACCATGGAGCGGGTAATCAACGCCGATCCCGACCGCATCTCGATTTACAACTACGCCCACCTGCCGCACCTGTTCAAACCCCAGCGCCGGATCAGCGCCGACGACCTGCCGGTCCCCGAGGTGAAGCTCGACATCCTGAAGCTCGCCATCCGCCGGCTCACCGAGGCGGGCTACGTGTACATCGGCATGGACCATTTCGCCAAGCCCGATGACGAGCTGGCGGTGGCCCAGCGCCAGGGGCGGCTGCACCGCAACTTCCAGGGCTACTCCACCCACGCCGATTGCGACCTGGTCGCCTTCGGGGTGTCCGCCATCGGCAAGATCGGCCCGACCTACAGCCAGAACTTCCGTACCCTCGACGACTACTACGACCGGCTCGACCGGGGCGTGCTGCCCATCATGCGCGGGCTGGAGCTCACCGCGGACGACCTGGTGCGGCGCTGCGTGATCCAGTCCCTGACCTGCCACTTCCAGGTCTCGTTCGAGGCGGTGGAAATTTCCTACCTCATCGACTTCCAGCGCTACTTCGCGGCCGAGCTGGCGGAGCTCAAGGAATTCGCCGACGCCGGCCTCGTCACGCTGGACGAGCGCTGGCTCACGGTCACCCCCAAGGGCCGGCTGCTCATCCGCAACATCTGCATGGTTTTCGACAAATACCTGCGGGCGGACGCGGAGCGGCGGCGGTATTCGAAGGTCATCTGAACCCCCGCGCCGTCACCCCGGCGCACGTGGGTAGGGGGCGTCCCACGCACCGGTCGACCGCCGGATTCGGTGCGCAGGGCGCACCCTACGCAGAAGCGGGGTGCCCGGACAAGGCGCGTCCCACGTACCACTTGGTGGGTAGGGTGCGTCCCACGTACCGCTTGGTGGGTAGGGTGCGTCCCACGCACCGCTTGGTGGGTAGGGTGCGTCCCACGTACCGTCCCACTAGAATAAGCCATGCTTGAAGCGAACCTGCTCCCCGTGTTCCTGGTGGGCCTGCTGGGCGGCGTACACTGCGTCGGCATGTGCGGCGGCATTGTCACGGCGTTTTCCATGCGGCTGCCAGGGCAAGCCCCAAAGTGGCCCTACCACCTCGCCTACAGCACGGGGCGCATCGCCAGCTACGCCGTGGCGGGAGCGATCGCCGGCGGCTTCGGCGCGAGCGGGCTTCTGCTCAATGGCGTGCTGCCGGTGCAGCAAATTCTTTACTTCTTCACCAACATCATGCTGTTGGCGATGGGGCTTTACCTCGCGGGCCTCTGGCACGGGATCGCAAAACTGGAGCAGGCCGGCTCCGTCATCTGGCAACGGGTGCAGCCCATTTCGCGCCGGCTGCTGCCGGTGAACTCGGCGCCGAAGGCGCTGGCCCTCGGCGGGCTGTGGGGCTGGCTGCCCTGCGGGCTGGTGTACAGCGTGCTGTTCGCGGCGCTCATGAGCGCCAGCGCGGGGAAGGGGGCCCTCATCATGCTGGCGTTCGGGCTGGGCACGCTGCCCAACCTGATCGGGATGGGACTCGCGGCAGGGCACCTCCAGGCGGCCATGGGAAAACGCTGGGTACGACTCTCCGCGGGCCTTGCGGTGGCCGCTTTCGGAGTGTGGGGCCTGTTCCGCCTGGGCGGCTCCCACGTGCCCTGGCTCGCCGATTTCTGCACCGTTCCGTAGGAGGGGATTCATCCCCGACCGAGGCCGTGGAATGTCGCGAATGAATTCGCTCCTACCGGGGTTGTAGGAGGGGATTCATCCCCGACCGAGGCCGTGGAATGTCGCGAATGAATTCGCTCCTCCACCGGGGTTGTAGGAGGGGATTCATCCCCGACCGAGGCCGTGGAATGTCGCGAATGAATTCGCTCCTACGGCGAACCCACCTCGGCGGCGCCGGGGAACGCCTTGTCCGCCGAATACAGGTACTCCCGGGACCAGGGCATCACGCTCCTGCCGCTGCGCGGCGTCTTCGCCGCCAGCACCTGGTGGATGCTCATCCAGCCGTGCTCGAAGCCGTAGGCGCAGCCGGCGAGATAGAGCTGCCAGATGCGGTAGCGGCGGCGTCCGGCGAGGGCTTGCGCCTGCACCCGGTTCTGCTCCAGGCGCGTCGCCCAGTGCCACAGGGTCTGGGCATAGTGGGGCCGCAGCGACTCTACGTCGGTCACTTCCAGGTTCTGGCTGGCCATCTCCTTCACCACCAGGTGCAGGTGCGGCAGTTCCCCGTGGGGGAACACGTAGCGGTCGATGAATTCGCCGGCGCCGAGTCCCACCCAGCGGTTCTCCACGTCCACCGAGGTGATGCCGTGGTTCATGACCAGGCCGCCGTCCTTCAGCAGCCGGAAGATCGCGCCGAAGTAGGTGGGAAGGTTCGTCAGCCCCACGTGCTCGAACATGCCGATGCTTGCGATCTTGTCGAACGTGCCTTCTCCCGGCACGTCCCGGTAATCCATGAGCCGCAGCTCGCAGCGGTCGCCGAGCCCCTCGGCATCGATGCGCGCCTTCCCGTATTCGTGCTGGTTCTTCGACAGCGTAATGCCGGTGGCGTGGACGCCGTAGTGCTTCGCCGCCCAGCGGATGAGCCCGCCCCAGCCGCAGCCGATGTCCAGGAAGCGCTCGCCGGGCCGCAGCATGAGCTTGCGGCAGATATGGTCGAGCTTCTGCTCCTGGGCGGTGTGGATGTCCTCGGCCCCGGTCCTGAAGTAACCGCAGGAATAGACCATGTTGCGGTCGAGCCACAGGCTATAAAAATCGTTGGAGACGTCGTAGTGATACTGGATGGCGTCGGCGTCGAGCGCCTTCGAATGGCCCTTGAGGCGGCGCCAGAAGGTGGCGGTGCGGCGCGGCTCCGGGCCGTGGCGGCTCAGGAATTCCCCGGCGCGGATGATGTCGCGGATCGGCCCTTCCAGGTCCAGATGGCCCTCGACGTAGCCTTCGCCCAGGCGGTCGAGGGTCGGCATCAGGAGGTAGCGGATCGCGGAAGGGGAAGGGACGCTCAGGGTGACGGTGGGCGAGGGGGAAAGCTCGAACTCCCGGCCGTTCCAGAGCCGCAGGCGCAGCGGAATGGACTGGGCCTTTCTGAGTCTCTCGATAAAACGCTCGAGCTTGGTTTGCAGCAGCATGCGGCCTCCCTTGCGTTACCGATGCCTGTGCAAAGTGTAGCAAAAAACGCCGGGATGGGAAGGACCCCGGTCCCCGGGAGCAGGTTCCGGTTGCCGCTATTTTCGCGCCTGCCGCTCGGCCGCCTGTTCCCGGGAGATGAGGCCGACCAGCGCGTTGAGCTCCTCGGCCAGGATCTCCAGCAGGTCGTCCAGGGAGACGATGCCCACCAGCACGCCCTGGGCATCCACGATGGGCATGCGGCGCACGCCCCTGGCACGCATGAGCTCGATGGCATCGAACACGCCTTCGTCCTCGCGCGCGGTCACCAGGTCCTGGAGCATGATCTCTCCGAGGGTGAGCCCCGCCACCGGAACCTCCCGGGCCAGCACTTCGACCACCAGGTCGCGGTCGGTCACCACGCCCAGGGGTACGCGCTGGCTTTGCGTTCCCGCCACCACCACCAGGTCGCCCACGTGGTGTTCGCGCATGAGCCGTGCCGCTTCCGCCACCGGGGTTTCCGGGTAGGCAACCACCACTTCCCGGGTGCAGACGTGGCCGATGGCCATCCCCGATTTCCAGGCACGGCGTTGGCGAGCGGGGTTGTCCCAGGACTGCGAACGAATGTATTGGTTCATGGAATTTTTCCTCACAAATGCGAATGAATTTTTTGCCGCACGCGAATCCGCCCCGATTTGCGGTTCGCGGGTGGCGTGCTGCCTTGGCCGTTTCCCGGCGCATGTCGACCGCCGACCGCCGCTTCGCTCCTTTAATTTATTTTTAGCTCATTTTTCAGCTTACCCGCGCCGGGCGCCGAAGGTTGTTGATATGGATCAAAGAATGCTTCGGGCGCGGAGAGCCGGCAGGGCAGCGGAGCCGCCCCGGATCGATTAAGCTAGCATTAC
Source organism: Betaproteobacteria bacterium (assembly GCA_016183615.1). Lineage (GTDB taxonomy): Bacteria > Pseudomonadota > Gammaproteobacteria > Burkholderiales > UBA6910 > JACPEG01. The sequence continues at coordinate 61,404 of JACPEG010000025.1, forward strand.
GGGAGTCGCCCGGACAGCCAGACCCATGGACATCACGGCCGCAGCGGTGGAACGCCACGTGCGAAAGCTCGCCGGCGAGATCGGCGAGCGCAACGTGTTCCGTCCCGAGGCGCTCGCGGCCGCGGCCGATTACGTCGAGGGCGAATTCAGTTCCCAGGGCCATGAGGTTGCGGTACAGGAGTACGAGGCGCGGGATGTCCCGAGCCGCAATTTCGAGGTGACGATTGCGGGTGCGGCGCAGACAACCGAAATCATTCTCATCGGCGCCCATTACGACTCGGTGCTGGGCAGTCCCGGCGCCGACGACAACGCCAGCGCGGTGGCGGCGCTGATCGAAATCGCGCGCTGCCTGAAAGGCGAGCGCTTGCCGCGCACCGTGCGGCTAGCGGCGTTCGTGAACGAGGAGCCGCCGTTTTTCTTCTGGGGCAACATGGGCAGCCAGATCTACGCCAAGGCCGCGCGGCGCCGCGGCGACGACATCCGGCTCATGCTGTCCCTGGAAATGCTGGGCTGCTTCAGCGACGCGCCGGGCAGCCAGCGCTATCCGCCGCTGTTCCGCTACTTCTACCCGGACCGGGGCAACTTCATCGCCTTCGTCTCCAACCTGCGCTCGCGGGGCGCCATGCGCCGGGCGGTGGCGGCGTTCCGGGCCGGATCGGATTTTCCCTGCGAGCACACCGCCACGTTCTCGTGGATTCCCGGCGTCGCCTGGAGCGATCACCTGTCGTTCTGGCGCCAGGGCTACCGGGCGGCGATGGTGACCGACACCGCGTTCTACCGCTATCCCTATTACCACTCGGCCCTCGACACGCCCGATCGCCTGGATTACCCGAGACTGGCGCGGGTGAGCGAGGCGCTGGCCGGAATGGTTCGGGGGCTTGCATCGGACCCCGGACTCTGAAACTCCCGCCCTCGTCCGATTTCGGCAGCCATCCCGCGCCTCGATGCCTGCGGGCGTGAATGGTGCGTGGGACGCACCCTACGCATCGCCACCGGTCCCTTCGTAGGGTGCGCCCTGCGCACCGAATCCGGCGGTTCAATGGTGCGTGGGACGCACCCTACGCCTCCGGGTTCGTGGGCTGCGCTTCGCTCCGCCTACCCTGCGCGGCTGCGAATGGCGCTATCATTGATCCATGCCCAGCGCTTCCGTGTCCTCCGCGGCATCCTTCCGCCCCGCCTATCTTGCACTGCTTGAATCGGGCGAACTGCACGCAGGCGCCGAAAAAGCCCGCGAGCATCTGACCTCCTGCGATCTCTGCGCCCGCTACTGCCGGGTGAACCGGCTCAAGACCACGGCGGGCGCGGTCTGCCGCACCGGCGAGCGGGCGGTGGTTCACAGCTACGGCCCCCACCACGGCGAGGAAGACCCGCTGCGGGGCTGGAACGGCTCCGGCACCATCTTCTTTTCCTGGTGCAACCTGCGCTGCGTGTTCTGCCAGAACTGGGACATCAGCCAGAAGGGGGAGGGGCGGGAGGTGGGCAACGAGGAGCTGGCGGGGATGATGCTCAAGCTCCAGGGCATGGGCTGCCACAACATCAACTTCGTCTCGCCCAGCCACGTGGTGGCCCAGATTATCGCGGCGCTCGCCATCGCCGCGGAAAAGGGCCTGCATCTGCCGCTGGTGTACAACACCGGCGGCTACGACAGTCCCGAGGCGCTGGCGCTCCTCGACGGCATCATCGACATCTACATGCCCGACATGAAATACGGCGATTCGGAAACGGCTCACCGCTATTCCCACGTACGCAACTACTGGAAAGTGAACCAGGCCGCGGTGAAGGAAATGCATCGCCAGGTGGGCGATCTCGTGATCGACGCGTCGGGGCTCGCGCGCCGCGGGCTCCTGGTGCGGCACCTGGTGCTGCCGGAGGACCTCGCCAACACCGACAAGGTGCTGGCGTTCCTCGCGGACCGGGTCTCGCCCGACACCTACCTGAACATCATGGACCAGTACCATCCCTCCTACCGCGCCGACGAACATCCGCCCTTCGACCGACCCATCACCCGCCAGGAATACTGCCGGGCGCTCGACGCCGCCCGGGCCCACGGGCTCAGGCGGCTCGACGCGCGGGCCAGCCTGCGGCTGCGGGTGTGGTGAACGATCACCCCGTTCGTCCTGAGCCTGTCGAAGGACGAACCGAATAACATCGAGCGCCGAGCCGAAGAGAATGCGATTCCGCATCCCCCACCGCTGGGACCTCACGCCGAAAGAAGCAGCAGCGCTCCAGCAGAAGTTGCGCGATGAGGTCATCGCCGAAGACCGCCTCGGCGAAGTGCGCCTCGTCGCCGGCCTCGACGCGGGCTTCGACGACAAGAACACCGCCCGCGCCGCGGTGGCGGTGCTGTCCTTCCCGGAGCTGGAATTGGTGGAGCAGGCCATCGCCCGCGTGCCCGTCACCTTTCCCTACGTGCCCGGGTTGCTCTCGTTCCGCGAGCTGCCCGCCCTCATCGCCGCCCTGGAGAAACTGCAGCACCTCCCCGACCTGCTGCTCGACGACGGCCAGGGCATCGCCCACCCGCGGCGCTTCGGCATCGCCAGCCACCTGGGCGTCATCACCGGCATTCCCACGATCGGCGTGGCCAAGACCCGCTTGATCGGCGAGCACGGCCCGGTGCCGAAGCGGCGGGGCGCCTGGACGTCGCTCATGGATGGAGACGAGACGATCGGTGCGGTGCTTCGCACCCGCTCCGGGGTGAAGCCGCTCTACATTTCCATCGGCCACAAGGTGAGCCTGGATACCGCCATCCGCTGCGTCATGGCCTGCTGCACCCGCTACCGATTGCCGGAAACTACCCGCTGGGCCCACCGGCTGGCTTCCGGGTAGCGTTCTTGGTAAAAATGGACCAATATCACTGACGGAGAATGACGATGCGCAAGCTCAAGCCCGTAACGCCCGGCGAACTCCTGCTGGAAGAATTTCTGAGGCCGATGGGGATCAGCCAGTACCGGCTGGCGAAGGAAATCGGCGTGCCGGCGCAGCGCATCAGCGACATTGTTGCCGGCAAACGCGCCATTACTGCCGACACCGACTTGCGTCTGTGCCGGTTTTTCGGCCTTTCCAACGGCTACTGGCTGCGCGCCCAGGCGGCCCATGACACGGAAGTCGCGGAACGCGCATTGGGGACCACGTTGGCGAAAATCAAGCCGTGGTCGAATGCCGAGACTCGTGGAAGTCGCGCCTTGAACTGAGAGGCACGGAGCCTGGCACGGCTCGCCATCGCGGCAGCGTGGCCCCTCAGCAAGATAGATAACAAAAGCGTCCGGGGACATGGGTTACGCAGTCTCGCGCGTGGTCCTTACCGGCGCCACCGGCCAAGTCGGCCGCGCAACGATCACTGCGTTGATCGAACGGGGGCCCGAACCCACCGCCCTGGTGAGGTCTGAAACAACCCTGGAAGGTTGCGTCACCGTCTCCAAGTGGCTCGCCTCGAACGAGGCTGTCGCGGCGATCCGCCGGGCGGAGATCATCGTTCACCTGGCCGGCACCCTCAATCCCCCGGATCACGACTACGAGCGCGCCAACATCGTTCCCGCCGCGCGAGTCGCGAAGAACCTGGATCCGGCGCGGGTCCGCAGGCTGATCTTCCTGAGCTACGTAGGCGCGTCCGAGCAGTCGCCGAATCCCTATCTCGCGGCCAAGGCGCGGACCGAAAGGCTGCTCACCGAAACGGGAGTGCCTGTCACCATTTTCAGATGCACCCACATTATCGGTTCCCCGGACAGACCGGGGCCCACCGCCGGCAATCTCCTGCTCGACGGCAAACGCGCGGTTACCGTACTCGGCAGCGGAAGGCAGCGCGTCGCGCCCGTGTTCCTCGGCGACGTGGTGGCGGCCCTCCTCGTGGCGATGGATTCGGAGCGCAGCGGAACCTTCGACTTGCAGGGACCCGAAGAAATGTCGATGGACGATCTGGTCCGCCTCCTGAACTGGAGCGACAGCGTGCCGATCCGTCACATCCCGGGCCCGGTTTCGCGCCTGCTCCGGTTTATCGGCCCGAAACTGCCCGGCGCGCTCATTGACGTCATGCTCCAGGACTGCCGGAGCGAGCGCCCGACCGCCGCTCAAGCCTTCGGTCTTTCCCTCACGCCCCTGGCTCGCGTCTGGGGGCGGGACGGGTGAGATCCACCCGGTGCTGAGATCGGCCGCCTGCCCGACACCCCGGCGACCTCCATTGTTCACCCCGGCCGGCGCCCCCCTGTGCTAATCTGAAATCAGAAGCCCCGGCGGAACGGGGCCGGTGGCTGTGTTGCGGGAGGGAAAAATGACCGCCCCCAGAACCCATATCGCCTTTGCGCCCCAAGGCGCGGGCCTGCTGTGCGCCCTGGTCTATCTCGAACGCGGCGACGACGTGTACGGCTGGTTCACCGGCGCCCGCAATTCCGATTTCACCAACGCCTTCTTCAAGCTCCAGGATTTCTACGCCGCGAGCGGCGGGCCCGTGTTCTATGCCACGGAGGGCATGGATCTCTACGGCGGCTGGAAATACGAGTATTCCGTGAGCGCCCCCGAACTCGCCCGTCCCATCCCCATGACCGACGACGCGGCGCACGAGCTCGACCGGCTCCAGGACGTCTTCACCCGGGAATGGCTGTTCTGCGAATGGGAGCCGGGCGCGGCGAGGGAGATCCAGGGCTACCGCAAGCTGAAGCTGCCGGTGCAGCGGATCAACGTGAGGACGAAGGCGCTCAACCGCCTCGACCGGAGCGACGCGATCTGGCTCTACCGCTCCCACGACTTCGCCGCGCCGGTGCTCGAATACCTGGCGCCGCGCTGGCCCCTCGATTACCGGTTTTCCTGATCGGCGCGGCGCAGATATATCTCCACGGCGCCGTGGTCACATTCGAATCGAGCATTGCCGTTGAGACGAAACCGCGCCTGCCAGAAGGTTGTAGGAGGGGATTCATCCCCGACCGGGGTCGCGAATGAATTCGCTCCTACAGGTGCGATCGGTCTGATGGGGGAAGGCCAGGATGGGGGTGGCAGCAGGTTCCTTCCCCCTTGAGAGGGGAAGGCCAGGATGGGGGTGGCAGCAGGTTCCTTCCCCCTTGAGGGGGGAAGGCCAGGATGGGGGTGAGCAATGATCGACCTCGACGCCTCCTTCGGCGAAGGCGGCGGCCAGATCCTCCGCACCGCGCTTGCCCTCTCGATCCTCACCGGCCAGCCGGTGCACCTCACCCACATCCGTGCCAAGCGCGCCAAGCCCGGCTTGAAGCCCCAGCACCTCACCGCGGTGCGCGCCGCCGCCGAAATCAGCCGCGCCCAGGTGGAAGGCGCGGAGAAAGATTCCCAGGAACTCACGTTCGCGCCGCAGTCACCGGTGCCCGGAAACTACCGCTTCGACATCGGCACTGCGGGCTCCACCACGCTCCTGCTGCAAACCATCCTCATCCCCCTGAGCCTCGCGGGCGGAACGTCGGAGATCACCGTCACCGGCGGCACCCACGTGCCCTGGAGCCCCTGCTACCACTTCCTGGAATGGCAATGGGCCCCGGTCCTGAAGGCCGCGGGCTACCGCATCGAACTCTCCCTCGACCGCGCCGGCTTCTACCCCAAGGGCGGCGGCATCGTGCGGGCGAGGGTGGAGCCGGCCCAGGTGATGGCGCCGCTCCAGCTCACCAATCCGGGAAAACTGCGGCGCGTGCGCGGCGTCTCGGCAGTAGCGAAACTCGACCTCTCCATCGCCGAGCGCCAGCGCCACCAGGTGCAGATGCGCCTCGCCCGCCTGGGCGTCCCGGTGAAAATCGAGTGCGCGGCGGTGGACGCCATCTCGCCCGGCACCTTCATCGCGCTCAAGGCCGAGCACGAGTACGCGAGCACTACCCACTCCGCCCTCGGCGCCATCGGCAAGCGCGCCGAGCGCGTCGCCGACGAGGCGGCCGACGATCTGCTCAAGTGCGTCGAAAGCGGCGCCGCGGTAGACGCCCACCTCGCCGATCAGTTGATCCTGCCCCTGGCATTTGCCCGCGGCCGGTCGGAGTTCACGTCGGCAAGCATCACGCCTCACCTGATGACCAACGCCGAGGTGGTGCGGCGATTCCTAAGAGCGGAAATTGAAGTGGATGGGGCCGAGGGAAGCCCGGGGCGCGTGACGGTCGGGGGGCACCCATCGCGCTGACTTGGCAATGGTTGGCCCTCATGAGCCGAGTGGTTCGGTTCGTGGAATCTGGTGTAGGATGATTTCCACGCGTCGGTTGGTACGCGTCAGTCAAGGCCGTTTAATTCGCAATCGACGTTGAAAACCACACTCACCTGAGGAACGAAACAACATGGAGTTCCGGCAGTTGATACGGGAAAGAGCATCGCAGCGAATACTCTTTCTGCCGCATGCGGTGCGCCAGATGTCACGGCCAGATCGAATGATTTCTACCGCCGACGTGCGGACAGTAATTGAGGAAGGTGAAGTCGTAGAGGACTATCCTGATGATCCCAGAGGCCGCAGTTGTCTCATCCTGGGCAGGGCGAAAGATGGACGGCCGATACATATCGTATGTGCACCGAAGGATGAATACTTGGCGGTAATAACAGCGTATATTCCGGATGAAGCTCAATGGTCTAAGGATTTCAAAACGAGGATTAAGCCATGAAATGCATGTATTGCCAGGGTGAAATGGTGCGTGGAAATGCGCCATTTCACATCGATCGTAAAGATGTCCACGTCAGCCTCGACAACGTTCCCGCGTGGGTTTGCACGCAATGCGGAGAAGTCTTTTTCGAGGAAACTGAGGTGAACGCGGTTCAAGACCTCATCAGGGCTGTGGATGAACAGACAGGCAAGCTGGTGCGCACGGCGTGACGTTTGCACGCGATTGCGCTAGCTGTGTATCGAAGAACGCACCGGGTACACCGGTGGTGTCACCCCGACGTGGCCCGCCCCGGAATGCTTATATCGGGGACCGGGGTCCAGGAAGTCGGTCACGTCACCCCGGCGGAAGCCGGGGTCCGGGCAGTTATTGATGCTCTGGGGGCCCGGCGCGCTATTTTCGGGGCAGCGCCGAGCGAAGGCCAGGGTTTTCGACAATCGGATCGAAATACCGATCGCCGCGAAGATGCGTCAACCGGCTCTCGAATCAGCGCCGCAAACGACCGAAATCACTTTTCGGTCCTCATCGCGTCAAGATCGGCCTGCCATGGAAGCCTGCCGCGAAAGCGCCGTATCTTCTCCTGCTTGCGGAGCCGAAGCACGGTCCGGAGACCGAGTTCGACCGCTTCCCGCTTGGTCTTCAACCCGGTCGCCCGAAGCGTATCCTTCATGAGCTTGTCGTCAATCACGATGCTGGTGCGCATGGTGTGTATCCTTTTATCTATCCTTACACATTCTAGGCTTGGGCAGTGCGCTTGGGAACCGGAGGTACGAACCCGCTGTGCTCAAGCGCCTCGCGAGCGGCGCGGAGGTGCCGAACAGTTGATCCTGCCTCTCGCCCTCACCCGTGCCCGGTCGGAATTCACGTCGGCAAGCATCACCCCTCATTTGATGACCAACGCCGAGGTGGTGCGGCGATTCCTGCCGGTGGAAATCGGGCTGGAGGGTTCCGAAGGAAGCCCAAGGCGCGTATCCGTCGAGGGGCGGCCGTGGCGCTGACCGGGCAAGACCGCGGGGCTACCTCGCAAAGTGAGATTGCCTGCCAACCCTGGCTGGTGTAACGTATTTACCGGGGCGCGGAATGACAAACGTATAGCGGCCGGGTGGGCAGCGTGCCAGCCATGTCAACTAATTCGGCGCCTAATTTCTCAACCAAGTTGTCAAACAAGCTTTCGACCAATTTACGTTAGGTGGCTCAAATGAGCGAGGGGAAAGGAAAGACGCGTCAATTCCTGCTGATGGTGGTTGGTGTCGTCGTTGCCGTTGGCATTGGGAAAGTTGTTGGTGGCTTCCTAGGCGAATCAGCGGCTCAAAAGGCCAATCAAGCTTCGCCAGCGGCAGTACCGGTTGCGGATCAGATCGCTCCCATAGTTACCGCTATCACCATTCAAGACACCGAAGGTAAATCTGAGGCCGATTTGGATCTTGAGGGGCTCAAACGGCTAGAACAACACATGGTACAAACAACGCTACAACGAGCCCAAGCGAACTACGCCAAACAAGGGTTTGATCCAAAGACGTACAACCCGAAGGTCGATGTCGGTTCCGTTTACATGGTCGCGGGCGGCAAGAAGCTCGCGGTCATAAAAATGAACATTGATAACCAGGTTCGCACAGTATGGATAATGGGTTTTCATCGCGGTCAATTCCTGCGCGTGACATGCATTCGCGGTAGCAACCATGACATTCCCATCTTCTCAGGCGAGTGCGGGCAAAAGGTTACAGAGGCTTTTGGCGTATCCGTCAAGCCGCAGGTTCGGTGAGCCACCTAACAACACAGTGGAGAGGGTGCGTAAGAGCGGCGCGCGCTCCTCACTGTGAACGTTGGACCTCAAAGCAAGGTCAGAGGAGGAAATCATGGGGCTCGGAAGTTTCCTGAAAAGTCTCATCAGCCCCGAGGCCATGAGTGACGAAATCATCGCCATTCAGGAGCGGGCCTACCGGGAGGCGCAAAAGATGTATCCTGGCGCGGTGCCTCACGTTTTGCTTGCTCAGGTGTGGCTGTCACGGATGACGGCACACGGCAAGAATCCAATGGACGAAAGGCGTCAGACGGTTGCCTTTTCCGATACGATGCAATTTGCATGTGTCGCACCACCAGATAACGTACGCGCGCTGGCGTTGTTCTTCATCTATAAGGAGCGCCCGGACATCCTCGAAAAAAACCCGAAGTTCGCTCAAGAGTTTCAAAGACTCGTCGGGCCGGTCATGGAAGCAACGCAGAACTGCACAGTTGAAGGCCTGTATCGCAAGTTCAACCCGACCATGGCAGCAGAACGAGGATAGAAGTGGCCGACGAATTTGAAGAAAGGTGTGCGGAGATCAGAGAAAAATATCAGACCGCACGTTACAGCTTTTGGTCAGCTCTTCTCACTGTAAATGCGGTGTTTCTTTCCGTGCCAGCAGCTTTGTTGTCAGCCCGCCCTGAGGTCGCAAGCGTTCCGTTCAAGATTGTGGGCATCCTTTCCGTAGTTTCGATAGTTGCTCTCGTCTTCAACTTCGCCGCGACGAAGACGCAATACGAGCACATCGGCCAGCGCTTGGGTGACGCAGAATCCGAACTCTCGGATGCAGAGCGCGAGAAAGACATTGGACAGGCGCTGACCCGCCACAGATGGATCCAGCGGAGCGAGCGTCTTGTCATGGGGCTCCTTCTCATACAAAACGTGGTCCTCGCATACGTGCTCGGCCATGCGTGAATTGAGGCCAACTATCGGTTCCAGCGGACGCTCAGGCCTTGCGGCCTTCGCGTCGCTGAACCGGGGCGTTCGATCCCCGAGGCCATATCGACAAGTCAGAGAGGTTGACTCATGTCTACCGTCCTGAGTCCAGCAACCCTGAACGATCCGGTGCGTTATCTATTCGCCCGTTGGCGCGACGATCCCGGCGGCACCTACCAGACGTGGTTTCTCTGGGAGGAGCGCCTGAAGAACTTCCGGTCCATTCGCCGGGGCATCGACGCGGTGGTCGCTGAGATCGAGGCCGGAAACTTCGGTAACGTCTACAAGGGTTCCTCGCTGGAGACGGTCGTCGGCTCCATCGCGGAACAGCGGCAAATCTTCAAAGGCGCGGACCACGCCTTTCTGTGGAAGCCCAAGCTCCGCATCCCCGACATTTACGAGAACCGCGAGAACCAGCTTGCGTTCGCGCGCTTTCTTCAGACCTGCGCTTGCTGCACGGGTGAGGCCCAGGTGATCGGCGCGATTCAGGCTCTCGACCGCGAAGCGATTAAAGGGCTGGGGCCGGCGGCGGCCAACCTCCTCTATTTCCTGCACCCAACCTTGGTGCCGCCGTTCAATACCGCGATCGTGAAGGGTTACAACGCGCTTTGCGGTGCGAAGGTGAAGCTCGGTCGCTGGGACGAGTACCTGGCCATGCGTCGGGGCATGTTGGCGTTGAATGAGAAATATCGGGACTTGCTTTCCAACGACTTAGGGGCGGTCGCAGGCGCGCTGTTCGACATCGGCACGGGCCGCTACCCGCCGCCCCCCGGCGAAGCGGCGCTTGCGGAATGGGAAGCAGACTTGGCGCACGTTCGCGAGGAGGCGGACCTGGCGAACAAGGCCATGCGAGCGGCCCGGGAGGAAGACCGTACTCATACCGAGATCCAGGGATGGTTGCGCGACCTCGGGCGCGCCCTTGGTTTTGAAGTATGGGTGGCGAGCAATGACCGGAACCGCCCCTATGGTGGAGGGCATTTGGCGGACGGTTGCCGTGATTGCCTTCCGGAGGCGATGGAAAACGCGCCAGCCGTCGAGGCGATCCGCTTGATTGATGTGCTATGGATCGAAGCCATGACCGGGCGGGTGGCAGCAGCCTTCGAGGTTGAGCATACGACGTCCATTTACTCCGGAATCGTGCGGATGTTGGACCTGGCGCTGGGGTTGCCGTCCCAGCCGGCGCATGCCCTGTTTCTGGTCGCTCCGGACGCACGAGAGGACGATGTCCGGGACCAACTGCTGCGCCCGGCCTTCAGCCGGGTCGCGGACCTGAATGTGCGGTTTATCGCATACAGCGAACTGGAAGCGCATCGCGAGGCTATCGCCCGGTTTGGTCAAGGCATGAAGGCCATCGAGGCGATTGCCCGGCGGCTGACATGACCGCAGCTGAAGGGAGGATAACCATGAACCACATATCACGTATTGCACTGCTTACCGCCGGTCTCCTGCTCTCGTCGGTCGCATACGCCCAAATGACCATTGACTTCACATGGGAGAAAAAGCATCGCTGCTCGACGACATCGCCCGAGATCAAGCTGGCGGGGGTTCCCGCGGAAGCGAAAAAGCTGTCGGTGACCATGGTGGATTTCGACGCCAGGGGCTACGACCACGGCGGGGGCGAGGTGGCGTATACCGGGCAGGCGGCGATTGCGGAGGGCGCGCTGCGCAATTATCGCGGGCCGTGTCCGCCGAGTTTCTACCACGATTACGGGATTACGGTGGTGGCGCGGGATGCCGAGGGGAAGGAGCTGGCGCGGGCGTCGGCGGTGCGAGATTTTCCGCCGGGGGTGAAGAAGAAGTGATAAGGGGGAGGGTGCAGCTTCACCCCCTCCCCAACCCTCCCCCATCGAGGGGGAGGGGGTTATTTCAAAGGGGACAGACCACGAATTCCACGATTGCTGCATTCTGATTCGTAATCTGCCCCCCGGTTATTCCTGCTAAACTGAATCCAGGTTCCTGCCTGGAAACGATCGCCATGGACGACAAGGAAAACCCCGCACCGCAGGCCGAGGAAAGCGCCGATATCGAAAAGCTTCTCGAAGAGAAGGAGCGCATCGAGAAGCTGATGCAGGACAAGTTCACCCGCGTCCTGTCGGTCATGTTCACGGACCTCAAGGGTTCCACGGCCATTGCGGAATCCGAAGGAGACATGGCGGCGCGCATGCTGCTCAAGCAGGTGGGGGACATCCTGCAGCCCGCCATCCGCGACAACGGCGGCACCCTGGTCAAGACCATCGGCGACGGCTCCCTGTCCTATTTCAACGAGCCGGCCAGCGCCCTGCGCGCCGCCATTGTCATCCAGAAGGGCATCGACGCCCTCAACATGCAAAAGACATTCAAGACGCCGGTGCTCCTGCGCGTGGGCATCCACACCGGCAAGTGCATCCAGGAAAAGGGCGACATCTACGGGGACACCGTCAACACGGCGTCCCGTTTCGAATCCACCGCCAACGCCGGCGAGATCTGCATTTCCGAGGAGACTTACAACATGCTTCCGACCAGCGGGGAATTCCGCTGCCGCTACGCGCGCACCACCCAGCTCAAGGGCAAGAAGGAGCCCGCCAAGGTTTACAAGGTTTACTGGAACCCGCTGGAGGTCGAAAGCGACGAGCCCAAGCCGGCAGCGGAAAAGAAGAAGGGATGGGGCATTCCGCTCTGGCTGCGGATTGTCCTGATCGCGCTGGTGCCCTTCATCGTCACCGTGGCCTTCATGCAGTCGGGCAGGTTCATCGGCACGGGGGTCCACAAGGGCGAGGCCAAGCGTTCCATCGAGCACTCCGTCACCGAACCTGCCCGCCGCGAGTAAACGGGCGAAGAAAAACCGCCGTCCCCGGCGCCGCTACCTCAGCTCGCCCGGCCCCATCAAGTCCCCGCTCAGCACGCTGCGCCGCCCGTCCCACAGGAAGCGCACGAAGACTCCCGCGACGGTGTCCGCGTACTGGGGCGACAGGCCGCGAGCCAGGGTGAAGCCGGCCTGCAAGTGGTCGTGCACTCGAAATACGGCGCTCAGCTCGCCGTTTACTTCCCGGCCGCGGTCTTTCACCTCGGCGTAGCTTCGCCCATCCGGCGCCAGGGGGAAGAAGGGTGCGGCGGATTCGGTCTTTAACATCCGCGCCAGGCTCATGCGCCCGCGGAGGATGAAGCCGCGTTTTTCCTCCGTGAGGAAGTCGAAGGAAGGCCCGGCATGGAGGTAGCGCCCGGGGCTGAAGTAGCCGCCGTGGCCCAGGGTGAACCGGCTCAGGTTCCGGTCGTAGCGCTCCGCGCCGGCGAAAACGCCCAGCACGCTGTAGTCGAAACCGGGCAGCTTCAGGTCGTAGCCCCCCTGCGCCTGGAACGCCAAGTGCGTGTTGTCCGCCACGCCCTCGCCCGTCAACTGCTCGGCGCGCAGGCTCGCGCCGTAGGACCAGGGCGCATGCTGCACCGACAGGAACCGCGCTTCCCCGCCCAGGCGCGTGACCCGGCCCCAGGCGACGCCGGTGTAGGGATCGCGAAGGCCCGCGAAGGAAAGGATGGATTCCCGCACCGGCTCCCGGAACACCGCCCCGCCGTAGTTGCCCCAGGATTCGTGGCTGGTCCAGGCGAGGCGCCCGGTCCAGTCCGGGGTCACCGTACCACCCTCCGGACTGCGGCCGATCTCGACCTGCCAGGTGGACTGGCCGGGCTCGCTCCGCCAGCTCAGGAAGGGCTGCCAGCCTTCCGTCCCGGTGATGGGGGCAAACGCATAAGCGGCGGCCACGAGGGGGGGACGGCCGATGAGCTCGTTCGCCGCCAGGTTTCCGCTGTCGAGCTTCACGCGCTCCGCCCCGATGCGCAGCTCCCCCGATCCCGCAGGCAGCGCGACCGACAGGGAGTCGGTAATTCGGGCCTTCAACCGTGACAGGCCCTCCGAGCCGCTCTTGTCCCGGCTGAGTCCTCGTCCGGTCAGGCTCGGCGTCAGGGGTGAGCCATCCAGGAGATACCGGCCCGCATCCTGGGCCTTGGCGGCGAGGAAGCGTTTTTCCGAGAAGGCGCGCTGCGCCTTGTATTCCCGCAGGCGGGTGGCGAGGGGTTCGGTCGCGGCCAAGGTTTCCAGGTCCGCCAGGCGCCCGCTGCGGACATGGCTCTGGATGGCGCCGGTCGCGCTTTCGTCATCGGGCTGCTGGCGGTAGAGGGCGGCGAATTCATCGGCAGCGATCGCCGGCGCGTTGCTGTTCAGCCGGGCCCAAGCGGCCATGAGCCGGGCATGGCGCGGAAGTTCTCCCGCGTCGGCGGCCGCATCGAGCAGGGACAGTGTGCCCGCATAGTTGCCCGACTGATAAGCGATGCCGGCCTGGCCCACCAGGGCATCCCGCATGAGAGCTTTGCGTTCTGCAAATTGCTCCGGAAGCGCCTGCGCCAGTTTCAGCGCATCGTCGAAGCGCTGCTCCCGCAACGCGCAAAGCGCGAGGCCGTGCCGGGCCTCGGCGCGCTGCGGATCCCAATCCAGCGCTTGCCCGAACCATTTAGCCGCATGGGCGGTATCGTCCTCGTTGAACAGGCGCCAGCCCGCCAGCAGCGCCATGTCTGCATCCCGGTTTTTTATGATGCCCGGCGCCAGCGCGTCCAGCAGGCCCAGGGATTCCTTCGGCGGGCTGGCAAGGAAACGGTTGCGCAACTGGTCATAGCGCAGCTTCGCGAGCCGTCCTTCGCCGGCGGGACTGTGGCTGGTTCCCAGTTCCTTCGCCAGCAGCTCATCCCACTGTCCCGGGGGCAGCCAGCCGGCCGCCTGCTCCAGGGTGGCGAGACGCTCTTCTTCGCCGCAACCGGGGATAAGCCGATCGAGAATGCTCTGCATCGCTTCCTTGCGGCCGGCGTTGAAATGGGCCCGGGCCAGCGCCCACGCCCATGGGGGCTGTTCGCACCCGAACCAATCCGGATGCTGGTTCGCCAGTTCCAGCAATGCGGCGTCGTCGCGATCCGAAATCGCGCGCTCGATTTTTTCCCGGTCCAGGCCTTCGCGCGCCAGATTCAGAAGTTTTGCCGGCGGCTGCCAATGGGGATGGGACGCTTGCAGGCGGCGAATGCGGTCGAGGACTTCGGCGAAGCGCTGCGCCTTGAGCGCCGCCCACAGCGGGGTTTCATCGGGCAAGGCCGGGCCGGGGCGGGTATCGGGTGGCTGTGGTGGGGTTTGCGGTGCCGGCGGTACTTCCGCGGTCGCGGCAGCAGGGGGAACCGCCGTTGCGGCAGCAGGGGGAACCGCGGTCGGGCCCGCGCTCGCGGGCCCGCTCCTCGCGGCGCGTCCCGGCGTCAGCACCGGCGATGGCAATGGAACGGGTTCGGGCGCTTTCCCGAGCGGTTCCGGCTCGGATTGTGTGCGGGCGACTTGCAGGGCGGGAGCCATCCGCGTCGCCGAGGGATCCTGGGAGGCGCCGGTGGGACTGACGGTGAGGTCGGGGGCGAAAGACCGGGGCGACGGGGTGGGTTCACCGGACGGGATTTCGGCAACCGGGCTCCATCCCCGAATGATCGTCTCCGGCCGGTATTGCGCCACTCTGACGTACGCGCCGGGGAATTCGGACACGAGGGCGGCAAGCTGAGATCGCGCCGTCCCGGCGTCGGGCCAGAATCCTATCCGCAGGACCTGCCTGCCGCCGCGGACCTCCAACCGGGCGTGGGGCATTGCCGACACCTTGGTCCAGACGCGCTCCATCGCCTTGCCGCTGCCCGAGGCGAGTTGAATGGAGTAGTAGTCCTTATTGGCGAGAATTTCCTCGCCATGGCAGTTCTGGCTTCCGGCCCAGGACAGGGCCACGGTGAGGAAAATCAGCTTCCGCATGATCAATCCAGGGCGCCGGAAACGGCCAGGAGATAAAGCGTAGCCGAGTAATAGTTGTCCTGCTCCTCGCTGATGCGCTTGTCTGCCTCGGCCATCAGTCTGCGGGCATTGCCGGCGTCCCCGGCCAGTCTGGCCGCGCGTGCGAGCACGGCATAATGGCCGGCCGGTGCCTCCTGGATCGAGACCTCATCGTTGAATAAATTGACGCGCTGGGGCAGGTAACCCGTCCTGGCGGAAAACGCCAGCAGGTTGGAAAGGCCCAGGCGTTCGGGGGAGCTTCCCGCTTCCGCGGTGTAGAGGAAAATGCGAAGGGCATCGTGGCCGAAATAGGCGCCTTTTCCCGGGTGGGGCGCCGGCCGGTCCGAAAGCGCCAGCCAGTCCGGAGGCAGGCCCCAGAGGCCGAAGCGGGCGCCGTAAAGCAGTTTTTCCCCGTCGTTCGCCGCCCGCTCCCAGAAGGCGCGATCGTCGATGTCGGCCAGGGCCCGGTAGGCCGCCGGAACGATATAGGAGGGGTTGAGCGCGAGCGCCTCCTTTTCCTCGAACCCGGTCATGCCGGGCAGAAGCACCAAGTGACCGCGCCATTCCCGGGCGAGCCGGGTGCGAATCTCGGCCGCGAGCTCGCGGGCGGCCGAGTCGTACGTGGGCGCGGTCCATTTCCCGGCGGCTCTGTGCAATGCCCACGCGATAAGCAGGTCGCCGTCCGTGGCGTTATTGCCGTCGAGCAAGCCCCAGCTGCCGTCGTCGCGTTTTCCCCATTTCCAGGCATGGAGCTTGTCCCCGCGCACCCGGAGATTGTTGCCGGCCCAGGCGTGAATCCTGTCGAACAGCGCCCGGTCGTTGAAGGCGAGGGCCAGCAGCATGCCGTAGGCCTGTCCCTCGGAATGGCTGATCTGGTTCTGGCGGTGATCGATGACCCGGCCGTCCCGGGTGACGAAGGCCTCGAGGTACCGTTGCCAGTGCCGGTTGCCTCCATCCTGGGCGGCGACTGCCGGCCCGGCCCAAAGAAGGCAAAGGAGGCTAATGACCGGCAGTGTCCTTGTCAGCCGCATCCGTGCTCTGGCCCCGACGCTTCCGCAGCAGGCGCACGGCCCAATAGCTGGCAACGGCCAGCAGGAGGGTGCCCAGTGCCAGCAGCGCGTAGTAGAGATTGGGATTGGAGGCAAGGTAGCCGCTTACGGGAGAGAGGGCGCCTTCCTTGCCGGTAACGTACCGCGGGCCCACATCCAGGTGGTTCAGTTTCGGCTTCTTTTCCGTGATTTCGATCAGGCCCAGGTCGCCCGCCAGAGCGCCGAGGATTTCCGGCTCCAGCAGGGCTTCGCTGCCCGCCAGAACCCCCGCGGCGGTGGCGGAGGCCAGCATGATCACCGATCGGCCCTTCTGATAGGGGGACTCGAACTGGGTGATGAAGGCAAATTCCGGAGCGGCGCCGCTGATCTGGGTGGCGTAGGCGTAGGTGGATTCGTTTTCCCAGCTCCGGATCACCGGGTAGGGCACCACCTCGGGCCTGGTCATCCGAAGGGGACTTGCTTCCTTCAGCTCCCGGTCCAGATCCTCGATTCTGCCTACCACCATCAGTTCGCCTTTCCAGTTTTCCGGCTTGCGCGTGGTCAGTGTGGTACCGAAGGGGGGAAAGCCGTTTTTCTGGGTAATGGCCCCCAGGAGGTTGAGGGCGGCGGAAATGGTCTGCGCGTCGGCCTTCGGCAGATAGACGGCGGATTCGTAGCCATCGGGCCAGCGAGTGAAGGGGAAGCCGTTCAGGGTGAACAGTTCCAGCCTCGGCAATTCCACTCGATGGGGCATCGCCGGGAACTGCAGGGTCGAGGTGTCGAAAATGGTGACGAAAAGATTGTCGAGCCGCACGGTCTCGCACGCCTTGCCGACCATATTGAGGGAGGGCTCGAAGCGCAGCACGTTGGCCCCGGGCTTGAACAGGTAGGTGGGGATATCCACGCCATAGTTTTCGAAGAAGCCGCCATCCTCCTTGTTGAGCAGAATGCCCCTCAGATGCTTGCCGTTGACGGTGACGTTCAGCACCGAGTTGTTGCGCATGCCGGCCCCGTACGCGAAATTGAGCCTGAGCCGGGCGAATTGGTTCTGCTGGATCAGGAAATCGGCCGGCAGCCGGAAAGCGATTTCCCGGCCCAGGGAATTGAATCCGGTGAAGGTGGTGGTTTCGACATTCAGGGTCTTGAGGTCGTACACCTTTTCCTGGGTAAGCACCTGCCGGCCGCTGTACATGGCGATGTCGGGCAACTTGAAGCCCAGGGCCACCATCTCGTCGCTGCCGGGATAGGTCAGGGAGATATTGGCGATGACCAGGGCGCCCAGCTTGACCTCGTCCAGAGTGTTGCCGGAGACCAGGATGGCCACCCTGGCGGGATCTTCCGTGCCGTCGGGCAATGGCAGGGGGATGACCTTCAGAAGTCCACCCTTTTCCTCACTGCTGCGGAACACCTTTTTGCGGCCGAGAAATTTCTCGATGAACGGCTTGCGGCCGATGATCACGTTGTCAATTCCAGGCCTGATGGCGGTCCCGAACTCGAAGCGCACCTTGCGGTAATCGAAGCGGCGCGCGATGCCCGAGGCGACGACGGCGGCATGGGTGAGCGAAGTGTCGGAGGCGTCCTCGGTTACGATGTTGACGCTGGCCTCGGGAAAGATCTTGGGATCGAAAAAAGTGTGGGTCAGGTTGGAAAGCTTGGCTGCCACGGGCCTGTCCTCATAATCGATGCTGAGGAAGGTCTCCTCCAGGTTGATGACGGTCCACATGTCCGGCGCGCAGGGTTCCTCGCACTCCTTCTGGGAATAATGCTGGACCACCTGGAAGCTCAGGGTGTTGTAGTCGTTCTTCAGGAGCTTTACCGGTATGTCGATATCGACCGCGTATTCGGGGTGCAGGGGGCTGAGCTTGATCTGGGTGAAGGGATAGCCGTTGAGGTTGACCGACATCTGGGACAGATTGCCGATCAGGTTGTTCGACACCGCGTAGCGCAGGCGGATCGAGGCGCGTTTGACTTCCCAGCGCCGTGCAATGGGAACCGAGACATTGAATTCTCCGGTGACGCACTTCAGATAGGCGGACTTCTGCCCGGTGATTTCGGACAGGGGGACGTTGATGGTGCCCGCGCCGGAGTGCCCAGCGAACGTGGCCAGCGCGAACGGAATCAGAAGGCGCAGAAAATGGCGGAAGTTCATGATTTGGTCGTGTTGTGGGCCAGTGCTTTTCTTGCGTTGATCATCAAGCGGACAGGGGGCGCCATCAAGGTGCGCAGCAGGTTCAGGGCGTTCATGGTCAGCCCGCGGACGCCCATGATGACGAATATGCCGATCAGATACAGGCCCTCCGACAGCTTGTTGGTGTGATGCCACATGCGCGCCCAGCGCCCGCTGTCGCCGTAGACGAATTGTACCGCCTGCCGGTAGGTCGCGGCATCCATGACGAATTCCAGCCCTAATGAGAGGCGATTGCCGAACTGCTGGCGCATGCGTACGGTCACCTTGAATTCATAGGGCCGCCCCCCGCTGTCTTTCACCCGGATCAGCACGTTTTCTCCCTGGCGCACGTCCACGTCGCCCTCGAATTCGATCCGAAGTCCGGTGAAGGACAGGTTGACCAGGCGGCAGGGAAACTCCCGGTTGGCGTGGGGAACGTAAACGCTTCCGGGCTCATCCACGTCGATGCGGTGGAACTGGCGGATCTGGCGCCGTTCCCAGAAGGCGCCCAGGCTGATCAGGGCTATGAGGGTGTTGTAGATGCACCAGAAGCCGGTGATGATCGTCACGTCCCGGTACAGCGGTTCGTAATACCAGCGCGGGCCGGTGGCGGCGAGTGCGACGATGTTGACGATCAGCACCAGGAAGAACGCTGCCGCATTGGGATTGAGGAAATCGGAGTCCATGGACTGGCCCTTGGGCGTGACCTTGAAGGCGGGTTTCCGGGGATTGAGCATGACCGAAATCACGGCGGGCATCAGGAACATGGATTGCACGCTTTCGTAGATTTCCGAGAAGAAGGGCTGGCGCGCCTCGCCGTAGAGATAATCCATGACGAAGAAAATGCTGATCAGGTAGGGAATGGCGTAGGTCAGGATCAGCGACAGGGACGCGTTGTAGATGTTGAGGTCGAACAGCAGGTAGGAAGCCGGAGCGATGAAGTAGATCAGCCGGGCGATGCCGAACATCCAGAAGGTGCAGGAGTTGGCGTAGCAGATGCGCTGGGGCAATGACAGACCCCGCTTGAACAGGGGATTGCTGAGCAGGAGGATTTGCAGCATGCCCTGGGCCCAGCGGGTGCGCTGGATGACGTAATCGTCGTAGCTCTCCGGCGACAGGCCGCACACCATGGGATGCTGGATATAGACGCTGTTGTAGCCGCGGGCATGGAGCTCCACGGCGGTTTCCGCGTCTTCCGTGATGGTCTGCCCGGCAATGCCGCCCACTTCCAGCAGGCATTTCCTGCGGAGCAGGGCGGCGGAGCCGCAGAAGAAGCTGCCGTTCCAGTTGTTGAGCCCGGGCTGGATCACCCGGTAAAACATGTCGTTCTCGAAGGAAAGCCTGTGCTTTACCGGCAGGCTTTTCTCGACGGGAGTGGGATTGATGAAGAAGTGGGGCGTCTGAACCAGGAACAGTTTTTCATCCGCGAGGAAATGCCCCACGGTATTCTGCAGCATGTCCCGGGTGGGCACGTGGTCGCAATCCAGGACGAGGATGATGTCGCCCCCCGTCGCCTTCAGGGCATGGTTGATGTTGCCCGCTTTGGCATGGGTGTTGTGCTCCCGGGTGAGGTAATGAGCGCCCAGTTCCTGCGCCATGCGCCGCAGGCGGTAGTGGCGTTCCCAGGCTTCGGCGCCGTGCGCCGGATGGTTGCGCTTGTCCGCGGTGCCGCCGTCGTCCATGATATAGACCTGCAGCTTTCCCTCCGGATAGTCCATCTGCAGGGCGGCGGTGACCGTCACCCGAATGATCTCGTCCGGCTCGTCGTAGGTGGGGATGAACACGTCCACCGTGGGCAGCCGGTCCGGGTCCTGCGGCAGGGGAAGGATCGGGCTGCGCAGCGGCCAGCAGTTGATGAACAGGCCGAAAATGTGAATGGCGATGGAATAGAACTCGGCGCCGAACAGCAGCGACATGCCGACGAAGTCGGCGGGGCCGGTGTAGATCAGGGTTTCCGTGCCGCGCCAGACGATGTAGCGCAGCGAGAGATAGGCGGAGAGCAGCACCACCAGGAACCGCTGCACCGGATGCCGCCGGATGGGCAGGAGGCACAGGATGACGATGCCCGCCAGCATCGCCCAATTGATGATCAGGTGGGTATCGGGCGAGTAATAGGCGTTGCCGAAGAGCAGCAGGTAGGTGACCAGCCCGAGGAGCGCCAGAGGCGTTGCAACCTCTGGTCTGACGCCGGGCGTGCTCGGCTTAAGCAATTTCGCGGGGCCGCGGGTCATGAACGCCCAGGCGTATGAGTTGGATGCATCCTGCGGTTTCTTCTTCGTTCTGGCGCCCAGTATAAAGTATCCGGACTTCCCCGGGGGCCGTATGCGGTCCGTCCTGGTTATACTTACGCGAAGTCAATGCCCAGCACATCCCATAAAACGGCGGTCGGCGGGCGCCCACAGGATGATTCAGCGTAGCGCCAGATCCTACGGATGC
Source organism: Betaproteobacteria bacterium (assembly GCA_016183615.1). Taxonomy (GTDB): domain Bacteria; phylum Pseudomonadota; class Gammaproteobacteria; order Burkholderiales; family UBA6910; genus JACPEG01. The sequence continues at coordinate 82,150 of JACPEG010000025.1, forward strand.
CGCGGCGAGGCGGTTTCGCCCGGGGGCCCCCTTGCGCCCGACCTGACCCGCGCCACGACCTTCGCCTACGAGACGGCCGAGCGCTTGCGGGCCGTGGGCGCCGGGGAGGCGACCGGGGAGTTTTATCCACGGTATGGCCATCCGGCGGGGCGGCTGTTCGAGAGCCTGGTGGCGGAGCTGGAGGGCGCGGACGGGGCGGTATCGTTCTCCTCGGGCATGGCGGCGCTATTCGCCGTGTTCTGCACCTTCGCCCGCGCCGGGGAGGCCGTCGCCATAAGCCGCTACGTCTATGGCGGGGTGGAGGCCATCGCCGTGAAGGATCTTCCCCGGTTCGGGATCGAGGTGCGCCGCTTCGATCCCTTCAAGCCCGGCGACCTCGACCGGGCGCTGGCGGGGCCGGTGCGCCTCGTGCACATCGAGACGCCCACCAACCCGCTCTCCCGCGTGGTGGACCTGGAGGCCGTCGCCCGCCGGGTGCGCCAGGCCGGTGCCCTGGTCTCCGTCGATGCCACCTTCGTGCCCCCGCCGCTGCAAAGACCACTCTCGCATGGCGCGGATCTCGTCGTGCACAGCGCCACCAAGGTGCTCGGCGGCCACTCGGACGCGCTGGGGGGCGTCGTCTCGGGCCGGCACGAGCTGCTGGAACAGCTTGAAGGCTTCCGGCGCCGAACCGGGGCGATCCTGGGTCCGGATGCCGCATGGCTCCTGGCGCGCTCGCTGGCGACCCTTGAGCTGCGGGCCCGGCAGGCGTCGGACAACGCGCTCCGCCTCGCGGTTTTTCTCGACGGCCTGCGGGAACGCGGATCGAAGGTGGTGCGCGTCCACTACCCGGGGCTGCCCCATCACCCGGACCACGAAGCGGCCCGCCGCTATCTCGACGGCTTCGGGTTCATGATGGCGATCGAGGTCGCCGGCGGGCTGCCGGAAGCGATCCGGGTCTACGACCGCTTCCGGGTCGCGGCGCGAGCCGTGTCGCTGGGCGGCGTGCACACGCTCGCCTCGCTCCCGCTTCAGACTTCCCACGCGATGCTGACCCAGGAGGAGCGCCGGGAAGCGGGCATTGCCGACGGCCTGATCCGCCTGTCCATCGGGATCGAGCGCTACGAGGACCTGGAGAACGACCTGCGAGAAGCGCTGGAAGCATGATTTCGGACGTGCAGAATTACGCCGCCCGCGCGGCAGACGCCTCCGAATGCAATCGGAGGCCGCACGGGCAGCCCACTGCCGGCCGGAAAGCCGTGAGCCTACTTGGGCTGGGCGGTGATGCGCAGGTAGGGCTTGGGCGCCTTCCAGCCTCCCGGGAATCTCTTCCTGGCTTCGTCGTCCGATACCGACGTGGGGATGATCACGTCGTCACCGGGTTTCCAGTTCACCGGCGTGGCCACGTTGTGCTTCGCGGTGAGCTGGACCGCGTCGAGCGCCCGCAGCACCTCCTCGAAGTTGCGGCCCGTGGTCATCGGGTAGGTGATCATCAGCTTGATCTTCTTGTCCGGCCCGATAATGAAAACCGATCGCACGGTCGCATTGTCCGCCGCGGTGCGCGACTGCGCGGTGCCGCTCGCGTTCGGGTGGATCATGTCGAAGAGCTTGGCCACATTGAGATCGGTGTCGCCGATCAGCGGATAGGTGGGCGCGTAACCCTGGGTTTCCTCGATGTCCTTCGCCCACCGCGCGTGGTCGCTGGCGGAGTCGACGCTCAAGCCGATGATCTTGCAGTTGCGCTTGTCGAATTCCGGCTTCAAGCGTGCCATGTACCCCAGCTCGGTGGTGCAGACCGGGGTGAAGTCCTTGGGGTGGGAAAACAGCATCGTCCAGCTGTTGCCGATCCATTCGTGGAACCGGATCGTGCCTTGCGTGGTTTCTGCCGTGAAGTCCGGCACTTCGTCGCCAATGTGCAGTGACATAAACTACCTCCTCAAAGTCAGTCTTTAGACTCTGTCCTTATCTTTTAGTTTTTAGCAGGTGAAGCGCTGCTTTTGCAACCGGTGGCGGCAACCGTGAAAGCAGCATGGTCTTTGTCACGGCCCGCCACGCGCTCCCGGTGGATTTGCGCCCGGGGATCCGCATGCCGGTCGAGCGGGGAACCGGCGAGCGGATCGTTCGGCGGCTTTGATAACATGCCATGCGGACGGGCAATCGCAGAAAGGTGTTGCGCGCAATAGGGATTAAGCGCGCAGGGTTAATGGGTGTGTCCGGGAACCCCGGGTCCGCTCACCCTGGCCCCGATCAGCCCTTGAAAGGAAAATAACGCATGATTCGGATCAGTCGCTTTTGCGTCACCCTGGCGCTGGCGATAGTCGCCGCGGCCCTGTCCCCCGCCGCCGCGGCGCAAACGCCGCCTTCGGCAATCGGCATCGTCGTCATGCACGGCAAGGGCGGCTCGCCCGCGAAATTCGTCTCGGACCTGGCGTCCGGGCTCGAACAGAAGGGGATCCTCGTCGCCAATATCGAAATGCCCTGGTCCGGGAGACGCGATTACGATGTGAGCGTCAGCGTTGCGGAAAAGGAGATCCAATCCGCCTTCGAAGGGCTGCGGGGCAAGGGGGCGAAGAAGCTGTTCGTCGCCGGGCACAGCCAAGGCGGGCTGTTTGCCCTCTATTACGGCAGCGCGCATCCGGTGAATGGCATCATCGCCATTGCGCCGGGCGGGAGCGTCAACAGCCCCGTCTACCGGGAAAAGCTCGGCGAGTCGGTGGAACGGGCGCGCAAGCTCGTCGCCGAAGGCAAGGGCGAGGAAAAGACGCGGTTCATGGATTACGAGGGATCGAGGGGCGTTTACCCCATCACCACGACTCCTGCCGCCTACCTCAGCTGGTTCGATCCCGACGGCGCCATGAACCAGATGAAGGCCCACAAGGCGATGAGCCCGCAGATGCCGGTCCTGTATATCGTGCCGAAGAACGACTATCCGGGTTTGCTGAGAGTCAAGCAGATGATGTTCGATGCCCTGCCGAAAAACCCGCTCACCCGGCTCTATGAGCCCGATTCGAGCCACCTTGAAGCGCCCAGCGCGTCGCGCGAGGAAATCGCCCGCTGGGCGGCGGAGGTGGCGGCTTCGGTGGCGCGGTGAGAGCGGTAACGGGGGGAGATTACGTATTCTGCCCCGCGCCCGTATGGCTTCCCTGATCTTGACGATGTACGGCAATGCCGTATAATCGCCCGATGTTCAGCTTCATCGAGACGAAGCTTTTCACTCGCTTGGTCCAGGAGTACCTGTCTGAACCAGAGTATGCTGAATTGCAGTCGTTTTTGATGGCGAACCCTGATGCCGGCGATGTGATTCCCGGATCGGGGGGACTGCGTAAGCTTCGGTGGGCGGCGCCGGGTCGGGGAAAGCGCGGCGGTTATCGCGTGATCTACTTTGTTCGGGGGTCTCGCGGCGTGATATGGATGCTGACGATCTACCCCAAGAACGTGGCCGAGAATATCCCTGCCCACGTGCTGCGCCAGATCAGAAAGGAGATCGACGATGACTAGGGCCAAACGCAATATCGGTACGGAAATCCTCGAGGGCCTGCGGGAGATCAAGCGCGGAGACTACGGGCGCGTGGTCAATGTTCCCAATGTGGCGGTGATCCGGGAGAAGACTGGGCTCTCCCAGGCCCGCTTCGCCCAGGCGCTCGGGGTTTCCGTGCGCACTTTGCAGGATTGGGAGCAGGGCCGTCGGGCACCGTCGGGTGCCGCCCGGACCCTGCTCATGCTCGCGGCCAAGAATCCGCGGCTGTTGCTCGATGTTGCCTGACGGGCAAATAACCAATTCACCGTCCCTGCGGGGATAATAAATCGGGATCTGTCCCCATTTAACCCATGAGCATCGCCGCCGACATCGCCCGCACCATCCTGGCGGGCTTCGACAAGCACTACCGCCTGTTCCGCGAGATCAGCACCCAGGCGCGGGACCAGTTCGAGCGCGCCGACTGGGCTGCCGGCCGCGAGACCCAGAAGACCCGCATCCAGATGTACGACCAGCGGGTGACGGAAGGGGTGGACGCGGTGCTGCTCAAGTTCCCCTCCGCCCGCCACGACGAGGGCCTGTGGCCGCGCATCAAGCTGGAGTACATCGGGCTGCTCTACAACCACCTGCAGCCGGAGCTGGCGGAGACCTTCTACAACTCGGTGGCCTGCCGCGTCCTGCACCGGGACTACTACCACAACGACTACATCTTCTGGCGCCCGGCCACCTCCACCGAGTTCCTGGAAGGCAGCGAGCCCACCTACCGCAGCCATTACCCGAACGGCGGAGGGCTGCGGCGCATGCTGCTCGAGATGGTGACGGGCTTCGGCCTGAAGAACCCCTTCGAAAACCTGCGGCGCGACGTGCGCTGCCTCATGCAGGCGCTCGACGCCCATTTCCCGCAGCCGTGGAAGCCCCAGGTGGATTTTCAGGTCCAGGTGCTGGGCTCGCTTTTCTACCGCAACAAGGCGGCCCACATCGTGGGGCGCGCCATCAACGGCAACCGCGACTACCCGTTCGTGATCCCGATCCTGCAGAACGAGCGCGGCGAGCTGTATCTCGACACGCTGCTGCTCAAGCCCGAGCACCTGGCGGTATTCTTCAGCTTCGCGCGGGCCTATTTCATGGTGGACATGGAGGTGCCCTCGGCCTACGTCACCTTCCTGCGCAAGCTGGTGCCCAACAAGCCGCTGTGGGAGTTCTACACCCTGCTCGGGCTCCAGAAGCAGGGCAAGACCATGTTCTACCGGGACCTGTTCCACCACCTGCGGCACTCCACCGACAATTTCATCGTCGCGCCCGGCATCAAGGGCATGGTGATGCTGGTGTTCACGCTGCCGTCGTTTCCCTACGTGTTCAAGGTGATCCGCGACTACTTCGCGCCGCCCAAGGACGTGAACCGCGAGACGGTGTTGGCGAAGTACCTGCTGGTGAAGTACCACGACCGGGTGGGGCGCATGGCGGACACCCTGGAGTATTCCTACGTGGCGCTGCCCGTGGACCGCTTCGATCCGCAGCTGCTGGAGGAGCTGAAGACCTACGCCGCCTCCAGTATCGAATTCGAGGGGGAGCGGGTGGTGATCAAGCACATGTACATCGAGCGGCGCATGATCCCGCTCAACCTGTACCTGGACCAGGCGGACGAGGGGAAGATGGAGCAGGCGGTGAAGGAATACGGCAACGCCATCAAGGATCTCGCCGGGGCCAATATTTTCCCGGGCGACATGCTGCTCAAGAACTTCGGCTGGACCCGCCACGGCCGGGTGGTGTTCTACGACTACGACGAGATCAGCTACATGACCGAGTGCAATTTCCGGCGCATGCCCAAGGCGCGCTCCATGGAGGACGAGCTGGCCTCCGAGCCCTGGTACGCGGTGGGCCCGGACGACGTGTTCCCGGAGGAGTTCCCCACGTTCCTGTTCACCGATCCCCGCGCCCGGGACCTGTTCAGGCAATACCACGGGGACCTGGCGGACGCGGAGTACTGGATCGGCGTCCAGAATCAGATCAAGGCCGGGGTGCAGCAGGACGTGTTCCCGTATCCGGAGGAGCTGCGCTTCTGCAACCGCTTCGCCGGGAAGGGCGCGGAGCGGCCCAAGCGCCCGTCGCTGGCGGCGGTGAAATAGACATGCGGGGGATGCCGCCGGGATTCGGGGATGAATCCCCTCCTACAACCCCGGCGTCACCCTCCCCCTGTAGGAGCGAATTTATTCGCGACCCCCCCCGCCCCATTCGCGACCCTTCTTTGTTGTTGAATCCCCCCCTGCCTCCCC
>JACPEG010000026.1 GCA_016183615.1 Betaproteobacteria bacterium
GATGCTGCCGATCGGCAAGAGCTTCGCCTGCTGCGCGATTTCGATGTCGCTCGGCACCGGGGCCGCCTGGGCGGCCGCGCCGGCAGCGGCGGTGGGGGTCTTGGCTTTCTCGGCGGTTCCTGCAATGGTGGCCATGGTGTCTCCTGATTGACGTCTTGTTTTCCCAGTGTACCCCACCAGGGTACTAGGTCGAGGATGCCGGCCGCGGACCTTCCCGCCCCGCAAAGCGCTCCGCGGACCCGACCGTATTACAGAGGAGCATGGTGACGGTCATCGGGCCGACGCCCCCGGGAACCGGGGTAATGTAGGACGCCTTCTGCCGCACCTGGTCGAAATCCACATCCCCGACAAGTCCGCCGCCGGGCAGCCGATTGATTCCGACGTCGATGACCACGGCGCCGGTCTTCACCACTTCATGCTTGATCAGTCCGGGCACCCCGGCCGCCGCCACCAGGATGTCGGCCAGAATCGTGAACTGGGCCAGATCCCGGGTCTTGGCATGACATATGCAGACTGTGGCGTTTTTTTGCATGAGCATGAGCGCCATGGGCTTGCCGACGATATTGCTCGCGCCGACCACCACCACGTTCCGTCCCTCGATCGGAATTCGTTCATGCTCCAGCAGGCGCTGCACGCCGTAGGGCGTGCAGGGCGGAAACACCGTGTCCCCGACGACCAGGCCGCCGACATTGTAGAGGTGGAAACCATCCACATCCTTGTCCCGGGAAATCGCTTCAAGAACCGTCCGGACCTGGATGTGCGGGGGCAAGGGCAGCTGGATCAGGATGCCGTGAATGGCCGGATTCCGGTTGAGCCCGTCGATGACATCGAGAACCTGGGCCTGGCCCGTGTTTTCATGAAAGTGATGCAGTTCGGACCTCAGGCCCACCTCCTCGCAGGCTTTCACCTTGTTCCGGACGTAAACCCCGGACGCGGGATTGTTTCCCACCATGATGACCGCAAGGCCCGGCTGAATATTCCTCGCCTTCAGCGTTTCCGCCCGCTGCCGGCATTCGGTCCTCACCAGGCGGGCAACCGCGTTCCCATCGATGACTTTCGCGACCATTTATACTCCGTATCCGAGGGTCGCACGGGTAAAGCCCTCGATGTATTCCATCAGATTGTCCGAGGCCTTCCCTGCCGCGTTCTCATCGCCAGCGGCGATCGCCCTCGCCACGTCCGCATGTAACTTGGCCGCCAGGGGCATATCGGCAACCTGCTTATAGTGAAAATACCAGAAGCGCCGGGACAGGGCGTGCATCAGGCTCATCGCCCCTTCCGCGAATTCGTTCCTGGCCGCCGCAATGCCCAGCACATTGAATTCCCTGTCCACCCGCATGAAGGTGGTCTCGTCGTTCGACGCGGCGCACGCTTCAAGTGCGTTCGCAATTTCCCGGAAGCGTTGTCTTTCCTGGGCCGCCGCCCGGCGCGCCGCACTGCGGGCTATGAGATTCTCCAGCTCCCGGCGCACCTGCAGGAGCCGCAACTGTTTCTCGACATTGATCTCCGAGACGAGAATCCCTCTTCTCGGCAGAATCACCACCAGGTTTTCCCGCGCCAGCCGTTGCAACGCCTCCCGTATCGGCGTTCGGCCTATGCCCACGTGCTTGCTCAGGGCCGCCTCGGAGACCGCCATCCCGGGCGGAAGCTTTAGGGTCACAATCATTTCCTCCAGCCGCGCGTAGGCCAGGTCCGTAAGGCTTTGCGGCGCATCCATCAGGCCGCCAGGCCCGGCAACCGTCTCAGCGGGTTCCGCTCGTCGATTCATGGTCGTGGTTTGGAGAGATCGGATGCGGCAGACTCCCACCCGATCCAGGGCCCGCCAGGCGAGGCTTCGCACCGGTCGGCCGGGGCGCCGGATCAGCCGTGCACATTGCGACTGTCGCCGGGCGCCTCACCGCGTTCGATCAACCCGTAATCCCGCATGACAGATGCCACCCGCAGCCGGTAGTCGGCAAACACACCCCCGCGCCCGTTTGCCTGGGCGGCCCGATGCCCATCCAGATTGCGCCACCTTCGCACCGCATCCTCATCGCGCCAGAACGACAGCGACAGGTACTTCCCAGGGGTCGAGAGGCTCTCGAAGCGCTCGACGGAGATGAATCCGTCAATCGTTTCCAGATCGGCTTTCAGCGCGGCGGCCATCTCGAAGTACTCGGTGGTTCGTCCCTCGGCCGGCCACAATTCAAAAATCACCGCGATCATATTTGCCCCATGCCGGTATTGCTGCCTCGGATGCGTCGGCTGGCTGCTAGAACTGCTTGCGCTTCTCCACCAGAGAAATAAACCGCTCGTACTCCTCGTCGGACACCGAATAGCTGTGATCGTCATCGGGAAACGCGCCCGATTTGACTTCGGACACGTATCGGGACACTCCTTCGACTGCCACCTCGGTCAGGTTGCTGTACCGCTTGGTGAACTTCGGCTTGAAGTCCGTGAACACTCCGAGCAGGTCATAGCACAGGAGAATCTGCCCGTCGGTGCCTCCGCCGGCGCCGATCCCGATGGTCGGAATCTCCAATTGCTCCGAAACGACCTTGGCGATGCGCGCCGGTACGGCCTCGAATTCAAGCATGAAGCACCCCGCGTCCTGGATGGCCAGGGCGTCCTCCAGGATTTTCATCGCCGCCTCGGCGGTGCGGCCCTGTATCCTGAACCCGCCGAATACGGCGACGGTATGCGGTGTCATTCCGATGTGGGAAGCCGTGGGAATTCCCGCGTCCACCAGCGCCTTGAGTATATGCGCCTGGGACTTGCCGCCCTGGGGCTTGATTGCGTCGCAGCCCCCGTCCTGCATGAACCGGGTGGCGTTCTGGAGGGCGCGGTCCACCGTGTTGTAGCTCTGGTACGGCATGCATCCCAGCACGAACGTATTCGGCGCCCCGCGCCGCACCGCGGCGGCGTGCATGACCATCATGTCCATGGTTGCCGGAATGGTATTGGGGTGACCGTGGGCGACCATCGCCAGGCTGTCCCCCACCACGGCCACGTCAACGCCTGCCATTTCCGCCCACACGGCGGAGGTATAGTCCGGAACCGACATGTAAGCCAGTTTCTCGCCGGTTCCCTTTGAATTCAGAATTTCAGTGATGGTCCGCTTCTTGCGCGTTGCCCTGTCCATGGCGTTCCTGTCGAATTTCCAGAAGTGGGTGGTTTTTCATGCCGTTCCGGTGATGACCCGCATCACCTCGGGTCGGGTCCTCACGTCGCCGGGTTTGCCGGAAAAGATGATCTCGCCCCGCTCGATCACGTAGAGGCGGTCCGCATAATCCGGGATATGGTGAACATTGGACTCGGCCATCAGAATGCCGCGCCCGAGTTTACGGATCGAGGCGATACCCTCCGAAATTGTCGGAATGATTGCGGGGGACAATCCCTCGGATGGTTCGTCGAGCAGCAGCAGCGGAGCATCGAGCGCCAGCGCCCGCGCAATCGACACCATCTTGCGCTCCCCGCCCGAGAGCTGCGTGCCCCCGCGCTTCGCGTATTGGCGCAGCTTCGGGAACACCTTGTAGGCGAGCTCGACGCGCTCGAGGGCCGGCCGTCCCCGGGGCCGCGTCCAGGTGGGCATCTCGATGTTCTCTTCGACGGTCAGGTCGCCGAACACCTCGCTTTCCTCGGGCGCGTAGCCGATTCCGAGCTGCGCGACGCGATAGGTGGGCATGCCGGGCAGCGGCTGGCTGTTGAACGTAATGGTCCCCGACAGGGGAGTGAGAAAGCCCATCACCGTGCGCAGGGTCGTGGTCTTGCCGGCGCCGTTGCGGCCCACCAGGCAGACCAGCTCCCCTGCGCCGACCGCCAGCGATATGCCCCTCAGGATGCGGCTGTTCTGGATGTCTACGGTAATGTCGTTGAGCGATAGCATCAGTGTGTCGTCCTTTTGCCCACGATCGCGGCAACGATCGCGGGGTCGTTGAAGAACGCCGCCGGCGGGAGATCGGCGAGCACACGGCCCTCCTGCAGCGCCACGATCCGGCTCGAATATTCCGCCACCAGGTCCATGTCGTGCTCCACCAGGATGATGGCCTTCACCCCGGCCTGCCGCGCCGCTGCGACCAGGACCTGCATGATGGAATGCTTGTCGCCGGTGCTCACCCCGCTGGTCGGCTCGTCGAGCAGGATCACTTCCGGCCTCAGGGCGAAGGCGCTGGCGATATCGAGCAGCTTCTTTTCGCCCTGGGAGAGCAGCCGCGACTCCGCGTCGAGCTTGCGCTCCAGCCCGAATATTTCCGCCACCGTGCGCACCCGCTTCTGGATCCCGGCATCGCCGGCGAGGGAAGCGAACAGCCGCCGGCTGCGTCCCAGCTGCGAGGCGACGGCAACGGCGATGGTCTCGCCGACCGTCAGCGCCGGAAAGATGTGCACCAGCTGGAACGCCCGGGCCATGCCGAGCTGCGCCAGGCGCACCGGCCCGATCCCCGCGGCGTCCTGGTCCTTGAACCGCACCTGGCCGGAGGTGGGCTTGAGCAGGCCGGTCAGCACGTTCACCAGCGTGGTCTTGCCGGCGCCGTTGGGCCCGACGATGGAAATGAATTCACCCTCGCGGACTTCGAACGACACGTCGCGCAGGGCGACGAACTTCTCGTAGGCCTTGGTCACGTTTAGCGTCTGGATCAGCGTGCTCACGGGTTCACCCTTTCGGTGCCGAGTTCATGGGAGATGCGCTGGGGCGCCGGCGCCTCAGCCGCGCGAAACCTGCCCCCCAGGTCCTGCAGCAGCCCCATCAGGCCGCGGGGAAACAGGATGACGATCAGCGCCAGGGTTGCGCCCAGGAAGAACCGCCAGTACTGGGTCAGCGACATCAGCTGGTCCTGCAGGAAGATGAAGGAGAAGGCGCCGACGATGGGACCGAGGAAATTGGCGAAGCCGCCCAGGACCACCATGAACACCAGGTTGCCCGAGTGCGTCCAGTACGCCAGCTCCGGGTCGGCGAGCCCGGTGGACACGGCCAGGATCGCGCCGCCCATGGCGCAGTACATGGCCGAGATCAGGAACGCAAACAGGCGGTAGAGCCGCACCCGCACCCCCAGGTATTCGGCCTTGCGGGGATTTTCCCGGATCGCCTTGAGGTGCAGGCCGAACGGGGAGTTGACCATGCGCCACATCGCCAGGCCGGCAAACCCGAGCAGGACCAGGCAGTAGTAATAAAACGGGCCGGTCAGGAATGCCGTTTTGTCCAGGGTGGAGAGGTCCATCCCAAGCAGGCTCGGCCGCAGCACCCGCATGCCGCCGTCCCCGCCCGTGATGTCGTAGAACTTGAACAGGAACGAGTGGAACAGCATGCCGAAGGCGAGGGTCAGCATCCCGAAGAAAATCTTGGTGTAGCGCACGCTGAGAAGGCCCACCGGAATCGCCACCAGGAAAGCGCCCACTGCGCTTGCGACCAGAATGAGCTCGAAGCTCCTCAGCCCGAGCTTGCTGGTGATCGCGGCCGCGGCGTAGGCGCCGATCCCTACGAACAGGGCGTGGCCGAAGGACAACAGCCCGGTGTAGCCGAACAGCAGGTTGAACCCCAGGAGCGCGATTCCGTAGGCGAAGAACGGAATCATCAGGGTGAGGTGATACTGGCCCGCCACCTGTGGAAGCAGCGCCAGTACCGCGAGCAGCAGGAGAACCAGCAGATGGGACCTCATATTGCCGCCTTTCCGAAGAGTCCTGCGGGCCGGGCGATCAGCACCGCGATCACGATGAGATAGATGGCCAGCATTTCAAGCTCGGGGTAGACGGTCACCGCCGCCGCCCGCATCAGGCCGACGATGACCGCCCCCGCCAACGCCCCGCGCATGCTGCCGAGGCCGCCGATGACCACCACCGCGAACGCCTCGACCACCAGCTCGACCGCCATGTCGAGCGAGGCCGCCGAAGTGGGCACGACCAGCGCGCCGCCCACCGTGCCGAGCATGGTGCCGAGGGTGAACACGCTGGCGTAAACCCATTTCACGTTCACCCCCAGCGCCGCGCTCATGTCCCGGTTCTCCGCGGTCGCCCGCAGAATGCGGCCGAAGCGGGTTCGCTGGAGGAAGAACCCGAGGAGCGCGGCGATGGCAATGCTGGCCAGGATGACGAGCAGGTTGTAGGTCGGGATCGTGACGGAGCCCACCGCGACTTTTCCGTAGGTCATCGACAAGGTGCCGAGATGCTGCGGCGTCGGGCCCCAGACGATGCGCAGCACGTCCTGGGTCATCAGCACCAGCGAGAACGTCAGGAGCAGCTGGAAGCTCTCGTCCCGCCGGTAGACCGTCCGCAGCAGGGCCTCGATGGGCGGGGCCACCGTCGCCATCAGGATGCCCGAGCCGATCAGCACGGGCAGGAACAGCGACGGCGGCAGCCCGAGCGCCAGCGCCCAGTTGACGCAACTGATGCCGAAATAGGCACCGAGGGCGTAGAACGAGCCGCACGCGAGGTTGACGATCTTCTGGACCCCGAATACAAGCTGCAGGCCCGCGGCGACCAGGAACAGCACGGCGGCGTGGAACAAGCCCCCCAGCAGGATGTCGATTACGGATGTCACGGTGGCACCCCCGGTTGCGTCGCGCGATCAGATCTTGAATTGCGCCGATTTGATCCAGGTCCAGAAGTCCGCCCCGGCGGGCTTCTGAATCTGCTCCGAGTACATCGCGTCCACTGTTCCCAGCGTCGGAAAGTCGTACCGGTTCTTGTGGGTCGTGATGCCCTGGTAGAAGGTCTGCTCGGCGATATGGTCCTTGCGCATGGACCCCTTGCCGCCGAGGGATTCGACCTGGACGCCCTCCGTGGCGTTGATGATGTCCTCGGTGGAGGGCCAGGCGCCGCCCTTGGCTTTCGCCGCCTTCTCGACCCCGGCCTTGTAGACCTGCATGGCGAAAATGGCCCGGTCGGCTTCCCAGTGCGGGTAGTCCTTGTAGCGGTCATAGTAGTGCTGCACGAACTCGCGCTGCAGCGGGCTGGCGTTGGGGAGATCGAAGTAGAGCGTGTTGTGGCCGAAGATCATCCCCTCGGGGGTGAAGTCCTTCTTGAGCTGGGTATGCTGCCAGCCGGCGGCCGGGAACACGAACTTGGTGCCGTCCACCAGGCCCGCGCCGTAGGCGGTCTTCATGAAGACCGGCAGATCGGCGAACAGCAGCGAGGAGAACACCAGGTCCGGCTTGGCCGCCTTGAGGGCCGCCACGTGGGAAGTGAGGTCGAGGGTGCCGACCTTGGGCCATTGCTCGGCCACCACCCGGGCCTCGATGCCGAACCGCTTGAGCAGGGCCAGGAACGCGGCCCAGTTGTTGCGGCCATAGGAGTAATCCGGGTTGATGCCCGCCACTGTGGCGAACTTGCCTTTCCAGTACTTGATCGCCAGCAGCGACCCCATCACCGCCTCGCACTCGTTGTCGGTGCTCTTGAACACGTAGCGCGGGTTGGGCATGGTTTCCTTGACGCCGTCCTGGGTGGTGCCGTCCCAGAACATCGTCAGCGCCCGCATCTCTTCGGCCGCTGGCCCCAGGGACAGGCTCACCCCGGAGGAGACGACGCCCTGGACGCACTCCACCCTGTCCTGCAGCACCAGCTTGCGGAAGCGCTCGATCGAGTCCTTGGGATTGGTTTCCTCTTCCACGACCAGCTCGACCTTGCGGCCGGCGATGCCCCCGGCGGCGTTGATTTTCTCCACCGCCCACAGCGTGCCGCGCAGGCCGCATTCGCCCACCGTCCCGGCGATGCCGCCCTTGGGTGCCAGGATCCCGATTTTCAGGGACCGCGACTGCGCGAGCGCGGGGAAGCTGATGAAGGGGGAAGCAATTGCGGTGGCTCCCAGCGCTTTCAATATCTTTCTGCGACTTGCGTTCATCTCCTGTCCTCCGAGGTGTGTAAGTAAGTGACTGCGGTGCTGCCGTATTGGCGGGTAGCAACTAGAGGGCCGCCAAACCCATTTCAATCCAGGCGCTAGGCGCCGAGAACCGCCGGGCGGCCGAAGAAAAAGCCCTGGTACAGGTCGAAGCCCAGGGCCAGGCACCGGCGCAGGCGCTGCGCGGTGTCCACCTTTTCCGCCAGCAGCGCCGCCGGCCACAGCTTCAGCCGCCGCACCAGCCGCGAAAGCGACGCGTCGTCGAGCTGCAGCACGTCGATCTTCACCACGTCGATGATTTCGAGCAGCGGTTCATGGGCTTCGCTGTAGCGGGTGAAATCGTCGAGCGCGAGCCGGTACCCCTTCGCCTTGAGGGTCCGGCAGCGCCGGACGATGTGCTCGTCGATGTCCACGGTCTCCAGGATCTCGAGCACCACCTGGTCCCTCGGCAGCGCCTCGACCATGCCGCTCAGCAGGGATTCGGCGTCCAGATTGATGAAGGCCCGGGAATTGCCGACCACGGTGCGGATCCCGATATCGTGGAATGCCCGGGCCACCACCTGCGCGGTGGCTCGCGCATCGTCGCTGACACGGGCCTCGGCCGCGCCGGCGGAAGAGCGGAACAGCAACTCATAGCCCGCGACCCGGCGCTCCCGGTCCACAATCGGCTGGCGTCCGAGAAAGACGTCTGAAGATCGGGTTCGCATTTCGGGGGCTTCCGGTTTGGGTTGGCGCTCGATGGCCATGGCGTGGCCTCTAGGCCCGGGCCGCCTCTTCGGGGTGGCCCGCCGGGGAGGCGTCGGACAACCGGTATTTCCGGGTGATCCGCTCCACCTCAGGGTTAACGTGGCGGGTGCTGTAGCCATTGAAGATGTGGCCGAGCAGCCCGCGGTCGAGATCGCTCGTATTCATGAACCAGTCGGCGATGGGGAAGGTGAGGTTCATGTTCTTGTCCATCATGATCCCCAGGTTGTGGTGCGCCGTGTGATGGCGCCGGATGGTGTTGACGAAGGGCATGTTGCGGACAAACCAGTTCTCGTGGACGTGGCAGCAGTAATGGAACGTCTCGTAGATCAGGTACTGGCCGGTGGTCGTGCACATCAGCACCCAGCCGATGTTGGGATTGATCAGGTAGCCGAGCGCCAGGGCGGGCGGGACGGAAAGCGCCATGAAGGTGAGGAGCGCGTAGGGCGGGAAGAAGATGATCCGGAACTCCCGGTTCCCGTCCACCGTCATCTCGTTGTCGGTAAAATACTGGTGGTGCTGGATGGTGTGCCGGTGATAGATCGCCCGCAGGCCCCAGACGTCGATGCGGCGGTGCATTACGTACTTGTGCATGAACCATTCGAACAGGTTGGCCACGAAGAAGATCGGAACGACCAGCAGCCACTCCCAGGTCGCGTGGTTCATCTGCTGCAGGAAGTAATAGATGCCGGCGATCCCGATGCCGTAGATGGCGAGGATGTGGGCCAGCCCGTTGTACAGCGGCGAAATCTGGGATTTGTATTCTTCCCTGAATTTCCTTTGCTTCTCGGACATCATGGCGAGTCTCCTTCGTCTGTTACACCACTAGGATACTACTAATATATCAGACGTATGCTACATATATACTCTCGGCCCGGGTGGCTGTCAATAGGGCCCGGAAAATATTTGCGTTGGCGCGGAATGAAAAGCCCCGGAGTGGGGGCGCAGCGGAAGGCAGCGGGCGTTACGGCTTGGCGGGAATTGGCGTGCTGCGGGCGCCGGCGGGCGGGCGGCCACGGGTCCGCGGCGCCGGTGACGCCGGCGGGGGCGGAAGGACGGGGGCTTCGCCCGCGGGGGCGGGCTCCCCGGCCCAGGAGCCTGTCGGGCTCCTAGACGTCCGGGCTCACGGTGGCCCGGGTGAAGGTCTCGATGGCGTCCAGCAGCCGGTCGCAGCCCTTGGCCGCGCCGGCCTCGTCCTGGCCAGCGATGGCGCGCGCGATGTCCGCGTGCAGCTTCGCCGTGAGCGGCATGTCGCCCGCCTGCCTGTAGTGGATAAACCAGAACCGGCGCGACAGGGCGTGCATCACGCTCATGGCGTTGGCGGCAAACTCGTTGCGGGCGGCGGCCGAGCACAGCAGGTGAAACTCCCGGTCGACCCGCATGAAGGTGGTGTCGTCTCCGGCCTTGGCGGCCTTCTCGAAGATCCTGGCGATCTCGGCGAAGCGCTGGCGCTCCTCTTCCGTCGCCCGCCGCGCGGCGCTGCGGCAGATCAGCCTTTCCAGTTCCCGGCGGGTTTCCAGCAATCGCAGCTGCTGCTTGATGTCGACCTCGGAGACGATGATCCCCCGCCTCGGCAGGATGAGGACCAGGCGCTCGCGGGCCAGCCGCTGCAGCGCCTCCCGGATCGGCGTCCTGCCGATCCCCAGATGCTTGCTCAGGCCGGCCTCGGAGACCGCAGTGCCGGGCGGAAGCTTGAGGGTGACAATCATTTCTTCGAGGTGGGCATAGGCCTTGTCGGTCAAGGTCTGCTCCCAGGGGGCGACCTCGTCGACCACCGCCTTGAGCGAGCCGGCGCGCGGCCGTCCCGCCGCGTTCTGACCGGTTCGGGTTGCCGTCCTGGCCGCCTTGCGCGCCTTATCAAGCAGCATGGTTCACTCCTTTCCCGGGTTGCCGGTACGCCCGGACCCGCCCCCGCCCTAAGCCGCCACGATCCTTTCGGGTTTGTCCCGGGCGGGCCGGCTCCGGCCGCGATTTGACACCGAGCCCCTCCAAACCATAGCATACACCATTAGTATATCAGATATATGTTACACACATGACCGGATCGGTCGCTCACGTCCCGACCCGCGGCGCCGCTTCCCATCCCGGGAGCCTGGCGGAAACCGCCTACGCACGGCTGGAGGAAATGCTCGTCACTTCCCGGTTGGCGCCGGGAAGCGTGCTCAGCGAAGCGGTCCTGGGCAAGCTGCTCGGCCTGGGCCGCACCCCGGTGCGCGAAGCGCTGCAGCGGCTGGCCCGGGAGCGCCTGGTCCGGATACTGCCGCAGCGCGGGATCGTAGTCCCGGAAATTGACACCGGCAATTTCCTGCGAGCCCTCGAACTGCGCCGGGTCCTCGAGCGCCAGATGTCCCGCTCCGCCGCCCGGCGGGCAACGCAGGCGCAGCGGCAGGGTTTCAGGAACCTGGCCGGACGTCTGGAGGACGCCGCCCGCGCCTGCGAGAAGAAGAAGGCTTTGAGGCCGGCGGCCTCGCCGTATTGCTCTTCCTGCTGGAAATCTCCGGGTTGCGACGGCTCGGACTTCCTCCGGCTCGATGGGCAATATTGCTCGCTGCTGTTCGCCGCGTCCGCGAACGAATTCTCGGCCGATGCTGCCACCGCCCTGAGCGGGGTTTCCCGCCGGTTCTGGTATTTGTTCTACAGGCAGGCTGCCGACCTTGCCCTGGGCGCGCGGCTGCGCGCCCGCGCCGCCCGCGCGATTGCGAAACGCGACGCGGATGGCGCGGCGCAAGCCGCCGAGTCTCTCATGGATTACGCGGAAGCCTTTGCCAGAACAACCCTGAGCGCGGATTTCTGACGAGAGCCCTCAGTCCGGCGGTCCTGCGTGCCGTGGGCAGCGCGGTTGCGGCCACCGGCGTCCGGATGACGCCCCCGATGACCGCGTCAGCGCCTTCCGGCTGCCGCTTCAACCACCGTCACGATCGCCGATGAGTCGAGCTTCCCCCCGCCCCGGGCCATCAGCGCGTTGAAGGTCTGGGTCGCCAGCGCCGCCAGCGGCAGCGCAAGCCCCGCGTCGCGGGCGCACTCCAGCACGAGCTGGGCGTCCTTGTGATGCAGCCTGGCCTCCACCCCGGGCGCGAAATCCCGGTTCACCATGCGCCGGCCCATGAGCTCCAGCAGGTGGCTCGCCGCCGCGCCTTTTTCCAGGGCATCCAGCACCTTCGACGCATCCACGCCGGCGGCGTTGGCCAGCGTCACCGCTTCGGCAATGCCCTGCAGGGTGGCGACGATCGCAAGCTGGGTGCACATCTTGGCAACCTGCCCGGCGCCGCTCTCCCCGATGCGCACGATGGTTTTCCCCATGCACTCCAACAGCGGCCGGATGCGCTCGAACACCTCTGGTTTCCCTCCGACCATGATCGAAAGGGTCCCGGCCATCGCCCCGATCTCGCCGCCGGACACCGGGGCGTCCAGCATCTCGACGCCGCGGCGCTCCAGCTCCTCCGCGATGCGCCGGCTCGCCGCCGGGTCGATGGTGCTCATCACCACCACGACCGTGCCCGGGCGAGCGCCCTCGGCAATCCCCCGTTCACCCAACACTACCTGCTCCACGTCGCGGGTGGTGGTCACGATGGTGAATACCGCGTCGCACGCCGCCGCCAGCTCGGCGGGACTCCCATACGCCTTCGCGCCCGCCTCCTCCAGCGGCCGGGCCGATTCCGGCCGTCTCGCGTAGACGCCCAGCGGGTGGCCGCCCTTCAGCAGATGCAGGGCCATGGGCCGGCCCATGGCGCCCAGACCGATGAAACCGACATTCATTCGTTTGCTCCCGGTTTCGCAGGGTGCGCCCTGCCCACCAATTCCGGCGGTTGACCGGTGCGTGGGACGCACCCTACCCAATCACGCTTCGGCAATCTCCGGGTTTCGCAGGGTGCGCCCTGCGCACCGATTCCGGCGGTTGACCGGTGCGTGGGACGCACCCTACCCATTCATGCTTCAACCATCCCCCGTCCCGCCGCCCGCTCCAGCACCCGGATGATGCCCGAGTTGTCGAGCTCGGCTTCCCCTGCGCCCACCATGGCGTTGAACTGCTGGGCCACCAGCGCCGCCGCCGGCAGCGCGAGGCCCAGCTGGTGCGCTTCCCGCAGCACGATGGCCATGTCCTTCTGGTGCAGCTTGGCCTTGAAGCCCGGCTTGTAAACGCGGTCCAGCATGCGCTTGCCGTGCACCTCCAGGATCCGGCTGTAGGCGAACCCGCCCAGCAGCGCGTCACGCACCTTGCCGGCGTCCACGCCGCTCGCCCGCGCGAGCGTCAGCGCTTCCGCCACTGCCTGGATCGTCACTCCCGCCACGATCTGGTTGCAGGCCTTGGCCACCTGGCCGGCGCCGTTGGGGCCGATGTGGACGATGGTCTTGCCGACGCATTCCAGAACCGGCTTCACCCTCTCGAACACCTCGGGCTTGCCGCCGACCATGATGGAGAGCGTGCCCTGGATCGCGCCGATGTCGCCCCCGGACACGGGAGCGTCCACCATCTCGATACCCTTTTCGGCAAGCTTCTTCGCCATCGCTCGGGTGGCCGAGGGCGAGATGGTGCTCATGTCCACCACCACCGAGCCGGGCCTGGCGCCGTGAATGACGCCGTTCTCTCCCAGGATCACCTGCTCCACGTCCGGGGTGTCGGAGACCATGACGATGGTGATCTCCGATTTCGCAGCCACGTCCCGCGGCGAGCCGCAGGCGGTGGCCCCGTTGGCCTCCAGGGGCTGCACGGTTTCGGCACGCCTGCCGTAAACGGCGAGCGTGTGCCCGCCCTTGACGAGATTGAGAGCCATGGGCTGGCCCATGATGCCGAGTCCGATAAAGCCGACGTTCATTCGCGTTCCTCCTTCATCCGCTGCGTAGTTGACCGGTGCGTGGGACGCACCCTACCGGTTCTGCGTAGTTTCGTAGGGTGCGCCCTGCCCACCGCTTGCCGCGGCTGACCGGTGCGTGGGACGCACCCTACCCGATCACTGCGGCGTAGTTTCGTAGGGTGCGCCCTGCCCACCGCTTGCCGCGGCTGACCGGTGCGTGGGACGCACCCTACCCGATCACTGCTGCGTAGGTGCGAATTCATTCGCATATCATCATCTGATCAGCCCCACCGCCATCGCCAGCGGCAGCGTGAGCCAGAACAGGATGGTGCTCCAGCCGATGAGCAGCGCGGCTGCGCCGTGGTCGAGGCGAAACCGGTCTGCCAGCAGCAGGGTGGTCATCATGACCGGCGTGGTGCCCTCCACCACCGACGCGTACTGGGCCTCCGCCAGGGGACTGAACATCAGCCTTGCCGCGACCCACACCAGCACCGGGGTCAGCAGCAGCTTCACTGCGGCGGCGGTCAGGATCTCCGGTTTGGGCGTCAGGGTGCGCCAGGGAATGGTCAGTCCCAGCACGAACAGGATGACGGGAATGGTGGCCTGGCCGATGAACCGGGTGGCGTTGACCAGCGGCATGAACACCATCCCGAACTGCTGGACCGCCACCCCCAGCACGAAGGCCCACAGGGGCGGCATCGTGAGCATCACCCGCCACACCGAGGGCTGGTCCGCCGCCTCCCGGTGGGACCCGAGCCGGGTGCAAATCCACACGCCCAGGCTCCACACCACGGGAATGGTCATGATCATGTCGTTGAAGGTGGCGTAGCGGATGGCGTCCTGGCCGTAGAAGAAGTTGAGGACCGGAACGCCGATGTTGAAGGTGTTACCGAACATGGCGCCCACCATCAGCACGGCGCGGGTGGAATCCTTCAGATCGCGGCCGATGGGGGAGCGGTACAGGACCCAATACAGAATCACCCCCGACAAGAGGGAGCCGATCCCCACCAGCAGCGGCACCGAAAGCAGGGCCCCGGTCACCGGGGTCGTCGCCGCCACGGCGAACATGATGCAAGGGTAAAAGAGGTACATCACCAGCCGGTTGAGCTGGGTGCGCATGTGGGCCAGGGGCACGTCCTTGAACACCACCGGCCACACCGCACCGGCGGCCACCAGCAGCGACAGCGGAAGCATCACTTCCACCATCAGGTTGAGGAGCTGGGCGAAGTAGCTCATGGTCTGGTGAACGGCAGCTTCCCCTCGCACCACGCCGCCACCGCCAGCACCCGGTTCTCGTCCCCGGAGCGGCCCACGATCTGCAGGCCCAGCGGCAGGCCGTTCTCCCCGAGGCCGGTCGGAATCGTGATCGCGGGCACCCCGGTCAGGCTCCAGAGGGTGCAGAACGCCGGGTCGCCGGTGATCGAAAGGTCGGCGGGAGCCTCTCCCGGCGCCGGCGGCGTGACGATGGCGTCAAACTTCTTCAGGAAAGTCTCCAGTTCCTCGATCAGCCGCGTGCGCATCTCCAGCGCGGCCTGGTAATCGGCGTCCGCGACGGCCCGGCCCTCGTCAAGGGAACGGTTGAGAAAATCGCTCATCCGGTCCCGGTGCCGTTTCTGCGTCTCCGACAGTTCCCACGCCGCTTCGAACAGCATGATGGTACGGAGCGTGCGGTGACCTTCTCCGAACGCCGCCGGCAGCTCGATGTCCGTGACCTGCGCGCCGCCGGCCCGCAGTGCCGCCACATCGGCAAGGAAGCGCGCCTGCTGGGCAGGGCTCGCCCGGTCCCAAACCGGGGAACGCACTGCTGCGAGCCGCGGCGGGCTCTCGCCCATCCGGATTTTGGGCGCGATGCGGCCCGGCTCCTCGCTCAGGTAGGCGGCGAAGCGCGCGGCATCCGCCACGCTGCGAGTGAATACGCCCATGTGGTCCAGGGTGGGACTGAAGATGTGGGCGCCGGCGAAGGGAATCAGGTGCAGGCTCGGCTTGAAGCCGACCACGCCGCAAAATGCCGCGGGACGGATCACGGAGCCGTTGGTCTGGGTGCCGACGGCCGCGGGAACAAACCCTGCCGCCACTGCAGCGGCAGAGCCCATGGAAGAGCCCCCCGGAGTGTGGGCGCGATTCCAGGGATTGCGGGTCTTGCCGGGCGTCATGTAGGCGAACTCGGTGGTGACGCTCTTTCCCAGCACCCAGGCCCCGGCCGTTTCCAGCTTTTCCACCACCCGCGCGGAGTAATCGGGTACGTAATCGTCGTAGATCGGCGAACCCATTGCCGTGGGAATGCCGCGGGTGCGGATGATGTCCTTGACCGCCACCGGCAGGCCGTGCAGCGGGCCGACCGACTTGCCGGTCTGCGCCTCCCGGTCCTTCGCTTCCGCCTCCGCCATGGCCCGCTCATGATCGAGCCAGGCGAACGCCTGCACCTGCGGCTCAAGTGCGTATATCCGCGCCAGCAGGGCGCGGGTGTAATCGGCACAGCCGAACCTGCTCGCCCGGAGCGCATCCAGGGCTTCAATGACACCGAGCTTGAACAAATCTGCCGTCATAACATCGCGATTTGCGGGGACCACCGACCACCCCGGCCGCCTGAGCGGCTACCCCTCCTCATTCGAGGCGGGAAAAGCAGCGCCGTAGAGTGGATTAAGGCCGAAGGCCGAATCCATCCATCATGACGGAATCGCTTCGCTTATTCCACCCTGCCCGATTGCCTCCGCCATCCCGCGACCGGCGGGCGCAGCCCGCCCTACCCTTCGCGCCTCACGCTCTTCGCTTCCGGATTGAGGAGATTGGGCGGGTTGCCGGTGGTCAGCGCGGCCACCAGGTTCTTCGCCGCCAGCATCGCCATGCCGTGGCGCGTCGCTTCCGACGAACTCGCGATGTGAGGCGCCAGCACCACGTTTTTCAGCTCCAGAAATCCGGGATGGAGCCGGGGCTCGTTCTCGTAGACGTCGAGCCCCGCTGCCGCGATGGTGCCATCCTTCAAGGCCTGCACCAGGGCCGCGTCGTCCACCACGCCGCCGCGGGCCACGTTGATGAGCACCGCCGTCGGCTTCATTTTCTTCAGTTCCGCGGCGCCGATCAGATGGTGGGTCTCCGGCGAATAGGGCACCTGCAGCACCACGAAATCGGAGCGGGCCAGCAGCTCGTCCTTGGCAGCGTAGGTCGCATGGCATGCGGCCTCGATCTCCGCAGCCACCCGGCGGCGGTTGTAGTAGAGCACGTTCATGTCGAAGCCCCGGGCCCGCCGCGCCACCGCCTGGCCGATGCGCCCCATGCCGATGATGCCGAGCGTGGCATGGTGCACGTCGCGGCCCAGGAACTGCTTGAGCTGCCAGCGCTCCCACTTGCCCGCCCGCAGCCAGGCCTCCGCCTCGGTAAGCCGTCGGGCAGTGGCCAGCAGCAGGGTCCAGGCGAAATCTGCCGTGGTCTCGTCCAGCACCCCCGGCGTGTTGGTGGCCATCACCCCGCGGGTGCTGCAGGCGGGGACGTCGATATTGTTATAGCCCACCGCGATGTTGCACACCGCCTTCAGCTTCGCGCAACGCGACAGGAGGTTTTGGTCGATGCGCTCGGTGAGCGTGGTCACGGCTCCGTCCTTGCCGGCGAGCTGCCGGGCCAGAGTCTCCGCATCCAGCAGCCGGTCCTCCTGGTTGGCGGTCACCTCGAAGTGCTGTCCGAGAAAGTCCAGCACGTCGTCGAACACCTCGCGGGTCACCAGCACTTTCGGTTTCATGGCACGCGCCTCCTTGCTTGCATCCCTGCTAATCGTGGCAAATGTTGCGACAGTGGGTCTCGCGCACAAACAGGGCGGCGGCGAACCCGGCGAGCGCCAGCAGCGCCAGCACGCCGAGGCCCAGGCGCCAGTCGTCCTTGCCGTAGACCCGCAGCCCCGGGCCGGCGCTGGCGTCGAGCACCCAGCCCACCAGGGGCTGGTAGATGGCGACCCCCAGAAAGCCGCCGGTGTTGACCAGGCTGGTGGCCATGCCCGAGAGCGCCGGGGGGTTCACCTCCTTGGCGCAGGCCCAGGTGAGGGTGAAGCCCGCGGCCGCCACCCCCATCACTCCAAACAGGGCGAGGCTCAGGACCCGCGGCATGGGTTCGGCCATCAGCCAGGGCAGCCAGCACAGCACATAGACGGCGCCCAGGGTCAGCATCAAGGGCTTGCGGTGACCGAGCCGGTCCGACAGGGTGCCCACGGCGAAGGAGCCGACGGCGAAACCGATGAGCAGCAGGCTGGTATGGTAGGTCGCCAGGTTGCGGTCCATGCCGTGCACCTGGATGAGATAGGGCACGGCCCACAGCCCGGCGAAGGTGAGGAAGGTTCCGCCCAGGCCAAAGAACACCCAGAATCCGGGCCAGGTGAGGCGATTGCGCGCCACCTGACCCAGGTTCGCAAGCCAATGGCCTTCGCGCGGCGCATGGGCCGCCTTGCCCTCCAGCTCGCGCATGCTGGGCAGGCCCGCGGCGCCGGGATGATCCCGCACCAGCCACCAGGTGAGCAGCGCCAGGGCGAGAGACAGCCCCCCCGCGGCAACGAACACGTTGCGCCAGGAAGTCACCGTCACCAGCCAGGCGAGCGGCGCCGCCGACAGCACCGAACCCAGGTTGCCCATGAACATGCTCAGCCCGGTGAGGGTGGCGAACTCCCGCTCGTAGAACCAGGCGGCGTTGACCTTGAGGAGCGAAATGAAGGCGAAGGACACGCCGAAGCCCACCAGCGTGCGCCCGGCGGCGGCCATCGCGAAGCTGTCGGCCAGGCCGAACATCATGGAGCCCACCCCCGCCACCACGCCGCCCAGGGTCAGGATGCGCCGCGGCCCGAGGGTATCCACCAGCACCCCGGTCGGGATCTGCATCACCGTGTAGACGTAGAAATAGGTGGCGGCAAGCGCCCCCAGCGTGGCGCCGGTGGTCTGGAACGCCGTCTGCAATTCGCCCGCGATGGCGGCAGGCGCCACCCGATGGAAAAACGACAGGATGAACGCCGCCGCCACCAGGATGAAGGCGGTCCAGCGGTGGCGCCGCATCTGCGCCAGCAGTTCCCGGGAATGGCGGGGGTGCGACACGTTGCTGTTTTTTTGCTTCCCGAAAATGACTGGAGCAACCTCGCGGTTGCTCCAGATCCGGGCCCTGGTCAGAGGGCCGCCATCACCTGTACAACACCTTGGGCAGCCACAGCCCGATGTCAGGCCAGAGGTACAGCAGCACGATGGCCACCACCTGGATCCCCATGAACGGCAGCATGCCGGCGAAGATCTGGTTGAGGGTCACGTGGGGCGGCGACACCCCCTTCAGGTAGAACGCCGCCATCGCCACCGGCGGCGACAGGAACGCCGTCTGCAGGTTGAGCGCCACCAGGAGGCCGAAGAACAGCGGATCGACGTTGAAGTGGGCGAGCAGCGGAATGAAGATCGGCATGAAGATGACGATGATCTCGGTCCACTCCAGCGGCCAGCCCAGGATGAAGATGATGAACTGGGCAAGGATCATGAACTGCACCGGCGTCATGTCGAGGGACAGCACCCATTTCTCGACAATCTCCTGGCCCCCGAGCAGGGCGAACGCGGCCGAGAAGATCCCGGAGCCCACGAACAGCCAGCACACCATGGCGCTGGTCTTGGCGGTGAGGAAGGCCGAATCCTTGATGATTATCCCGAGCTCTTTCAGCGTGCTCACCATCGCGGCGCCGGCGCGGGAGTTCTCCGATGCGGTGGCGCGCCAGTTGGCGAAAAAACGGTAGGCGATCACGAGAACGAATCCGCCGAAGGCGCCGACCGCCGCCGCCTCGGTGGGCGTGGCAAATCCGAACACGATGGAGCCCAGCACTGCGAGGATCAGGATCGCGAGCGGGAAGAACGAGGTGAGCAGCATCTTGAACACCTCGAACCGCTCCCAGTTCCAGAGCGAGTACAGTATGCCGAGCCCGGCAGCGCCAATGCCGAACATGACCCAGAACCAGGTCGGCGCCGGGAGCCGCTCGGCTTCGGCGGCGGGTTCGGCCGAAGCCAACTTGCCCGATGGCTTCACTTGTTCCGGCTTTGCAGCGTCCTCGGATGCTTTCGCCCCTTCGGCCTTGGCTTCCCCGGCTGGCTGCGGTGCGGTTTCCTTGGCTTCCTCCTGAGGCGGCTCCTTAAGGCCCGGTTCCTCTTCCTCCGCTACCGGTGCTCCGATGAGGCCCGTCGACGCCTCCTCCCCGGCCTCCTCGGCGAAGCCGCCGCCCACCTCCATCAGGCCGCCAGTAGCGGCCTCAATCACGGGAGCCGTCGCCGCCCGATAGGTCAGCCCCAGAATCGCGACAATCGCCAGCGCTGGAAGCAGCGTGACCATGAGCTGTCCGAACACGGCGCCTCTCCCGGGGCCGGCGAGCCCGCGCCAGAGGCCGATCAACGCGTTGCCGCCGCGCTGAGCCAGCGCCTGCGCCAGGGGCGGCAGTTCCACGCGCCGCTCGCTCTCGGGCAGCGGCGGCATCAGGCCGGGCTTGAGCTTCGCCAGCACCACGATGTAGCCGAGGTAGAGCAGCGCCAGCATGATGCCGGGGAAGAAGGCGCCCGCATAGAGCTGCACCACCGACACGCCCGCCACTGCGCCATACAGAATCAGCAGCACCGAGGGGGGGATCAGAATGCCGAGGCAGCCCCCGGCGGTGATCGCGCCGGCAGAGATCCTGACGTTGTAGCCCGCCTTGAGCATCGCCGGAAACGCCAGCAGCCCCATCAGCGTCACCACCGCGCCGATGATCCCGGTCGCGGTGGCGAAAATGGCGCAGGTGACGATGGTGGCTACGGCCAATGAACCCGGCACCCGCGACAGGGCCAGGTGCAGGCTCTTGAACAGCCGGTCGATGAGCGCCGCCCGCTCCACCAGGTAGCCCATGAACACGAATAATGGAACCGCCGTCAGCACATCGTTCGACATCACGCCATAGGTGCGCTGCACCATCAGGTCGAGAACCTGCTGGTTGGCAAGCGCCGGGTTCACGCTGCGGTAGGCAAGCCAACCGAAGAACACGCCCAATCCCATCAGGGTAAACGCCGTGGGAAAGCCCAGCATGATGGCCACCACGATCAGCGCCAGCATGAGCAGGCCGAGATGGCCATTGGTCATGGCGGTCCAGGGCATGAACGCCGCGATGGCGACCAGGATGATCGCCATCAGCGAAAAGCCGAACCACAACTCCTTGCGCAGCTTCACTTGGCTTCCTCCCGGTGCACCACCAACTCATCGAGCTTCTGGATGTCCTCGTCCTTGACGTGGACCATCTCCTTGAGCTCTTCGACGTTCACTTCCTCGACGTCCTCCTCGCGCGAGGGCCACCCGCCCTGCTTCAGGCAGATGACGCAGCGGATGATTTCGACCACGCCCTGCATCAGCAGGATCGCCCCCGCCACCGGGATGATGGTCTTGAACGGGTAGATCGGCGGGCCTTCCGCGGTGATGGTCGAATGCTCGTTGATGGCCCAGGATTCGGAAGCATAGGTATAGCCGGCCCAGACCAGCGCGACGACCCCGGGAATGAAGAACACGATGTACAGTACGAGGTCGATGGTGGCCTGGGTGCGGGGCGTGAAAAAGCCGTACAGCACGTCCCCCCGCACATGGCCGTTCTTTGCCAGCGTATAGGCGCCGGCCATCATGAACAGGGACCCGTACATCATGATCATGGCGTCGAAGGCCCAGGCCCGCGGCGCGTCGAGCGCGTAGCGCGAAAACACCTCCCAGGACACATGCAGCGTGAGCCCGACGATGAGCCAGGAAAAGGCATGGCCCACGAAGGTGCTTACCTTGTCAATGAACAACAGCACTTTTTGCATAAACGAAAACCTCTGATCAAGCGGCGCCGGCCGGAGATCAACACATTCTTGCGGTTTCGTCCGGCTCCTGCACCGCTCCTAAAAAAACACCATCCGGCAGCGCCGGATGGTGTCTGTCCGGAACGCCTGCGCCGTCAGGACTTCTTGGCTGCGCCCTTCTTGGCACCGAAGTAATGGTTGTAGGCCATGCGCCCGCTGAGCTGGGTGTCGAGATACCAGCGCACCGCGCGCTCGGCGAACTTGCGCTGGGACTCGACAACCTCCTTGAACAACGGGTTCGCCGCCGAATACTTCTCCATGACCCCGTCGAAAACATCGAGCTGCTTCTGCAGCACCGAGTCCGGGGTCTTGTAGACCTTCACCTTGTCCTTGGTCTGCAGCTCGATGTAGTCCTTGGAGTAGCGGTCGATCGCCTTCCACGACATGTCGGTCGAAGCGGCTTCCACGGCGTTTTCGATGATGGCCCTGATCTTCGCCGGCAGCGCGTCGAACTTGGTTTTGTTGAAGCTGATCTCGAACTGCTCCGCGTTCTGATGGTAGCTCTGCAGCATGTACACCTTGGACACGTCGGCGAATCCCAGCAGGCGGTCGGAGCTTGCATTGTTGAACTCCGCCGCATCCAGCAGGCCGCGGTCCATCGCCGGCACGATCTCGCCGCCGGGCAGCGCGTTCACCGCCGCGCCCAGGCCCGTGAACAGGTCAATCGAAATGCCCACGGTGCGGAACTTGAGGCCCTTCATGTCGGCGACCTTGGTGATCGGCTTCTTGAACCAGCCGAGCGGCTGGGTCGGCATCGGCCCGTAGGGGAAGGACACCACGTTGGCGCCGATCGACTTGAACACCTTGTCGAGCAGCTCCTTGCCGCCGCCGTACTTGTGCCAGGAGAGCAGCATGTTGGCGTCCATGCCGAAGGCCGGGCTCGATCCCCACAGCGCCAGGGCATTCTGCTTGCCGTAGTGGTACACCAGCACCCCGTGGCCGCCGTCGAGGGTGCCCTTGGACACCGCGTCGAGCAGGCCGAACGCCGGCACCACCGCGCCCGCCGGCAGCACCTCGATCTTGAGGTCGCCGCCCGTCATGTCGTTCACCTTCTTGGCGAAATCGAGGGCGTATTCGTGGAAGATGTCCTTCGACGGCCAGGTGCTCTGCCAGCGCATGGTGATGGGGCCGGCCTGGCCCTTGGCGATCATCGGGAAGCCCAGCGCCGCCGCGCCGGTGGCCGCGGCCGCGGCCCCGGTCAGGAACTTGCGGCGCGACGCCGTGGGGGCAGCCTCGGCGGGTTTGGGTTGGGATACGGATTTGTCGCTCATACGTCCTCCTTTTGGTTTTGATTGGACCTTCTGATGAACCATCCTGCTGGGAAGGCGGGGAATCCGCCTGCGTTTCGCAATGTGAAATACATTGGCGAAACGTAAAATCTATACCTCGAGACGGCTTAAATCAAGGGGAGTTCCGACTACAACTTCATCATAGGCCCCGATTGGGCAATAGGCCAATTGGGGTAAACCCCAACCGGTTTGAGGGGCAGCCATCCCGATTGCGGTGCAGCAGGCTCCGGGAGGTGCGCCCGCTGCGGGGGGCAAAGCCGGTTCGCGCCAGACCCCGGCCGGGGCTCCGCAGCCCATCGGCGAAGCCGCTACAGGTAGTAGAACACGAGATAAGAGGCCAACAGCACGGCCACCCACAGCACCATGCTGCCAGTGGGCCAGGTGCGCGCCAGCCGGCCCTCCGGACCGTGATGCCGATACAGGTAAGCGCCGGCTTCACCTGCGACCCGTTCCAAGGTCCGCAGCAAGAATTCCCATCTGCGAAACCCGCCTCCCACAAGTGCTCGCGCCGCCAGCGGACCCAGGCGCCGGTAGAACCAGTCGACGTCGAGCGTGATGGTAAGCGTGCGCTGCAGATACCGGTCCAGCATCACGAAGAACGCCAGACCCGAGAACAGCAGCAGTTCCAGTTGCGACGCCACGTGCTCTCCCGTGTATGGCACGAACTCCACGGGGTAGGGGAGCAAGGCATAGAGCGGCTCCGGGTAAACCCCGATCGCAATGCACAGGAAGGAGAACAGAATCATGGCGAGCCGCATGTTCGCCGGCGGATCGGGGGGGCGCAGCCCCGAGTCCTTCTGGAAAAACACGAACCAGGGAAACTTGATGCCCGCGTGCAGGAACACGCCCGCCGAGGCCGCCGCCAGCAGCAGCCATACCAGCGCCAGATGCCCGTCAGCCGCCGCCTGGGAGATCATGGACTTGCTGACAAAGCCGGAAGTGAGCGGGAAGGCCGAGATGGAGAGCGCCCCGACGATGCCGCACGCCGCGGTGAGCGGCATGCTCTGGAACAGGCCCCCCAGGTCGCTGCACTTGCGCCTGCCGGTCATGAAGAGCACCGAGCCCGCCGACATGAGCAGCAGCGCCTTGTAGATGATGTGGGTGAAGGCGTGGGAAGCGGCGCCGTTTATCGCCATCTCGGTGCCGAGCCCCGCCCCGGTGACCATGAATCCCACCTGGTTCACGATACTGTAGGCCAGGATGCGGCGCATGTCGTTCTCGAGCAGCGCGTACACGATCCCGTAGAAGATCATGATCAGCCCCAGGAACACCAGGATCTCCGCGCCGGGGAAGCCCCGCAGCAGCACGTACACCGCGGTCTTGGTCGTGAACGCCGAGAGAAACACGGTGCCGCTGTAGGAAGCCTCCGGGTAGGCGTCGGGGATCCAGGCCGAGAGCGGCGGCCCGCCGGCGTTGACCAGGAAGCCGGCGAGGATCAGCCACTGGGGCCACAGGGAGAGGTCCATGCGCTCGAAGGCGATGGAACCGGTAACCGCCACCTGCCCGGCAATGCCTGCCATGAGCAGCACGCCGCCCATCAGGTGGATCATGAGATAGCGCAGGCTGGCGTTGTAGGCGGCGTCGGTGCCCGCGCTCCAGACCACCAGGGTCGAGCCGATGGCCATCACTTCCCAGAAAACGAACAACGTCACCAGGTCGCCCGCCATCACGGCGCCGATGGCGCTTCCGGCATAGACGAAGGCGGCGGCCAGCTCCAGGGCGCGCTTCTGGTTGAGCGCAAACAGCCCGCCGCCGAAAGCCATCATGGCGAACACCGTGGCGAACAGGCGGCTCAGGCGGTCGCCCCGCACCGGCACGATGTCGTAGTCGAGGAACCGGACGGTGGCACCCGCTCCGTCCGGCACGCTCCACACGAAGTAGAGGGCCACCGCGGGGAGCAGCAGGACCGCGGTCGCGCGGGCCGCTCCCCTCAGCGACGGCAGCAGCATCCCGCCGAGGACGAGGGTGAGGGCCGCGAACGGAACGGCGCTACCGGTCATAGTACGTGTCCTTGCGCTTGAAAAACACGCCCAGCAGCTTCGCGAACAGGATCAGCACCGCGCAGGCCACGAAACCGAACCAGGCATGGAAGCCGAAACTGCCGTCCAGGCCGAAGTGGCCCGTGATCGGGAACAGGAACTCCAGCGCCACGGTCGCCCCCAGGACCGCGATGAACACCCGCCAGAGATGACGGATGGTTGCGGGCCGCACCAGCCAGTGTTTGCGCTCCATGCTCTATCCTCCGGCGAGTTGCCGCGCCAGGGCGAGGAACAGGTCAGGGAAGAAGAACAGCGCCACTGTCCCGCCCGCAGTCAGAGTCTGGGCGATCAGGATGGGCAGCGGCGCCTCCCCGTGCTCCGAATTGTGCCCGCCATGCGCCGGTGCTCGGAAAAACGCGTCGTATACGATGGGAAGAAAATAACCGGCGTTGAGCAGCGTGCTCGCCACGATCACGGCCACCGCCACCGTCTGCCCGCCGCCCACGGCGGCCTGCAGGATGTACCACTTGCTCAGAAACCCGGCGAAGGGCGGCAGCCCGATCATCGACAACGCCCCTACCGCGAACGCCCCCATGGTCCACGGCATGCGCCGGCCGATCCCCGCCAGTTCGCTCACCTCGGTTTTGTGGGCCGCGGTATAAATGGCGCCGGCGGCGAAAAACAGGGTGATCTTGCCCAGGGCATGGGCGACGATATGCAGGGCGGCTCCGATCACCGAGATGGGTGTCAGGAGGGCCGCCGCCAGCACCACGTAGGAGAGCTGGCTCACGGTGGAATAGGCGAGGCGCCGCTTCAGGTTGTCCGAGCGCAGCGCCACGATCGAGGCGACAATGATGGTGAAGCCGGCGACGAAGGGCAGCCAGTCCACGCTCTTCATGCCCGAGAGCGATTCGACGCCGAACACATAGACGATCACCTTCACCACGGAAAACACCCCGGCCTTCACCACCGCTACGGCGTGCAGCAGCGCGGAAACGGGCGTCGGGGCCACCATAGCTGCCGGCAGCCAGCGGTGAAACGGCATCAGGGCCGCCTTGCCGATTCCGAACATGTACAGGGCAAGCAGCAGCCCCGTCGCGGCATTGCCGGTCTTTCCGGCGAGAATTCCCCCTGGCGTGAACTCCAGCGTCCCCGCCACCTGCCAGGTCCACAGGATACCGAGCAGCAGGAAGGCGATGGAGGTGCCGATGAGAACGCCCAGATAGGTGCGCCCGCCCTGGATCGCCTCCCGCGTCTCCTTGTGGGTGACCAGGGGATAGGTCGAAAGAGTGAGCATCTCGTAGAAGACGAACAGCGTGAGGAGGTTTCCCGCGAAGGCCACTCCCATGGTGCTGCCGAGGGCAATGGCAAAGCACACGTAGAAACGGGTCTGGTGCGCCTCCCGATTGCCGCGCATGTAGCCGATGGAGTAGATCGAGTTCACGATCCACAGACTGGAGGCCACCAGCGCGAACATCATGCCCAGGGGCTCCACCTCCAGCCGCAACGCGAGCTCCGGCAGGACCTCGGTGAGCACTGCCTGCGGGCGCGCCCCCGCCAGCACATCCGGCACGATGGAAGCCACGACCGATACCAGAACAAGAGCGGTCACCAGGGTAACCGCCTCCCGCAGGTTGGGAACTTTCCCGGTGGCCGCGATGAGCGCCGATCCCGCGAGGGGGACCGCAATAGCCCACGCCGGGTTCATGGCGTCCCTCCCATGAGCAACTGCGCCGCCTGCGTAGCGACGCCCACGGTCAGCCGCGTGTCGAGCCCGAAGTAGATGCAGGCCGCCACCAGCGCCCAGGCCGGCAGGAGCATGGACAGCGGCGCCTCCGTCACCTTCCGCGCGCGGGGCGCCGGCTCCTTGAAGTAGGCGGCTTCCACCACCCGCCACATATAGACCACCGCAAGCAGCGAGCTCAGGAGAATAAGCACCGCAAGCCACCACCAGCCCCGCTCCAGTGCCGCCAGCACCAGGTACCACTTGCTCACGAAACCCACCGTCGTGGGCACTCCGATCAGGCTGAAGCCCCCGAGGACCACGCCGAAGGTGGTAAGAGGCATGGTTCGTCCGATGCCGCGGATACTGGCGATGGTCACACGATCGACCCGCAGCGCCATGCATCCGAGGAGCAGGAACAGC
Source organism: Betaproteobacteria bacterium (assembly GCA_016183615.1). Classification (GTDB taxonomy): domain Bacteria; phylum Pseudomonadota; class Gammaproteobacteria; order Burkholderiales; family UBA6910; genus JACPEG01. Next base: position 26,609 of record JACPEG010000026.1, read on the forward strand.
GCCCCTTTGGTCACGCCATGGTTTAGCAGGTGCACCAGGGTCGCCGTGAGCCCGGTGGCGGAGGCGGTGCTGACCCCCAGCGTGATGTACCCGATCTGGGCCACGCTGGAGTAGGCCAGCATGCGCTTCAGGTCGTCCTGATAGATGGCCACCGTGGAGGCCACGAACATGGCCGCCAGGGAAAGCACCAGCAGGATCGCGGGCACCTGCACCTGTTCCAAGACGAAGGACGCTCCGAAAACCGTGAAGAAGAAGCGCAGCAGCAGATACACGGCCACCTTGGTGGCGGTGGCCGCCACGAACGCGGTCACCATGGAGGGGGCATAGGCGTAGGCGTTGGGCAGCCACAGATGCAGGGGGAACAGGGCGAGCTTGAGCGAAATCCCCACCGTGAGGAACGCCAGCGCCGCCAACACCGGGCGGGTGTGCTCTACCTGGGGCACGCGCTGCGCCAAGTCCGCCAGGTTGAGCGTCCCCGTCATCAGGTACAGCAGACCAATCCCGATCACGATGAAGGTGGCGCCGATGGTCCCCATGATCAGGTACTGGTAGGAGGCGGTGAGCGCCCGGCGGTCCCTTCCCATCGCGATAAGAATGTAGGTGGCGAGCGAGGAGATCTCCAGAAATACGAATATGTTGAAGGCGTCGCCGGTGACCGCGATCCCGAGCAGGCCGGAGAGGCAAAGCAGGTAGGCGGCGTAGAACAGATGGTGCTGGCTGCGGGGCACCTCGTGGTCCACGCTCGCCCGGCTGAAGGTCATGACGACGGCGCCCACGAAGGACACCAGCACAAGCAGCAGACCGTTCACGGGATCCACCCGGTACTCGATGCCCCAGGGCGGCGCCCAGCTCCCGAGGCGGTAGGAGATTACCCCGGCCGACAGCGCCTCGGCAAGGAGCCCTGTCGCCACGTAAAGCATGGCCCAACTCACGGCCAGCGCGATGAGCCAGGCAGCGCGGGCATTGCGCACGATCACGCACAGGGGCGCCGCCAGCAGCGGCACGACCACCTGCAGGGCGGGAAAGTGGATAGCGATCACGGCTCCTCGTCCTGGCGCTGGATTTCATCCTCCTCGATGGTGCCGTAGGCTTCCTGGATCCGCACCACCAGCGCCAGGCCGAGCGCAAGGGTCGCCACGCCCACCACGATGGCGGTAAGGATCAGGACATGAGGCAGCGGGTTGGAATAGATCGTGAACCCCTCCGCAATGATGGGCGGCGTGCCGCCGATGATCTTGCCGGCGGAAATGTAGAGCAGGTAGACCGAGGTCTGGAATATGGACAGGCCCACCAGCTTTTTGACCAGATTGCCGCGGGCGATCACGATATAGAGCCCGATGGTGAGCAGCACCATGGCGACCCAGTAATTGAAATGGAAAACCACGTTCATTCGGGGTCGGGCCGGCGCGGGCGTCCGGCAAAGGCGTAGAAGATCGCGAGCATGACCCCGGCCACGGTGACACAAACCCCCGCCTCCACCCAGAACACGCCGCGCTCCTGGCCGTGCACCGGGTCGGAGGACAGCACGAAGTAATCGAGGTAGTTGCCCCCCAGCAAGATCCCCAGCACCCCCACGCCGCCGTAGATGACGACGCCCAGGGCCACCAGGATCTCCACCAGGCGCGGCGGCACGAGCTTTCGGGCGTTGGCCAGGCCGAAAATGAGGGCGTAGAAAATCACACCCGCGGCGATGATCACTCCTGCCTGGAAGCCGCCGCCCGGACCGAAGTCGCCGTGGAACTGGACGTAGAGGGCGAATAGCAGCGCGAAGGGGATTACGAGCTTGGCAATGACTCGCAATACAAGGTAACCCTTCATTCGTCTTCCCCCTTCCTTCCCCGGCGCCCAATCCCCAGGAGCAGGATCACTCCCACGCCCGCGGTGAAAATCACCGTGGTCTCGCCCAGGGTATCGTAGCCCCGGTAGCTCGCCAGTACCGCGGTCACGATGTTGGGGATGCCCGTCTCGCGCACTCCGTCCTGGATGTAGCGCGGCGCCACGTGCTGGTGGATCGGCCCCGTCGGGTCGCCGAACACGGGCATGCCCAGGGTGCCGTAGATCAGCATGCCCGCGGTGACCACCGCCACCGCCAAGGGCAGCAGGGGTCGGTGCCCAGGTACGGCCTCCTCGCTCCTGGTGAGGTACAGGGTGCCGAGCAGGAGCACGGTGGAGATCCCCGCGCCGACCGAAGCCTCGGTCATGGCCACGTCCACCGCGTCCAGGACCACCAGCGTCGTCGCCATGAGGAAGCTGTAGATGCTGGAGAGCACCACCACCGCGAACAGGTTGCGGGTTCCGACTATGGCCAGGGCCACCGCCGCCAGCAGCAGGAGCAGCACCACATTGATCAGGACTTCGATGGCGCTTCTCCCGGGTTTTCCAGCAGTGGCCGCACCTTTCGGGCCAGCGCCGCCTTGGCGAGGGCGTGGGTGGCGGCGGGATTGGTGAACAGCAGCAGCACCAGGATCACCAGCAGCTTCCCCGTCACCTGGGAAAGCCCGGCCTGGAACATGAGGCCCACCAGGATAAGCCCAGCGCCCAGGGTATCGGTGACGCTGGCGGCATGCATGCGGGTGTAGAGGTCCGGCATGCGCAGCAACCCCACGGCGCCGATGATGCAGAAGGCGCCTCCCGCCAGCAGGCAAGCCCAGCTCAACATGTCTGCGGCCACGCTCACTCGCCCTCCGGTTTTTCCAGCGGATCGCCCAGGCTGCCGAATTCGAAGAACTTCAGCACGGCGATGGTCCCCACGACGTTGAGCAGGGCGTACACGATGGCGAGATCCAGGAACTCCGGCCGGCCGCCCAGAAATCCGATCACCGAAAGGAGCAGGACCGCCACCGTACCGATGCTGTTGGCGGCGAGAACCCGGTCGAACACGGTCGGACCGCGCAGCGCGCGAACGAGAGCCAGCGCCAGGGTGACCAGGAGCGCCAGGGCGGTGACGGCGAACATCAGCGGCCCCCCTCGAACTGCGACACCCGCCGGTCCATGTCCCCCTGCGCCAGGCTCTCCGCCCCTTCGCGAGTGAGGGCATGGACCAGGATCTCTTCGGTGCTGACCTCCACCGAAACGGTGCCCGGGGTGAGGGTGATGGAGTTGGCGTAGGTAACGACTCCCACCGTGGTTTTCTGGCTGGGCTTGACCCGCACCAGGGTCGGGCTGATGGGCAGCCGGCGCTCGAGGATGATCCGGGAGACCGCCAGCGCCGACAGGACGATTTCCTTGACCAGCCAGGGCCAGTAAATCAACGACCGCCAGCCCAGGTGCACCGGGTGCCCCTCGTGATCCACCAGGTCCATGCGCCAGCCGAAGGCGGTGATCGCCACCGCCGACGCGATGCCGGCCACGAGCAGGAACGGCGTGAAGTAGCCGGAGAGCAGCAGCCAGAAGGCAAACAGCGTGATTGCAGAGCTGACGGCGTACAGCACGGTGGCTCGGGTCGGATTCAGCATGTGGGTTGTTCTACGCGCCACCAGGGGTCCCGTACAGTAGCGGGGATGGCTGCCCCGGCGGTACTTGGTGGCAATCCAGTCCGCAGAATGTCCCGCCTTCGCCGGCAGGGAGCGACGCGGGCAGCATCCCGGGCAGGGCCGACTGCGCATTCTATCGGCTTTTCCGCGGGCGATACAAATCAGGAGTTTCCCCAATTTGGCGCGTTTTCCCGGGCTGCGTGGCGATGCCCGGCGGGGCCCTCAGCTCCTGCCATTGCGCCACCGCCGGTCGACGGGAAACGGCGGGCCGCCGCTCGCCCCGCGTCCGATCAGAATACCCGCGCCCGGAAAGCGTGGTGGGCGAGGAGAAACATGGCGGCGTTCCAGGACTGGCGCGGCATTCCGCAGGGCTCGCCGGTCTTGCCGTGCAGCCATTCGTTGAATTCCCATCCGTTCAGCGCGTTTGCGCGGGCGAGGCGCAGGAGCTCCTCCTGGGCCTTGCGCCGCTTTCCCGCGCGCAGCAGCGCCATCACCCAGAATCCGCCCACCAAGGGCCAGATGCCCCCGTTGTGGTACTGGAACTCGAGATTCTGGCGGTGGCGGCCCATGTAGGCGCGCCATAACGTATCGTTGCGCGCAATGGGAGTGCAGGTGGCCCGCACCGGGTAGGCCGCGTCCTTCTGAGCCCCGGCGATGGCGCGCAGGATGCGTTCCGCGCGGTGGCCGTCCGCGAGTCCGAAAAGAATTGCAAGCAGATTGCCGAATACGTCCCCCTCCTCGCCCCAGAACGAAAGGTTGACGAAGCTCAGGTAGAGCTCCCGGTTGCGTGCCTTGTTGCGCACATAGTGGGTGAGCAGGCGCAGCCGCCGGTATTCCGGCAGGCGGCTGCCGAAGGGAAAAAACAGATCGTTGAAGTGGCGCCGAGTCTCCTGCGTTCTTTTAAGCCCGTAGAGCACCTTCACGTAATACCAGAGGGCATTGGTGTAAAGAACGAAACCGGAACGCGGCATGATGTCCGCCCAGTCGCTCGCCTCGTTCTGCTGAAGGAGAAAGATCTGCTGGTGCTCCTGGCAATGGAGCCAGTCGAGCGCCTTTTCGATCGGGCTCGCCAGGTCGCGCTCCATGCGCAGGTCGGAAAGCCGTTGTGCCAGGACTTTCACCGCGATCAGCCACCACAGCGTGGCATCGATGCAGCCCAGGTACCAGAAATCCGCGGTTCCGCGTTGCACATCCACGTATTTCGGAATCTGTCCGTTGGGCGCCTGGTGGGCGGCAAGGGTGTAAAGGCTCGACCTGGCGCTCGCCTGGAGATCCTCCGCGCCACAATGGGCCTGCGCAATTGCGCAGATGCCGGCGTCCCTCCCGAACACCCGCGCGTAGCCGCGCTCCACCGCCCGCGAGGTGGGCGAGGAGGCGAGCAGCCCCTCGGGAGCGGCATTTTCCCTGAGCAGCCGGAGCGCTTCGCTCAGGCCCCGGGCGATGAGTTCAGCGCTTTTTTCCATCGTGGTTCTCCGGAAGCAATCCGCCTTCCATGTTCAGGAGGCGGTGCCGGTCTCGCCGCCGGTCTTCTGGAGCAGAGCCACGGGAAACAACCGCAGCAACTGCCAGAGGGGTAATGCGTGCGTGCCGTTCCTGGGCTCGGGCGCCAGAATTTCCCCGGTGAGCACGTTCCGATACGCCTGCCCCGCGGCCCACGGCACGTCGATCCGGGTGTCCCTCCAGGCTTCGGTGCCCAGCGGGAGCGTCATGTCGCCTCCGAGAAGCCTCGCCACCAGCCTCGGCGCAACGGTGATCGAGGTGTTTGCCCCCTTGGTCCGGGCAAAGGCGCAGACATGATCCGCCCGCTCGCCGGCCGCCTTGATCGGAACATAGTCCCCTGTGCCGAACAGCTCGGGAAGAGCGCGGCGCATCCCCAGCGCGCGCCAGGTCACAAAGAACTTGGCCCGACCGTCGCTCAAGCGATCGAGCAGCGCGTGCACCCGCCGTCCCAGATCGCCGCGAGCTTCCTCTGCCATGCGCGTCAGCTCGTCGAGCAGGCGGGTGCGGCGATCGAAATCCACCGGGCGGCGGTTGTCCGGGTCCACCAGGCTGAAGTCCCACAGTTCGTTGCCCTGGTAGATGTCCGGCACCCCGGGCGATGTCAGCTTGATGAGTGTCATCGCCAGGCTGTTGAGCATTCCGAAATGGGCGACCTGCCGGGCCAGGGCATTCAGCTCGGGAAGGAACAGGTTCCTTGGACCGGGAGCGAGCAAGCTTCCCACGAATTTCGAAAGCGCCGCTTCATATTCGGTGTTGACGTTGATCCAGGAGCTCGCCACCTTGGCCTCGCGCACCGCTTTCAGCATGTAGCGTTCGATGCGCTCGCGGTAGGCGTTCAGAGCCTCCTCGTCCGGCGGTTCGAGGGGCCACGTGCCGATCAGGGCCTGGTAGAGCAGGTATTCGTCATTGCGCCACGGCGCCGGCTCGCCGTCCGCCATGCTTTTCTTGTTTCGATTCAGGCGCCGCCACCGCCGCAAGTTGAGCTTCCACAAGGCAGGAATCTCGGACAGCACGTCGATCCGCGCCCGCACGTCCTCGGAGCGCTTGCTGTCGTGGGTGGAGGTGGCAAGCATGGTGTGCGGCCAGTTCAACGCGCGGTCGCGGCTCGCGGCGTGGAACGCCTCCAGGGAAAAGCCGAAGCTGCGGGGATCGCCGCCGACCTCGTTGAGGGAGACCAGGCGGTTGCAGATGTAGAACGCGGTATCCTCCACGCCTTTCGCCATGACCGGCGCCGAGAACTGCTGGAAGCGCATGGCAAAACCGAGCACCCGGTCGCGGTAGGCCGGGTTCCTCCCCTCCGCGATGTCGGTGGTCAGCACCCCGCGGACGAAATCGAACACGGACACATCGGCCGCCCGGCTGCGCTTGCGGGCCACGGCCACCGCCCACTCGATGTGCCGCCGGTCGGCCGCCGAAACCTCCTGCGGGGAAATGTAGGTCCGGTAGACCGGAAAGCAGGCCCCCACCTCGGCCAGCGCGTCCCGCAGGCTGTTCAGCGTGAAATCGCAGGTGTGGCGGCTCGCCAGCGCGATGCGGCTCAGCTCGCGGGCCAGCATGTTGAGCTCGCCCGCCATCGCTGTTTTCATGATGAGCCGCTTGCAGCGGTAGGCGAGGTCGTCGAAATCCACGTGCTCCCCCGTGAAATCCGCGTAGATTCGATCCAGCCGGGATTCCGCGGAGACGTCCACGAACAGCCCGTTGAGGACGTTCGCGAAGCGGTAGCCCGTGGTGCCGTGCACCGGCCAGTCCTCCGGCAGCCGCTCGTGCTCGGCGAGGATCTTCTCGCCGACGAGGTAAATGAACCTGGCGGGTTTTCCCGCGGTTTCGCCTGCCTCGGCGGCGGCACCCCGGAAGTGGGCCTGCAGGCGCCGGAAATACTCCCCGGGATCGTAGAGCCCGTCGGGATGATCGATTCTCAGGCCCTCGACGCTGCCGTCGTCGATGAGAGAAAAGACGAGCCGGTGGGTGGCCTCGAACACCGCCGGGTTTTCCATCCTCAGCCCGGCGAGATCGTTGATGTCGAAGAACCGGCGGTAATTGATCTCGTCGGAGGCGACCCGCCAGAAGGCGAGCCGGAATGCCTGGGCCTTGATGAGCTCGTGGAGCGCGTCGAAGCTCGCCTGGTCCCCCGGCCTGCCATTGAACTCGCCCACGTTCTCGGCAATGAATGCGGCGACCTCCGGCGAGCGGGCCGCCAGATCCGCAAGGTGCCGCTTGTGAACTTCCTTGTCCCGGTTTCGCTCCAGCACCTTGTCGGCGGAAGTTTCGACGCGGCCGGGCAGATGCCCGAACGCCGTGGTCAGCGCCTGGCAATCGAGCAGCACCGGATTGTCCGCCCCCAGGGCGGCGGCAAGCCGGTCCTGACAGTGACGCAGGACCCTCGGGTATTCGGCCGGGTCCAGCGGAAAGCGGTGCTCGAAATAGTGAACGCTGAATTCGCCCCGTCCGGCGTCGAACGCGAGCGTAAGCTCCCCGCGGTCCAGCACGGTGCCGTAATGGTCCCCGAGAACCGGCAGCAGCACCTTGTAGCGGAGCTCGTCCTTGAGCGGGGTCCAGTCGATATCGAAGAAGTCCGCATAGACCGAGGCCGGTCCGTTTTCCAGGACGTCCAGCCACCACGCGTTGTCGCTGCCCATGACGCCCATGTGGTTGGGAACCAGGTCCAGAATCTGGCCCATGCCGTGGCGCCTGAGGGCCTCGACGAAGCGGCCGTAGTCCCCGCGAGTGCCGATCTCCGGGTTCAGCGCGTTGTGATCGATGATGTCGTAGCCATGGCGGCTGCCGGGTCGCGCCTTGAGGTAGGGCGAGGCGTAACAGTGGCTCACGCCGAGCCCATGGAGATAGGGCACCAGCGCCGCCGCCTGGGCGAAGGTAAACGCGCCGCCGAACTGCAGGCGATAGGTGGCAAGCGGAATGCGGGGCTCCGCGCGGGCGACCCTGCCGGGCTGTGGCGCGGCTGCGGTGCGCGTCCGGACCTTCCCCACCGCTTCCGCGAGCGTCCGCAGGCGCGGGTCGCCTGCCCACTCCTCAAGGTCCAGGGGAAGCTTGCGGCACCAGTTGGGGTGCCCGCGCCCGCTGCCCGGCAGATTCGCCTGTTCGGCCACGCCGAACACGTCCTCCGGCTGCACCATCAGCACCTTGGCCGGGGTGCGGGCCAGAAAGACGTGGATCGATTGCGCCAGTTCCGGGGAGATCTCCGGATGCCCCACCGGGTGCACGCTGGCGCCCGGCGGCAGCAGCCCGGCGCGGTCCAGGGCCATCAGCAGGCGGGCGCGGTCCTGGGCGCGGGCGATGACCTGCGCTTCCCGCGCGGCATCGGAGGGAAACAGACCGAGGCGGGCACGCTGGTCCAGGTCATATCCGTTCCAGAATCCGCACAGGGTTGGTAGGTCATGGGTCGCCACCGATGCCAGCGCCTGGACCGGATAGCTCTCCGGGGACTTGAAAGCGCCATCCGCTTCCTTTTCGAAATACAGGGGCCGGCAGCCGAGCACGCCCATCCGGCGTAATTGCTCGCGCAATTCGTCGGGCACGGTGCCGAGATCTTCGCCGACGACCAGGCAACGGTTGCGCCGGCTCTCCAGCGCCAGAATCCCGAGCAGATCCTCCAGCGGATAGGCGACATAGGCGCCTTCGGCCGGGGGAGCATCGGCCGGCACCCAGAACAGGCGGAAAAGCGCCATGACGTGGTCCAGGCGCAAGGCGCCGGCATGCTGCATGTTGGCCCGAAGCGCGGCGACGAACGGCGCAAAGCCGGTCTCCCGCAAACGGTCGGGAACGAACGGCGGCAGGCCCCAGTCCTGTCCGCGCAGGTTGAATTCATCCGGCGGGGACCCGATGTGGGCACCCATGGCGCAGAGCGCTTGCGTTCCCCAGACTTCGGCGCTGTCCGCGGCTGCGCCTAGGGCAAGATCCTGGTACAGCCCGACGCCGAGACCCAATTCAAGGGAACGGCGTCCGACCGCGGCGAGCTGGCGATCCGCGATCCACTGCAGGTATTCGAAGAATTCGATGCGCTCTGCGTGCGCCGCGGTGAAGGCGGCCACCTCCGGCGATGCGGGGTCGCGGTAGGCCGCCGGCCACGCTGGCCAGCCCCGGCACGGCGGGTCGTGGCGACAGAAATGCTCCTGCAACGCTTCGAACAGCGCATAATTTCGCAGCGCTGCTCCCCGCCGGGACCGGAACGCGCGGAACTGGGCGGAGCGCTCGCCGCCGCCCGGGAGGTGCCTATCGCGGAAATGGCGGTAGAGCAGCTCCAGGATCTCGCGCTTCACCGCGGCGACACCCGCGTAGTCCACGAGCTCCGTTGCCCGCAGCCGGCGCAGCCGCGCCTGGAACTCGGGCGCCGCCACCGCAGCACGGGCGGCCTCGCATTCAGCGAAATCCGCCTCGGCTTCGGTGTCGATGTAAAGCCAGTTGAGGAAACACCGGCTCGACGCGCCATAGGGGCTTGCCCGCTCCGGATCGGGGAAAAAAAGCGCGTGCAGCGGATTCACCCCTACCACGTCGGCACCCGATCCGGAGGCCACTTCCACCAGCCCGCGCAGGTCGGTGAAATCTCCGATCCCCCAGTTGCGCCGCGACCTCAGGGAATAGAGCTGCACCGAAAGCCCCCAAACCCTTCCCTCCCGGCCCAGCGCTGCCGGCTGGTAGCAGGAGGCCGGCGTCACGATCAGCTGCATCGTTGCGCACCGCTCGGGAATCTCGGAATCCCGTATTTCCAGCGTGTGATAGCCGGCCGGGGCGGAATCGAGGTGCCATGCGTGCCGGAGAAAAGAAGCGCCGCCGATGCGGCGTTCCCCCGTCAGCGGTAGGTCCGCCGCACGGAAGCTTCCCGAGCGCTGGCCGCCGTCTTCGAACCTCAGGGTCCAGCGGAATTCCCGCTCGGACCAGGCCGCGGGAACCGCCACTGCAATCGCATGGGGAGCATCCGCCTCGCGGACCACCGCCACCGGGGGAAGCAGGCGTCGCCAGTCATGCATTTCCCGATCGGCGGCCGCCTGGCGCAGCGCCGACCCATCCCCGGGAATTCCCATCGCCTCCAGAAGGGCGCGGCGGGTCTTTGCCGAGGTCGGGTGCCGCTTGCCCCAGATATCGGTGTACTCGGCGGCGATCCCGAGCCCTGCGCTCAGGCGTTCCATCGCTTGCGGGTCGCTCATCCTTGGCGCCCCTCCAGAAACCAGGCGACAGACCAGGGCGGCATGACCCACTGCGCCAGGCTCTCCGGCAGACCGGCTCCGACCGCGTGAAGCAGTTCGCCCCCCGGTTCCGGGATATCGGGCAAGAATCCGGCGCCGAGATTGGCCATGACCCGAAGCCCGCTGCCGTCCCCCAGAGTCCAGCGGGCCGAGAGCCCCGTGGCGCCCAGGGTCTCGAACCGGGCGCGCCCGCCCTCCATGCCGGCAAGCCGCGGTGCGACCGATCGGCGGCGGACCTCCAACAGGTCGCGGTACAGGGCAAGCCAGTCGCAATGGGGCGCCTTCGTCAGGTTTTCCCAGTCCAGGCACGAATCCCGGAACGTCGCGGGATCGCAGGGATCGGGAATCGCTTCCCGGGCAGCCGGGTCGGCAAATCTCCGGAAGCGTTCGAATTCCCGGCGCCGTCCCTCCCGCACGGCCAGCGCCAGCTCACCGCCGAAATCGCAGAAGAACAGGAACGGGCGCGCCGATCCGAACTCCTCTCCCATGAAAAGCAGCGGGGGCGCCGGCGAAAGCAACAGGATGGAAACCGCCGCCCTCAGCGCTTCCGGTGCCGCGAGTCCCACCAGACGCTCCCCGAAGGCCCGGTTGCCCACCTGATCATGGGTCTGCAGGAAGGAAACGAAGGCGGAAGGCGGCAGGTCGCGGCTCGGCTCGCCCCGCAACCGCTGCCCCCGGTAGGGGGACGGCTCGCCCTGAAAGGCGAAGCCCTCGGCCAGACAGCGGCCGAGATACCAGAGCGGGCGCTCCGCAAAGTCGTGGTAGTAGCCATCCGTTTCGCCGGTCACGATGACGTGAAGGGCGTGATGAATGTCGTCGTTCCATTGGGCAGCATACCAGCGCGGCTTCGACGGCGACTGCTGTGCCAGGTAGCGCGACTCGTTACGGTCGTTTTCCAGCACCAGGTGAATCAAGCGCTCCCGGCCCGGCCCCCGGTGCACCGCGTCGGCAAGCTCGGTCAGGATATCCGGGGTTGAGTCATCGGCGATCGCGTGCACCGCGTCGAGGCGCAGCCCGTCGAAGTGAAACTCCTCCAGCCAGTACAGCGCATTGTGGATGAAGAAATCCCTCACGTTGCGGCTGCCCGGCCCGTCGAAGTTGATTGCCGGACCCCAGGGCGTTTCGTGGCGGGTGGAGAAAAACCGCGGCGCGTAGGCGTGAAGGTAATTTCCCTCCGGGCCGAAATGGTTGTACACCACGTCCAGAAACACCATCAGGCCCCGGGCATGGGCCGCCTGCACCAGCGCTTTCAGGTCCTGCGGCGCCCCGTAGCGGCTGTCGGGCGCAAAGGGTAGCACGCCGTCGTAGCCCCAGTTACGCGTTCCGGGGTAGTCGGCGATTGGCATCAGCTCCAGCGCCGTCACGCCGAGCTCGTTCAGGTAATCCAGTCGGCGCTCGACCCCCGCGAACGTGCCCTCGGGCACGAAAGTGCCCACGTGCAATTCATAAATCACCGCCTCTTCCCACGGTCTGCCGCGCCAATCCCCGTCGGCCCAGTCGAACGCGCCGGGGTCGACAACCCGGCTCGGTCCATGCACGTCTTCCGGTTGAAAGCGCGACGCCGGATCCGGCACCCGCAGGGCGCCGTCGATGCGGTACACGTAAAGGGTGCCGGGAGGCGCCCGGTCAGTCACCCGTTCGAACCAACCCTTCCCGGCGGATTCCACAGGCATGACCCGTTCCTCGCCCTCCCCTCGCAGGCAAAGCTCCACGGTTCGCGCCGTCGGCGCCCACAACCGAAACCGGGTCAAACCGTCGGCGTGAACCTCGGCGCCGAACGGCATGGAATGGACGCGCCTCATGTCGCGGCAGCGATCTGGCGCAGAAGGGCCACGGAGCGGCCGGCAAGGGGATAGGCCTCCCCGGCCCGCAGCGATTGCCCGGGGCCGATGCCATCCCCGTGCCGGGTGTCGAGCAGCAGCGTCCAGCCGGACTGAGCCCGGTATTCGGGCAAGTGGAAGGGAATTTCCTCGTGGTGGGCGTTGAACAGCAGCAGGAGATTGTCGTCCTGAAGCCGGCGCCCCCGGTCGTCCTGTTCCTCCAGGGTCTCGCCTGCCAGGTACACGCCGAGGCAGCGGGCGAAGGACTGGTTCCATTCCTCGTCGGTCATTTCGCCTCCGTCGGGGCGCAGCCAGACGATGTCCTTGATGCCCGTGCCGCGGATCGGCCGCCCCTGAAAGAAATTGCGCCGCCGGAAAACCGGGTGAGCGGCCCGCAGCCCGATCACCCGCCGCAGCAACGCGAGGAAATCGCCGTCCTCGGGCTTGAGCTCCCAGTTCACCCAGCTCGTCTCGTTGTCCTGGCAATAGGCGTTGTTGTTGCCGAGCTGGGTATGCCCAAGCGCATCGGCGCCGAGCAGCATGGGCACGCCCTGGGAAAAAAGCAGGGTCGCGACGAAGTTGCGCTTTTGCCGGGCCCGCAGGGCGCCGATCTCCGCATCGTCCGTCGGGCCTTCTGCGCCGCAGTTCCAGCTCAGGTTTTCGTCCCTGCCGTCGCGGTTGTCCTCCTGGTTGGCCTCGTTGTGCTTGTGGTTGAAGCTCACCAGGTCAAGGAGCGTAAACCCGTCGTGGGCGGTCACGAAGTTGACGCTGGCGTAGGGCTTGCGGCCGCTGTGCTCGTAGAGGTCGCTCGATCCGGTGAGGCGCCGCGCGAACTCGCCGATGAGGCCCCCATCGCCCTTCCAGTACGCCCGCACCGTGTCCCGGTATTTGTCGTTCCATTCCACCCAGCCCGCGGGGAAATTCCCCACCTGGTAGCCGCCTTCACCCAGGTCCCAGGGCTCGGCGATGAGCTTCGCCTGGGACAGTACCGGGTCCTGGCAGATGATGTCGAAGAACGCCCCCAGCCGGTCGACCTCGTGCAGCTCCCGCGCCAGCGCCGAGGCCAGATCGAAGCGGAACCCGTCCACGTGGATCTCCGTGACCCAGTAGCGCAGCGAATCCATGATGAGCTGCAGCACCCGCGGATGCCGCATGTCGAGGGTGTTGCCGCAGCCGGTGTAGTCCACGTAGTAGCGCGGATTGTCGGGCATCAGCCGGTAGTAGGCGGCATTGTCTATGCCGCGGAAACACAGGGTGGGGCCCAGGTGGTTGCCCTCGGCGGTGTGGTTGTAAACCACGTCCAGGATCACTTCGATTCCGGCCGAATGCAGAGCCTTCACCATGGTCTTGAATTCCTTCAGCGACCCGGTCGCCGAATAGCGCCCATCGGGCGCGAAAAAAGCCATCGAGTTGTAGCCCCAGTAGTTGCGCAGCCCCTTCTCGATGAGATGCCGGTCGTCGACGAAGCTGTGCACCGGCATCAGCTCCAGCGTGGTGATGCCGAGCCGCTTGTAGTGCTCGATGACCGGCGCAGTGGCGAGGCCGGCATAAGTGCCCCGGAGCTGGGGCGGCACCTCCGGGTGGCGCACGGTGAAGCCCTTCACGTGAACCTCGCAGATGATCGTGTCGTGCCAGGGCACTGCCGGCCGGCGATCCTCGCCCCAGGTGAAGGCCGGGTCAACCACCACGCACTTGGGCATTCCCGAGGCGCTGTCCCGGCGGTCGGCAGCGAGATCCTCCTGCTTGCCTGCCACGCGGTAGCCGAAATGGGCATCGCTCCAGCGCAGGCTGCCCGCGAGCTGCTTGGCATAGGGCTCGATCAGGAGCTTGTTGGGATTGAAGCGGTGGCCATGCTCCGGCCTGTAGGGCCCGTGGACCCGGTAGCCGTAGAGCAGCCCGGGCCTCGCTTCCGGCAGGTAGCAGTGCCAGACCTGGTCCGTCTGCTCACGGAGCTCGACGCGCTGCAGCTCGCGGCGCCCGCTGGGGTCGAACAGGCAGAGCTCGACCTTTTCCGCGTGTTCCGAGAACAGCGCGAAGTTCACGCCCTCCCCGTCCCAGGTGGCCCCCCGCGGGTAGGGCTTGCCCGGCCAGACCGCGGTGATGACGTTGCTCATGGAGGGCAATGAAGCCGGCTATTCGCGCCCTTCCCGGCCGGCGCCGCCGGCCTCCGGCCACCACTTCTCCAGAAGCTCGGCGGCCTTCTTCTGGCCACCCAGCCCGAAGGCCAGGGCCAGCCCGAAGGCCACCGCCGCCAGCAGAACGAGGAAGCTCTGGCGGATGATGTCGCCAAGATTCATCTGGTCGAGGGCGATGATCAGCACGAAGATGAGAATCGCGTAGAACGCGAAGCGCCCCAGAAGATCGGCGTCCTCCAGCCCCACGTTGCGCAAGTAGGTGGTGATGGTCGCCCCGATGAACCGGGCGAAGTAGGCGCCGAAGGCGAGGATCAGCACCGCCACGATGACCTTGGGGACGAACAGCACCACTCTCCCGAGCAGGTCCGTGACATGGGTGAGGCCCAGGCTATTGAAGGCGATCATCACCGCGGTGAGGATCACCAGCCAGTACACCAGCAGCCCGAGAACGGTGGTGGTGTCGGCCTTGCCGCCGCCCTGCTGCAGGAATTCGTCGAGGCCCGCCTTCTCGGTGAGCACATTGAAATTGATCATCCGCAGGCCCTTCTCCACGCCGAACTTCACGCCCTTGGCGAATGCCCACCCGGCGATGAGGATGATCAGCGCCAGCAGCACCTTCGGCGCGAACTCGCCCACCTGCACGAGAAAGACCCGGACCGGTTCCAGCAGCATGTCCACCCTTTCCATGACAACCTCCTATCGTAACGATTCCTGCGGTGGCCCCGCCTCCGGCTGCTCGAGCAGGCCCCGCAGCGGAATGCGGCTCCAGTCGGGACGGCTCGCCAGCTCGTAGCGCAGCTCGTAGAACAGCTTCTCCAGAAGGAACAGCTTCAGCAGCGCCTGCGCCTGCTCCCATGACGCAAACAGGCCCGCACCGGCGACCCGCTCGCGGTAGGCGGCGAGAAAGGCGCCCCCCGCCGCCGTCTCCCAGGCCTGGCCCAGGGCATCGAGCGGCCCCCGGTCCGCTTCCCGGGCGCCCGCGCTGCCGAACGCTGCGGCATGCCGGGCATAGTTGAACGAGCGCAGCATCCCGGCCACATCCCGCAGGGGCGAGTGCTTCAGCCGCCGCACGGTGAGCGGTCGCGCCGGCTCCCCTTCGAAATCGGTAATCAGGAAGTCATTCTGGGTCAGCAGCACCTGCCCCAGGTGATAGTCCCCGTGGTGGCGGATTTTCAGCGCCGGGGCCGGGGCGAGCGCCTCGATCCCTTGCAGTAGCGCGGCGCGCCGCGCCAGCACGGCATCGGCATCGGCGCGCGCCGATTGCGGTACCGCCTCGCGGCGCCGGGCCAGCAGTTCCAGCGTCGCCGCAGCCTCCTCGCGGACCGCGTCGCGCCAGGAAGCGATGTCGCTGGGCCCCGCCTCTTCCGGATCGAAAGCGGGATTCCCGCTTCGGGCAGCAAGCGCCAGGTGCAGCTCGGCCGTGCGCTGCCCCAGGGTGCGCATGAGCGCCAGATAGGCGCCGTGGATTTCGGCCGGGTCTCCAGTCGGCGCGATTCCCGCCCGATGATGCTCGAAGTATCGGTCGAGATATCCCAGGGTGTAGGTCCAGCCGTCTCCCTGGTTTTCCACGTAGCCCTGAAGCAGCGCCAGGGTCATGGGCGGACCCTCCGGCGCGACATACTCCACGGCGCCGGCCACCGGCACGCTGTGGGGGAAGCGCGCCACCTCGGTCAGAAAGCGTCCCATCTCGAGTTCGGCGTTGACCCCGGGCTGCGGGCGACGGTAGGCCTTGAGGAACAGCCGGTGGCCCAGGGCCACGGCGGTGTTGCTCCCCTGCGCCTCGGGCGCCCGCACCGGCAGCTCCTGCCACGCGCTGCCGGCGATGTCGAGGAAGGCCGCGCTCGGGGAGAATCGGAGGCCTCCCCTCGCGCAGGGCAGTTCCAGGCCGCGGTCAATGGCCGCCACCACCGCCCGGCAGAATTTCTCGTCGGCGAAGGCGTCGGCCAGAACCCCCACCTGGGCCTGCTGGCGCACCTTGGCGACCGCCGCGGCCAGCAGCGGCCGCGGACGTTCCTCCCGGGGTTCCTCCCAAGCGAGCGCCAGGGGCAGGAAATAGGTATGGACGTCACCCGCCTCGCCTTCCGCCCGGAACAACCCCACCAGCCAGTTCCCGCCCTCGGTGTTCCATTCGGCGTGGTCCGCAAGCGCCAGCCGCCGCAGCCGCTCGCCCTTGGCGGCATACCAGCGCTGACCGGCGACGAACCGGGGCAGCACTTCGGCTTCCAGCTGCGCGCGCACCTTCTCGGCCATGGCGATGCGCCACGGCACGACGCGGTCCCGGAAGAAGCTGCGCCAGCCGTCGAACAGCACCAGCACCGGCGGCTCCTCCCGCGGCAGCCGCTCCTCGTGCCATGCCGGAACCTCCTCGCCCTTGGCGAGACGGAACCAGTAGAACCCGTGGCCCGGCAGGGTCAGCAGGTAGGGCAGATCGCCCACCGGAGGAAAGGCGGTCCGCCCCATGAGCTCCACCGGCACCCGGCCCTTGTAGCCGGCGAGGTCGAGCTCCACGGGCTGGGCCGAGCGCGCCAGGTTCGCGACGCAAAGCACGGTCTCGTCGCCCGCCTCCCGCAGGTAGGCGAGGATCTTGCGGTTGCCCGCCCGCAGGAAGCGGATGGTTCCCCGGCCGAACGCCCGGTAGCTCTTGCGCACCGAGAGCACCCGGCGCATCCAGTTGAGCAGCGAAGACGGATCGCGCAGCTGCGCCTCCACGTTCACCGCCTCGTAGCCGTAGACCGGATCCATGATCGGCGGCAGGTACAGGCGCTGGGGGTCGGCGTGGGAGAACCCGGCGTTGCGGTCGGGGCTCCACTGCATCGGGGTGCGCACGCCGTTGCGGTCGCCCAGGTACACGTTGTCGCCCATTCCGATCTCGTCGCCGTAATAGATGATCGGGGACCCCGGCATGGACAGCAGCAGGCTGTTCATCAGCCTGATCCTGTCGAGATCGTTGTCCATCAGCGGGGCGAGGCGCCGCCGTATGCCCAGGTTGAGGCGCGCCCGCGGGTCGGCGGCGTACATCTGGTACATGTAGTCGCGCTCCCGGCTGGTGACCATCTCCAGCGTGAGCTCGTCGTGATTGCGCAGGAATATCGCCCACTGGCAGGTTTCGGGAACGTCCGGCGTCTGCTGCATGATTTCCACGATCGGGTGCCGGTCCTCCTGGGCGATCGCCATGTACATGCGCGGCATCAGCGGGAAGTGGTAGGCCATATGGCACTCGTCACCGCCGCCGAAATAGTCGATCACGTCCTCCGGCCACTGGTTGGCCTCGGCCAGCAGCATGCGGTTCGCGTAATGGGCGTCGATCACCGCGCGCATGTGCTTGATTACCGCATGGGTCTCCGGAAGATTCTCGTTGCCGGTGCCCTCTCGCACGCACAGGTACGGAATCGCGTCCAGGCGCAGTCCGTCCACGCCCTGGTCCAGCCAGAACCGCATCACCCGGATCATGGCCTTCACCACTTCTGGATTGTTGTGGTTGAGGTCGGGCTGATGGGAGAAAAAGCGGTGCCAGTAGTAGGCGTTCGCCACCTTGTCCCAGGCCCAGTTGGAGCTCTCGGCGTCGGTGAAAATGATGCGCGTCTCCGGGAAGCGGGTGTCGGTGTCGCTCCACACGTAGAAGTCGCGCTTGGAGGATCCCGGCAAGGCCCGTCGTGCGGCCTGGAACCAGGGATGCTGGTCGGAGCTGTGGTTGATCACCAGCTCGGTGACGATCCTCAGGCCCCGCCGGTGGGCTTCCCGCACGAAGCTGCGGAAGTCGTTGCGGGTGCCGTAATCCGGATGGACGTTGTGGTAATCCGCGATGTCATAGCCGTCGTCGCGCATAGGCGACGGATAGAACGGGAGCAGCCAGAGCGTGTTCACGCCCAGATCCTGCAGATAGTCGAGCTTCTCGGTGAGGCCGCGGAAGTCCCCGATGCCGTCGTTGTTGCTGTCGCAGAACGCCCTGACGTGAAGCTCGTAGATGACGGCGTCCTTGTACCACAGGGGATCGTCCTGCCGGCCCACGTGCCTGTTCCGCTCGGACCCGGCCTGCTCGCTGCGGTTCATTGCGGGATCCCGCCTCACATGAAGTAATCGAAATCGCGCTCGGTGCGCACCCGCCAGCGGACCCGGAAAACGTGGGCCGGCGCCGCGCGCGGATCGATCTGGACGAAATTGCGGCGCCCCTGCCAGAGATAGCGCGCCCCCGAGAGCAGGTCGTGCACCTGGTAGGGCCGCTCGCCCTCCTTCCCGGCGAGCTCGGGCGGCAACTCGATCCAGCCGGACTGGACGTGATGGGGGTCGAGATTCACCACCACCAGCACGATGTTGGACAGCGCGAGGTCCGCCTTGCTGTAGCAGATCAGGGCCTCGTTATCCACGGCGTGGAATCTCAGGCTGTGATCGAATTGCAGCGCGGCGTTTTCGCGGCGGACGCGGTTCACCCGGGCGATGAAGTCCTTCAGGCTGTCGGGCCGATCGAGGTCCCAGCGCCTGATTTCGTATTTCTCCGAGTCGAGATATTCCTCGCTCCCGGGCTCCCGCGGAGCGCTTTCCATGAGCTCGAAGGCCGGGCCGTAGATGCCGTAGCTCGCGCCGAGAGTGGCGGCCAGCACCAGCCGCGCCATGAAGGCCGGCCGGCCGCCGAACTGCAGGTACTCGGTGAGAATATCGGGGGTGTTGGGCCACAGGTTGGGGCGGAAGTATTCCCGGCACGCGCCCCGGGACAGCTCGGTGAAATAGGCCTCCAGCTCGCGCCGGGTATTGCGCCAGGCGAAATAGGTATAGGACTGGGTGAACCCCAGCTTGGCAAGCCGCAGCATGACCTTCGGCCGGGTGAACGCCTCCGAGAGGAAAATCGCCTCCGGGCAGTCGCGCTTCACCTCGGCAATCAGCGATTCCCACAGGCCGAAGGGCTTGGTGTGGGGGTTGTCCACGCGGAAGATGCGGACTCCCTCGCGCAACCAGAAGCGGACGATGTCCTTCAGCTCCTCCCACACCCCCCCCCAGTCCTCGGTTTCGAAATCGAAGGGGTAGATGTCCTGGTATTTCTTCGGCGGGTTCTCGGCATACTGGACGCTGCCGTCGGGGCGCCAGCGGAACCACCGGGGGTGCGCCTTCACGTAGGGATGGTCGGGCGCGCACTGGAATGCGACGTCGAGCGCGATTTCCAGGCCGTGCTCCCGCGCCCGCTCCATGAAGCGCCGGAAATCTTCGAGCGTGCCCAACTGCGGATGGACCGCTTTGTGGCCGCCCGCGGCCGCGCCGACGGCCCACGGGCTTCCGGGATCGTCGGGTCCGGCGGTCAGGGTGTTGTTGCGGCCCTTCCGGTTGACGAGCCCGACCGGATGGATCGGGGGCAGGTAGAGCACGTCAAACCCCATCCCGGCGATGTAGGCGAGCTGCTCCTCGCAGCTGCGGAAATCCCCGTGGTCCTGGCCTCCAGAAACACAGGAGCGGGGAAACATCTCGTACCAGGCACCAAACCGCGCCCGCTCCCGGTCCACCGTGACCCTGAGCTCGCGGTCGAATATCGTCTCGAAGCGGCGGTCGGGAAAACGTGCCACGAGCGCGCCCAGTTCCTCGTCCAGGGCGAGGCGCCGCCCGTGCAGGGGGTCCCTGTCGTCGCGCATCGCTTCCGCGCACCGGCGCAGCGCCGCCGCCTGGGAGGGGGCGCGGTCCGCCGCGGCCTCGACCAGCGCCGCGCCGATCTTCAGCGCGAGGCCGATGTCCTCGGGGTCCTCCCTGCGTTCAAGGTCGCCGCGCCAGGTGAGGAAGCGGTCGACCCAGGCAGCCACGGTGTAGCGGTATTCGCCCATTTCAGTAACCGTGAACTCGCCGCGCCAGCGATCGTTGCCGACCGCCTGCATGGGCGCTTCGGTCCACCCCGGGGCATCCTCCTTCCTGAAGCGCAGCACGCAGCGGACCGCATCGTGCCCGTCGGCGAAGGCATCGGCCTCGACCACCACCGTCTCCCCGACGGTGCGCTTGACCGGGAAGCGGCCGCCATCGACCTGCGGCGTCACCTCCTCGATGACCACCCGCCTTCTCCCCTCCGGGTGCACGATGTCAGCCATGTCAGACTCCGTTTAGACGCCCTCGCGCTTGAGCAGCAGCACCGACAGGGGCGGCAGCACCAGCGAAAGTGAATGGTAGCGGCCGTGGGCCGCCACCGGCGCGGCCTCCACCCCGCCCAGGTTGCCGAGGCCCCTCCCGCCGTAGATTTCCGCGTCGCTGTTGAGCAGCTCCCTCCAGTAGCCGCCCTGCGGCACCCCCACCGTGTAATTGGCGTGCGTGACAGGCGTGAAATTACAGACCGCGAGTATGTTCTCCCCGGGATTCTTTCCCTTTCTCAGGAAGCTTACCACGCTCTTTTCCCAGTCGTGGTGGTCAATCCACTCGAAGCCCGCGGCGGCGAAGTCCAGCTCGTGCAGTGCCGGCTCGCCGCGATAGGCGCGGTTGAGATCCTGCACCCAGCGCTGCAACCCGCCGTGCAGCGGATACTGCAGGACATGCCACTCCAGGCTTTCCTCGTGCTGCCATTCGCGGCGCTGCCCGAACTCGCCGCCCATGAACAGGAGCTTCTTTCCGGGATGCGCCCACATGTAGCCGTAGAGCAGGCGCAGCCCCGCGAACTGCTGCCACTCGTCACCGGGCATTTTGCCGATCAGCGTGCCCTTGCCGTGCACCACCTCGTCATGGGACAGCGGCAGGATGAAGTTTTCAGCGAACGCGTACCAGATGCCGAAAGTGAGCTGCCCGTGGTGGTATTTGCGGAAAACCGGGTCCTTGGAAAAGTAGGCAAGCGTATCGTGCATCCAGCCCATGTGCCATTTGAGGCCGAATCCCAGGCCCCCCGCGTAGGTCGGGCGCGACACCATCGGCCAGGCGGTGGATTCCTCGGCGATCATCTGGATGCCGGGATGCTCCCGGTAGGCCGCCTCGTTAAGCCGGCGCAGGAATGCGATCGCCTCGAGATTTTCCCTGCCACCATGCGCATTCGGTATCCACTCGCCCTCGTCACGGCCGTAATCGAGGTACAGCATCGAGGCCACCGCGTCCACCCGCAGCCCATCGGCGTGGTAGCGGTCGAGCCAGAACAGGGCGCTGGAGAGCAGGAACGCGGACACCTCGTGGCGGCCGTAGTTGAAAATGGAGCTGTTCCACTCCGGGTGAAACCCCTGCCGCGGGTCGGCATGCTCGAAGAGATGGGTGCCGTCGAAAAAGGCGAGCCCGTGCTCGTCGGCCGGGAAATGGGACGGCACCCAGTCGAAGATGACGCCGATGCCGTGCCGGTGCAGGGTGTCGATGAGATACATCAGGTCCTGGGGCGTTCCGTAGCGGGCGGTCGGCGCGAAATAGCCGGTGACCTGGTAGCCCCACGAGCCGTAGAACGGGTGCTCCATCACCGGCAGCAGTTCCACGTGGGTGAAGCCCATCCGGGTCACGTACTGCGCGAGCGGGGCCGCCATCTCCCGGTAGCCCAGGGGCCGCGCGCCCTCCTCCGGGACCCGGCGCCACGAACCCAGGTGAACTTCGTAGACGGCCATCGGCGCATCGTGGGCCCGCCCGCGCTCGCTCATCCACGCGCCGTCGCCCCATTCGTAGTCGAGGTTCCAGACCCGCGATGCCGTCCCCGGCGGCGCCTCGCAGGAAAAGGCGAAGGGGTCGCCCTTGTCGACCCGGTAGCCGTTCAGTTTCGAGACGATCCGGTACTTGTAGAGGGCGCCGGCGCCGACACCCGGGAGGAAGCATTCCCACAGTCCGGAGCCGTCTTGCCGGCTGCGCATGGGGTTGGCGTCGCCGTCCCATCCGTTGAAGTCGCCCACCACCGAGACGCGTTCCGCATTGGGCGCCCAGACGGCGAAACTGCTGCCCGATACGCCGTCGCGCTCGGCCAGATGGCAGCCGAGCTTTTCGTACAGCCGGGCATGGGTCCCCTCGCGGAAGAGATGGACGTCGCGCTCGCTGACAAGGGGCGCCGCTTCGGCGCGGCGGGGGCGATGAAAATCCTGGCTCACGCGCGTCCCCCATTCGGTCGGGAATGGGTCCACGCGAGCGCGCGCCTCGTGTTTCCAACGGCAGGTGCAGACGATTCCGCGCTGGCGCTTCTCCGCGAGAAGCGCAGGCGGAGTGCTATGCTGGAGGCCGAATTCCCATTGTTCCCCCAGCAATCGAGGTGAGTCATGCAGCTCATGCTGATTCTCGCAATAGTCATGGTCATCGGCGGGGTATTTTTCGCGTTCCAGAACAATGTTCCCGTTACCGTGACCTTTCTCCTCTGGCGCTTCGACGGATCCCTGGCCACGGTGCTGTTGCTCACGCTCGCCCTGGGCGCGCTGCTCATGGCCCTCATTTCGACCCCGGCGACGCTGAAGGCCCAGTGGACGATCGCCCGCCAGCGCAAGCAGATTGCGGAACTGAAGGACCTGGTTGCCTCGCACCAGGCCAGGATCGCCGAACTGGAGGGCCGCCTCTCGGTCTACAAGACCCTGGGCGCAAGTCGCGGCGAGAACCCGCCCGCGACCGCGGGAAGCCCGTGATCGCCGCTGATTCCCCGGAGTGGGGCACGGGCGATGCCCTGGCCGCGGCGGGCGATCCCGCCCGGCTCAATTCCCGGCAACGCCGTCCCCGCCGGACGGCATTGCCGCCGCCGTCCAGCGCTCCAGCCACGCCCGCACCGACTCGACATCCGGCAGGCGCCACTGCGCGGCCGTGGAACCGGCGCCAACCTTGATCGACTGCCCACCCATGGCGTTCACCATGGCAAAGCCGTATTCGTCGGTCGTGTCGTCTCCCAGAAAGACCGGGATCCGGCCACGGAACGGCCGCTCCCCCATGAACTCGGCGATCGCCGTCCCCTTGTCCCGGCCCGCGGGCTTGATTTCGAACACCATCTTGCCGGGCTGCAGCCGGAAGCCGTCTCCCGCCTCCGCCAGCAGCCGGCCAAGTTCCCGCTCGATTTGCGGACCGAGCGCAGGTGCCTGGCGGAAGTGCAACGCCACCGAAAGCCCCTTGTCTTCGACGCGCACGGCCGGATACCGGGCGGCGATGCCGCGGATCCCGCGCCGCATCGCTTCCAGCCCCTCTTCGGGAAACACGTGCCGGTGCAGGCTGCCCGCGGCGTCCCGTCGCTCCAGGCCGTGCTGTCCGGCGATCGGCAGCCGCGCCGGCGCCAGCAGGCGATCCACGTCGCTGATGGGACGCCCGCTGATCAGTGCCACCGCTCCCCCCGCCGCCCGGCTCAGGCCCTCGACCAGCCGAACCAGGCGCAAGTCGTGGGGGACGCCTTCCGGAGTCTCCGCGATATGCAGCAGCGTCCCGTCCATATCGAGAAAAAACGCGGCGCTGGGCGGCACCTCGGGTATCTGCACCCCATCCGCATCCTGCGGTCCCGAGCCACGCCCTTTCATACGCCCCGCCATGGGCTGGCTTCTCTCCGTCACCGTTGCACGGGGAAGTCCCGGCCCTCGCGCAGATCTTTCGGCCAGGAGAGCACCACCCCGCCAGTCCGCGCCGAGATGGATCCGCGCCGGCGCATGCTCGCGGCATCGAGCAGCATGCGCCCGGCCCAGCGGTAGACGTTGAACTCGCGGATCAGCCCGCGCATGATGCGCATGCGGTGGCGCTGCTCGGGAGGGGACATGTTGAGCGCCACGTGCAGCGCCGCCGCGCACTCGTCGATATCGTAAGGATTCACCACCAGGGACTCGGGGAGCTCCCGGGATGCGCCCGTGAACTGGCTGAGAATAAGAACCCCGCGCTCGTCGTCGCGGGAGGCGATGAACTCCTTGGCGACCAGGTTCATTCCATCATGCAGGCTGCTCACGAAACACAGATCCGCGGCCCGGTAATATTCATAGACCTGCGCAGGCTCGTGGTGCTCGATCTTCAGGATGATCGGCAGGTATCCGCCGCGGGCGAACCGGTTGTTGATCTGGGTCGCCAGGGCCCGCACCTGCACCTCGAACTGCTGGTATTGCTCGATGCTGGATCGCGACGGCGCGGCGATCTGTACGAACGTGAACCGGCCGACGCGCTCCGGTTCGAGCTCGAGCAGCCGCTCGACCGCGCGCAAGCGCTCCAGGATTCCCTTGGTGTAATCGAGCCGGTCGACGCCGACCCCGAGGAAGTGGTCCGCGGGCAGGTTGTGGCGTCGCCGCAGCTCGGTCCGGCATTGGTCAACCGGCTTCCCAACCATTTCCCGGGAGGGCGGCCACTCGATGGAAATCGGGTAGCGCTTGACCGTCGTCGGCTTGCCGCCGTAGGAAATGGTGAGGCTCTCCCGGTCGACCCGCGCTTCCAGGAGGCGGTCGACCGTGTCGCAGAAATTGTTGCAGTGGAATTGGGTGTGGAATCCGAGGATGCTGCTGCCGAGCATTCCGTCGAGCAGTTCGGCGCGCCAGGGACAGATGGCAAACGCCTCGGGATTCGGCCAGGGAATGTGCCAGAACGTGATGATGGTCGCCTTCGGAAGCTGCTCGCGCACCATGCGCGGCAGCAGCGCCAAGTGGTAATCCTGGACCAGCAGAATGGGGTCGTCGGTCTTGGCCTCGTCCAGGATCGCCCGGGAAAATTTCTGGTTGACCTCCAGGTAATGCTTCCAGTCCGCGGTCCGGAACGTGGGCCGCACGTGCGCGATATGGCAGAGCGGCCAAAGACCCTCGTTGGCGAAGCCGTAATAGTAGCCGGCCTCCTGCTCGGCGGTGAGCCAGACGCGCCGGATCCGGTACGCCGGCTTTTCCGGGGGGACGGAAACGCGGTCGCTCTTGTCGACGACTTCCTTGTCGGCAGATCCGCTTCCGTGCGCAATCCAGGTGCCGGAGCAGGCCCGCATCACCGGCTCGAGCGCGGTAACGAGGCCGCTCGCCGGCCGCTGCACCTCGATCCCGTCCTGCTTGCGGACGTGAATATAGGGCTCCCGGTTGGACACCACCAGCACGTCTTCGCCCCTGAGGTCCTCGCGCAGAATCGAGCGCAGCGTGTCGGGACTCCAGGTGATCTGGCCTTCGTCCTTGGGCCGGTATTCCGTCTCCAGGTCGCGGATCAGCGCCTGCACGTCGCGGGCGATGGGACGAAGCTCGGGCACGTTGACCTTCTCTGCCGGCCGCACCAGGCCCTCTCCGCGCAGCAGGGCGCGCATGCCCTGGACCCAGCCGCGCCAGCTCAGCTGCGCCACCACCACCGTGACCAGCGACACCAGCGCCCCGAGCACGATGACGAAATAAAACACGTAGCGCTTGGTTTCCTCGCTGCGGCGCTGGACAAAGCTCATGTCGTGCACCAGGACGAGTCTCCCGAGCAGCGTTCCCTCCGCCTCGATGGTCCTCACCGATACCTGCAGCAGACCCTTTTCGCTGGGGAGCACCCAGGTGGAGCCCGACGCATGCTTTTCGATCTCGGCGCAGGCGAGGTCGGACGGAAACGACTTGACGGCGATCATCGCGTTGCGCTGCTGGTCGCAGAATCCGATCGCGAACAGCCGCTCGTCCTGGGCAATCCGGGTGAAGTAATTGACGGTCTTGGCCCTGGAGCCGGCGCGCAGCAGATCCTGGAGCGGCTCCTGGAGGGTATTGGCGATCAGAACGGAGCGGATCTCCAGATCGCGCACGAACCA
This sequence comes from Betaproteobacteria bacterium, assembly GCA_016183615.1. Taxonomy (GTDB): domain Bacteria; phylum Pseudomonadota; class Gammaproteobacteria; order Burkholderiales; family UBA6910; genus JACPEG01. Next base: position 52,334 of record JACPEG010000026.1, read on the forward strand.
TTTCACGATCAGATTGTCGACCAGCGGCACTGCGGCATAGGCAAACGCCGCGAGAACCAGCGCCAGGGGAATCAGGAAACGCAGCGATAGTCTCATATTCGGCCCTCCCGGCAATCAGCTCCGTCGGCAAGCAAAAGTATGGCACAAAACGCCGTCATCGGCCGCCGCTCCCGGCGCCTTCGAGGAACCGCTCGGCCAGGGCGCGGTACAGGGGCTTGTGGCAAACGGTGCGCGAGGCGGCATGGGCGATCAGCGCCGCCGCCATCAGCGGCAGCACCATGTCGTGGTTGTCGGTCAGCTCGAACACGATGACAAAGGCCGTGATGGGCGCCTGGACCACTCCGGAGAAGAAGGCCACCATCCCCAGGACCACCACGGCCCCGGCAGGCGCATAGGGCAATACGGCCGCCAGGTTCGATCCGAGCCCGGCCCCCACGGCGAGGGAGGGCGCGAAAATGCCCCCCGGGATTCCGCTCAGGTAGGAAACGAGGGTCGCGAGCATTTTCAGCGCCCCGTAATGGGAGGGCAGCGACCCCGAACCCTCCAGAATTCCCCTGGCCTCGTGGTAGCCGGTGCCGTAGGTGGTTCCACCGGAGATATAACCGATTGCCGCGAGCACCAGGCCGCAGGCCGCGGCGAACGCCACGGGCTTTTCGCGCATGAAGCGGCCGGCCGGGCCGGGCAGTCCCCGGGAGGAGCCGATAAGGAGCTGGCTGAAAAGCCCGCCGGCAAGTCCCCCGGCCCCACCGCAAACCAGAACCGCGATCCAGCTCCTGTCGGCGCCCAACGATACCGAGGTCTGGCCGAAGTAGGTGTAGTTGCCGAGCAATGCGAGCGAGAACACGCCCGCAATGATGACCGCGGTCAGCACCGTCCCGCTGGCGCGCTGCTCGAACGAACGGCTCATCTCCTCGATGGCAAACACGATTCCCGCCAGCGGCGTGTTGAACGCGGCGGCAACGCCTGCTGCGCCGCCGGCCAGGATGAGCCCCCGTTCCATCTCCCGCCGTGGAAAGCGCACCAGCCGGCCCAACGAATGCATGATGGCGGCTCCGACCTGCACCGTCGGCCCTTCCCGGCCCACCGAAGCGCCCGAGCACAGGCCGAGCAGGGTCAGGACGATTTTCCCGAAAGCGATACGCAGCGACAGTACCGCATCGCGGGCGGGCTGGCCTCGGAGGCGCAGGGCGGCGATGGTCTGCGGGATGCCGCTGCCCTGGGATCCGGGAAAAAAGCGCCGCGTGATCAGGGCGACCAGCGCCAGGCCCAGGGGAGAGACGACAAAGGGAAGGAACGGCGAGAGCGCAATCAGCCGTTGGTGAATCCCGTTGGCGCGCTCCGCGCCGATGGCGAAGCCGATCGCCGCCGCTCCGACGCACACCGCCCCGCTCCAGAACACCAGGCGGCGCAACCACAGCCGAGGCGTCAGCCAGGCGTGCCGCGAGCGCTTCAGTACGCCGGAAGGTCCCACGACGCTCCCTCTCCGGGCCCCCGGCCGCGGGATTCGAAATCACCGGCCCCCGGGGATCCGCCCGGTCGCGCCGTCCGTTCAGGCAACATCCCTAATCGCTCTCCGGGGTCCAGTTATTCACCACCTTCCTCAGGACCCTGATCTCGTCTGCGCCGAGCGATTTAGCGGATTCGGCGCGCACCGCCCTTGCCCGGGATTTTTCCTCGCCGGATAGCGCGCCCAGGGCGACGCTCGACCAGAAATAGGCCTGGGTGTGATCGATCCCGGCGGAGGAATCCCGCAGGTAAAGCTCGGCGAGGGCGAGCTGGGCCTGGGAATGGCCCTGCCTGGCGGCGCGCAGCAGCCAAACAACCGCCTCCTGCGGGTTGCGCGCCGTGCCCACGCCGTCCCGGTACATCACGCCTGCGGCATACTGGGCCGCGTCGAGCCCCTGCTTGTAATCCATGCGCACATTCCAGGGCTCTCCGGCCTTCTTCAGCCACTCCAGGGCCCGCTCGGGGTCAGGCGGCGTCACCCCCTTGCCGTCGCGATAGCGCAAACCGAGGAAATAGGCAGCCTTGAGACCGCCCTGCATGGCTTCGCGCTCGAGCACCTCGATTTCGATGTCGGCGTAGTTGCCTTCATCGAGATCAATCTCGTGGCGGGCTCCCGCCGGAACCGGCAGAGCGAGCAGCGCAAGAAGCAGCAATGCGGCGCGTCCCGCGGCTCGCGCCCTACTACCGGGATGGATAAACAATGTCGCTGCGCCGGTTCAGCGCCCAGGCGGCCTCGTCATGGCCCGGCGCCGCCGGCTTTTCCTCTCCGAGGCTCACGGTCTCGATCCGCTCCGGGGAGACCCCGAGCAGGACCATGGCCCGCTTCACCGCCTCCGCCCTTTTCTGGCCAAGCGCCAGGTTGTATTCTCGGCTTCCCCGCTCGTCGGCATTGCCCTGAATCGCGATCTTCGCCTGCCGGTGGCCCGCCAGATAGCTGGAATGGGCCTGGACCAGCGGCTGGTACTCTCGCTTGACGAGAGCGCTGTCGAAGTCGTAGTAGACGCTTCGCTTCGAAAGCAGGCTCGCCGGGTCGTTCAACGGATTGGCCGTGGCCGGATTTTGCCGGACCGGTCGGGTTTCGACGCCCCGGCCCGGCGGCATGGCAGCGACTGGGCGGGCTTCGACTGCGGCCGCCGGCTGCTCCTGGCGCGGCGCGCTGGCGCAGGCGGCAAGCAGGCTTGCGAGAATCAGGTACATCGCATTGCGCATCATGCTGTTTGACCTCCATTGGTTGGTCCGGGTTTGGTGAAATTTCTCTGGGTAACGGAATCGCCGGCCGGCCCGATGCCCAGGATCGGGACCGACCCGTCCTTGTTGGTGCCGGGGTAAAGGGTAAGGTGGGGATAAGGGATCTCGATCCCGTGGCGGTCGAAGGTATTTTTCAGGCGCCGCAGGTATTCCCGGCGCACGCCCCACTGCTCGAGCGGCATCACTTTGTACCGGCAGCGCACGATCACCGCCGAGTCGGCCCAGTTTTCTACGCCCGCGATCTCCAGGTCCTCGATGATGCGGCTCGCGAATTCCGGGTCGCGCCGCATCTCGGCGCCCGCTTCGCGCATCAGCGCGAACACTTCATCCAGGTCTTCCCGGTAGGCGACCCCGACGTCGATAACCGAGAACGCGAACCCCCTGCTGCGGTTGGTCACGGTGCCGATCACGCCGTTCGGGACAAAGTGGACATTGCCGTCGTAGTCGCGGAGCTTCACGTAGCGCAGCGTGACTTCCTCTACCAGGCCGGCCTTGCCCCCGGCCTCCACCACGTCGCCCTGGCGCACCTGGTTCTCGATCAGCAGGAAGAAACCATTGAAATAGTCCCGGATGAGGCTCTGGGCGCCGAAACCCACGGCCACGCCCACCACCCCGGCCGCCGCCAGAATCGGCGCGATCGAAATTCCCAGCTCGTTCAGAACCAGCATGCCGGCGACCACCGAGACCACGACCGACGCGACGTAGCGGAATACCCGGCCCAGGGTTTCCACCCGCTTCACTTCCTCCGGGCTCGCGGCCCGGGTGCTCATGTAGATGCGAAAGGCCCGGATCAGGCGGTGGGCGAGGCGCACCACCAGCCAGGCGAGCAGCAGGATCAGTGCCACGTGCCAGGCCGACTGCAGAAATTCGGAGAGATCGTGCAGCCCCTCGAGTCCGAACTTGTTGAGAAATCCCTTCATGCGTCTCCCTTGCCTGCCGCTTCTCCGGGACCGCCGCGGCCGGCGCCCATCCCCTGGAAATGGGGCGTCTCGCTGTTCCAGGCCGAGAGAAACGGCCGGTAAAACTCCTCGTCCGCGGGTACCGCTCCCGGCATGGCGCACACCGCCCGGGCGAAGGCGTCGGCCCGTGCCAGCGTGGTCTCCACGGGCCAGTCCCTGAGGATTCCGAGGAGCAATATGGCGCTAAACGCATCGCCCGCGCCCACCGTGTCCACCATCTGCCGGCACTCGCCCTGACCCTCGACGAAGGTGCGCGTGCCATCCGACTGCAACAGCCAGGCCCCGCGCTCGCCGCGGGTCACCACCACCCGGGCAAGAGAAAACCGGGCGAGCAGGCTGGCGGCCCAGGTGGGCTCGTCGCCGCCGGCGAGGTGCAACAGCTTGGCAACCTGCTCCAGCTCGGTGACGCTCACCTTGGCGGTGTCGGCGCGGAGGAGGGAGCGCTGCACCGTTTCCTCGCTGCACCAGGGCGCCCGCAGGTTCAGATCGAGGAATCGCAGGGCGCCGCTGTTGCGCAGAACCACCTCCAGGGCCTGGCGCGAGCCGGAAGCCCGCGGTGCCAGGGTTCCGAAATAGACTACGCAGGGCGCAACCCCCCTCGCCACGAGCCGCGCCACGCTGCCGTTGATGAACTCATGGGCCTGGCCCGGCCCGATTTCAAAGCGCGGATCGACGCCATTCTTGTCGAACACTACGCGGCCGGTGGCGCGCCGGCTGTCCCGCTGGATGCCGCGCATGTCCAAGTCGAACCGGCGCATGGCATCGAGCGTAATCTCCCTTGCGGAATCGCTGCCGATTCGGCTGATCAGGACCGGATGCAGGCCGAATGCCCGGAGGTGGCGCGCAACGTTGAACGGCGATCCGCCCGGCACCTGCCGGTCGGGAAAAACGTCGACGACAATTTCGCCGAACAGCGCGACAACGTCGCCAACCGGCGCCCGGGGCAAGACCCGGCCCGGCAGGAAATCGCTCATGGGGGGGCCTCCTGGAATGTTACAATTTTGCGCAATATATTATTGCACAAATGTATTATTGCACACCGGCGGGCGCCGCGTCAAACTTGCAGCCCAAGGCGGCACCGATCGACCCGTCCTTCCGACAACAAGCCAGGAATACAGCGATGCCACAGAAAATTGGCCGGCCCCAGGCGCGCCGGCGGCAGAAAGCGGCGGCGACAGCGCGCGACGCTCATTGGGAACGGGCTCTGGAGGTGCTCAAGAAATTTCGCCAGATCTTCCGCTCCGCAAAGCGCCACTTCCAGTGGGTGGAAGACCGCTGCGGGGTGAGCGGCGCCCAGCTCTGGGCCATGTGGGAACTGGCGGAAGCCCCGGGACTGCGCGTGTCCGATCTCGCGCGCTCGCTATCCGTTCACCAGTCCACCGCCAGCAACATGCTCGACAAGCTGGAGACGCGCAAATTGATCCGGCGCGAGCGCGGACAGCCGGACCAGCGCGTGGTGCGGCTGTATCTCACGGCCCAGGGCGAGGAAATCATCCGCCTCGCCCCCACTCCCGCGCGCGGCGTGCTGCCGGACGCACTGAACCATCTCCCCGAGGGCGCGCTGAGGAGTCTGGACCGCAACCTCAGCGAGCTGGTGGGGCTGATGAAAATCCAGGATCGCGAGGCGGCGATGACGCCCTTGTCGGATCTTTAGGCCGGGCGGCACTTCTGCCGGATGCCTCCCCAAAAAAAACGCCCCGTCAAGGGGCGTTCAATGCAGCGGTCTGCTGCCTCTCTCGTTGCATGCGGAACTTGCGCTTCCGGTCCCGGCAACACGGCCGGAATCCTCCTCCTTCGATCAGTTTTGGTGCAAATGATTTTCCACAATACTAATCGGTTCCGCAGCGGGATGCAATCCCCGCGAAAGGCGTTATTGCTCCGCCCCTACCCCGCCTAGCAGCCTGTCGGACTTAGAGTCACACATGCGTTGCGGCCAATTCAGCGCCGATGCCTGGAGATCGCTCAATGATCGATCGCCCGGGACGCCTTCACCTCCCCGGCGATCCTCAGGCCGAACACGGTCGCGATCGGGCCAAGGGTTTCCAGTATGACGATGGCGCCCAGCACGATCGCCGAAAGCGTCGCTGCGAATTCCGGGTACAGGCCGGCGGTGGTCTGCAAGCCCGATGGCCATTCGGGCCAGGCCTGCCGCCATGACGATGACCCCCACCACCAGCGCGAAGGTCGCGGCGCTCACGATGATTCCCGTCGCCAGTACCGGGATGTCGCGGCGCAGAGAAGGGATGTGCACCTGCTCGCCCAGCTGAAACATGATGAGTCCCAGCGCAATATCCACGAACACTCCGGCGCCGGCGATCATCTGCGCGTTGAGCAGCCCGAGCCCGCTGGGCCCCAGCAGGAAGCCGATCGCGATGAATCCGGTGATCCGCGGCAGGATGCCGGTGCGATGGGCAAGCGCGCCTCCCATCAGCCCGGCCCACAGCACGACGCCGAACACCACGAAGTTGTTGATCTCCAGGGGCCAGCCCGGCAAAAACCACACGTTCACGGCACAGGTCCTTTCCTGCTATCGGATGGCTTCACCTGACGGCGGCGGCCTTTCCAGCGCGCATTCGCAACGCGACGGCGAGGTGTCGCTCCTCGCGGCCCGAGGCCCCCGGCCCGGCCGGCGGGCGCGCGCCGCGTCTTGCTATTCCCCGGTCCCCATCCACAACGCGGCCTGGAGGCGCGCCACGTCATTAAGCGTTCCGGAACGCTGGAGGGCGTCCCGCAGCCAGGCGCTGTCGTTCCCGCCTCCCGCGGCGCTTTCCCGAATCGAGTGCAGGGCCGACTGGCATTCCAGCGCGATCGCATGGGGCATGATCGTTTGCAGGGTGTCAAGGATGTCGTCGCGCAGGCTGACCTGGGACTGGGTATAGGCGTCGACCAGGGTTGCATCCAATCCGAAACGGCAGGCGAGGAAGCGGTTGTAGCTGTAGACCCGGTAGACGTCCCGGGACGGTTGCCGGGGGCGGTCCTTCAGCAGCCAGGCGGCCAGGGACTGCGCATAGGCGGCGAGATCCGCCGCCTTCTCCACCGTAAGGGGCGTGTCGCAGACCCGGATCTCGATGGTGCCGTACTCCGGCTTGGGGCGGATGTCCCAGTAGAAATCCTTCATGCTCTCGACGATCCCGAAGCCCCGCATCCTCTCGAAATATTCGTTGAAGGCTTCCCAGCTCTCCACGAACGGCATGGTGCCGCTCAGGGGAAAGGCATTGACGGTGTTGAGGCGGGATGAATCGAAGGCCGTATCCACGCCCTGGTAAAAGGGCGAGGATGCGGAAAGCGCGATGAAGTGGGGAATGTAGCGCGACATCATGTGGGTAAGGTACACGGCCTCGTCGCCGCTCCTCACCCCGATGTGAACGTGCTGGCCGAACACCGTGAACTGCTTGGCGAGGTAGCCGTAAAGCTCCGAGAGGTGGTTGAACCGCGGCTTGGGGAAGATCCGCTGCTCGCTCCACTTCTGGAACGGGTGCGCGCCGCCTCCTGCGATCCGCAGGTTCAGGCGCTGCGCCGCCGCTATCACTGCATCGCGAATCCCCCTCAATTCCTTCAGGGCCTCCGCGTGGCGGGTGAGCACGGAAGTGGACACCTCGATCATGCTCTCAGTGATCTCCGGCTTGATGTCGCCGGGATGGGGCTTTTTCTCCACCAGCCGCAGCAGGTCGGCCGCGCCGCGGGTGAGATCGTAGTCGCGCGGGTTGAGGATTTGCAGCTCCAGCTCGATCCCGAAGGAGAGCGCCGCCGATTCCTTGAAAACCAGGGGCTCCATGGGCCTCACCTCGTATCGGGGCTCGCCTCCCCCGCCAGCCGCAGGGCCAGGTGGGTGGCGACGGGGCCGATGATCTCGAGGATTGCGACGGCGGAGAGCACGATGGCCGCCAGCCTGGCGCCGAACTCGGGATAGACCGCCGCCGTGCTCTGGACCATGACCACCGCCGTCCCCGACATGGGAACCAGCGCCAGCCCGAGCAGCCCCGCCTGGGCAAAGCGCAAGCCGTTCAGCGGCGCCAGCATCAGCAGGACGAGCAGTTTCGCGGCGAAGCGCACCGCCACGAAGCCGACGGCGATCCACGCCGCCTCCGGAAACAATTCCAGCTGCAGCGTCGCGCCGGCGAAGACGAAGAGGATGACGAAGAACAGCTCCGCGCCCTGCCCGAACTCCACTGCGAGCAGCGCATGCTTGCGGTCCAGGTTCTTGGCGAGAATCCCGAACGCGAGCAGGGTCACGAGGGCCGAGAGCTTGAAATGGATCGTGAGACCCACGGCAATCACGATCAGGGCGACGATCAGGATGAACTGGCTGTCGGGCCGCTTGCCCAGCCACTCTCCCCCATGGATGGCCGTCTGGGCCATGATCCATCCGGCGGTCAGGGAACCCGCCAGCACGTAAACGGGATGGGCGGCCACGGTGAGCCAGCCGGCGCGGTACTCCAGGTGCAGGTAGGACCAGAACATGGTGAAAAGAAAAAATGCGAGCGCGCTGTTGATCGCCACCAGGATCAGGGCGCGCTCGGTGACCTGTCCCTGGGCCTTGAGGTCGCGGGCCACCAGCATGAGCACGGCCGGTGACGCCTTGACGCCGATGGCCGCCGCCATGGCGGCATGGGCCGGCTCCACCCCCAGATATCCGAGGAGCAGGAAGATCGCGAAGAAGGTCGCGGTGCTCTCGGTCACTCCCGTAGCCAGCAGCCAGCGGTCCTTGCGCAGCCAGCCGATATCGATGCGCCGGCCCAGGTCGAACAGGACGAGGCCGAGCGCGATATCGACGAAAATGCGCATCTCCTCCAGCGCGGGCCGGCTCAGCCACTCGAGTCCGGAAGGGCCCAGCACGATTCCAACGACGATGTAGCCGGTAATGCGCGGCAGGCGCATGACCCGGGCGAACAGGTGCCCGCCGGCGAGGCCAGAGAGCAGCAGAAGGCCGAAGAGCACAAAACTGCCCTGAGGAGGGGTGAGGGACGGAAGGAACTGGAGATCGGTCATGTCGGAAGTCTCTGCGGCGCGACACCCGTGCATCAAAACGCACGTACCGAGTGCAGGGCGATCGAGTCGGCCCTGCGAGCGCTCCCGGATTGCGGAGCAGGATAAACGAGGAACTACCGGAACGAAGAATGCCCGAACCCATTATACGCAGTTCGCGGAGCGTGTCGAACCGGAGCGCGCTGATTTGGCGTTTCGAACCTGCTAACCTATCATTGCTTCTCAGGCTGCATTGCCCGCGTTAAAGGGAGGAAAGGCATGACTCGGATTCTGATTGCAGTGGACGGCTCGGAGCACGCGGAACGCGCCGTTGAGCACCTCATCGCGTTGCGCAAGCGCGCCGGCATCGATTTCCGGCTGCACCTGGAAATGGGCGACGCTGCGGAAATCATCGCGAAGTTCGCGAAAAAGCTGAAGTGCGAAGGCATCGTCATGGGTACGCGAGGCCTGGGGCCCGTAAAGGGCCTGGTGATGGGCTCGGTGGCCACCAAGGTTCTTCACCTGGCGGCGGTGCCGGTCACGCTCGTGAAGCAGCGCGGACCGGTCAGGTCCCGGCGCCGATGAAGTAGAAGCTGGCCGCATAGGCGAGAATCAGCAGCGCCCCTTCGATGCGGTTCACTACGAATCCCCGCCACATGATCGGGAGCGCCAGCAGTGATATCGCGACCGCGCCCAGGATCTCCGGTTTCGTCACTGCCGATGCGTCGATCGGCTGAATCAGGGCGGCCAGCCCCAGCACGCATAGCACGTTGAAAATGTTGGAGCCGACCACGTTTCCCACCGCAATGTCGCCCGCCTTGCGCATGGCCGCCACCACGCTGGTGATCAGTTCGGGAAGCGTAGTGCCCGCCGCCACCACCGTCATGCCGATGAGCGCATCGCTCCACCCGACCCGCCTTGCGATGGTCACCGCGCCCTCCACCAGGAGATGGGCCCCGGCCGCCAGCAGTGCGATGCCGGCGACCATGTAAGACAGTTCTTGCCAGATCGCCCCCATCTTCGCGGGTTCCGATTCCTCGAACTCCGCGATGACCGTCCGGTCCCGGGTGCGTCGCGCCATCGCGACACTGAACAGGACGTAAAGGACTATCCCGCAAACCAGCACCGCCCCTTCCCCGCGGCCCAGCCACCGGTCGCCGAGGAACACCGCCAGCAGCAGCGATGCAAAGATCATGATGGGCACGTCGAAGCGGATGAGCTGGAACTGCACCCGCAACGGGGTGATGCAGGCCGTCACTCCCAGGATCACGCCGAGATTGAGCATGTTGGCCCCCAGCACGTTGCCCACGGAAATCCCCTGCCTGCCTTCCAGGGAGGCCTTGAGCGCGACGAACAGCTCGGGGGTGCTGGTGCCGAAGGCCACCACGGTAAGGCCGATGATGAGAGGACTCATACCGAGGCGCCGGGCGAGCGACACGCTGCCCCGCACCAGGCTGTTGGCGCCAAAGAACAGGACCACAAGCCCCGCCGCCACCAACCCGATCGAAATCATGGGGACCAAGCTTGATACGGGAAGCCGCGACCGGCGCTACGGTGCCGGCCTCAGCCTTGTACCAGAAGGATATGAACCCGGAACGGGCCGTGGGCGCCGAGCGTGATGTTGAGCTCGATGTCCCCGGTGCGCGACGGGCCGGAGATGAAATTCATGGCCCGCGGCGGCTGCCCGCGCTCGGCCCGCACCAGCGCGAAGGCGTCTTCCATCCCGCGCACGATCCGCGACACGGGCACCACGGCGATGTGGGTCTCGGGCACCAGGCTGGCCGAAGCCGGCGTGTCCTCGCCGGAGAGCGCGAGCAGCGTTCCCGTTTCGGCGATGGCGCAGAACGCGCCGGTGACGCCCACCATGTCCGCACCCTGGGCGCGGCCGGTGTGAATGCGGATTCCCGCCGCGGCCCAGTCGAGGTTCGCGAGCTGCGGCCAGCACACCGCCTCCAGGGGCAGACTCTGGCCCTTGAGGTACATCGCGACCGCGCCTGGCACGTCGCCGAGCGCGGCCACATCATCCACGGTGCTCGACATGGCCGCCGCCATCCTGCGGAACTGGGGCACCAGTTCCCAATCCCCCGTCGGGCGCGGGCTTTCAGGATGAGTGCGGATGTACTCGCCGATTTCATTCCGCGCGGCGGCGGCCGGCGCTTCGCCGCGTGCCTTCACGGCGCGGATGCGATTCAGGATGCTGTCCCTGGCGCTCATGGCCCTTTTCCCGGAATCATCCATGGGTCGGCATCACCATGTGGCCGCCCTTCGGAGCCTCGGGCGACTCGGGCCAGCGCGTCGTCACCACCTTGGTGCGGGTGTAGAAATACACGCCTTCCATGCCGTGCACGTGCAGGTCGCCGAACAGGGAGTTCTTCCAGCCGCCGAAGGAAAAGAACGCCATGGGCACCGGGATCGGCACGTTGATGCCGACCATGCCCACCTGGATCTCGTTCTGGAAGCGCCGCGCCGCCCCGCCCGAGCGGGTGAAGATGGCGGTGCCGTTGCCGTAGGGATTGCGGTTCACCAGATTGATGGCCTGGTCCAGATCGGCGGCCCGCAGCACCACCAGCACCGGGCCGAAAATCTCGTCCTTGTAAATGCTCATTTCAGGTTTCACATGGTCGAACAGGGTCGGCCCCAGGAAAAAGCCGTTGTCGTGGCCCGCGACTTGGAGCCCGCGGCCGTCCAGGGCGAGCTTGGCACCCTCCTTTTCCCCCGCATCCACGTATCCTTTCACCTTGTCCCGATGGGCGCGCGAGATGAGCGGCCCCATTTCGATTCCGTGCTCCGATCCCGGCCCGACTTTCAGCCTGGCCGCCTTCGCGGCGATTTTTTGCACCAGCGCATCGCCCGCATCGCCCACGGCCACCACGGCGGAGATCGCCATGCAGCGCTCCCCCGCCGAGCCGTAGGCGGCGCCGATCAGCGCGTCAGCGGTGAAGTCCAAGTCGGCATCGGGCAGCACCACTGCGTGATTCTTGGCGCCGCCCAGGGCCTGGACCCGCTTGCCGTGGCGGGTGCCGGTCTCGTAGACGTACTTCGCGATCGGCGTCGAGCCCACGAAGGAGACGGCGCGCACTTCCGGATGAGTGAGCAGCGCGTCCACCGCTTCCTTGTCCCCGTGCACCACGTTGAATACGCCGTCGGGGAGCCCCGCCTCCTTGAATAGCTCCGCCATGCGCAGGCTGGCAGAGGGCACCTTCTCCGAGGGCTTCAGCACGAAAGTGTTGCCGCAGGCGATGGCCACCGGAAACATCCACAGCGGCACCATCACCGGGAAGTTGAAGGGCGTAATGCCGGCGCACACGCCGAGCGGCTGCGACATGGAGTGGCAGTCGATGCCGCGGCCCACGTCCTCCGCATGCTCGCCCTTCAGCAGGTGCGGCACGCCGCTGGCGAATTCCACCACCTCGATGCCCCGCTGCAGCGATCCGGCGGCATCCGCCACGGTCTTGCCGTGCTCCTCGCTGATCAGGCGATCCAGCTCCGAGCGGTGCGTCTCCAGCAATTCCCGGAACCGGGTGAGGATGCGGGCGCGCCGCAGCGGTGGCGTCTGGCGCCAGGCGGGGAATGCCCGCGCCGCCGCGGCGACGGCGTCATTGATCTCGGCCGCGGTGCAAAGGGGAACCGCCCGGATCACTTCCCCGGTGGCGGGATTGGTCACCTCCCCCATGCGACTGCTGCGGCTCGCTGCTTTCCTGCCGTCGATCCACAGGGAAACCGTTGCGATTCTTTCGGAATTGAGGATGGTCATGTTGGCACCTCGTAATAGTCCATATAGGGTGCGCCAGGCGCACAAGCTCGGTGCGCTCCGCGCACCCACATTCCCTCATTCACCCGATGCGCAGGGTGCGCCCTGCGCACCGACTCCGGCGTGTGAATGGTGCGTGGGACGCACGATCACTGGCGCACGGCCCGCTCCCGGCAATGACGCGTAGGGTGCGCCCTGCGCACCGACTCCGGCGTGTGAATGGTGCGTGGGACGCACGATCACTGGCGCACGGCCCGCTTCCGGTAAAGTTCCCGGAAAGTGCGGCCCGCCGGCGCCGGCAAGTCCCGGCCGCCGGTCCAGCCCGAAGCGCCGGGCAGGCTGTGCAGCAGCCTTTCCTTGCCGCCCATGGCACTGAGCATGCGCACCGCGATCCCGGTGCCCAGGGCGTAGAGCCCCGGCCGCTGGGCCACCCAGGCCCACAGCCGCAAGGCGGCACGCTCGGTCCAGGGCCTCAGGCCCCGGTCCACCTGCTGCTCGCGGAGCTTCCGCTGAAGGTCCGGGAGGGGGATCTTCACCGGGCACACCACCCCGCACTGGTTGCACAGCGTCGAGGCATTGGGCAGATCGAGCGCGTTCTCGATCCCGACGTAAGCAGGCGTCACGATGGAGCCGATGGGCCCCGGATACACCCAGCCGTAGGCGTGACCGCCCACGGTCTGGTATACCGGGCAGTGGTTCATGCAGGCCCCGCAGCGGATGCAGCGCAGCGCCTCCCACAGGTCCGAGCCCAGCAGCTTCGAGCGCCCGCCATCCACCAGCACGATGTGGAAATGCTCCGCTCCGTCCAGATCGCCCGCGCCCTTCACGCCGGTCGTGAACGACACGTAGTTGGAGATGGGCTGGCCCGTGGCCGAGCGGGTCAGCACCCGCAGCAGCAGCGCCACGTCCTCCAGCGTCGGCACCACCTTCTCGATGCCGGTGATGGCCACGTGCACGCGCGGCAGCGTCGTCACCATGCGGCCATTGCCCTCGTTGGTGACGATCAGCGTGGTGCCGGTTTCCGCCACGATGAAATTGGCCCCTGAAATCCCCATGTCGGCGGACAGGAAGTGGGGCCGCAGCACGTCCCGGGCCTCGCGGCACAGGGCCGCGATCTCGGTCTTGCGCGGCGTGCCGTGCTTTTCCGCGAACAGGTCGGAAATCTCGTCCCGGGACTTGTGCACCACCGGGGCGATGATGTGGGAAGGCGGCTCCTTGGCGAGCTGCAGGATGTATTCCCCGAGATCGGTCTCCACTACCTGCACGCCCTGGGCCTCGAGCGCGTCGTTGACGTTGCACTCCTCGCTCACCATGGACTTGGACTTCACCACCTTCTTCACGCCATGGGTCCGGGCGATCTCGCAGATGATGCGCGCCGCCGCCTCGGCGTCCTCCGCCCAGTGCACCCTGGCGCCGCGGGCCGTGGCGTTGCGCTCAAATTCCTCCAGCAGGAGGTCCAGGTTGGCGAGCGCCCGGTTGCGGATCGCCTTCGCCGCCTCCCGCAGCTCCTCGAAATTGGGCACCTGGGCCACCGCCTCGGTGCGCGCCCCCACGAAGCGCTCCTTGAAATTGGCGAGGGCCCGCTGCAGCGTCGGGTTGGCGAGCTTCTCCGAAGCCCGCGGCTTGAAGTACATGGAGGCGACTTGCATAAATTGGGTCAGTCGAGAGCCGAGAGTCGAGAGTCGAGAGCAAACCCGGACCGCAGCCACGATTTCAGCAATGGGCCGTTACTCTCCACTCTCGACTCTCCACTCTCTACTCTCTACTCTCATCCGTCATTCCCGCCAGCACCTCGGCCACGTGCAGCACCCGGGTTTTCCCGTCGCCCCTGCGCCGCAGCCGGCCCTCGATGTTCATCATGCAGCCCAGGTCGCCGAGCACCACGGCGTCCGCGCCGCTTGCCTGGATGTGGTTGCATTTCTTGTCGGCGATGGCGGCCGAGAGATCGCCGTACTTGATGGAGAAGGTGCCGCCAAAGCCGCAGCAGCTCTGGGCTTCCTTCATCTCGGTGAGTTTGAGGCCTGGAATCCGGGCCAGCAGACCGCGCGGCTGGCCCTGCACGCCCAGCTCCCGCAGTCCCGCGCAGGAGTCGTGGTAGGTGATGGTCCCGGAGAATTTTCCCGGGACCTCCTTGAGCTTCGCCACATTCACCAGGAAGTCGGTGAGCTCGTAGGTGCGGGAGGCGAGCCGCTGGACCTCAGCCAAATGCTCGGGAAACTCGTGGAACAGTTCCGGGTAATGGGCCCGCACCATGCCGGCGCAGGAGCCGGAGGGCGCCACCACGTAGTCGCAGCCGGCGAACTCGCGCACCAGTTTGAGGGCCAGGGCCTGGGCGGCCCTGCGATCGCCGGAGTTGTAGCCGGGCTGGCCGCAGCAGGTCTGGGTCTCCGGCACCACCACTTCGCAGCCGGCTGCCTCCAGGAGCTTGAGCGCCGCAAACCCGATCCGGGGCCGCATCATGTCCACGAGGCAGGTGACCAGCAGCCCGACTTTCATCTACCGGCGTCCCCAAGTGATTGTTGTTGAAGCTGGAATCATAGCACAGGGGTTTCGGGGGCCCGCCGGGTCCGGCGCGGGTTGTTCCCAGGCCATTTCATAATGTAAAATGCGCGGCCAACGCACTGAATTTTCAGGAGGGTTTCCAAAGTGACCGAGTCCACCGCAAAATCTTCGATCCAGGTTCTGGAGCGCATGATGAAGCTCATGGATGCGCTCGCGGGCCACGTGGATCCGGTCAACCTGAAACAGCTCGCCGTGGCCACCGGGCTGCACCCCTCCACCGCCCACCGCATCCTGTCCGTCATGGTGGAAAACCGGCTGGTGGACCGGATCGAGCCGGGCACCTACCGCCTGGGCATCCGCCTGCTGGAGCTCGGGAACCTGGTGAAGTCCCGCATCAACGTGCGCCAGGAGGCTCTCGCCTTCATGGAGAAGCTCCACAAGGAGCTGCACGAGACGGTCAATCTCTCGGTGCGCCAGGGAGACGAGATCGTGTACGTGGAGCGCACGCTGTCCAATCGCTCCATGATGCGGGTGGTGCACCTGATCGGGGCCCGGGCGCCGCTGCACATCACGGCGGTGGGAAAGCTGTTCCTGCTGGAGGACGGGCCCGAGTCGATCCGCGAGTATGCGAAGCGCACCGGGCTCCCCGGCTTCACCCGCAACAGTCTGAACAGCCTGCCCAAGCTGCTGCAGGAGCTGGACCGCATCCGGCGCCAGGGCTACGCCTTCGACAACGAGGAAGCGGAGAAGGGCGTGTCCTGCATCGGCGCCGGCATCCGCGACGACGAGGGCCACCTGGTGGCGGGGCTTTCGATATCGGCACCCTCGGACCGCCTCAACAAGGCCTGGGCGACCCGCATCCGGGAAACCGCCGACGAGATCTCCCATGCCCTGGGCTACCGGCCGCCCCAGGCCGCGGCCCGGTACCGCTGACGGTAGGGATCGAATTCCTGCGGCCGCGGCGCCCGAATAAATTCGCTCCTGCGGCGAAATGCTCAAACCCAGTGGAGTCGCGAAATTGTAGGAGGGGATTTATCCCCGACACGGGTCGCGAATAAATTCGCTCCTACGGCGAAACTCTCAAGCACTCCAGGTAGTGCACTGAGAACAGATGGTCGGCATCGGTCCAAGTCTGCGCCGATCGAAACCCCGCCTGCCGCGCCAGTTCCCGGAATTCCGCCACCGAATACTTGCAGGAATTTTCCGTGTGGATGGTCTCGCCATCCCGGAAATCGAAGCGCCGGCCCGCAACGCTCACCCTTTGCGCGCCGACGCTGACCAAGTGCATTTCGATGCGGCTCCATTCCTCGCTGTAGAAGGCGCGGTGGCGGAACCGCGCCGGATCGAAATCGGCCCCCAGTTCCCGGTTGATGCGCCGGAGCAGATTGAGGTTGAACTCGGCGGTCACGCCCCTGGCGTCGTCATAGGCGGCGTCCAGCACCTTGCGGTCCTTTTTGAGGTCCACCCCCACCAGCATCGCTCCCCCGTCCCCCACCAGGGATACCGTGTTCCGGAGAAAGGCAAGCGCCTCGGCCTGGGTGAGATTGCCGATGGTCGAGCCGGGGAAATACACCACCGTGCGGCGCACGTCCCCGGACTTCCACTCCGGAAAGCTCAGCGACCGCGTGTAATCGGCACAGACCGCCACCACTTCAAGCCGCGGAAAAACCTGTCCCAGCTCCGCAGCGGTGGCCCGTAACTGATCGCCCGCAATATCGATGGGCATATAGACCGGCGGTCGCAGCGCCTCCAGCAGGATGCGGGTCTTGCGGCTGTTGCCGCTGCCGTATTCGACGAGGACACAACCCTCACCCAGACAGCGCGCCATCTCGGGGGCGAGGCGCTGCATCATGGCGGTCTCGGTGCGGGTCAGGTAATACTCGGGCAGCTCGCAGATGGCCTCGAACAGTTCGCAGCCCCTCGGGTCATAGAAATATTTCGGGGGCAGCTCCTTCTGCGGCTGCGCCAGGCCATTCAGCACGTCCTCGCAGAACGAGCCGGTATCGGGCTTGAAGTCGTGGAACGATATCCGCGAGGGCGTGGAATTCATGGAAAGGCGTGGACCGTGAACGGAAATAACCCGGACGCTGAACGGAGCGACGGTTTACCGTTTACCGTTCACGGATTACGGGAATCAGCTGAAGCGCTGGCGCAGCGTGGCGCCGCTTTCCATCCACTTCTTGATGCGGTTGGCGTCGCCAACGCGGGTTAGCCGGCCCCAGGAATCCAGCAGCACGATGATCACCGGCTTGCTGGCGATTGTGGCCTGCATCACCAGGCAGCGGCCGGCCTCGGAGATGAACCCGGTCTTGGACAACCCGATGTCCCAGGCGCCGCTGCGCACCAGGCTGTTCGAATTGCGGAACGCCACGGTGCGGCGGGAGCCCGGCAGGTCCACTTCGTGGGCCGGTGTCGTGGTGAAGTCCCGAATCAGGTCGTAGTCGTAGGCCGCCCTCACCATCCGCGCCAGATCCTGGGCGGTGGACACGTTGCCGCTGTTGAGCCCCGTGGAATCCACGAAGCGGGAATTCGACATTCCGAGCTGGATCGCCTTCAAGTTCATGGCGGCGACAAAGGCCGGCGCTCCACCCGGGTAGGCACGGCCCAGCGCTGCCGCAGCCCGGTTCTCCGAGGACATCAGGGCGAGCCGCAGCAGCTCGGCCCGGGTAAACTCCATCCCGATCCGCAGGCGCGACCCGGTGTTCTTGAGGGTGTCCACGTCGGCGGCATCGATGGCCACGGTCTCGTCGAGGGGAAGCTTCGCGTCCAGCACTACCATGGCGGTCATCAGCTTGGTGATGGAGGCGATGGGCATGACGGCCTCGGGATTCTTGGCGTAGAGCGGCTGGCCCAGATCCTGGTCCACCACCAGCGCCACACCGGAACGTAGGTGCAGCCCGTCTGCGGCGGACGACACCCGCTTCACGGCCGGCTCGCGGTGAATCTTGTGGCGTACCTTGATGTGGATCCGCTTCGCCTGATGGGCAACCGGTATCGACGACGGCAGAATCGCCGCACTTTCCCCGGCATAGGCATTTACCCCCAATGCTGCAAGCACGCAGCAGACCAGCACCCTCCTCAGACTGCCCATGGCTTCCTTTCCACCTTTCTTGATGCTGTTCGCAGTGGAACAGGCCACCCGCACCCATGAGCAGCGCCGTCCCTGGAAATAAAATAGCAAAATTCGGGACCTGGGGAAAGGTCTTAAACGGATTTTGCCGTCAGGGGATTAACTCAAGCCGCGGCAACCCGTTCGGTTTCTTGCTCGGCCTCCCGGCTTGCCTCCTCCTGCTGCTGCAGAGCCCACATGTGGGCATAGGCGCCGCCCTGCTCCAGCAGCTCCCGGTGGCTGCCGCGCTCGACGATGCGGCCGTGGTCCATGACCAGGATGACGTCCGCATCCACGATGGTGGACAGCCGGTGGGCGATGGTGAGCGTGGTGCGCTCGGCGGCGATGCGCTTGAGCTCCGCCTGGATCGCTTTTTCGGATCGGGAATCGAGGGCCGAAGTCGCCTCGTCGAAGATCAGGATCCTGGGCCGCTTGAGAATGGCGCGGGCGATGGCGACCCGCTGCTTTTCCCCTCCCGAGAGCTTCAGTCCCCGCTCGCCCACCGTGGTTTCGTACCGGTCGGGCAGACTGTGGATGAAATCGTGGATGTGGGCGGATCGGGCCGCCTCTATCACCTCGTCCGGCGTCGCCTCGGGCCGACCGTAGGCGATATTGTAGAAAACGGTGTCGTTGAACAGCACCGTGTCCTGGGGCACGATGCCGATCGCCGCCCGCAGGCTCTTCTGGGTCACGTCGCGGAGGTCCTGGCCGTTCACAAGGATGCGCCCGCCCGAAATGTCGTAGAACCGGAACAGCAGCCGCGCCAGGGTGGATTTCCCCGACCCGCTCGCCCCCACCACCGCCACCGTGCGACCGGCGGGAATCTCGAACGACACGTCGTGGAGAATCTGGCGCTTCTTCTCGTAGCTGAAATCCACGTGCTCGAAGCGCACCGGCGCGTCCACCGCCACCAGGTCCCTGGCGCCGGGCCTGTCCTGGATTTCGGCGTGCTCTCCCAGCAGGTCGAACATGCGCTCCATGTCCGCCAGCGAGTGCTTGATTTCGCGATAGACGAAGCCCAGGAAGTGCAGCGGCATGTAGAGCTGGATCATGTAGGCGTTGACCAGCACCAGGTCGCCGATGGTCATGCTGCCGTTCACCACGCCCCGCCCCGCCAGGACCATGAGCGCAGTCACCCCCACCGCGACGATGGCGCTCTGGCCGGCGTTGAGTGCCGCCAGCGAGGTCTGGTTGCGCACCGCCGCCGTTTCCCATTTTGACAGGTGCTCGTCGTAGCGCCGCACCTCGTAGCCTTCGTTGCCGAAATACTTCACGGTTTCGTAGTTGAGCAGCGAGTCGATGGCCCGGGTGTTGGCCCTGGAGTCCATGTCGTTCATGGTGCGGCGGAAAATCATGCGCCACTCGGTGATGACCAGGGTGAACACGATGTACACCGCCAGCGTGGCGAAGGTCGCCACCGAGAACCAGATCTCGTATTTCGTGAGCAGAATCGCCGCCACCAGCCCGATCTCCACCAAGGTGGGCAGGATGTTGAACAGCATGAAATTGAGCAGGAACGAGATGCCGCGGGAGCCGCGCTCGATGTCCCGGGACACGCCCCCGGTCTGGCGCTCCAGGTGGAAGCGCAGGGAAAGCGCATGCAGATGGGTGAAGACCTTGATGGCGATGCGCCGGATCGCCCGCTGGGTCACCTTGGCGAATACCGCGTCCCGCAGCTCCCCGAACAGGGTAGAGCCCATGCGCAGCACTCCGTAGCCGACCAGCAGCGCGAGCGGCAGCACCAGCAGCGCCCTGGGCTGGTCCAGGATGTCCACGATTTCCTTCAGCACCAGCGGCACGCTGACATTGGCGAGCTTGGCCATGAGCAGCAGAGACAGCGCCAGCACCACCCGCCCCTTGAACTCCCACAGGTAGGGGAGCAGGGTGCGGACGGTTCTCCAGTCGTTGCGGTCGGTCGGGGTGGACCCCGTGTGGGTGGTACGCATGCCAGGTACTCGCGTGAACCATAAGGTTAGCATCGTTGGCTTCCTCCGTCAGGGGAAAGCCCCACACCCGGTGCGTTGACACCCCCTGGCCCGAGCCCAAACCGGGGAGACGCACCATGTTCATGCCCGCAGCGGATTACCGTGAATCCTTGGGCCGCCTGAAGCCACGAGTGTTCGTTCACGGGGAAGCCGGTGGAGAAGGTCGTCGCGCGCCCCCGTCGTATCCTACGGGCATCGATAGGGACGCACGCGGATCGGCGAGAACTTAGGAGCCCGGACGCTTCCAAGGCAGCCGCTTGAGTGTGCCAACACTCGCGGCGGCGTCATGCAGTTGGCAGGAGTTGCGCGACGTAACGTTGTTCCGTGACCGGGGTACCCCACATCTCGCCTTGGTGCTCCTCAGCGAGACAGAAGCCGGTATCGAGGTAAAGCCGTCGGGCGGTGTTCAGGCCTCTGAAAGTCCATAGGTAAACGCCTTTGAACCCGGCATCCTGCGCAAACCCCATGGCGAGCTCGATCAATCGGCGCCCTATGCCACGACCCTGCGCATCTTCCGCAACAATGAACCAGCGCAGGTGAGCGAAGCCAGGGGGAGATTCCGGATCCGCCCCGTCGAGCGTCACCGATCCGATAACTCTGTTTCCCTCCCTTGCCATCAGGAACCGGTCCGTTACGGCGTCATAGCGCAGGAGAAAATCGGAGATTTCCCGCGCCACCTTACCCTCGAAAAATAAGCCGAAGCCCCAGTGCTGGGCGTAGTACGCCCCGTGAAGACTCACAACTGCACCGATGGCTCCCGGTTCATAACCGGTCGAAATTACAGCTTCCATTGGACCCTCCCTCATCTGTGTTGCCCAAACAGGTCTACATCTTGACAAATAATGAATCATTATTCAATATTGAAGATATGTTCATTTATTTGGTCCCGGTGCCATGGATGCTGCTTTCGGTCCGGGGTTTGCTAAGCCTTGATGACTTTTGCGTTTCGCATGAAAGGAGAGAATCGTGAGCACTATGACCATCAGTTCTAGGGAGGGGAAGAGCCCGGTGGCGATCACCCCCCCGTTGCAGACCCACGAAGTGGCCAATCAGACTCCCCCCATGGTTGGGTACAACGTCTTTACCCAGGACCAGGTACTGGTCGAAGCAATGCAGCGAGAAGGGGCGGGATGGGCCTACGACCATTGTGCGGAATTCGGCGCAATCGTGGCCAGCGAGCGGGTGACCGAGCTTACGCGCCTTGCCAACAAGCATATTCCGGAACTGAAGACCCATGACCGCTTCGGCAACCGTGTCGACTTCGTCGAGTTCCATCCCGCGTACCACGCGCTAATGTCGATCGCTTTCGGAAGTGGAGTGCACAGCTTCGCCTACAACGCGAACCGGCCGGGCGGCCACGTGGCACGGGCCGCCCTGTGCTACCTTTGGAACCAAGCCGAAAACGGAACGTCGTGCCCAACCGGGATGGCTTACGCCGCGATCGCCGGCTTCCAGGTGACGCCCTGGCTTTCGGGCGAGTGGCTGCGTAAGCTAACGGCCCAGGACTACGACCCGTCGTTCAAGCCAGCGTCGGAAAAGCGCGCCATTACGGTTGGCTATGCGATGACCGAGAAGCAGGGTGGGTCAGACCTGCGGGCAAACACGACAACCGGGAAGCGCATCGGCCATGAGGGCGATATTGAGATCTACGAGCTTACTGGGCACAAGTGGTTCTTTTCTGCGCCAATGAGCGATGGCTTCTTCACCACCGCTCAGACGAAAAGCGGCATCTCCTGCTTCTTCGTGCCGCGCTGGAAGCCTGACGGAACACGCAACACGTTTTTCCTCCAGCGGATCAAGGATAAATGCGGCAACCGCTCCAACGCCTCAAGCGAGATGGAGTACGCAAATACGTGGGCGGTCCTGGTGGGCGAGGAAGGCCGGGGGGTGCGCGCCATTCTGGAGTCCGCGGACTACACGCGGCTCGACTTCGCCATCGGCTCCGCCGCACTCCTGCGGCAAGCCTTGAACCTCGCGATCTTCCATGCCGAACATCGCAAAGCCTTCGGCAAACGGCTGATCGAGCACCCGATGATGAAGAACACGCTGGCTGACTTGGCGCTCGAGTCGGAGGCAGCGACGGCTCTGGCGATGCGTCTGGCTGCTGCCATCGACCGCGCCGAGTGTGACGAGTCGGAGCGTTTGCTCGCGCGGATCTTGACCGCGGTCGGGAAATACTGGAACTGCAAGCGCGCACCTGTCGTGGTCGAGGAGGCGCTGGAATGCATTGGCGGCAATGGCTTCATCGAGGAGCACCCCATGGCCCGGCTCTATCGGGAGGCGCCCATCAACACCATTTGGGAAGGGACCAGTAACATGATGTGCATGGACGTGTTGCGGGCCTTCGACCGAATGCCAGGAACACTCGACGCCGTGCTCGATGAAATCCGGCGGGGCGCCAGTGCGGATACGCGAATTGGCAAATGGGCGGACGAGGTAGAAAAGCTCGCGCGGGACACGGCGCTAGCTGCGCAACACGCGCGCCAACTGACCAAGATGATTGCGCTGGGCATCCAGGCCAGCATCATGGCGCGAAGCTCTCCGGGTTCGGTGGCTGCCGCGTTTCTGGAAAGCCGCCTGGAAGGCGGCTCGCGGCGTACCTTCGGGACGCTGGCGTCCAGGCACGATCTGGACGCGATTGTTGGGCGAAGCTCGCTCACGGCTGAGCATCGAAGCCACCCACCTCTTGAATTCACCGCGACCCAGCAATTCGCGATCGCGCCGCGGGGGGAATTGGCCAAGTCACTGGATGAGGTGACGCGACGCGCGATTGAGGAAACGGCCCCGGCAGCCTGAGGGGCGCTGAATAGGGGACGACATGGCATACCGGAGATCAAAGCGCATCGAGGCAAAGCTGGCCGACAACCGGACGCAGATACTCCAGGCGGCCCGCCGCCTGGTGTCGGAGGGAGGATGGCCGGAGGCGCAGATGGCAGCGATTGCCGCCGCAGCCAATTTGGCCACCGGTACGGTTTATCGCTATTTTTCATCCAAGGCCGAACTGTTCGCAGAAGTGCTGGCCAGCGTGTCGCAACGCGAGGTAGACGTTATCCAGGGAGTCGCTGAATCCGGGGGGCCTGCGAAGCAGAGACTGGCAGATGCGGTCGTTGCGTTTACTACCCGGGCATTGCGCGGACGCCGTCTGGCCTACGCACTCATCGCCGAGCCTTGCGATCCGGAGATCGACCAGGCACGTTTGGTCTATCGCCGCGCGATCGGGGAGAAGTTGCAGCGGATCATAGCCGACGGGGTAACAACTGGGGAGTTTCCGGCCCAGGATCCGCGCGTTGCTGCTTCCTGCGTGGTTGGCGCGATGATGGAAGCGCTGGTGGGCCCGCTGGCACCGGAGTCAATCCAGCTTAAGGCCGGCAGCCAGGACTTCGTTTCTGAGATCGTCCGGTTCTGCCTACGCGCGGTGACCGCACCCGAATCGCGACCCCGGCCTGATTTAGCCCTGCGTGTGCTGAAGGGCGGGCGAACTAAGCCGTCGCTGAAGGGCGGGAAGCGCGAGTAGGGGTTCACATCCCCACTGTTATCAAGTCGAGGAGACAATCCATGTTTATGTCCGGAGCCGATTACCGCGAATCTCTGCGCCGCCTGAAGCCCCGGGTGTTCGTTCACGGGCGCCAGGTGGACTCCGTCGCGGACGCCCCCGAGTTTGCGCCAGGGGTGGCCGCCATCGGGCTCACCTACGATTATGCCCTGCGCTCCGATCTTTCCGATCTCATGGTTGCCACCGACCTCGCGACCGGAGAGCGGACCAACCGCATGCTCGCGCTGCATGGCGACAGCCAGAACCTCATGAGGAAACTGGAGGCGGTGCGGGTGCTGTGCCGGCAGACCGGCTGCGCCCAGCGCTACCTGATGGGGGACGCCTTCAACGCCCTCTACCAGGCCACCCATCGCTGCGACGCCGACCAGGGCACCGACTACCGCAGCCGCTTCCTCGCCTATCTCCATCGCGCTCAGCGCGAGGACCTGGCGGTGGCCATCGCCATGACCGATGCCAAGGGCGACCGCTCGCGACGCCCCCACCAGCAGGCCAACGCCGACGTGTACGTGCACATCACGGAGCGCCGCCCCGGCGGCATCGTGATTTCCGGCACCAAGGCGATCGTCACTTCCGCGCCCTACGTGCACGAGCTGCTGGTGATGCCCTGCCGCAGCATGACCGGGGAGGACCGGGATTTCGCCGTGTGCTGCGCGGTGCCGGTGGATGCGCCGGGAATCACCATCGTGTCCCGGCCCGCAGGGCGCCCCGGGCAGCCCGCGGCCCAGCTCTCCAGCCGCTACGGCCAGTCGGTGGCCGTGGTCATGTTTGACAATGTGTTCGTGCCCTGGGAGCGGGTGTTCCTGGCAGGCGAATGGGAGCACTCCGGCTTCCTCACCACCACCTATGCCACCCACCACCGCCATACCTGCATCGCCGCCCGGGCCGGCTTCGGCGATCTGCTGATCGGCGCCGGCGTGCTCATGTGCGAGGCCAACGGTCTTGACCCCGCCAGAAAACCCCATCTACGCGACGCCCTGGTGGAGCTGATCAAGATCGTCGAGGGCTTCTACGCCTGCGGAGTGGCCGCCACCGTGTACGGCGTCAAGGACCCGGCGGGCAATTTCCAGCCGGAGCCGGTGTACGCCAACATCGGAAAGCTGCTGCTCGCCACCCAGATTTACGACATGCACCGGCTGGCCCACGAAGTCTCCGGCGGTCTGGTGGTGGCACTGCCCGGCCCCGAGGAAGATCACAATCCGGCCACTGCTGCGAGCCTCGCCGAGGTGTTGGGCGGAAGGCCCGATATTCCCGCGTCCCACCGCGCCGCGGTGGCGCGGCTCGTCGAAGACCTCACTGCCTCCGACACCGGCGGCTGGTATTCGCTCATCAGCCTGCACGGGGGCGGATCGCCGGAAGCCATGAAGATGGAGATTTTCCGCAACTATCCCCTGCAGGACCGGGCGCAGCTGGTGGAAACGCTCCTCGACCGGGGCGTGACGGACGACGGCAGCGGGCGCAAGCTCAATGCCCAGCCCGACCGCTGCTGCGCCGAAGGCTGCCAAGTGCCGGAACCGGTCGAGAAGGTGGTTGTCCCGCTCCCGCGCCGCGGCGGCAAGGGCTCCTGATGCTGCGCATCGTCCGGCAACGCTCGTTCCTGCTGGTGGTGGACGTGCATGTCAAGCTCGCCCCCGCCATGTTTTCCCGGGAGCAGGCCTTGGCCAACATCTCGGTGCTGATCCGGGCCGCGCGACGGCTCGAGGTGCCGCTGCTGATCTCCGAGCACTATCGGCGGGGGCTCGGCCCCACGGTTCCCGAGATCGCCGCGCTGGCGCCGAAGGACGCCATCATGGAGAAAATCCATTTCTCCTGCGCCGACGAGCCCGCCTGCGCGGCACGCATGGCGGCCCTGGAGCGCCCCCAGGCGGTGATCTGCGGCATGGAGGCGCACGTGTGCGTGATGCAGACTGCGCTGGGCCTGAAGGATGCGGGCTACCAGCCCTTCGTGGTGAACGACGCCACTTCGTCGCGCCGTCCGGAAAGCCACGCCACCGCCATGGAGCGGGTGCGCCAGGCGGGGATTCCGGTGGTCACCACCGAGATGACGGTGTTCGAGTGGCTGAACCGGGGCGACAGCCCCGAGTTTCGCGAGCTGCTCCCGCTGGTCAAGTAGGGAACCTCTGAAATTGTCCTGCGTGGCTTACGGTGGACCTTGACATCCGCTTGAAGCGCCGTTAGGATGCGCATGACGCGAAAATAATCCAGGCATCATAAGAAAATAACAATACAGCCTTCGCGTCGAAGAACAATAAGGGCAGGGCGCCGCGGTTCCTCCAACCGATGCGCGTATCGCCCGCCCGGGACTTCCACCACCACTTTGTTCCGCGACCTGCCGGCTTGCGGGCGGGAGCGCATGCTCGCGCACGGCAGGGAAACCACCTGCCCGCGGGCGTTGAGGGGCAGGCGTTCGCTAGCACTGGGCCATGGCGGGCCCGCCGTCCACCTGCTTTTGATCGGTACCAGCGGGCGGCAATGAGGCGTTGACGATGAGCCGCGGCAACTGGCGAAGCGGTCCCTCCAGCCCGGGGATCTTGCGGTGGCGGTGTTCAAGTAGGCGGGGCAAGGGAGGACAAGAACAATGAACAAGAGAGGCGGCCTGAGCCTGTGGCGCTGGAAGCGCGCCGGTTATCTCGTTTCGGGATTCATCCTTCTATTGACGGCCGTGGGCACTGAGGCCGCGCCCCCGGAAGCGGCCGGGCCCCAGGTGCCGGCGGTCGTGCTCCCGCCCCAGGCCGCCGAGCGCGCCCGGCAGGAGGTGGCGGAGCACACCGCCCCCGCCGTGAGTCTCACGGCCCCGGCCGAGGGCGCGCTCTACACCGCGCCCGCTGCGGTGCTGCTTAGCGCCTCGGCAAGCGCCAGCAGCCCCGGGCGAAGCCTCATCAGGGTGGAGTTCTTCCAGGGGACGACGCTCCTCGGCACCGCCACGACCGCCCCGTACACCGTTCAATGGAGCAACGTGGCGGCGGGGCGCTATGCGCTCACGGCGCGCGCCACCGACAACCTGGGCGCACAGGCCGCTTCCGCCCCGGTCCATATCCTCGTGAACGCGCCCCCGGCGGTGAGTCTCACGAGCCCCGCACCCCGCGCGATCTATACCGCCCCGGCCACGATTCCCCTCACGGCCAACGCCGTGGATTCGGACGGCAGTATCGCCAAGGTGGAGTTCTACCAGGGCCCAACCCTCATCGGCACCGCCACCGCCGCCCCGTACAAGGTCTCCTGGGCCAACGTCGCCGCGGGCAACTACACGCTTACCGCCGTGGCGACCGATGACCGGGGCGCTTCCACCCCCTCGACCGCGGTGCCGGTCATCGTGAACGCGCCCCCGGCGATCGCCTTCACGGCGCCCGCCGAGGGGGCGACCTTCATCGCTCCTGCGGCCATCGAGATCACTGCCATGGCCTCGGATGCCGACGGCGCCATCGCGCGGGTGGAGTTCTTCGAAGGGGCGAATCGCCTGGCCGGCATGACCCAGGCCCCCTTTAGCGCCACTTGGCAGGTCGCTACTCCCGGGAGCTACACGCTCTTTGCGAGGGCCACCGACGACCGCGGGGCGGTGACCCAGGCCCTGCCCCTCCACGTGACGGTGAAGGCCAACACCCCGCCCGCGGTCTCGATGACCAGCCCCGCCCCGGGGGCCGCCTTTAAAGCCCCGGCGACGATTACGCTTACGGCCGAGGCCGCGGACGCGGACGGCACGATCGCCAGGGTGGAGTTTTTCCAGGGCCAAACCCTCATCGGCACCGCCACCGCCGCGCCCTACACCGCCCCATGGACCAATGTCCCCGCCGGCAGCTACACCCTCACCGCGGTGGCGACCGACGACCGGGGCGCGCAGATGATCTCCGGCTCGCTCGCCATCACCGTCACCGCGGCCCAGGCGCAGGTGTACTATATCCATGCCGATCATCTCAACACCCCGCGCGTGATCACGGACCAGCAGCAGAGAGTCGTGTGGCGGTGGGACCACACCGATCCGTTCGGAGGAAATGTTCCCGATGAGGACCCCGATGGGGATGGGAACAAATTCGAGTTCAACCTCAGGTTCCCGGGGACCTACGCAGACAAAGAGACGGGAACGCTCTACAACTGGCACCGCCAGCTTGATTCAGGCACGGGGCGTTACTTGCAGTTCGATCCGATCGGCTTGGTCGGCGGTATCAACGGATACACGTATGTTGGTGGCAATCCGATCAGCTATACGGATCCAAGCGGTTTAGAGACATACCAGTGCAAGCGCCCGCTCAGTGGATTGCCCGGAAGCGACCAGCGCAACGGTCCAGACATCCCAGGCAATTCTTTCTATCATCAGTACAGTTGTACACGCGATCCCGCCACTGGGAAGCTGGTTTGTGGTGGACAGGGATATGAGCGCGATAAGTGGTATCAGACCTGGGTTGGAAGCCCTGGCAAGCCGACGTCACCTAACACCGACTACTACAATAAGGACTCTTGTACGCAGACGATGGGCGACAACAAGTGCATTGAGCAATGTTTGATCGACGAATGGAAGAAGCCGCGCCCGCGCTATGGTGTCCCGTTTGGTACTGATTGCCAGGAATACGACGAAGACGTGAACAACAAGTGCCGAAAGAAATGTGGCCTAAAGTGACGAGCGCATTGAAGGTCTCCTGGTTCCTCGCGTGTCTCGCGGCTCTCGCATGGGGAATCTTCGGCTGCGAGCGAGAAGTTAACACGATACTTCGGGGCGAGTGTGCGCTCTTGGCCGGCTACGTCTTAGCGCTGCTGAACTTGCCGTTGAGCATCGTGTGGTGGTTGCTGCTAAGCGCGGCTAGCTATGCCTTCTACCTGGCCGGCATCGAGATCGGAGAAAGCCCCGCATTCGGCGCTGTGGTGTGGCTAGGTTTCGTCGTGGTTGGGTACCTTCAGTGGTTCAAGCTTGTGCCGTGGCTGATTGCAAAATGGCGTTCGCGGCGCGCGGCGCGTTTACAAACGTAAACATCGAACAGAAGTTAATGGGGCCACGGCGGGACGCTGTGGCATCGCCTGCGCGCCCAGAAGCCCTACCGCAAGCTCTACGGCTCGGACCGCGAGCGCCGCGGGGGAAGCCCAGATCGCGTAGGCATCGAGCAGCGTCCCGCCGCGGTCGAACGCCGCCGCCGCATCGGCCACTGGGAGGCCGACACCGTCCATGGCCGGCGCCGCCCCGAGAGCCACGCCACCGCCATGGAGCGGGTGCGCCAGGCAGGGATTCCGGTGGTCACCACCGAGATGACGGTGTTCGAGTGGCTGAACCGGGGCGACAGCCCCGAGTTTCGCGAGCTGCTGGCACTCATCAGGTAGCCGGAAGCCGCAGCGCGCCACGGTCCTGCACCGGGGTAAGGAGCCGGGCATCGAGCAGCCGGGCGAGCCCCGCGGCTCCGTTCTGCATGAGCAGATCGTGGTTCCACTCGAACAGAGGGCGGGCCAGGGGCGCGAGCAGATTCAGCCACGGCCGGTTGGTCCGCACCTCCCAATGGTAGTGCACCGTGGTCATGGGCCCGCGCTGTGAAAGCCGCCACGCCCCGAAGCCTTCCACCTCCCCAGTCACGACGCCGTCCACGGCAAAGGGCGGCGCGGCGCGGATCACCCGCGCATCGAAGGTGAGCCGGTAGGGCAGGACGCTTTTCCAGGTGTAGCGCCGCAGGCTGCCGATCCCCTGGCTGTCTCCCGGCTCCAGCTCCACCACCCGCTCCGCGCCCTTCCACCAGGTGGGCCAGAGCAGGGACTCGGAGATGGCGCGGCACACCTCATCGATCGGCGCCTCCAGGCGCCACACGGTAAGCAGCCGGAATCTCGCCATGGCGGCCCTCAGGGCTTGAAAAAACCCTCGGGATAGGCGCCGTTGAGCTTCGGCGCGTCCAGGGTCACCGTCTCGATCAGCGCGCCCGCCTCGTCGTAGCTTGCCACCTTCAGGGGGAACAGGGTTTCCCGGTCGAGCCAGAGCCGGTAGCGGTGCACCCTTTCCACCGCGTGCCCGCCCCGGCCAGTGACGATAAGCCGATGCGCGCTGCGCCCGCCGATTTCCTCTGCGCCGTCCGGTTCGGTGTCGCCGTCCTGCTGCAGGCTCCGCACGTTGGCGAGGAGCGCCCCCACGTGGGAGCGGTCCACGCGCTGGCCAGTGCGGCTGCGGATCAGGCGGTTGTCAGGACTCAGGTTGAAGGAGATGGAGGCGAGCCCGAAGGGCCACAGGCGCGCCCGCTTCGCGGCCGGATCGTACACCAGCACTGCGCCGCCAAAGGGCTGCTCGAATTCCATCCGGATAAAGCCCGGCTTGCGGTAGAAATAGCGGATGCGCTCATCGCGCCCGTCGCCGGAAGAGCTGAGGGTCACCTGGTAGGCCTCAAGGCCCTCGAAGCGCCTGAGCGCCACGCTCACCAAGTCTCCCTCTTCTGCCGCCAGCATCGCCATGAGGATGATCTCGGCCAGCATGCTACTCCACCGCCTCGATCACGCCTTCCATCCCCTTCTCCCGGTGGCTCTTGAAGAATAGCAGCCTTTCCTTGCAGTAGAAGGCGAATCGCCCGGGGGCCGCGGGCACGAAGCGCACACTCTTCGGCGCGGCGTCCAGGGCCAGATCCACGGCGACCCCCTGATCGGGCGCCTCGATCACCAGGCTATGGGGGACGATGCCCGGTTCCTTGTTCACCGTCAGTTCCACGGGCGCCCGCGCCTTCACCACGATATGGTTCGGCCGGAAGAAATAGTCTCCGCCGACGATCCGTATTCGCTGCACGCCGTCCGCGTCGAGCACAGCCCGCTGCGGTCCCGGGGGTGGTTCGGGATCGGCGGCGCGCCCCGGGCCGGCGCCTGCGCCCAGGCCCAATGAAGCCAGGACCGCGATCGCGGCTCGCGCAGCCGCTGCAAGATCGGATGCCGCCATGGAGGGCCCTCCCGTACCCGCTGGGACCGTCAGCCCGCCCCATTCGTTCCCGATTCGGGTACCGCTGGGGGGCCGCCGGGGATTCGGCGCTCCGCGCGGGCAATGCTATAGTGCTCGCCCATGGGCGCACCGAAACTCCCCCCCCAGATCCACGTCATCGTGCGCGACTGGCTGAACGCCAACAACATCGTTCTGCGCAGCCGCAACGGCAACGTGGTGATCGACAGCGGCTACTCCAGCCATGCCGCCGCGACATTGTCATTGCTGCGTCGCCCCGATGCGCTCGGGGATCGGCCCCTGCACTGGCTCATCAACACCCATTGCCACAGCGACCACATGGGCGGAAACGCGGCGCTTCAGCGCGAATACCGCTGCCGGGTAAGCGTGCCCGAGGGGGAGGCGCCGCTGATCGCCGCCTGGGACACGGAGGGCCTGTGGCTCGATTTCGCGGACCAGCACGCGGAGCGCTTCAGCTTTGACGATGCCATTTCCCCGGGGGACGGGCTGGAGCTGGGGGACCTGGCGTGGAAGGCGATTGCCGCCCCGGGCCACGACATGGGCGCCCTCATGTTCCACTGCGAGGACGAGGCCCTTCTCATCTCGGGGGACGCTCTGTGGGAACACGCCTTCGGCGTCGTGCTGCCGATGCCCGACGGCGAGCAGCGGTTGAAGGCCACGCGCAAGACGCTGGAAACCATCGCCGCCCTCAACGTGAGGATCGTGATCCCGGGCCACGGCAAGCCGTTCTCGACGGTGGATCTGGCCCTGGAGCGGGCCTTCAAGCGGCTGGAGGCGTTCGAGGCCGACCCGATGCGGGTGGCCCGCCATGTGGTGAAGGTGATGCTCACCTTCTCGCTCCTCGACCGCGGACGCATGGCGCTGGCCGATCTCCCGGACTACATGGAGCGCGTACCGTTCTACCGGGACTACAACGAGACCTACTTCCGCATGCAGCCCGCGGCCCTTGCGGAAATGATCGTGGGCGAACTGGAGAAAGCGGGCGTCGTGAACCGCGAAGAGGGGTTCCTGGTACCCGCAGCGGCCGCGGCGGAAAACTGACCCGGCCGCCGCTCGCGCCGCGGGCGGCGACTTCCGTCCTCAGAACGCACCGGCCAGCGCGTGAATCAGGCGGCCGACCAGCCCGGGACGGCCGGTTCGCACCCTGAGGACGTCAAAGGGCAAATCCTTGTCCGTTGCATCGAGTCCGCGGGCGGCCTCGGATCCGGTGAGCAGCAGGTCCGGCTGCCACGAGCCGACCATTTCCGCGACCGCCGCACCTGGCGCTCCGGACACCACCAGGACTTCCGCGCCTGCGGCGCCGATCGCCGCAACCATCCGGTCGAGTTTCCCCCTCACGTCCCCGACGATGGCCTCGCGCATTTCCGCCGGGGTGCGAAACGGCACGTGATCGCACTCGAATCCGGGCTGGTAATCCACCACGAAGCCGATGCCCAGGGCGGCATTGAAGGCGCGGGCCATCTGCAGGGCGCGGCGGGCAACCGCCTCGCCCTCGGGCGAGAGTTCGATCAGGGCGAGGATCCGGCGATAGGTTCTCATGGCTTCTCCGTTCAGGATTGGGCTTTGACCAGCTGCAGCGATGGCGCCGGCCCGGCGGCCGAGGCGGCCGGTTTCCCGCCGCACTCGCGGAAGATGCGGCGGGTGCAAGTGCGGCAGACTTCCCGGTCCAGCCGCTCGTAGATGTGGGCGATGGCGTCGCCCCGGGAGCGGAACAGGTGGTCGGATCCGATCTGCTCCAGGTATCCCCCGGCATCGAGCTCCTCCTGCACCTGGGGCTTGACCCCGATGAGCCACAGGTCGCCGCCCTCATCACGCCGGGAGCGCGCCTCCCGCGCCAGGAACTCGGCGCCCGAAAGGTCCACGAAATTGATCCCGGTGGCAACCACCGCCAGGTGCTTCTGGGAGGGTTGCTGGTCGTGCATGGCCTGCAGGGTTTCGTGCACGTGGCCCACCGCACCGAAGAACAGCGACCCGTCGATGCGCACGATCTTGAGCTGGGGACACTCGGGCAGGGCCGGATCGCCCGAGAACTTGCGCCGCTCGTGGTGCGGGTCGGGCACGCGGGTGACGACCTGGGGACGCGCCGTGCGGCTGAGATAGAACCCGATCGACAGGATCACCCCCAGCAGGATGGCCATTTCCAGGTTGAGGAACAGCGTTGCAAGGAAGGTAGCGATCAGAATCGTGGATTCGGTCCGTCCCGAGCGCAGGATCTGGCGGATGTGGTGGAAATCGATCAGCCCCCAGGCGATGAGGAACAGCACTCCCGCCATCGCGGCATTGGGCAGATAGGCCGCGTACGGCGCCACCAGCAGGACGATGGCGACCAGGAAGGCGCTGGCGAAGATCGAGGCCAGCGGGGTCCTGGCGCCCGCAGCATAGTTGAGGCCGCTGCGGTTGAAGGAGCCGGTCGCCACGTAGGACGAGAAGAAACTGCCCAGCAGATTGGAAAGCCCCTGCCCGATGAACTCCTGGTTGCCGTCGATCTGCTGGCCCGAGCGCACCGCCAGCGCCCGGGCGATGGACACCGCCTCGGTCAGCGCCAGCAGCGAGACCGCGAGCGCCGCCGTGGCGAGCTCATGGAGCCCGGAAAAGCTCAGCGCGGGCGCCGAAACGGGCGGCAGCGATGACGGCAACGCCCCGACGGTAGTGATATCGGCCGCATCGCCGCCGATGGCCTTCAGCAGCGCCGCGCAGAGGCCCCCGCCGAGCATGGCGGCGATCATGTACGGAAGGCGCGGCGCGAACCGCTGCACCACCACGCCGATTGCCAGGGTGGCGAACGCCACCCCGAGCACATGGGGATTGATCTCGGCCCAGCGGGTCGCCAGGGCGCCCCAGGTGGCCGCAAACGACGCGCCGCGCTCGATGGCGAGGCCGAAGAAGTGCCGGACCTGGCTGGTGGCGATGAGAATGGCGGCTCCGGCCGTGAATCCGATGACAACCGAATGGGAAATGAAATTGATGAGGGCCCCCAGCCGGGCGAGCCCCAGCCCCAGCTGGATCGCCCCCACCATGAAGGTGAGCAGCAGCGCCATCTGCACATACGCGGCGCTGCCCGGTTCGGCGTGAACCGAGAGCACCGAGTAGAGGACGATGGAGGCGGCGGTGGTCGGCCCCGAAACCAGGTGCCAGGAGGAGCCGAACAGGGCGGCGATCACGGCGGGCACCATTCCCGCGTAAAGGCCGTACTCGGGCGGCATGCCGGCGATGGTGGCGAAGGCAACCCCCTGGGGCAGCACCACGATGGCGCCGGTCAGTCCGGCCACCAAATCATGCCGCACGGTGCCGCGGTCGACCCGCGGCCACCACAGCAGGAACGGCAGGTAGCGCCGGATCGAGGCGGGGATCAGCGGCCGGGCGGGCATGGCGGGCGAGGCAATGACATGCCCCCATGCTACCGGCCGGGCCGTCAAGGCACCGTCAAGACCGCGTCAAGATTGCGTCAAGAAGCCGCGGAGAACACCAGTTGCGCGAGGGTGCCCTCCCCTTCGCGGCTTTCGATGGAGATGGTCCAGCCGTAGCGGTCGCAGATGCGCTTGGTGAGGGACAATCCGATTCCGGCCCCCGAGCTCGCGGCCCCCCGGTAGTAACGCTGGAACACCCGCCCCAGTTCCCCCGCCTTGATGCCGGTGCCGGTGTCGGAAATCGTCAGCCGGCCGGCATCGAGCCGGATGCTGACCGTTCCCGCCTCGGTATGGGCCAGGGCGTTGCGGATGAGATTGCCCGCGACCACGGCGAACAGGGTCGGCTCGGCCGCAATCCGCGGCTCCGCGGCCACGGCGAGCTCCACCTCGGTGGGGCGGCTGCCCACCAGGTGGCGGTGCCGTTCCACGCACTCCCGCAGCACCTGGGCGGCATCGCACTCGGCCTCGGATTGGGTCTCGGTCCCTTCCTCGCGGGCCATGAGCAGGAGCGCCCGGATCAGTTCCGCCATGTCGTGGGCCGCGCGCTCGATCCGCGCCAGCCGCTCGCGCTGGGACTCCGTGAGCCGCGGGTCCTCCTGCAGGAGTTCCACCGCGCCCAGGATCACCGCCACCGGCGTGCGCAATTCGTGGCTCACGTCGGCCGTGAAGGCGCGCTCCCGGTCCACGAAGGAGTGGAGACGGGCCAGGTAGTGCTCGAAAGCCCGCGCCAGCTCCCCCACGTCGTCGCGCCGGAAGTCGGCGGGCGCGAGGCGCGGCCGCTCATCCGGGTCCGCCGCGCCCACCCGGCGCGCCAGCTCGGTGACGGGGGCGATGACCCGGCCCGCGAGCCAGAATCCGCCGGCCGCCGAAAGCAGGGTCATCAGCAGGGCCCCGCCGCCCAGATAGGCCAGATAGCGCTGCTCCCGCGCCCGCTGGCGCGTCTCGTTGAACAGCAGAAAAAAGCGCGCCCCGTCGCGCTGCGTCACTGCAACGCGGTAGGGCACGCCGTCAAGGCTGATTTCATGGCGACCGGCAGCAAGCGCGCGCACCGGCGGCGGAATGGCCGGGCCGGCCTCGTCGCCCGAGAGCACGTATCCGCGCAGCGTGACCGAGGACGGAGGCAGCGAATAGGGATTGCGTGAGCGCCGCGCCACGTAGTCGTCCAGCTCGGCGCGCAGCGTCTCGTCGATGAGACGCTGGCTGACGTCATGGGCGGCGAAAAACAGCACCGCGGCGAGCAGGACGCTGACCGCGGCGCCGAAGGCGGCGAAGGACAGCGCCACCCGCAGCCGAAGGCTAAGACGCATCGGGAGCGGCGATCTGCCAGCCGTGGCCCCGGTGGGTGCGCAGCAGGGGCGATTCGAAGGGCTTGTCGATGGCGCTGCGCAGCACGTGCATGTGGGCGCGCAGCGCGTCGCTGTCGGGGGGCGCGTCCCCCCACACCGCCCGCTCGATCTCCTCCCGCGGCAGGACCCGCGGCGAGGCGCGCATCAGCGTTTCGAGGATGCGCAGCGGGATCGGCGGCAGCTCGATGCTGCGGTTGCCGCGGGTGAGGGCCAGGGTCCCCGTGTCAAACACCAGGTCGCCGACCTGCAGCCGCTGCTGCGGCCGCAGCCCCTGGGAACGGCGGGCGAGCGCCTTGAGCCGCGCCTCCAGCTCCCGCAGGGCGAAGGGCTTCACCACGTAGTCATCGGCGCCGGACTCGAGGCCGGCGATCTTGTCGTCGAGGGCATCGCGTGCGGTGAGCATCAGCACCGGGGTGTGCTTGCCCGCCTCTTCCCGCAGCCGCCGGCATAGCGTGATGCCATCCAGGCCCGGGAGCACCAGGTCGAGGATGATGACGTCGTAGTCGTTGGCCAGCGCCAGGTGCAGCCCCGTCAACCCGTCGCCGGCGGCGTCCACCGCGTGTCCCCTGGCCGCCAGATAGTCGACCAGATTGGCGGCGAGATCCCGGTTGTCCTCGATCGCCAGCACCCGCAATGATGTCATGCTCCCCCGTTTGGTACGCTTCGAAATCGAACCGGCGAGGCGCGGTTTCGACTATGTTACGACAGGACTGCCGGTCGCCGGGAACCCTGGTCCAGGCCTCCCCCCTCCCCCGGCCCCCGGAGGGGGCCGCCGAGAACCGAGCCCCTGCCTCGGGCCCCTCTCCCGCAAGGGAAGAGTCGTGCGCCCCTGCACGAATGAAAAAGAAAGGCGCCGCTCAAGCGGCGCCCGGTCGTCCGGCACTACCCGTCGCCCGTTCCGGCGGCGAGCGGGAATGTTGCCGTCAGTGCCCCATGCTGGGAGTATTGACCTTCTTGCCGTTGCTGAGCGAGGTCAGGTAGTACTCGAGGTCCGCGTACTCCGGCGCATCGGGCGGCAGCTCGTTGGCGCGAATCGCCACGCCGCACCACTCCATGCGCTTGCGGATGGTCCAGATCGCGCCCTGGCTGGTGCGGTAATAGGGATGGTGCCCGACCTGGTCCTTGGACGGGCCCAGGTACTGCCCGCGGATCCACTTGTCGGCGGCCAGGCCGTGGCAGTCGTTGCAGGCGAAGTTGAGCTGCCCGATCTTGCGGCCCATCAGCTCCTTGCCCCGGTTCGCGTGGGCCTTCTCCTCGGCGGTGCGGAACTTCACCTGGATCGGCTGGTCGCGTCCCAGCACCCGCAGGTAAATCGACAGGGCGTTGTTCTCGTTGCTCTCCATCAGGTACTCATCCCCGGTGGCGGCGCGGGCATGCCGGGTGATGAACTCTTCGGAGTTGATGACCTTCTTCATCCGCGGCTCGTAGTAAGGCATGCGCGCCGCCCAGGTCTTGAAGGCTTTCTTCGGATTGGCGTGGCAGCTCGCGCAGGACTTCCCCGTCGGCCCCGGCTTCTGGAACAGCTTCTCGCCCCGCTCGCCCTCGCCCCAGGCCGGGTTCTGGAACGGATCGTCGGGATCGTAGGCCGAGGCCCCCTTCACCCGCTTGTTGGGATCGTCGCCCAGATCTTTGAAGGCGGTGGGCGCCTTCAGGGTCTTGAGGTAGGCCACGATGTCGCGGATCTCGTCCGGGGTGTAGAGCCCGTGGGCGCCCCAGGGGGGCATCATCGAGCCGGGATTGAACACCCGCGGATCGTAGATGTAGTTGAAGAGGTACCAGTCGGTGCGGCCCCAGGTTCCAACGGTAGACAGGTCGGGGCCCACGTTTCCCGCAAGGGTTACCCCCGGCATCACGTGGCAGGCGAAACAACCCCCGCCGCGTGTGCGGTCGGCCACCAGTTTCTTGCCCTTCTCTGCGTTGCCATCCTCGATGGGCCCGTACACCCGCTGGTAGCGGCCGACGGACGGCGAGGAATTGTTCCTTATGGTGTTGAACTTGTTCCAATCCGCCTGCGGCCAGTTGGCGTAGCGTTTCCACGGATCGAGCGCCGCCGATTTCTCGGTTTCCAAGGGCGCTGCCTTCGGGGCCATGGCCTTCTTTTCAGCTGCCAGCCCCGTCGCCGGGGCGAACGCCGCAATGGTCGCGGCCAGAACGATGCCGCCCCAAAGGGCTGTAGGGTGTTTCCTCGTCATGTCGCTGGTCCTCCATGCAGTTATGTTTTATGGGGGTTTCCCTGCATACTGCGGGGCGGTGGGGCCGCCTTCTTATTCTTGAACGTTCGAGTCTAATCAGTTTTTTCCCGGACACTAATAAATTTAACCTATCCACCCATAGAATGTCCGTATTTTTTTAGGGGTCTTGTCGCCGCTTCAGGCGATCCGCTCCCGGTTCTCGTCGCCCCCGTAGCCCACCACGCCCATCAGCAGCCGGGCAATTCCGTAGCCGCCCCAGACCGCCATCCGGGTCACCCAGGGCAGCTGTTTCCAGCGCTCCGGCAGCACCTGGCGCGCGCCATCGGCCATGGCCTGAAGCAGGCTGGACCGGAGCTGGCCCGCGAACCCGGCATCCTCCACCACCACATTGGCCTCCCGCGACAGCAGCAGGCTGAAAGGGTCGATGTTGGAGGAGCCGACGGTGGCCCAGCGGCCGTCGATCACCGCTACCTTCGCGTGCATGAAACTCTTGTGATACTCGTGAATCTCGACCCCGCCCGCCAGCAGGCTGCCGTACAGGGCGCGCGAGGCGTAATGCAGCAGCACGTACTCCACGCGCCCCTGCAGCAGCAAGACCACGCGCACGCCGCGCGCCGCGGCCTGGATCAGCGCGCGGCGGAAATTGACGCCCGGAAAAAAATAGGCGTTGGCCAGCAGGATTTCTTCCCGGGCGCCGTTGATGGCCGCGAGGTAGGCCTCCTCGATATCGCGGCGGTGCCCCAGGTTGTCCCGCATCACGAAGGCCGCCCGCTGGTTTCCCGCCGCCGCCGCGACCGGCCGCAGCCGGGGCCGCACGATCCACGCCTGCCGGAATCGCGCCCACGCGGTGCGGGTCCACAGCCGCCGCACTGCCGGATAGATGTCCGCCAGCAGCGGCCCCTCTACCCGCACCGCGTAGTCGAAGCGCGGCGGCACGTGATCGGGAGTATGCAGATCGTCGATCACATTGATGCCCCCGACGAAGGCGATGCGCCCGTCGATCACGGCGATCTTGCGGTGCAGGCGCCGCAGCCGGTGGCGGCGGAACCGGACCCCGGGCAGCTCCCGGCGATAGTGGAGCACGCGCACCCCGGCGCCGAGCAGGTCGTCGATCACTTCCGCCGGCAATTCCTTCGAGCCGAATCCATCCATGAGCAGGTGGGTGGCGACGCCCCGGCGCACCGCGCGCTTCAGCGCTTCGGCCACCTTCTGCCCGGTCTCGTCGGGATCGAAGATATAGCACTCCAGGAAAATGTCCCGGGCGGCGGCATCGATGGCGGAAACCAGGGCGGGAAAATATTCCTTGCCGCTTCGAAGCAGGTCAACCCGGTTTCCTGAAACCAGGCAGCCGACCATTCCCCTCATAGGCAGGTCAGCGTGGCGGACAGGGCCGCGTGATCGGAGATTTTCGACCAGGGATGGCCGTGGTGGACCGAGGCATTGCGCACCCGGAAGCCCCGCACGTAGATCCGGTCGAGGGGAAAGATCGGCAGGCCGGCCGGGTAGCTGCGGGCCGGCCGCCCCTGGGTGATCTCGAACACCTCGTGCAGCTCCAGCGACTGCACCAGGAAGCGGTTGGCGGAGCCGCGCCAGTCGTTGAAGTCGCCGGCGATGATGAGGGGCGCGCCGTCCGGGACCAGTTCCCCGATGCGCTCCTTGAGCGCCACCAGCTGCTTCTTGCGGCCGCGGGCGGTGAGTCCCAGGTGCACGCATACCCCGTGCAGCCGCTCGCCCCAGCCCGGGATCTCCATCTCGCAGTGGAGCAGGCCCCGGTTCTCGAAGCGATGGGCCGAGATGTCCTGGTTCTCCCACTTGAGGATCGGAAAGCGGCTGAGAATCGCGTTGCCGTGGTGACCTTCGTCGTATACGGCGTTCCGCCCGTAGGCGAAGTCCGTCCACACCGAATCGGCCAGGAATTCGTACTGGGGCCGGGGGGGCCAGTCGTCGTAGCGGTTGGCATGCCCCTCGTGGAAGCCCAGCACCTCCTGCAGAAACACCACGTCCGCCCCCAGCAGCTTCAGCCGGTCGCGCAGCTCGTGGACCATCATGCGCCGGTTGAAATGGGAGAACCCCTTGTGGATGTTGTAGGTGGCGATGCGCAGGGTGCGCGTCATGCGGGTGTCTTTCCCGGTTCTGTTTTTCTGGCGGCGGCGCGCTTCAGCATCTCCCGCGCCACGCCCTCCAGCTGGTTTTTCACGTTGCGGCGAATGATGTGGGGCCCGATCAGGGGCGGCACCCAGAAGCCCGGCGTCAGCTCCGCGTCGTAGCTCACCCGGGTTCCGGCGCCGGCCTTTTCGACGCGCCATTCCCCGCGCATGGCTTTCATGTTCCCCCGCACCAGGATGAAGCGCAGCCGGTCATGGGGCCGCTCCTCGACCCGCAATACCACCTCGACGGGGAA
The DNA here is from genome assembly GCA_016183615.1 of Betaproteobacteria bacterium. GTDB lineage: Bacteria > Pseudomonadota > Gammaproteobacteria > Burkholderiales > UBA6910 > JACPEG01. The sequence continues at coordinate 92,156 of JACPEG010000026.1, forward strand.
GCGGAACACCAGGAAACCGGCCTCTCCTTTCTGCTCCAGCAGCAGCGGCTCGCCCGGGGCACTCGCGATTCGGCTCGCGCTCAGGCCGGGCACAAACTCCGCGAGACGGTTGTAATCGGTAAGCACGTCCCAGGCAAGGCGCGGGTCCACCGGTACCAGCAACTGCGCGTGAATCGGGATGTTCCCCTGTCAAATGGGCCGGCCTGCGCCCGTGTCCCTGCGCGCCGCTTCGCCCTTACTCGAAATAGCGCTCCAGCAGGTCTGCGTCGTCGAAATGCCTGCGGCCCACGAACGCGGTGGCGTGGGTCCCCCATTGCCGCATCGCCCCCGGCTCCGGCACGCCCATCGGCCAGAACAGGTAGCGCTCCCGCCGTTCGCTGCCGGCGACGATGCCGTCCGGCCCGAACAGGCTGCGGCGGCGGTCCTCTCCCAGCGGCAGCGACCGCAGCTCGTCGTCGTCCGCGATTCGATAAGCCGCGGCCCCGGGATCCCCGTCCTGGGCCACGCGCAGGCGCTCCAGGTAATGACTGCGGCTCGCAATGCGAAGCACGACCCGCTCGCCGGCCGCCAGATCCGGCGCCCGTTGCGGCACGAAAGCCGCCTCATCCAGCGAATCCGGCAGCGGACGCAGCCTCGCGCGGGCCGTCGGGAAGAACAAATGATAGCACCCGCAATTATGCATCGCATCGTATACCCAGGGCCGGCCGCGCTCGTCCAGCGTGACCCGCCAGGTGATGCCGTCCAGCTGCCCGCACAACAGATCGGCCTCCGAATCGCAGGTCCGCGCCGGGAACCAGAACGAGTAGACGATCTGGGGCAAGACCGCGCCGCCATGGACGGTGTGCGCCAGGCGCGCGTACACCACGGGCCGCGACACGTCGACCCCGGGCGCCCCATTTGCGTCCCACACCGGGGCGCCGATCAGATCGTCTCCGGAGGCGACATCGATCTCGAGCAGCGGCGCGAAGGTGGCTACCAGGTCTTTCCAGGTTTCTTCATCGAACGCTGCGATTCCCAGGGGATTGCCGCGCCCGCGCCGGATCGCCTCGCCCACCCGATCCGCCGACAACCTCGCTCCCGGCGGCGGAGCAAAACGCACCACCCGCCCGTTCACCGCACGCGATTCGAGGTCGGCGTCGAATGCCACCTGGGTACTCCGCTGCCAGCCGCGCACCCCGGCCGAAAACGGGATGCGCGTCACCCAGTACAGTCCCAGCACGCGCTTCCAGGTGTGATAGGCATCCGGCACGCGCGCCGCCGCCCGCAGCCTCTCGCGCCCCTCCTCACGGGCGAGGTCCGCTGCGCGCAGCCGGACGCCGCAGGCGCCGATGGCCGCGGCAAGCTCCCGATTCCCGGCGAGATCGGCAGGAAGCGATGTCTCGGGCGCGTTGATGGGCGCCAGCGGCAGGTTTTTCAGTTCGACGCTTCGCCCCGCGTCGTCGAGCCGCTGGAGCAAATCCACCCAGCGCTCGAACGCCTCTCCGCCCGCTTCCGGCGCCAAGGCCTGCAGCAGCCGATTCACCCGCAGATAGGGGAAGCCGGGCACCGGCGCGGCCTCCGCGTCCCGCACCCCCGCCGCAGCCACCGCGTCATCGAGATCGGCAAACAGCCGGGCGCAGCGTCCCGCATCGGCGTCGGCCGGGCCTTCCAGATGGGTGTGCCAGGGGTCGGGGCGGCCGGGTCCCGCGCTCGCGCACGCCACGAGCGTCAACGCCAGGAAACCGATCAGTGGAAATCGCCAGCGCGGGAAGGCCGGCTCTGCGCCGCTCATTGCGACGGCCCCTCCCCGGTCCGGATGGCTTGCGCCGCGGCTATTGTTGCCGTGAGCCATCGCGGCTGGCCGAAGCGTCCACCGGCGTTGCACGGCGCAGGATTTCCCGCACCATGGCGGCAAACTGCGTCCGCGCGACATTGCGGATCGCCGCGGTCTCGATGAATGCCGGGACCGCGAAATCGGGAACCATGCGGCCGGTGTAGACCAGTCTCACGCCCCCCGGAATCGCCCGCAGCTCGTAGCTGCCCTCCATCTCGCGCATGCTGCCGCCGGTGGCGCGCGAGTTCACCCGCTCGAACGGCCGCTCCTCCACCGCCAGCCGCACTTCCAGGGGAAAACGGAAGAACAGGAATCCAGCCTCGCCCTTCTGCTCCAGCACCACGTTGTGGCCATTGCGCTCGACCACGCGGCTCGATCGCAGGCTGGGGATGAACTCGGCAAGGTGATCGTAATCGGTGAGCACGTCCCAGGCGTTGCGGGTCCCGGTTGGAAGATCGGCGGCGGCAATGATGTGCACACCGTCGCCGGCGCGATTCGCCTCGAACGTGAAATCCTGGGCTCGGGAGGTCCCGAAACCCGCGCACAGCGCAAGGACCATCAGGATGCGAAGCGCCAAAACCGAGCCTTTCCGGCAAGCCGTCACCCGCCCGAAACGCACGGTTCCGGCTTGGCGCCGGGACGATCCGTGCCGCGGGTCCGGCGCTAGTCCACCGGCTGCGACGCGTCGAGCATGCGCTGCAGCGCAATCTTCGCCAGCCCGGCCTCGTGGGGCGGTACCTTGATCTGGTTGACCACATTGCCCCCAGCCAGGTTCTCCAGGGTCCAGGCCAGGTGCTGGGGGTCGATGCGGGCCATGGTGGAGCACATGCACACCGTGGGCGCCATGAACTGCACGATCTTGCCATCGGGCTTGAATTCCTCGGCGATGCGGTTCACCAGGTTGAGCTCGGTACCCACCAGCCAGCGGGTGCCGGGCTTCGCTTCGCGGATGGTCCTGATGATGTATTCGGTGGAGCCCACGAAATCCGAGTTGCCGCACACTTCGAAGTTGCACTCGGGGTGGGAAATCACCAGTCCGTCCGGGTGCTGGGTGCGCCAGCGCAGGACGTGGGAAACCTGGAACATCTGGTGCACCGAACAGTGGCCCTTCCAGAGCAGGATCCTGGCCTTGCGGATGGTTTCCGGCGCAAGCCCCCCGAGGGGCTCGTCCGGATCCCACACCGGCATGTCCTCCAGGGGAATACCCATCTTGTGGCCGCTCCAACGGCCCAGGTGCTGATCCGGAAAGAACAGCACCTTCTCCCGCTGCCCGAAGGACCACTCGAGAATCTTCGTCGCGTTGCTGGAGGTGCAGACGATGCCGCCGTGCTCGCCGCAGAACGCCTTCAGGTCGGCAGCGGAATTGATATAGGTGACGGGCGTGATGGCCTGATCGGGATCCAGCACCTCGGATAGCTCGCGCCAGGCCCGCTCCACCTTGGAGAGATTCGCCATATCGGCCATTGAGCAGCCGGCGTTCAGGTCCGGGAGGATCGAAACCTGGTCGGGCTTGGACAGGATGTCCGCCACTTCGGCCATGAAATGCACCCCGCAGAACACGATGTATTCCGCATCGGTCCGGGCCGCGAGGCGCGACAGCTTGAGCGAATCCCCGGTGAGGTCGGCGTGCCGGTAGACGTCGGCCCGCTGATAATGGTGGCACAGGATCACCGCCCGCCTGCCGAGGGCGGCGCGGGCGGCGGCGACGCGCTCCTGGCAGGCATCGTCCTGGAGCCTGGCGAAACGGTCGAAAGCGACGGCGGCGACTTGCATGAGGCGAATCCTGGCAAACCGGGAAAGTTAACTTACCACATTAAGACAAGAATTCCAGCCTGGCGTTGCGACGCCGCATCATGAAAAACCGCGCCAGCCCGAAAACGAGTGCGTAGGTTGGGCCTCGCTTGCGAAGCCCCACGATCGCGAAGCCCGACCCGGAGCGCGTTGGGCTTCGGCCGAAAGCCGAAGCCCAGCCTACGCGAGTTCGGGCAGCTTGCGGATCGCCGCCGCGTTGCTCCAGGAAAACACCTTCTCCGCAGCCTCCTGCCACGGAAACCAGGCGTATTCCAGATGCTCCTTGGGCTCCAGCCTCACCGGCAGCTGCGCGGGCACCAGCAGTCCGAACACGTGCTCGGTGTTGCGGGTGACACCCGGCGAATAGCGCCGGCGCCATTCCTTGAAAATCTCGTACTCATTGACGATGTTCCAGTCGCAGAGCGGAAGGCTCGAGGCATCGAGGCCCGTCTCTTCCCACACTTCCCGCACCGCGGTCTGCTCCAGGGTTTCGCCCTCATGCTGGCTACCGGTGACCGACTGCCAGGCGCCCGGACGATCCGCGCGCTCCAGCAGCAGCACCTGGAGATCGGCGGTGTAGATCACCACCAGCACCGAGACCGGGATCTTGTAGGATTTCACCACGGAGGCACAGAGACACGGAGAAATTCAACGGCTTTAACGCAAAGGGAAAAAGAAAGAATCGCAAAGGACGCAAAGGAACAATCCGAATTCCTTTGCGCTCTTTGCGCTGTTTGCGTCTTTGCGTTGAATGAGTTTTCCCTTCGCTGTGTTTCTTTGGCGGATCTTAAGCCTTCGCGGTTTCCGCCTGCCGCAGCCGGATGTGCAGTTCGCGAAGCTGCTTCTCGTCGACGCCGGAGGGCGCGTGGGTGAGCAGGCACTGGGCGCGCTGGGTCTTGGGGAAGGCGATCACGTCGCGAATGGACTCGGCCCCGGCCATGAGGGTCACCAGCCGGTCCAGCCCGAAGGCGATGCCGCCGTGGGGCGGCGCGCCGTACTGCAGGGCGTCCAGCAGGAAGCCGAATTTCTCCCTCGCTTCCTCAGGGCCGATATTGAGCGCCCGGAACACTTTCGACTGCACTTCCTGCCGGTGAATCCGCACCGAGCCGCCGCCGATCTCCCAGCCGTTCAGTACCATGTCGTAGGCCCTGGACAGCGCCTTTCCGGGATCGGTTTCCAGGTAATCCTCGTGGCCGTGGGCGGGAGAAGTGAAGGGGTGATGCAGCGCCACCCAGCGCCCCTCTTCGGCGTCCCACTCGAACATGGGGAAGTCCACCACCCACAGGGGCTTCCAGCCCTTCTCGGCAAAGCCCCTCTCGTGCCCCACCTTGGCCCGCAGCGCGCCCAGGGACTCGCTCACCACCTTCTCCTCGTCGGCGCCGAAGAAGATGAGATCGCCGTCCTTCGCGCCGCTGCGGGAAAGGATTTCCCTGACGATGGGTTCGGGGAGAAACTTGAGAATGGGGGACTGCAGCCCCTCAACCCCCTTGGCGATCTCGTTCACCTTGATGTAGGCGAGGCCCCTGGCGCCGTAGATGGCCACGAACGTCGTGTAGTCGTCGATTTCCTTGCGGGTGAGACTGCCGCCGCCCGGCACCCGCAGCGCGGCAACCCGCCCGCCCCGCATCTCGGCCGCGCCCCGGAACACCTTGAATTCCACGCTCTTCATGAGGTCGGTGAGCTCGGTGAGGGTGAGCGGCACCCGCAGGTCCGGCTTGTCGGAGCCGTATTTGCTCATGGCCTCGGCAAACGACAGCCGGGGAAACGGGTTCGGCAGCTCCACGCCCAGCGCCTCCTTGAACAGGTGCCGGATCATTTCCTCCATGAGCGCCGTGATTTCCTTCTCGGTGAGAAAGGAGGTTTCGATATCGATCTGGGTGAATTCCGGCTGGCGGTCGGCCCTGAGGTCCTCGTCGCGGAAGCACCTGGTGATCTGGTAGTAGCGGTCGAAGCCGGCGATCATCAGGAGCTGCTTGAACAGCTGGGGCGACTGGGGCAGCGCGAAGAACTGCCCGGGATTGACCCGCGACGGCACCAGGTAGTCGCGGGCCCCTTCCGGGGTGGATTTGGTCAGCATCGGCGTTTCCACGTCGATGAAGCCGTGGCGGTCCAGGAAGTTGCGCACCGTCATGGCGGCCTTGTACCGGAGCCGCATGTTTTTCTGCATCTCGGGGCGGCGCAGATCGAGATAGCGGTACTCCAGCCGAACCATCTCGCTCAGGGCGTCTTCATCCATCTGAAACGGCGGCGTGAGCGAGGGGTTGAGAATCTCGATGACCTTGGCCAGGAGTTCCACGTCGCCGCTCACCAGATTGGGATTCACGGTGCCCTCCGGGCGATGGCGCACCAGGCCCGAGACCCGGATCACGAATTCATTGCGCAGCTTCTCGGCGACCTTGAAGGTTTCCGGACTGTCCGGGTCGCACACCACCTGCACCAGGCCCTCGCGGTCCCGCAGGTCGATGAAGATCACGCCGCCGTGGTCGCGGCGGCGGTGCACCCAGCCGCAGATCTCCACGGTCTGGTCCAGGTGTTTCCGGCTGATGAGGCCGCAGTAATCGCTGCGCATTTTCTTGAACGGAAGGATAAGGGGATTGGAAACTTCGGTGATCGTAAGGCGCGGACTCTCCCGGTGCAAAGCCGGTACTTCAGGGGTTCCGCCTTCGGTCCTCATTGCCCTCGCGGTGGTCCTCCTCCGGGTCGCGGGCGATGTCCAGCACGTGCCGGCGGTCGTCCGGGCCGCGGCGCCGCTCCGGCACCATCGCGCCCATTGAAACGATGTACTTCAGCGCCTGGTCCACCCGCATGTCAACCTCGATCACTTCGTCCTTCTTCACGAAGAAATAAAAGCCGTTGACCGGGCTTGGGGTGGTGGGAATGAACACGGCCACATATTCTCCCTCGATGCCGCCGGCCACCTCCGGCGGCATCGTGGTCTGAAACGCCAGCGACCACGCCTCGGGATGCGGGTAGCGCACCAGCAGCACCTTGCGGAACGCGTCTCCCTTGCTGGAAAACAGCATGTCGGAGACCTGCTTGACGCTGGAGTAGATGGATTTGACGACGGGAATGCGGGCGAGAACGCCCTCCCACATGCGGAGGAGGCGCTGACCGAGGATGTTGGTGGCAAAAACTCCGGTGCCGAGCACCACCAGCAGCAGCACGATGGCCCCGAGTCCTGGAATGCGAAAGCCCAGCCAGTGCTCGGGCCGGGCGTTTTCCGGGAGGAGCAGGAGGGATTGATCCAGGGTGCTCACCAGAAAATGGAGCACCCACAAGGTAATCCCCAGGGGCACCCAGATCAGGAGCCCCGTGATGAAATACTTCTTCACCCCTGGCCGGCCGCGCAGGCGCAGTTGCCGCCGCAGCCGGCGGGCTTGGCTTCCTCTTTCGCCTTTTCCTGGGGCTTGCCACTGCCCTTGAAGTCGGTGGCGTACCAGCCGGACCCCTTGAGCTGGAAGCCGGCGGCGGAGATCAGCTTGGTGAAGGTTTCCTTATGGCACTCCGGGCAATCCTTGAACGGAGCGTCGGAGACTTTCTGCAAATATTCCTTTTCGAAGCCGCAGGAAGAGCAACGGTACTCGTAAATGGGCATTTTTTGCCTCCCGATCCTCAAAAATCAATTATACCTTAGCCGCTTACCGCTTGTGACGGCCTATTTGGGGGCAAATTCACCGAAATCCAAGGGTACTGGTGCCTGGGTTCGGTCGCCCCCCGTCGCCGGGACCGTACGCCATCCCAAAAAAAGCGCTAGTTATTTGATCCAAATCAAATATTGCAACGCAGCAAGGCTCGGCATGGGAGCGTATAATGATTTCCTGATTCCCGCCACCCGGCCGGGGACCCCCGACCCATGACCCCATGGACGAATCCGTCAGCGACACCCTCATCCAGCCCATCAATTCCCAGAACCTGGACCGCATGGTTCATGCCTGGATGGGCCGCCTCACCCAGGGCCTGTCCCCCGCGGCCCTGGCGGTGGCCTATTTCGACTGGGCAATCCATCTCGCCATCTACCCCGGGAAGCGGGTGGAACTGGCGGAAAAGGGCCTGCGCAAGCTGCACCGCTTCATCCACTACGCCCTGCACGCCCGCGACCCCGATTGCCCCCTGTGCATCGAGCCCCTGCCCCAGGATGAGCGGTTCACCGGCCCGGCATGGCAGGAGTCGCCCTTCAACCTGATCCACCAGTCGTTCCTCCTCTACCAGCAGTGGTGGCACAACGCCACCACCGAGGTGCGCGGGGTTTCGCGCCACCACGAGCACGTGGTGAACTTCGCCTCCCGCCAGATTCTGGACGTCTTCTCGCCTTCCAACTTTATTCTCACCAACCCGGAAGTGCTGGAGACCACGATCCGCAAGGGCGGCGTGAACCTGTACGAGGGCGCCATGAACCTGTGGCGCGACTGGGAGCGCCAGGCCGCGGGCAAGCCCCCGGAAGGGGCGGAAGCGTTCCGGGTGGGGAAAAACGTGGCCGTCACCCCCGGGAAGGTGGTGTTCCGAAACCGGTTGATCGAGCTGATCCAGTATTCGCCCGCGACCGGGACCGTGTATCCGGAGCCGGTGCTGGTCGTGCCCTCCTGGATCATGAAGTACTACATCCTCGACCTTTCGCCGCAGAACTCGCTGGTGAAATACCTGGTGGACCGGGGCCACACCGTGTTCCTGGTTTCCTGGAAAAACCCGGGCGAGGCGGACCGGGACCTCGGCATGGACGATTACCTGCGGCTCGGGCCCATGGCGGCCCTCGATGCGCTGTCGGCCATCGTGCCCGACCGCAGGATCCACGCGACCGGCTACTGCCTGGGCGGGACGCTGCTCTCGGTGGCCGCCTCGGCGATGGCCCGCGACAACGACGATCGCCTCAAGACCGTCACCCTGTTCGCCGCCGAAGTGGATTTCGGGGAGCCGGGCGAGCTGTCGCTGTTCATCGACGACAGCCAGATCGCTTACCTGGAAGACATCATGTGGGACCGGGGGTACCTGGACGGCAAGCAGATGGCGGGCGCTTTCCAACTCCTCAATTCCAAGGACCTCATCTGGTCCAGACTGATCCACGACTACCTGATGGGCGTACGCCGGCCGCTCCCGGATCTCATGGCGTGGAACGCGGACGCCACGCGGCTCCCCTACCGCATGCACAAGGAATACCTGACGAGCCTCTACCTCGCCAACGACCTGGCCGAAGGCCGCTACCTGGTCAATGACCGGCCCATCGCGCTCTCGGACATTCGCGCGCCGATTTTCGCGGTGGGCACCGTGAAGGACCACGTCTCGCCGTGGAAATCGGTGTACAAGCTCCACATCCTCACCGACACCGATGTCACCTTCGTGCTCACCACCGGCGGCCACAACGCCGGCATCGTGAGCGAGCCGGGTCATCCGCGCCGCAGCTACCAGATCGCCACCCGCCACGACGACGAAAAATACGTGGACCCGGAGACCTGGCAGGCCATCGCCCCGCGCCACGAGGGCTCCTGGTGGCCGGCGTGGCAGCAGTGGCTCGCCGAACGCTCGGGCAGCCGCGTCGCCCCGCCCGCCACCGGCGCCCCGGAAAAGGGTTATCATCCCCTGGGCGGCGCCCCGGGGACCTACGTTCTGCAACCGTGAGCGCCAGGGAGGAACCGTCCTTTGAACAAGACCGCCATCCAGCAGGAATTCCGGGATGTGATCGAAAACCGGCCCTTCGCCGAAATCAAGGTCGGCGACAAGGCGAGCCTCACCCGCATCCTCACCAAGGAGGACGTCCAGCTGTTCGCCATTCTCACCGGCGACGTGAACCCGACGGTGCTCGACGAGGAATTCGCCCGGACCCACCTCTACCACCGGATCGTCGCCCCCGGCATGTGGGGCGGCTCGCTGATCTCGGCGGTGCTCGGCACCAAGTACCCCGGGCCCGGCACCATTTACGCCGACCAGTCGCTGCATTTCCTGCGGCCCGTGTCCCTGGGCGACACCATCACCGCCACCCTGACGGTGACCGGCCGCAATGAAGCCGACCACCGGGTCACCTTCGAATGCGAGTGCATCAACCAGAAGGGGGAGGTGGTGATCAGCGGCATCGCCGTCGTGATTGCCCCCACCGAGAAAATCCGCCGCGAGCGCGCCGAGCTGCCCACGGTCCGGCTGATGGATTCCTACGCCCGCTACTACCGGCACCTGCTGGACCTGTCCCGGGACATGGCGCCGATCCGCACCGCCGTCGTGCACCCGGCGGACAAGGTCTCCCTCATGGGGGCGATCCAGGCCGCACGCGAAGACCTCATCGTGCCGGTCCTGATCGGCCCCGAGGCCAAGATCCGCGCGGTGGCCGCCGCCGAGGGCGCCGACATTTCCGGCTACACCATCATCAATACCGAGCACAGCCACGCCGCCGCCGAGAAGGGCGTGGCGCTGGCCCGCGCCGGCGAAGTGGAGGCGATCATGAAGGGCAGCCTCCACACCGACGAGCTGATGGGCGAGGTGGTGGACAAGGCGACCGGCATCCGCACCGCGCGCCGCGTCAGCCACGTGTTCATCATGGACGTGCCCACCTACCCGCGGCCCCTGTTCATCACCGACGCCGCCATCACCATCGAGCCGACGCTGGACGACAAGGTGGACATCGTGCAGAACGCCATCGACCTCGCCCACTGCCTGGGCATCGAGACACCGAAGGTTGCGGTCCTCTCGGCGGTGGAAACCGTGACCACCAAGATCCGCTCCACCATCGAGGCGGCGGCCCTGTGCAAGATGGCCGACCGCGGCCAGATCAGGGGCGCGATCCTGGACGGGCCGCTCGCCTTCGACAACGTGGTCTCCGAGGTCGCCGCCAAGATCAAGGGCATCACCTCGCCCGTGTCCGGCAAGGCCGACATCCTGCTGGTGCCGGACCTGGAGTCCGGCAACATGCTGGCGAAGCAGCTCGAGTACCTGGCCGACGCCCAGGCTGCCGGCATCGTGCTGGGCGCGCGCGTGCCGATCATTCTCACCAGCCGGGCCGACAAGGAAATGGCGCGCATGGCCTCCTGCGCCGTGGCCCTGCTGGTGGCCCGCAAAAAGCAGAAGCTATCCCAGTAGCCGTGGCCCGGGCGATCCTCGTCGTCAACGCCGGCTCCTCGTCCATCAAGTTCGCGGTATTCCCGCTGGAGGGCGAGCGCCTGGGCAGCCTCGCCTGCAAGGGTCTCGTCGATCGCATCGGGCCTTCGACCGGCCACTTCAGCGCCTCCGACGCCCAAGGCGCCCGTCTCGCCGACCAGGACATCGCGACCGCACCGGGCGAGCAGCTCGATCACCGGCGCATGTTCGCCACCGCGCTCGACTGGCTGGAACGCCACTCGGCGGGGCTCAGCGTGATTGCCGCCGGGCACCGGGTGGTGCACGGCGCCGAGCGCTACTCGACGCCGGTGGTCATCGGCCCCGAAGTGATGGCGGAGCTGAAACGGCTCATCCCCCTCGCGCCCCTGCATCAGCCCCACAACGTGGCCGCCATCGAAGCCCTGGCCCAGGTGAAGCCCGGGCTGCCCCAGGTCGCCTGCTTCGACACCGGGTTCCACCGCAGCCAGCCGCCGCTGGCCCAGGCTTTTGCCCTTCCCCGCCCGCTGTCGGCTGAGGGCCTGAAGCGCTACGGCTTCCACGGCCTGTCCTACGAGTACATCGCTTCGGTGCTGCCCGATTACCTGGGGGACCAGGCCGATGGCCGGGTGATCGTGCTCCACCTCGGAAATGGCGCCAGCATGTGCGCCATGAAGCAGCGCAGGAGCATCGCCACCACCATGGGCTTCACCGCGCTCGACGGCCTGATGATGGGCACCCGCTGCGGCAACCTCGATCCCGGCGTGCTGCTCTATCTCATGCAGGAAAAGAAAATGGACGCCGAGGCGATCACCGACCTGCTCTACCGCAAGTCGGGGTTGCTGGGGGTGTCCGGCGGCATCGCCAGCGACATGCGCACGCTGCTGGAAACCGAGGACGACCGCGCGGGAGAGGCGATCGACCTCTTCGTGTACCGCATCGCGCGGGAGATCGGCTCGCTGGCCGCCTGCCTGGAAGGGCTGGACGCGCTGGTATTCACCGGCGGCATCGGCGAGCACGCCGACACCATCCGCGAGATGGTGTGCGAGGCCGCCGAGTGGCTGGGCGTTCAGCTCGACGAACCCGCCAACCTGAAGGGGGGGCCCAGGATCAGCAAGGAGGGCAGCGCCGCTTCAGCGTGGGTGATCCCTACCGACGAGGAAGCGGTGATCGCGCGCCATACCTACCGGCTGCTGAATTCCGGCCATCCTACCCGAAGCTAGTTGTCACCCTGGCGAAAGCCGGGGTCCAGCGCGGCCGTTGAAAAACCACAGGGTCCCAGCTTGGTCGTCACCCCGGACCCCGATCCGGGACGGGAAGACGGAGTTTTCCACGCGCATTATCTCTCTTTCCGCAGGTCGTCCAGAAACTCCGACGCCGGGTCCACGCTGGTCACGAGCAGATGATCCCGTGCGCGAGTGCATGCGACGTAGAGCAGGTGGCGTTCGGTGTCATAGACCTCCTGCAAATCCGCGTCGTCGCCTACTGTTTCGATCCGCTCCTGCAGGGGAATGATCTCATCATCACAGGCCATCACCCCCACCGCACGAAACTCCAGCCCCTTGGCGAGATGCATGGTGCTGATCGAGACGTGGCCGCTGGTAGTCTCGACGTGTTCGTCGAGGACCTTGTAGGGAATTCCCGCTTCCTCGACCGCCGCACGGGCACGGTCGAGTTCCGCCGGCGAGCGCACGAAAACGCCGAACTCGTGAGGCGCGACGCCGGCCTTCAGATGCTCTGAAAGCCAGCCGCTGACCGTCGCGGTCTCTTCCTTCTGGCTGTCGAGAACCCGGATCATGGGCGCCGGGCCGTTGAAGACGGACACTGTGTCGCCCCGCTCATCCGTGTTGCCGTCCGCATCGGACACCGCCGGTCCCAAAAGGCGGTCGGCCTGCATGCGTATCTGGTGCGAGGTCCGGTAATTGACGCGCAGCGTCCGGGATCGCCCGCGAATATCGACGCCCAGCGCCCTCCAGGAGAAAGGCTGCTGAAAAATCCGCTGGCCGAGGTCCCCGGCAAAAAAGAGCGCGTCCGGCCTATGCGCGCCGAGAGCGGCGAAAAACCGCAAGTGTGAAATGCTGAAGTCCTGCGCCTCGTCCACGACCGCGAAGTCGAAAGGCGGATTCTTGCTCGCGGCCAGAATCGAGGCCAATCGGCTGAACAGCCCCGGGTAGGTAATCAGGTTCCGTGCTGCCAGACCCGCGCGCACGCGAACGAAAATGGACCACAGGACGGCGCGCTGTGGCTCCGGGAGCCGTGTTTTCCTTCCCAGGCGCACGACGTCGCAATACGCTTCCCAGCTTTCCAACTGCCACGCATCGACGACCTGTTCCCACTCCGTTTGCAGAAAATGCGGACTGAATTTGTGGCTGCCGCCTGCCTTGGATGCCTCGCTCAGCAGTTCGACAATGACTTCGCGTGTGGCGAGATTCGCCGGGCCGAAATGGGACTTATAGAGACGAATGCCGATGGCCTCGATGGCGTGAACATCGATGCGTTCGGCCAGGCGCGGCTCATTGCTCACCAGGCGCCTGAGCTGGGTCCGGAGCGCATTGGCCAGAGTGTCGGAGAAGGTGGTGAGCAAGACCCGCGCGTCGGGATGGCGGCGCGCCAGAAACACGGCCCGATGCAGGGCCACAATCGTCTTGCCGGTGCCCGCGGAACCGGAGACCCGCGCCAGCCCCGTGTATTCGCGCTCGACCCACTGCCGCTGCTCCGGGTGCAGGAAGACCGTCCATTTGTCCCACGGAAAATCGAGCGCGCGTTGTAACTCTGCTACATCGTCTATGGTTCGGAAGCGGCGCCGCGCATCGGGATGCGCGAATGGGTCGACTGCAGCAGCCGCAGGCTTTAAGTTCCGAATCTCGCTATCTACCGGCAAGCTGAATGAAGCTGAAGCTCCGTATGACGCCTCAGGCTCATTGACTGCAAGTTGCACAGCTTTTGGATGGCCGCCCGTCGCCAATTCAAGCAGTGCTTCGGCGGCTTCGCTCGGTAAATGGCCCGCCAGTTCCAAAAGGCTGTCTTCGTCGGACTGTCGCACATCGCGCAGCCATTCGACCGGCACTCCGTAACTTAGCAATTCGTCATCGCTACGATGCATGAACAGTAGCGGTTTCGCGGGCGCAGCTCGGGAATCCTCGGTGTATTTCGGGAGAGCGATTTCCTCGATCCGCTCGCGAATCTCCACGAACTGCGCGGCGCCCGTCTTCGGATGTGTCTCCAGCCTGCGCCGCTCGGCCCAGTCGTAGGCCTTGTCGTGGTGATCCACGTAGCACAGCAGCAGGCTGTCGGCCGTCTTGTGAACGATCAGCCGGACGTCGGCGCTGACCCGCACCGACCAGAAGTTCTTGTCCTTCGCCTTGTCGAGCTTGTGAAAACTCATCCCCGGATTGGCCGGGTTGAGTTGCAAGTCGAACGCTGTTGTCTTGACGGCCTTCTGCTCGTCACCGGTCAGTCGCGCAAGGCTGACGGTGAAGGTGTCGGCGATACGGAAGTCCATAGAGTAGTCGGCACCTCTGTTAGGTAAGCAGCGAGTCTCGCCCGCGATACACCGCGTGTGACCAGCCGACTACCACGCGCGCATCTTGAATAGTCGTCCCTGCTCGTTTTCATCGTGCAGGGTTAGTACGATCTCGCTATCGTCGAACACCGAGTCGTCGGTATCGCTGCGCGCGGGAAGGTCGGAGTCGATCAAGGTGATGACCGGCTGAATCCCGAGGTCGGCATAGCGGCGGATGACAGTAAGCAGGATTTCCTTCTTACGGTCATCGAGCGACTCGAACACCCCGTCGTGATAGACGAAACGCGGAAACTTGTCGTCGAGGTGCGCGCGCAGCACCGCCATATCGAAGGCGATGCACAGCAGCTTGCGATAGGTATGTCCCATGTCGGCACTGGTGGCATTGCCGGACTCGTCGAGGATTTCGGCCTTGAATTCGAGGTGACCCAACTGATTGGGCGATACGCTGAGCAGGGCCTTGCGGTCAATCACGTCTTCGACGATCTCATTGAAGAATAACCGGATCGCAGAGAACAGGCTGATCTTGTCGAAGTTCTGCTTCTCGACATCGGCTTCGATCTGCGTCTGCAAGTGCCCGCGCTCTTCCGTCAAGGCGCGAATATCGGTGCGCAACTCCTGCAGGCGGTGCAGGAAGCCGCGCTGCCGCTCCAGCGAGGTGATGTCGGCCCGGAGCGTCACCATCTCGCCGGAGACCTGCTTGTACTTGTTGAACACGTCGGTACCGCTCAGGAACGACAAGGTGTCCGAGCGCCGCTTGCCCAGCGCGTTGAGTTCGGCATTGACGCGCTTAAGTTCGGCCTCGACTTCGGTGCGCTCATCCTGGAGGTAGCCGCGGCGCTCGTCCGTGATCGCGCGGTTGAAAGCGATCAACTGCTGGAAGTCCTTCTTGATCTGCCCCTTGAACAGCACGCCAGCGTCCTCAAACAGGCGCTGCGCCTCGTCTGGGTTGAACAGAATCTGGTCCTCTTCGAGCGAGGCCAGAATCTTCTTCTTGTTCTGATTCAGCGAATAGCGTTCCGCATTGAGGGCAGCGATGCGTTCGTCGATCTCATCGACCAGTTGCTTGGTGCGGCCCTTGTCCTGCGCGCGGAAATCGAAGGCGTCGAGAAGCTTCTGCTTCTTCTCGGCTTCCTGCTGCTTCAGCAGCAGGATACCCTCGATTTTGCTAATATCCTCAATCGAGCCGCCCAGCTCGTTCTTAATCGTTTGCGCCGTCGCCTGCTTTTTAGCCAGTTCGACTTCCTTCTCGTAGTGCAAGGCCACCAACTGGGCATTGAAGCCCAGAATGTGCGCGAGGAAGGGTTTCCAGTCCGAATGCGCAGCACCAAACTTGCGCAGATGAAACACGTCGCGAAAGTCGTCCTGCGAGCGCAGCAGGTAGCCCAAGCCCTTGCGGTAAGACCAGGGTTTGAGCGCGCGCCAGTCGAGCAGACCGTCCAGCATATCGCGCGCGCGCTCAAACGGCATGTCGAGGTGATCCCATTCAGATGCTGGCAGCGCAGTGAAATCCTGGTGGCTGGCCTCGTGCTTCTTAAAGCTAACCTTGCTCGCCTCCTCGACGCTGCGCCGCACGGTCACATAGGATGCGTCCATCAACTCGATCTCAAGAAAGAAGACGAAGTCCTTGAACAGGTCGAGGTGCTTGAACAGGAAGAACTTGGCGTCGCGTCCGGCAAGAAAGCCGAAATCGAGCATAAGCCCAAGCGTGGTCTTGCCGAGGTTGTGCGTATCCTTGTTCCGGTTCTCGGGTAGGCGAATCTCGGCCATGATGACGTTCAGGCCCGATACGAAGTCCACGGGCTCGAACAACTCCGGCTTGTTGGAATAGAGTCTAGATAGCTTCATTGGGCCCCACATATTCCACGGCGTCGGTCTTGGGGCGATAGTCGATCAGTCCCATCAGGTAGAGGAAATTGAGTGCAGGCAGGAACAGCACGTCGCCGCCGACGACGGACTTCTTCGCGTACTTGCGCAAGGCGTCGTAGTCGTCCAGCCGACGCATCTTGAGGCGCGCCAGCAACAAGAGCGACACGTTGATGACCGTGCGATCCGGGTGCGAATGCTTAGTCGGTCTCAGCATCGCCCACCTCCCCGATGTCGCAATTCCAGTACATGTAAAACAGCACGGCGCGCGTCAGGCGCTTGTGCGCATGCTGGCGCAGGATGGGATCGCGGTCGAACAGCAAATCCACCAAATATTCCATCACCTCGTCAAAGGTCTGGTAGTCCTTGCGCTTGGCGATGATCTTGAGCTGAAACTCATCGACCACCGATTCGTACATGCGCTGCAGTTCGAGGTTCTCCGGCGCGGCCAGAAACGTGCGGATCTGCGTCGTCTCTATCAGGTAACGCTTGCGCAGCGCCTTGGCGTACTCGTCACTCATGTTGTTGAGCGCGTTCTTCTGCTCGTATTTCACGCGCATAGTGGGTGGGTCGTCGAGCACAGCCGACACCGCGCCCTTCTGTCGCGCGAGCGCCTGCACGACTTCGGCCAGATCGTCGGGGCTGACGATCAGCGGTGAATCGACGGGATCGAGGTTGGCCAACTTCGGCACGTCGGGAAAAGTCTTCAGCCAAGATTCCAGTTGCTCCAGCCCGCACAGATAGATCGACTCCGCAGGAATGGCGCACTGCTTCGCAATGTAATCACGTATCTCACTTTCGGCGTTGCCGGCCAGGCGCCGGTTGGCGAACAACATGTAGTGATCGAGCTGCTTGTTCGCGCGCAGCGTCTGGATACGAGGGATCTCCTTGCCCAGAACAGTATTCATGCCGGTGGCGCTGTAGAAGTCGGACTCTGAGAAATTGCGGTTGTAGCCGTTGGTGTGCTTGGCCTGGATGATGGTGGTGCCGACCCAGGGGGCGGCTTTGCTCGGGTGCAGTTCGGCCGTTCCCACGAATTTGGCATCGCGGCCGCCATCGGGCCCCTTGGCGAACCCCTGCACAGAGATGCCGAGCAGGCGTTGACACAAGAACACGATCAGGTTCTCGAACTGCCCATCGCTGAGGTCTTCGTACACGTATTTCATTGATGCGATGTTCCCACAATCGACTGGCAAATTATAGCTGTTAAACCCGGAACACCTTCATCACCTCATCCCCCAGATGGTTGATGACTTTGACGGCGATGCGCCCGGACTTCGGTTTATCAATGGGCCGCGAGGTGTCGCTGTTCAGCGTCGCCCAGGCTTCCTCGTTGATCTCGGCTTTGAGCGTGGTCTTGAGCGCGCTGTAAGGGTCGTTGGCGCCAAGGAAGTAGGCGTGGCGGACGAAAAAACTCTCCTCGTTGTAGTCGGTGTCGATGAACCAGCAGGCAATGCCTTCGGGACCGTCGCTGCGGACTTCGCCGGTTTGCGGATGAAACACGTCCACGCCGTTGACCTTCACCCGCAGCTTGCCGTCTTTTTCCGGGAGAATGGTGATATCCGGTTCGCCGAAGATTACGAACAGGTTGCCTTTGCCGGTGTTCTTGAGGTCGTCGGCCATGTGCAGGTCGGCGTTCATGCGCGCCTTGAGCACGGGGATGCGGCCGAGTTTGCTGAACTCGGTGGCGTGGGCCTCGTAGTTGAAGGCGCAGGCGATCAGGACGTCGAAGTCGGCATCGCCGGCTTCGCGGGCGGCTTCCACCAGATCGGGACGGGTGACCGTGCCGAATTCGGGGCCGATAAAGATTGCGGCGCGTTTCTCGTTCTCGCCTTTGCCTTCAGTTCCTGAGCTGCCCTCAAGATAGCGGCCTTCGGCGCAGATCAGCCTCCCGGGCCACGGTTTGAGCATGGTGAAAGTGATCCTGTCGTCCTTGTGCGCCTGTTGGACGCCGGCGGTCTTGAGATTTTCCAGGATCATCTGGGGAAAGGTTTGCTTTGCGGCATAGTCCGCACCGGGTTGGGCTGCCGTATCGATCAGCTCATCGTTCTCGTCCACGCCCAGTACGCGATGCGGCGAGAGGCTCTCGACCGTGAACGGCCCGGCGACACGAACTTTCTTGTTGTCGGTGTACGGCTTGTCGTAGAGGTATTCGAACTCGGCCTTGGCGGCGATGGATGCGTCGATCTCTTTCTGTCGCGCGATGCGCGCCTGCCACCAGTCGGCGTGCAGCTTCTTTGCCGCGTCCGGCCACTTGGTCTCCGCTTCGCGCGGGACTTCCCATTCTTCCAAGGGCTTTCTTTGGACAGGATTAACAGGATTTACAGGATGAGTTCGAGAATTTCCTTTCTTATCCTGTTCATCCTGTAAATCCTGTCTAATGGCCTTGGACAGTTGTTCGCGCAACGGGTCCAGCTTCGCCTGCCACTTGTCCCAGATCACGTCGATCTCGGCGTTGTTGGCGATGGATTTGAGCGTGATGTGCGGCACGCGCTCGTAAACGAAGCCGTGGCGTATATCGCTGTGCACCGGCTGGGAGGATGGCGCGGTGCCAGTAACCTCGGCTTCCTTCATTTGGCCATCGCGCGAGTCGGCGAGCAGGTAATACGGATAGCGTGCGCCCATGATGCGCGCACGCGCCAGCGCGAGCGCAACACGCGAGGTGTCGATGGTGATCCAGCGCCGGCCCCATTGCTCGGCGACGTAGGCGGTAGTGCCGGAACCACAGGTAGGGTCGAGTACAAGATCGCCTGGATCAGTTGCCATTAGTATGCAGCGCTCGATTACTTTCGTCGAAGTCTGGACAACATAGATCTTTCCCGCGACTCCAGTGTCGTCCCAGAAATTCGCGATATGCGTTCCCGGAAAATCCTCAAGACGGCGGCGATAACGCAGAGTTTTTTCGCCTTGTCGTATCCTGTCCGCATTGTGCAGTCGGCGTAGACCCAGTACGTTTGTCTTCCAGTTGGTGCGATAAAAGACCTTGCCTTCAAACTCCATCTCAACTGTCGTGGCGTCACTGGAACTCTCAGAATTGAGTGAAGTGAGTTGGAAGAATTGAGCTCCTTCACTTTCAAGTTTTCGGACGATTTCTGGGTCCTCCCGCTCTCCTTTGCTCAAAGGGCGTTCCCTTAGGTCCGGAAAGCTAACTTGGTCGTAGCGCATCCCCGTGCCGTGCCCCTCGCCAATTACCTTCTTTGTAACGAGTCCTCTGTACTTGGTGTTGTTATTCGTTTTCGCAAACCAAACTATGTAGTCAAATACGGTATCTAAATACTTGGCTCCAACTCCTCCAGTCTTCTTCACACAGATTAGGGCGAGGAAGTTCTCTTCACCAAAAACCTCCTCCATCAACGCCCTCACACGGTGGACGTTTTCATCACCAATCTGAAGGAAAATCGAACCCGAATCGGCCAGCAAGTCACGCGCTGCGGTGAGTCTATCTCGCAGATAGGTCAAATAACTGTGTATTCCGTCGCGCCATGTGTCGCGGAATGCTTTGACCTGCTCTGGCTCGCGAGTAATGTGGTCTGCTTTTCCGTCGGTAACCTTATTGCTGGTCGTGGACCATTGAAAATTGCTGTTGAATTTGATGCCATAAGGCGGATCGAAATAGATGCACTGCACCTTGCCGCGTAGACCCTCGCGCTCAGCGAGGCTCGCCATCACTTGAAGTGAATCCCCGAGGATCATGCGGTTCGACCAGTTCTGGTCGTGCTGGTAGAACTCGGTCTTGTCCACGCCGGTGGGTATGCCGTTAAAGTCCGCGAAGAGGTCGGGCGTGAGCTGCCCGGCCTCGTGCTCGCGCTCGCGAGTTTCACGCAGTAAGTCGTCAATCAACGCCTTGGGGTGGACTTTCTCCTGGATGTAGAGCGGCGGAGCGTGAACGACGAGATCGCTCCAGTCCTTTTCGTCCTTACCGCGCCAGACGAGCTGCGGGTCGAGGTCGCGGTTGCGGCGTTCGTAGGCCACGCGGACAGGGTTCTGCTCGTCCTTCTGCATCACCGATTGATATTCGGCGGTGGGGATGTTTTTGCGCGTCGCCTCATCGTGCTTGAGGGTTGCGACGGTCTTGGTGGTAGGTGTTTTGGCCATGATTACGCCCGCTGTCTGTTATCTCTCATGTATGTCCCCCAATGTCCCCTTTCTTGGGGCCGATGGTCATTTCCTGCCCGCCTTCTTTCCCCTGCGCGGGAAATGGCCGGTTGTTTTGGGGGCGCTTACTCCAGAACCAGACTCATGCGGGGCAAGCAGTCGATAAAACTCGTGGAGCTTGGCGCGGAGCAGGGCTTTATCCGGCAGCATGGCCTGATACTCGGCAATCAGGGCCGGAGAGACCGATCGGCTGAGGGCATACTCGACAACCTCCGTATCCTTGGTAGCGCAGAGGAGCAGGCCGATGGAGGGGCGCTCGTGGTTCTTGCGCATGTCGCGGTCGAGCGCTTCGAGGTAGAACTCGAGCTTGCCGAGGTGTTCGGGCTGGAACTCCTCCACCTTCAGCTCGATCGCGACGAGGCTGTTCAGCCCCCGGTGGAAGAACAGCAGATCGAGTGCGAAGTCCCTGCCACCGACCTGAACCGGGTACTCGGAGCCGATGAAGCAAAAGTCGCGGCCCAGTTCCGTGATGAAGCGTCCGAGATTGCGCAGCAGGCCGGAATGGAGATCGGCCTCGGAGTGCTCCTGCGGCAGACCGAGGAACTCGAAGATGTAAGAGTCTTTGAAGAAATCAGCGGCCTGAGGGTGAACCTCTCTCAACACCGTTGAGAGTTTTGCCGGGTGCAGAACGGTTCGCTCGAACAGCGACGCATTGATCTGCCTGGCGACTTCTCGCACCGGCCACCGGTTGCGGGTGGTCATGCGCAGGTAGAACTCGCGCTCTTCGGGCAGCTTGGCCTTGGTCAGAATGTGTAAATTGGAGGACCACGGCAATTCTCTCACCAGTGTTGAGAGTTTTGGTTCAGCGCGGTAGGTGTCGTAGAACTGACGCATCCGCCACAGGTTCTGCGGAGAGAAACCACGGATGCCAGGCTGCGCACGTTGGATGAAGGTGGCGAGAGCCACAATCGTGCCCTTTCCCCATCCTTCTGATTCGATCCTGCGGCTGATGTATTCCCCTACGCGCCAGTAAAGGTCGATCAGCTCGGCATTGACGGCTTGATAGGCACGCTGGTGCGACTGCCGGATGAGGTGCACGACCTCGGCGAAAGACGACTCCGCCGGGAGCGCCGGGGCAGCCTTTACGACAGCGGCTTTTGGATTGGCGGATGGGGTTTTCCGGGCCATCGCTAAATCTCTGCGGACGCTGGGTGGTCCGTGACGGATTGGATCATATGGTCGAATTCGCTTGCGACCTTCGCCTCAAAATCAGCCTCGATCCGGTACACCTCGGTGAACTCGGCAAAGGCCCAGCGGCCGTGCGTGCCGAGATGATTCACGCCGGGCACCCAGTAGGTCTCCATAGTGGATTTCTTCTCCTTGGCATCCTCGCGCCGGTAGCCCTTGATCTCGACGATGAGGTGCAGGAGGTCATCCTCGCCGTGGCCGTCGTCCACCAGCACAATGAAGTCGGGCAGATACTTGCGCATCTCCGAGCCGTAGCGGTACGGCACCTCAAGGCCAAGATTGTGGTTCTTGACGTAGGCCCGCACGCGCGGGTGCGCCTCCGCCACGCGGCAGAACTCGGCCTCCCAGTCGCTGTCGAGAACGACCCAATTGATGTGACAACGCCGGCCATCGGTCTCCCAGCGCAGGGTTTTCGAGGTGTTGAAACGGACGTGCGCGGTGGAGCCGGTGGGGTTGTAGGGATCGAGCACGGCCTTGATCGGTTTCTCGCCCACGAATCTGCGGGTGATGCCGGCGGTGATGCGGTTGCAGGCCATGTCGGCCAGCTCCTGATACATGAGCAGCGCGGGATAGGTGCTGCCTTTGCACACCAGGTAGCCGTCAAGCCATTGCCTGGTGATGCGCTTCAACTGGCCGAAGAGGTGAAGCTTGGGCGCCTCGCCGGGGTCGCGCCATTTGGTGTAAAGCAGGCGCTGGGTAACGTGGAACAGCAGCGTGGAGGGCCGCATGTCTCCCAGGTGCTTCAGACTGAGATCGACAGATTCGCCGATGATGCCGGCGTTCCTGGTGATCGAAGGGCCGACAAGTTCCGGAGTCAGTTCCAGCACCGAGTCATCATTGAACTCGGCGCTCAGCCGTTCCTCGGGCAATTCGACGCGATACCCTTCGACACGCGGAAAGCGAATTTCCAGTGCATCGCGTTCGGGCCGCACGGCCTTGACCTGGATAGTTTCGCGCGGCGGCTGTGGAGGCGCAACCACCGGCTTGGCGGTGAAGTCGAAGGGAACCCCCAGCACGTCGGCGTATTCCACATTGAAGAGATCGTCTTCGTTCAGGTCATAGGACTGGCGGCGCAGGGCGCGTCCGATGACCTGCTCACAAAGGAGCTGGGTGCCGAAAGCGCGCACGCCGAGCACGTGGGTCACGGTATTGGCATCCCACCCCTCTGTGAGCATCGATACGGAGACCACACAGCGGATCGATCCGCCCAACTGCCCGTGCTTGCCGACCGTGTTCATCACCTCGCGCAGAAGCGTCACGTCATCGAGTTCTTTCCCCTTTTGCAGTTCATCGGCGAGCTTGCCGCCGCGTTCGACGATTTCGCGGCGAAAGCGCTCGATCTCATCGGTGGCCATGTTGCGGAAATTGTCATCCAGCCCTTCACCCGATTCGAGCTGCTCGCTGTCGATGAGCAGCGTGTTGGGCCGCGCGAGCGGGTTGCCGTGTTCGTCGAAATTGCGAAACAGCGCGAGGCGTCCGTTTTCCAGGGTGGTGGAACCGTCGTCGTTCTCCCGGTGAAAGCCGGAGATGAAGTCGTAAACCAGCTTGGAAGTGGAGGTGTTGTTGCAGACCACGATAAAGCAGGGCGGCACGCGGATTCCGGCGTCTTCCCAAAGTTTGTAGGTTTTCTCGTAGTGCCCGTAGAGCGCCTGAAGGGCCGTTTGCAGACGGGTAGGCAGCGCAAGGGGATCAAGCATTTCCGCCTTCCCGCGGCCCTTTTTGGGCATGTCCTTGCGGATGTTCTCCCAGAGGTTGCGGAACATGGGCATTTCATCGCCGGGTATGTTTTGTGCCACGGGAACGCGCGGCAGTTTGACGATGCCGCACTCGATGGCGTCCATGAGCGAGAAGTCGCTCATCGTCCACGGAAACAATGTGCCCTCGGCATAGCCTGAGCCGCGCAGGAAGAACGGGGTCGCGGACAAGTCGATCGCGCGTGCCACGCCGAGCTTGCGGTTCACTGCCTCCAGACCGGAAATCCAGAGACGGGCGGCCTCGTTGTTCTTCTCGGCCTCCTTCTTGTCATCACCCTTCAGGTCTTCCTCGTCCGCGGCTCCCGGCTTCTCCCGGTAACAATGGTGGGCTTCGTCGTTGAGCACGAGGATGTTCTTCAGCCCCATCAAGTCGGGCATCACCCGCTGCAACATCTGGCCTTCAGTCTCGAGGGTGTCCAGCTCGTCGCCACGCCCCTGGAGCAGCGAGCGTCCACCCTTCGAGAGGTCGATCCGCTCGCGCAGCTTGAAGGCGTGAAAGTTGGTGATGACGATCTTGGCCCGGTTGACGTCGTCCAGCATGTCGCCCGGAACCAGTTCGCGGCTCGCGTAGTAGGCGTCCGGGTCGTTCGGCTGCAGGACCCGCAGGCGGTCCTTGATCGTGAGGCCCGGTGCGACGATGAGAAAACCGCGCGTGAAGCGTTTGCTCTGCGGTCGCCGCACGGCGTTGATGGTCTGCCAAGCGATCAGCATCGCGATGACAGTGGTTTTGCCGGCGCCCGTAGCGAGCTTCAGCGCGAGGCGCATGAGCTCTGGGTTGGCGTCGTTGTTGGCATTGACCAGGTGTTCAAGAAAGCCGTCGCCCACCTTGCCCACTTGGGATGCAACTTCAGTCAGCCAGATGGCGGTTTCGACCGCCTCGACCTGGCAAAAGAAAGGACGGATCCCGCTGAAATTGTGATGCCGCCAGTGCTGCAGCAGTCGCGCCGTCTCCGGCGTGACGCGCCAGTCGCTGGGGTTGGGCAATCGTCGCCACTGGTCCACCTGCTGGCGAACTGAGTTGATGATGGCCGTGTGGTCGTATCGCTGCTCCGCTGTGGAGAGCCCTTTGCCTTCGTCGAACAGCAAGGATGCCTGTTCGGCCGAACCTTTGCGTTTCTTCGGCTTTGGAATCGGGGTAATGAACTCCGCGCGACGGCGCGTCTCGATGATCTGCTGGGTGGGCTGACCATGGGCGTCCAGCTCCCAATGACGAGCGGGGTACTCGTAGGGAGAGTTGAGAATGGGCTTTTCGAAGAACTGGCTATTCATTTTTCTGGTTTCTGCCCCCGGTCGAGCAATCCGATCCATGGCAACCGGCGACTTGGGAAACGCGACCCGCCTGATCCCCCCAGCTTTCCCCGACAAACTCTTCTTCTGAAGATGGAAAGTGTGGCAAATGCGTTCGTGTTTGTATAGGGCCTGCCGCGTATACCGGGTCTGCATACGCAGCTCAGCCGCGTTGAACTCCCTTCGGAAGCGACTTCCTGCCAAGCGTGGATTTGTGGCCGGTAGCCCACTCAGAATAGCTGGAGGCCGGGCGTGCAGTCACGATGCGGGTGGCGCCATACTTCTTGAGCCCCAACAGATGGCTTTTGTCGCCCGTCACGAGCCAGTCGGCATGCGCCACTTCCGCAGTCGCCAGCGGCACATTGGTATCAAGCACGACGCGCACGGACACCCTTCGCTTGCGGGCGCCCACGCCCCTTCGAGTGGACGGCACCGACCGCTTCATCGATCCGCGCTTCGAGTTTCCCAGCGGTAATGTCCTGGTTGCGGTCCTTGATGCCCTGGACAGTCCGGTCCAGCATGCGCCAGCGCACGGCATCCTCGACAAATTTCGAGAGATCGCCCTTCTTCATGCCTTGGGCACCCAGGAAGGTGCGCAGCGAAAGGTCGGTGTCGGAGGAAACCTTGATGGTCCAGCGGACTGAAGTTGACATACAGCCTCCTAAGCGGATAGACGCTTATCAGTATACTGCCGGACCTGGTGGTTGACTACTCCAGCCACCGGGAGCGTCCGGCTACGCGCGGCGCGCCCGCTGTAGGAACGGATCAGCACTGGGTAAATAAAAAACGCCTTAGCCAGAATAGACCAAGGCGCTTTATTTATTGAACGACTCTCTTGGACCTCGTGAAGGGTAGTGACAGGTCAAGCTTAGGGCGGCCCGTGGCCACCATTCTGCAGCGGGCGCGGCCCATACACCACAATCGCGGCGGACGGGGCTCTGCGTAGGGTGCATCCCATGCACCGAATGATTTTGGCGGTGCGGAGGGCGTACCCTACTTGAAACCTCAGAACGGAATGTCGTCCGCCATGTCGTCGAACCCGCCGCCGCCCTTCTTGGCCGCGGGCTTCGCCGGTGCGGCGCCTGCCGTGACCTCTTCCTTTTCCACCACCTCGAAGCTGGAACCGCCGCTGCGCGAGCCCAGCAACTGCATGCGGTCGGCGACGATCTCGGTGGAGTAGCGGTCCTGGCCTTCCTTGTCCTGCCACTTGCGGGTGCGGATGCGGCCTTCCACGTACACCGGCGAGCCCTTCTTCAGATATTCCCCGGCGATCTCGGCAAGCTTGCCGAAGAAGGCGATGCGGTGCCACTCGGTGTGCTCCTGCTTCTCGCCGTTCTTGTCCTTCCAGGTGTCGGTGGTGGCGATGCGGATGTTGGTGACGGCATCCCCGCTCGGGAGATAGCGCACCTCCGGGTCCGCCCCCAGGTTGCCGATGAGTATGACTTTGTTGACCGATGCCATTACGCTTCTCCTCCAATGAGTTTGATCACGTGCTGTTCGTCAAATCCGCGCATGTCCACCTTGAGGTAGGCAACCCCCTCTTCCGCCAGCACCAGCGCCTCGCGCACTCCGGGCAGGGTGGCCAGCTCCCGGGACAGACCGCTCGCCCGGTCCGCGTCCATCTCCGGAATATGATACATCCGGGTGCGCACCGCCGCCGGGGCTTTCATGGTGGCCGCCAGCACCAGCCACAGGAAGGTCAGCACGGCGCAGAAGGCGAATACCGCCGAGGCGCCCCCTCGCCCATACAGGTACCCCCCCACCGCGGCTCCCACGAAGGTGCCGAGAAACTGGATGCTGCTGTAGACGCCGATGGCGGTGCCCTTGGCCCCTACCGGCGCGATCTTGCTGATGAGCGAGGGCAGGCTCGCCTCCAGCAGGTTGAACGCCGTGAAGAACACCAGCAATCCGGCAGTAAGCCCGGTAAGGCTGTCCCCCAGCGCTTCCAGCATCAGCTCGGAGACCACCAGCACCGCCACGGCGCCGGCGAACACCGGCTTCATGCGCCCGGTCTTCTCGCCATAAACGATTGCGGGGACCATCAGGATGACAGACACCGCCATTACCGGGAGATAAACCTGCCAATGGTGGTCAGCGGCGAGGCCGGCTTTTCGCAAGCCGAAGGGCACCACCATCCACAGTGCCATCAGCACCGCGTGCAGGGCGAATACCCCGTAATTGAGCCGGATCAATTCCCTGTCCTGCAATACGTCCATGAACTGGCCGGGCTTGGGCTCGGCATCGGAATGAAAATGGCTTTCCCGCGCATCCGGCACAAACCAGCGCACGATGCCGATGGCGGCGAGCGCCAGCAGGCCGGTGAGGACGAAAATCCCCGGCACCCCGATGACCCGGTTCAGGAGCGGCGCCAGCACCAGGGACAGGAAAAAGGTGGCGCCGATGGTCATGCCGATCATGGCCATGGCCTTGGTGCGGTGCTCCTCCCGCGTGAGATCCGCGGCGAGCGCCATCACGGCCGCGGAAATCGCCCCCGCCCCCTGGATCACCCGGCCCAGGATGACCATATAGATGTCATGGCCGGTTGCCGCCACGAAGCTGCCAATGGCGAACAGCACCAGCCCCCAGTAAATCACCGGCTTGCGGCCATGGCGGTCAGAGAGCCAGCCGAAGGGAATCTGCAGGATCGCCTGGGTGAGGCCGTAGGCCCCGAGGGCGACCCCCACCAGGGTATGGCTGTCTCCCCCCGGCAGGTGCTCGGCGTAGAGGGCGAACACCGGAAGGATGATGAACAGCCCGAGCAGCCGCAGGCCGAAAATTCCGGCCAGGCCGATGCTGGCCCGCAGCTCGGCCCGGGTCATTCCTGAATCAGGGGACATGAATCGGGTTGGGAAAAGGCTGAAAAGTGCAGTATATTACCAAGTTTCGGTTTCGAATTTCAGGTTCCCGCGCGGAACCGGTAGAGTTCCCCGCGCAGAAGCCTGAGCGCAAACGCCAGAATGGACCTCATCAGAATCCGCGGCGCCAGGACTCACAACCTGAAGAACGTCAACCTGGACCTGCCGCGGAACCGGCTGATCGTCATCACCGGGCTTTCCGGCTCGGGAAAGTCGTCCCTCGCCTTCGACACCCTGTATGCCGAGGGACAGCGGCGCTACGTGGAGTCGCTCTCGGCCTACGCGCGCCAGTTCCTGCAGCTCATGGAAAAGCCCGACGTGGACCTGATCGAGGGCCTCTCTCCCGCCATTTCCATCGAGCAGAAAGCCACCAGCCACAACCCGCGCTCCACCGTGGGCACCGTCACCGAAATCCACGACTACCTGCGGCTGCTGTTCGCGCGGGTGGGCGATCCCCACTGCCCCGAGCACGGCATCGCACTCTCGGCCCAAAGCGTGTCCCAGATGGTGGACCACGTGCTGACGCTGCCCGAGGCCACCAAGCTCATGATCCTGGCCCCGCTGGTGGTGGGCCGCAAGGGCGAGCAGCACGAGCTGTTCGACGAGCTCAGGGCCCAGGGCTTCGTGCGGCTGCGGGTGGATGGAACGGTGTTCGAGATCGACAACCTGCCCAAGCTCCACAAGAATATGAAGCACACCATCGAGGTGGTGGTGGACCGGCTCAAGGTGAGCGCAGAGGCCAAGCAGCGCCTCGCGGAGTCCTTCGAGACGGCGCTGCGCCACTCCGACGGCCGGGCACTGGCGGTGGAAACGGACACCGGCAAGGAGCACCTGTTCTCGGCGGAATTCGCCTGCCCGGTGTGCAGCTATTCCCTGCCGGAGCTGGAGCCGCGATTGTTTTCCTTCAACAATCCCATGGGGGCCTGCCCGCGCTGCGACGGGCTGGGCGCCGTCACCTTCTTCGATCCGCGGCGGGTGGTGGCGTTTCCACACCTGTCCCTGGGCTCGGGCGCGATCAAGGGCTGGGACCGGCGCAACCAGTTCTATTTCCAGATGCTGGCGAGCCTCGCCCATCACTTCGGCTTCGACCTCGAGCAGCCCTTCGAAAAGCTGCCGGAGCACGTCCAGGAAATCATCCTCAGCGGCTCGGGCAAGGAAAAAATCCGCTTCGTGTACCTGGGCGAGCGCGGCACCAAGTACCAGCGGGAGCACGTCTTCGAGGGCATCATCCCCAACCTGGAGCGGCGCTACCGGGAGACCGATTCGGTGGTGGTGCGGGAAGAGCTGGCCAAGTTCCTCAACTCCCAGCCCTGCCCGGTATGCGAGGGCACGCGCCTCAGGCGCGAGGCGCGCCACGTGAAAGTGGCGGGCAGGTCCATCTACGAGATCTCGGCGCTGCCCTTGAAGGAGGCTCATTTCTTGTTCGAAGGTCTCAGGCTCCCCGGCCACAAGCAGGCCATCGCCGAGAAAATCGCCAAGGAAATCGTGAGCCGGCTCACCTTCCTCAACAACGTGGGGCTTGACTACCTTTCGCTGGATCGCTCGGCGGAAACGCTGTCGGGAGGCGAAGCCCAGCGCATCCGACTCGCCTCCCAGATCGGTTCGGGGTTGACCGGGGTCATGTACGTGCTGGACGAACCCTCGATAGGATTGCACCAGCGTGACAACGGACGATTGCTGGAAACCCTCAAGAACCTGCGTGACCTGGGGAACACCGTGATCGTGGTGGAGCACGACCAGGAGGCCATCCTCACTGCCGACCACGTGGTGGACATGGGGCCCGGCGCAGGGGAGCACGGCGGCCAGATCGTGGCCGAGGGCACGCCCCGCGAGATCCAGCAGAACGCGGCGTCGCTCACCGGGCTGTACCTCTCGGGCCGGCGCGCGATCCCCACGCCGAGGCGCCGCCGCAGAATCCAGGGCGACCGCTGGCTCCGGCTGGAGGGCGCCCATGGCAACAATCTCAGGAACGTGGAGCTCAACCTTCCGGTGGGCCTGTTCGTGTGCATCACCGGCGTTTCCGGCTCGGGCAAATCGACCCTGATCAACGACACGCTGTATGCGGCGGTGGCGCGACAGCTCTACGGCAGCACCGAAGAACCGGCGCCGTTCGAGGCGGTGAACGGCATCGACTTCTTCGACAAGGTGGTCGCGGTGGACCAGAGCCCCATCGGCCGCACCCCGCGCTCCAACCCCGCCACCTACACCAGCGTGTTCACCCCGATCCGGGAGCTGTTCGCCGGCGTGCCCCAGGCCCGGGAGCGCGGCTACGGGCCGGGGCGCTTCTCCTTCAACGTGAAGGGCGGCCGCTGCGAGGCCTGCCAGGGCGACGGCGTGATCCGGGTCGAGATGCATTTTCTGCCCGACATCTACGTTCCATGCGATGTCTGCCACGGCCAGCGCTACAACCGGGAGACGCTGGAAATCCAGTACAAGGGGAAGAACATTCACCAGGTGCTGGAGATGACCGTGGAGCAGGCGCACAAGTATTTCAGCCCGGTGCCGGCGGTGGCACGCAAGCTCCAGACGCTGCTCGACGTGGGCCTGGGCTACATCAAGCTCGGCCAGTCGGCCACCACGCTCTCCGGCGGCGAAGCCCAGCGGGTAAAGCTCGCGCTGGAGCTATCCAAGCGCGATACCGGACACACCCTCTACATCCTGGACGAACCCACTACGGGACTTCATTTCCACGACATCGACCTGCTGCTGAAGGTCCTGCACCGGCTGCGCGACCACGGCAACACCGTGGTGGTGATCGAGCACAACCTGGATGTCATCAAGACCGCCGACTGGATCATCGACCTCGGCCCCGAGGGCGGAGGCGGCGGCGGACGCATCATCGCAGAGGGCACGCCCGAGCAGGTGGCGGTCAACCCCGCGAGCTTTACCGGACACTATCTCAAACCCCTCATGAAGGTTGCACCCAGTGAACCCGCGCCGGCTTCTCTCTGAAAGCTACCGCGCCGCCGTTAGCGCGGCCGATCCCCTGGAAATCGTCGGACCCCACCTGCCGAAGCCGCCGAAAGGCCGGACCCTGGTGGTGGGCGCCGGCAAGGCGGCCGCCTCGATGGCGGCGGCGGTGGAAAAGCACTGGCCGGCGGGCGCTTCGCTCGACGGTCTCGTCATCACCCGCTACGGCCACGGATTGCCGACCCGAAGCATCCGCGTGATCGAGGCCGGACACCCGGTTCCCGACGAAGCCGGGGAAGCGGCGGCAAAGGAGATTTTCGACGAAGTGAAGAAGCTCGGCCGGGACGACCTGCTGCTGTGCCTGGTGTCGGGGGGCGGATCGAGCCTGCTTTCGCTGCCGGTCCCCGGCGTGTCCATGGCGGACCTCAAGGGCGTCACCAGGGAACTCCTGCGCAGCGGCGCCGCGATCCAGGAGATGAACACGGTGCGCAAGCACCTCTCTGCGATCCAGGGCGGGCGCATGGCGGCGGCCTGCAGGGCGCCGGTGGTGGCGCTGGTGATCTCGGACGTGACCGGCGACGATCCCACCCACATCGCCTCGGGCCCCTGCGCGCCGGATCCCACCACCTACGCCGACGCGCTGGCGATCCTGGAGCGCTACGGGGTCAAGGCGGCCCCCGCGGTCATGGACACCCTGGTCGCCGGCAACCAGGGGCGGCTGGACGAGACGCCCAAGCCCGGCGATGGGATTTTCAGAAGGGTGAAGAACAAGGTGATCGCCACCGCCCACGGCTCGCTGGTGGCGGCGGGAAATTATTTCCTCGGCCAGGGCATCGCGCCGGTGATCCTGGGAGACAGCGTGACCGGCGAATCGCGGGAAGCGGCCAAGGTGTACGCGGCGCTGGCGAAGGAAGTGCGCGCCTACGGGCATCCGTTTCGGACGCCGGTGGCACTGATATCGGGCGGTGAGACGACGGTGACGGTACGGGGGAACGGCCGCGGCGGGCGCTGCGCCGAGTTCCTGCTGTCGCTGGCGATCGAGCTGGAAGGCGCGAAGAAGGTGTACGCGCTGGCCGCCGACACCGACGGCATCGACGGCTCCGAGGACAATGCCGGAGCGATCCTGACGCCCGATTCGCTTGCACGCGCGATGAAACTGGGGCTGCGTCCCGACAGGCTGCTCGCCAACAACGACGGCTACGGCTTCTTCGACAAGCTGGGCGACCTGGTGGTCACCGGCCCCACCCGCACCAACGTCAACGATTACCGGGTAATCCTGGTCTTGTAGGGTGCGCCCTGCGCACCATTTGTGACGACCGACCGGTGCGTGGGACGCACCCTACCCGTCAGCGCGTAGGTTGGGCTTCGCTCGCGAAGCCCAACAAGGGCGTTCGCGCGTTATCTGCGACTTTTTTGTTGGGCATGAATGCCCAACCTACGCCTTCAGCATATCACGTTCCACCCGAAGAACCCTTACATCGTCACCCCGCCGCTCACTTCCAGCACCGCGCCGTTGACGTAGCTCGCCTCGTCCGAGCACAGGAAGGCCGCGGCCTTCGCCACCTCCTCCGGCCTGCCCATGCGCTGCATGGGAATCTTCTGCACCTGGGCCTGCAGCACCTTCTCGGGAATGGAATTGAGAATGGGGGTATCGATGAAGCCGGGGCAGATGGCGTTGGCTCGCACGTTGTGGCGGCCCAGCTCCCGGGCCCAGCTCTTCATCATGCCGATGACGCCGAACTTGGTGGCGGCGTAGTTGGTCTGGCCGAAGTTGCCGTAGAGGCCGACAATGGAGGAGACGTTGAGGATGGCGCCGGCCCTCTGGGCGATCATGGTGTCCACCACGGCTCGCGTGCAGTTGTAGGTGCCGGTGAGATTCACCGCGATCACCCTGCCCCACTGCTCCTCGGTCATGCTCTTGATCTGGGCGTCCATCACGATGCCGGCGTTGTTCACCAGCACGTCGATGCGCCCGTATTTTTCCTTCACCGCCTTGACCATGGCCCCCACCGCGCCGGAGTCGGTGACATCCACGCGGAATCCGGCCGCCTCGCCGCCGCCCGCCCGGATTTCCTTCACCGGGTCGTCGATCCACCCCTGATTGATGTCGCAGCCGATGACTTTCGCCCCCTCGCGGGCGAAGCCGAGCGCAATGCCGCGGCCGATGCCCCGCCCCGCGCCGGTGATGATGCAGACCTTGTCCCTGAGCTTCATGGGGCCTCTCCCAAAATCGCGATGATAAGAAGGGAATAGGGCGGGAGATTACATGAGGGGCGGTCCGGCCTCAATTCCCGTCACCGGCGCGTAGGGTGCGCCCTGCGCACCGTTCCGCCTCGATGGTGCGTGGGACGCACCCTACGCGCCGGGAGCCGAGAGCGCGGAGCCGGGGGGTGGTGGGTAGGGTGCGCCCTGTGCACCAGTCCCTTTGAGGGTGCGTGGGACGCGTCTCTCCGACGGTCAGTCGTGGCGGTGGCGGGGATGGCTCGACCAGACGTCGCGCAGGCTACCCCATTTCTGGGCCGTCGACAGCCGCTCATCGGAGAGCGCCTCCAGGAAATCCGACAGCCGCTTGGACTTGATCACGGTGTACAGGGTGAGCCAGGCGACAGGAACGAACACGATGAGGAAAAAAGCAAGCCTCGCGGAGAGCGGCGCATCGGCCTCGGCGATGAGATTCATGCCGAGAAAGCCGGTGCTCACGGTCCCGATCAGGCCGAAGGTAGTCACCACGGTGAGACGCACCACGGTGTTGGCCTGACGGCGCAGGGTGTCGGTCTCCAGGTAATCATCCATGTCCTGGATTTCCTCCCGCACCTCATCGTAGAGCCGGTCGGTCCCCAGGTTCTCCGAGCACATCCGGAACAAGGCCTTGGCCTGGGCCTGGTCCGAGATTTCGTGGAACCAGTAGCGGTGGGTGAAGCGCAGGAAGATTTCCTTGGTCTGGCGGATGGCACGCTTGAACCGCTTCACCGACTCGGCGTCGTGGATGTCCAGACGCGACAGCGCCATCACCAGCCGGTCCGAGAGCATGAGCAGCGCCGCCTTGTGCAGGTGCGGAATCAGGCACAGCAGGAAGTACTGGTGGCGGAACTGGCTGAGCAGTCCCTTCTCCAGATCGGTGAACAGGCCCTCGCCCGCGTTTCCCACCATGACGAAAGCGTGGCCGCAGCACATGAAGCGGGTGCTGGGCCGGTCGCGGCTGGGCGTCGCCTCCCAGTAGCGGTCGTAGCAGTAACGGCTCTCGAAATCGTCCAGGTGGCGCGAGGAATACGGCAGGCTGTCGGACTCCCCGGGCGCGGTCACCAGCCCCAGGCGCACGTAGTCGCCGCGGGTGAGTTTTCCCGGGTCCTCCAGCGCCAGGTAACCGAGGACCGGCATGCGGTGGTACTCGATCTGGCGGTAGCGGATGGGGCCCGTCTCGTCCGAGTGGTGCAGCACCATCGGCTTCAGCAGGTACTCCCAGTGGGAAGCAATGCACGGCGCCCGGTGCTTGCACACGAACGTCAGGTATTTCTCGCGCCTGTCGTAATCCGACACCGCGAGCACTTCGCCGTTGAAAGACAGCCACTCCACCCGCTGCGGGCAATGGCCGCCCATGCCCTCCAGGTCCCAGTAGGGCGGGTAGGCGCGCCCGAAGCGGTAAAGCGTGTCCTGGGCCCGGTACAGGGAGAGGTCGTCGGCGAAGATCTCCACCGCCAGGATGACGATGTCAATGTCGTAGAAGAAATAGAGATCGATGTGGGCCACGTCGAACACCAGGGGGTGCTCGTCGTGCTTGTAGGTCATGCGCACCCGGGCCACGTCGCTGCGCCGGAACACCCGGATCGGGGACTCGCCGGACGGGATCCTGCCTTCCGCTCCCTTGCCCTCGCCGTAGAGGAAGCGCTGGACGTAGGGCAGGAAGGTGACGAACTCGCTGTAATGCCGTTCCTTGAACTGGCTGGGATCGCCGGTGAACTCGTCCGCCACCTCGCGCCAGGGGCCGCCCGGGGCGCCGTGCTCCAGGTACTCCCAGTGCTTCTGGATCTGGGCGTCCTCGCGAATCGGCACCAGCTGCAGCGGCCACAGCAGAATCTGCCTGAAGTGGCTGACCTGCTTGTCCGGTGTTGGATCGCTCAAGATACCACCCCTCTGTTGTGCCGGTCCTTCACTTGACTACGGTAAACGCGGCGGAAACGCGCGGCCTCTGCCCTAGCGTCAGTGGCAATCCTTCCACGGTCAAGCCAGGCGCACCTTCACGTAGGCACCCGGCGCGTCTTCGATCGGAGCGAGCTTGCCGTCCCCCGGATGACGCGCCGGGACGCGCTCGCCGGCGAGCTGCCCGACCCACTCGGCCCAGTGGCTCCACCAGGACCCTTCGTGCCGCGCGGCGCCGGCGAGCCAATCGTCCGGACTGGCCGGGAGCTCCGCGTTGGTCCAATAGCAATACTTTTTCCCCGCCGGGGGGTTCATGACCCCGGCGATATGGCCGGAGCCGCCGAGCACGAACCGGTGCTCTCCGGACACCAACCGGGCGCCCGCGTAAGTGGACTTCCACGGCGCGATATGGTCTTCGCGAGTGGACAGGAAGTAGGTGGGGATCTCGATTTTTCCGAGATCGATCGGCACCCCGGCCAGGGTGATTCCGCCGGGCTCCCGCAGCAGGTTGCGCTCGTACAGGTTGCGTACGTAGAAGCTGTGCATCACCGCCGGCATGCGGGTCGAATCGGAGTTCCAATACAGCATGTCGAACGGCATCGGCTCGCGGCCCAGCAGGTAGTTGTTGATGACAAAGGACCAGATGAGATCGTTTTCCCGCAGCAGGTTGAAGGCGCCGGCCATGTGCTGGCCCTCCAGATAGCCTTTGCGCTCCATGTGGTGCTCCATCAACGTCAACTGCTCGTCGTCGATGAACACCGAAAGCTCGCCCACGTCGGAGAAATCCGTCATGGTGGTAAAGAACGTCCCGCTCACCACGCGCTTGTCCCCCTTCACCGCCATGTAGGCAAGGGTGCTGGCGAGCAGGGTGCCGCCGATGCAATAACCGATGGCGTTGATCTCCGTCTCCCCGGTCGCCTGTTCGATCGCGTCCAAGGCGGCAAGCGGCCCCTCCAGCAGGTAATCCTGGAAATGCTTGCGGGCGAGGGATTCGTCCGGGTTGACCCAGGAGATGATGAACACCGTGTGTCCCTGGTCCACCGCCCACTTGATGAACGAGTTCTTGGGCTTGAGATCGAGCACATAGAACTTGTTGATCCACGGCGGCACGATCAGGAGCGGCCGCCGGTAGACCGTGTCGGTGGTAGGCGAATATTGCAGGAGCTGCATCAACTCGTTCTGGTAGATCACCTTCCCCGGCGTGGCGGCGATGTTCTCGCCCAGACGGAACGCGTCAAGGTCGGTCATCTTCAGGCTGAGCCGGCCCTTGCCCCGCTCCAGGTCCTGGAGCAGATGCTCCATCCCCTTCAGCAGGTTTTCCCCGCCGGACTCCAGGGTGGCCTTGAACACCTGCGGATTGGTCGCGGCAAAGTTGGTGGGGGACAGCGCGTCTACCAGTTGGCGCGTGTAAAACGCCGCTTTCTTCGCGGTGTGGGGATCAAGGCCCTCCACCTGGCCCACCGCCGCCTGGAGGCGACCGGCGGCGAGCAGGTAGCACTGCTTGATGAAATCGAAGACGAAATTATCGACCCACTGGGGGTCCTTGAAGCGCTTGTCCTCGGGCGTGGGCTGGACCAGCGGTTCGGCTTTCTGGTTGAGGTAGACCCGCTCCAGCAACTGGCCCCAAAGCCTGGTGTAATCGGTCCAGAACGCGATTTGCTCGTTCACCAGCGCTTGCGGGTTGGCGAGGGCCTTGGCCGCCATTTCCTGCCAGGTCTTTGCGATGACCGCCGGATCGAGGACGTTGTATCCATCTTCCTCGCCGGCGCGGGCCAGATAGTCGGTGGTAAGCTTCTGGCTACGTTCCGCGATGTTCGCCAGAGACTTGGCAAGCGATGAAGGATCCGGCAGATTGAGTTTGACTTGGTCGTCCATGGGGTGCCCCTGTTCGGCCGCATTTGCGCCGTTATCGCCCTTGCCCGGTTCTTCGCCCTGCCGGGCGGCAGGGCCAAGGCCACATCAGATCATGCACGGGGGTGGCGGTGTTGAGGCACTGGCGCGCAAACTTCGCCAGCGTTCTCTTGGTCTCGCCCTCGAACCCCGAGCATTCCGCCAGTTCCAAGAGCCAGTCGGCGCCGTGCTCCAGGTACTCCCAGTGCTTCTGAATCTGGGCGCCCTCGCGAATCGGCACCAGCTGCAGCGGCCACAGCAGAATCTGCCTGAAGTGCCTGACCCGTTTCCCCGTCGCTGGATCACTCACGATCGCGCCTCCTTCCCCCGGCCTCATTTTGATTGTAGCCGACGCGCGGGAAAGGCAAGGACAGCGGAGCCGGTCAGGCTTTCTGCTCCAGCTCCCGCAGGTGGGTAAGGGCCTCGTCCGGGCTCTCGTAGATGTAGGGGGCCACTTGGCGGCTCTTGAGCGCGTCCCCCAGCTTCATGCGCAGGAAGCCGCTGGTGGTATAGCGGGTGACTCCCAGGTAGAAGCGGTCTACCAGCTCCTTCACCATGTCCACGTAGCCGTCAGCCACCTCGGGGGCCAGGGTGAAGTTGTCGTAGTTAACGATGGCATAGACCTTGTGGCCGAGGGGTTCCAGCCGCCGTTCCACCAGCTGCCGGATTTTGCGCACGTCGTCCCTGGTCTTGACCGCCATGCTCTCGAAGTTCACGAAGAACAGGTTCTGCTCCCGGTCATAGGAGAAGCGCGCTTCCAGGGGCAGCCGCAGCAGGTCGTCGCGCAGGCCCATGGGCTCGGGCCGGAAGATGCGCTCGTCCATGAGCCGCGGCGGCTGCTTCATCACCGGTTCGAAATCCATGAAGGCGAGGATGTCCCGCTCCAGATCCACGCCAGGGGCGATCTCCGTGAGCTCCATGCCCTCCTCGGTGAGCCGGAACACGCAGCGCTCGGTCACGTAGAGCACCGGCTGCCCGCGCCGCACCGCATAGGCGCCGCTGAAGGTGCGGTGCTCCACCTCCTTCACGAACTTGCGGGCAGCGCCCTCCTTGTCGATGCGCAGCGCCCCCTCCTGGATCGCGACCCGCAGGTCGCCGGCGGTGAAGGTGCCGACGAACACCACCTTCTTGGCATTCTGGCTGATATTGATGAAGCCGCCGGCCCCGGCGAGCTTGGGACCGAACTTGGAGACGTTGAGGTTGCCCTGGGCATCCGCCTGGGCCAGCCCCAGGAACGCGACGTCCAGCCCGCCGCCGTCATAGAAATCGAACTGGGACGGCTGGTCGATGATGGCCTGGGTGTTGGTGGCGGCGCCGAAGTTAAGACCGCCTGCCGGAATTCCCCCGATCACGCCGGGCTCGGCGGTGAGGGTGAGGAGGTCGATGATCTTCTCCTCGGCCGCCACGGAAGCGACACCCTCGGGCATGCCGATGCCCAGGTTCACCACGCTGTTGGTCCGCAGTTCCAGGGCCGCGCGTCGGGCGATGACCTTGCGCTCGCTCATCTCCATGGGCGGAACGGATTCCATGGGCACGCGGATTTCGCCGCTGAAAGCCGGGCTGTAGGGCGTGGCGAAGGTCTGCCAGTGGTGCTCGGGCTTGGCCACCACCACGCAGTCCACCAGCACGCCGGGAATCTTGACGTGGCGGGGGTTGAGGCTGCCGCGCTCGGCGATGCGCTCCACCTGCACGATGACGATGCCGCCGGAATTGCGCGCCGCCATGGCGATGGCCTGAACCTCCAGGGTGAGCGCCTCCTTCTCCATGGTGATATTGCCGTCCGGGTCCGCCGTGGTGCCGCGAATGATCCCGACATTTATGGGGAACGCCTTGTAGAACAGATACTCCTGCCCGCCCACCTCCATGAGGGTCACCAGATTCTCGGTGGTGCACGGATTGAGCTTGCCGCCGCCGAAACGGGGATCCACGAAAGTGCCGAGGCCGACGGTGGAGAGGTGCCCCGGCTTGTGGGCGGCGATGTCGCGGAACAGGTGGGAAATCACGCCCTGGGGCAGGTTGTAGGCCTCAATCTGATTCGAGATCGCCAGCTGCTGCAGCCGGGGCACCAGCCCCCAGTGACCGCCGATCACCCGCCTCACCAGGCCCTCGTGCCCCAGGTGATTGAGCCCCCGCTCCTTGCCGTCCCCCTGCCCGGCGGCGTACACCAGGGTGAGGTTGCGGGGCTTGCCGAGGGCTGGAAGATGGTCGTCCTCGGTGGCGAGATAGAGTTCCTCCAGGGCCACCGCGATGCCCTCGGCGAAGCCGATGCCGACGAAGCCGCCGGTGGCCACGGTGTCACCATCACGGATCAGGCGCACCGCTTCACGGGCGGAGACAATCTTGCCTCGCGCCTGGAGCGGCTTGGATTCCAGAAGCGGATGAACGATGCTGTGCGGCATGGGTGAGGTAATTGACCAAAATTTCGACAAAACTGCGGCCTCGGCCGCTTCAGGCCGGCCGCGCCTCGGGAGCGGTCCGGGGCCGCGCAGATTCCAGCGCCTCTTGCCGGGTCTCGTAAATGTGGGCCGACAAGCCGCGCTGCTCCAGCGCCTCGCCCAGTTTCAGCCGCATGAAAGCGCTGGTGGTGTAGCGGGAAACATGCGTGTAGTAACGCTCCGTCATGTACTTCACCATTGCGGCATAGTCATCGACCACGTTCTCATCGATCTGGAAATCGTCGTAATTGACGACGACGGCGACCTTCTTGCCAATGCTCCGGCACAGGTTTTCGGCGGCTTCGCGGATGTCCTCCACGTCTTTTTTGGCGCGCACCTGGAGGCCCTGAAAGTTGTAGAACGCCGTTTCCTTTTTGGCATCGTAGTGCATGCGATCGACCAGGCTGATGGAAAGCAGCGCGTCCTTGAGATTCATGGGGTCGGGCCGGAAGATGCGCGGATCCATGGCCACCGGGTCCCTGACCATGGGTCTGAAGTCCATGTGCGCGAGAATGTCCCGCTCCACGTCCACGCCGGGGGCGACTTCCGTCAGTTCCAGCCCGTCCGCCCCCAGCCTGAATACGCAGCGCTCGGTCACATAGAGGACCTTCTGCCCGACGCTGGCGGCAAAGGGGCCGCTGAAGGTCACCTGCTCCACCTGCCCGACAAACTTGCGCGCCCGGCCTTCCTTGAGAATCCTGAGCCGGCCGTCCTCGATGGCGATCTTGAGGCCGCCGGCGGTGAAGGTGCCGACGAAGATCACGGCACGGCTGTTCTGGGTGATGTTGATGAACCCCCCGGCGCCGGCCAGTTTGGGCCCGAACCGGCTGACGTTGATGCTTCCCCGGGCGTCGCATTCGGCGAGTCCGAGGCAGGCCAGGTCCAGCCCGCCGCCGTCGTAGAAGTCGAATTGCTGGTTCATGTCTATGACCGCGTCGGGATTGACCGCGGCGCCGAAGTTGAGCCCGCTTGCCGGAACACCCCCGATCAGTCCGGGTTCGGCCGTGAGCGTCATGTATTTCAGGATCTTTTCCTCATTGGCGACGGCGGCGACGCCTTCGGGCATGCCGATTCCCAGATTCACCACCGCGTTGGGCATCAGCTCGAATGCGGCGCGGCGGGCGATCACCTTGCGCTCGTCGAGGGGCATGGGGTCGAGCGCGTCGAGCGGCACCCGCACCTCGGCCGAGAAGGCCGGGTCATAAGGGACGGCGAAGGTTTGCGGATGGTTCTGCGGCTTCGCCACCACCACGCAATCCACCATGATGCCCGGCACCTTGACCCGCCGCGGATGGAGCGAACCCCGCTCGGCCACGCGCTCGACCTGGGCGATCACGAAGCCGCCGTTGTTCTTGGTCGCCGCCGCGATCGCCAGAACGTCCTGGGTCAGCGTCTCCCGTTCCATGGTCATGTTGCCTTCGGGGTCCGCGGTGGTTCCGCGGATAAACGCCACCGATATCGGAATCGCCTTATAGAACAGCAGCTCCCTGCCGCCGAGCGTGACGGCCTCGACCAGATCTTCCGTAGTCCGGGTCCCGATCTTTCCGCCCTCGAGGCGGGGATCGACAAAGGTGCGCAACCCCACCCTGGAAACCGTTCCCGGCAGGCCCGACGCGATGTCGCGGTACATGTGGGAAATCACGCCCAGGGGCAGGTTATAGGCCTCGATCCTGCTTTCGAGGGCGAGCTTGCCGATTTTCGGGACCAGGCCGTAATGCCCGCCGATCACTCGCTTCAGTATGCCTTCGTGGGCCAGGTGATTCACGCCGGCTTCCGCGCCGTCGCCCGGGCCGCCGCCGAACAGCAATGTGAGAGACTTCGGCGAACCGGTTTCCAGAAAGCGCCTCTCCAGCGCCAGGATCAGATCTACCGGCACCCCGTTGCTGCCGAACCCCGAGCAGCACAGGGTGTCGCCGTCCCGAAGGATGGCGACGGCTTCCTCAGCGGATACGATTTTCCTTCTCATGGGCCTCTCCCGCGGAATCGAGCATCATTGGGCGGTCCATCCGCCGTCGACCGTGATCGCCGCGCCCCGGATCTGGGCCGCGGCGTCGGAGCAAAGGAACACGGCGAGCGCGCCGATCTGCTCCGGCGTGGCGAACTCCATGGACGGTTGCTTCTCGCCGAGCAGCAGGTCTTTCGCCCTCTCCACCGGAATGTTGTCCCGTTTCGCCCAATCGTCGATCTGATTCTGGACCAGGGGCGTGAGCACCCAGCCTGGACAGATCGCATTGCAGGTTATTCCGGTCCTTGCCGTCTCCAGCGCCACCACCTTGGTGAGACCGAGGACGCCGTGCTTGGCCGCCACGTACGCCGCCTTGGTCCCGGAGGCGACCAGGCCGTGGACGGAAGAAATATTGATGATGCGCCCCCAATTGCGCGCCTTCATTTGCGGCAGCGCGGCGCGTATGGCGTGAAAGTTGGACGACAGGTTGATGGCGATTACCGCATCCCACTTTTCGACCGAAAACTCCTCGACCGGCGCCGTATGCTGAATGCCGGCGTTGTTGACCAGGATGTCCACCTTCCCCAGCTCTTTCGTTGCCTGCTCGACCATCGCGGCGATTTCGCCCGGTTTCGACATGTCGGCGCCGCTGAAGCCGACCTTGACCTTAAACTCGGCGGCCAGCTCCTCGCATAGGCGCCTGATCCGGGCGGCCTCGCCGAAGCCGTTGAGCATCACATCGGCGCCCTCCCTGGCAACGGCGCGGGCGATCCCGAGACCGATGCCGCTGGTCGAACCGGTAACGATTGCAGATCTGCCTTTCAGTAGGGCCGTCGCCTTTTTCATGCTGGTTCCCTCCATTCCCGGCGTTCGTCACCCGCCGAACATCTTTTTCAGGTTGTCGAACCCGGCCTGGTAGATTCCCTGGATCGCCTTGACGGCATCGCTTTCCGGGAGGTTCGCGGGCTGGAACTCGCTCGACCACGTGACGGTGGACGTGCCGTCGCCGTTGTCGATGACCCGGATCTCCGCCGTGTAGCCCGCCACCGGCAGCGGGCTATTGAGGATCGAGTAGCGGTACACCCGCTCCACGTCGCTGATGTGCTCGAGCCGTTCGGTCACCGTTCCACCGCCTACCAGCTTGAGGGTGCGAACCGATCCTTTCCGGTCGCCGTCGCTCTCGCTCTTTTCAATCGCCGGATGCCACGCCGGCAGGGCATTGAATCCACCGATGGTCTTCCACAACAGGTCCGCGGAGGCGGCCAACCGGGTTTCCATTTTCACCTTGGACATTCTCTGGCTCCTTTCGTCGAAATGGACCGCGCGCCGGGAAACGGACCGGAATGACTGCCACCGCATCCGCCCCTGCCCTGGGTCCGGTTACAGATAACGCACAACGATGTAAACATGGCTGATCGCGATGGAAATCAGCATCAGGCCGAAGCACGACTTCAGGTACGGCACGAACCGGATCGGGTGCCCGGCGCGCTCGGCGAACCCGGCCACCACCAGGTTGGCGGAGGCGCCGATCAGCGTTCCGTTGCCCCCGAGGCAGGCGCCCAGCGCCAGCGACCACCACAGCGGCATCAGCGCCTGCTCGCCGCCGAAGGTGGGCGCCATGGATTTGATGAGGGGGATCATGGTGGCCACGAACGGGATGTTGTCGAGGAATGCCGAGAGAATGGCGGAACCCCACAGGATCGCAATGGCGGTGGTCTTGAAATCCCCGCCGGTGACGGCGACGAGCTTCTCGGCGAGCCAGTGGACCACACCCGAGGTTTCAAGCCCGTAGACCATGATGAACAGGCCCACGAAGAAGAACAGCGTCACCCACTCCGCCTCGGCGAACGCGTGATGCACGTTCTTCGACTGCTCCTCGCCGTGGCGGTGCAGGTTGTCGAGGAGCAGCAGCAGCGCGGCGCCGAACATGGCGATGGTGGCGGGCTGCAGCCGGAGCGCATGGTGCAGGATGAACCCCAGGAGCACCAGCGCGAGCACCGTCAACGCCTGCTTGAGCAGCCGCGGATCGGTGATCGCCTCCCTTTCGTTGAAGCGCATCACCCGCTGCCGCGCCTTGTCGGTGGCGGTGAGTTCCTTGCGCCAGATGAGCACCAGGACCGCCAGTGTGATGGGCAAGATCACCAGCACCACGGGCGTGAGGTGAATGAGAAAATCGTTGAAGCTGAGGCCCACCGCCGAGCCGATCATGATGTTGGGCGGGTCGCCGATCAGGGTGGCGGTGCCGCCGACGTTGGAGGCGAGCACTTCGGAGACGAGGTAAGGATAGGGCTTGAGCTTGAGCTCATCGGTAATCAGCAGCGTGACCGGCACCACCAGCAGCACCGTGGTGACGTTGTCGAGGAGGGCGGAGAACACCGCGGTCACCACCGACAGCATCACCAGGATTCCCACCGGCCTCGCCTGAACCTTCTTCGCCGACCAGATCGCCACGTACTGGAACACTCCCGATTTCCCGGTGATTCCGACGATGACCATCATCCCGAGCAGCAGGCCCAGGGTATTGAAGTCAACGCCTTTGAGCGCCGCTTCCTGGTTCAACACCCCCATCAGAATCAGCAGCCCGGCGCCCAGCAGAGCCAGGATGGCGCGGTTGATCTTTTCGGTGATGATCAGGGCATACACGGAAACGAACACGACGCTCGCCACCGCCGCGGCGTTCAAGCCGAAAATGACCGGGGGCGCTGCACCGGGTGCGGGCGTCATGGCTGCCTCTCTAGACTAGACGAGCTTCCCCAGGACTTCCCAGGGCGAAATCAGTCCCACCAGCCGGCCGGTGGAACGGTCCACCACCGGCAGATTCTCCCCGGTGCGGAACATGAGCAGCGTGGCTTCCACGATGGAAGTCTCCGGGTGGACGGGCTTCACCCCCGGGTCCATGTGATCGGAAACCCGGTGCTCGACGAAACCCTGCAACACCTCCTTCAGGTCATCGAGGGTGTCGGCGACGAAGGCGAGATCCGCGAGTCCATGATCGACGGTGGCGGCGGTGGGAAGCAGCAGCCCCAGGATCCCGTGCAGGCTGACCATGCCCCGGTAGCGGCCCTCGCCGTCCACCACCGGCAGGCTGCGGAAGCGCTTTTCCAGGGTGATGCGGACCACTTCCAGCAGGTGGTCGTCGGCGTTCACGGTGTACGGGGCGGGGTTCAGTATGGTGGCGACGGTCACGGCAGTCCCTTCGCGCTGTAGGTCTGATCCGGGAATCGGAACCTTGATCCGGGGGCGCGCCGGCGCCGGGCCGGGGGGCGCATTTGCCCCCGACCCGGCATCGCCCAGCTCACTTGTAGGCCACGCTCGGCAGCCACAGCACCAGGTCCTTCCAGACGTACACGAGCACCACGGTGGCGAAAATCATCACGTTAAAGGGTATGATCCCGCGGTAGATGTCCCGGGTGGTCACGCCCTCCGGCGCCACCCCCTTCAGGTAGAACAGCGAAAAGCCCACCGGCGGGGTCAGGAACGACGACTGCAGCACCACCGCGAACAGCACGGTGAACCAGACCAGGTCGAAGCCGAAGCTCTTTATCACCGGGGCGATGAGCGGCAGAATGATCAGCGTAATCTCGATCCAGTCCAGGAAGAAGCCCAGGATGAAAGCGAAAAACAGCACCGCGATCACGACGCCGTCGGCGCCGAACGGCAAGGCCTTGAGCCCAGCCTCGATCACCTCGTCGCCGCCCATGCCCCGCAGCACCAGCGAATACGCGGTGGCCCCCAGGAAGATGCCGAAGATGAAGGCGG
Organism: Betaproteobacteria bacterium; assembly: GCA_016183615.1. Taxonomy (GTDB): domain Bacteria; phylum Pseudomonadota; class Gammaproteobacteria; order Burkholderiales; family UBA6910; genus JACPEG01. The sequence continues at coordinate 136,514 of JACPEG010000026.1, forward strand.
TGGTCTTGGTGGTCTGGTAGCTGGCCTCCTTCATCACCTGCAAGTCGAGCTTGCCGTTCATCCAGGCGAGCAGCATGGCCCCCAGCGCGCCGATGCCGGATGCTTCCGTAGGGGTGGCAATGCCGGCAAAGATCGATCCCAGCACCGCCAGGATCAGGGCAAACGCCGGCACCGCCGCCTTGACCACGCCCCAGATCACGGCGGAAGTCAGGGGCTCGGGATCGGCGGGGGCGGGGGCGGAATCCGGCTTGGTATAGGCGGCAAACAGGATGTAGGCCATGTAGAGGACCCCGAGCAGCAGCCCCGGGATCAGGGCCCCCATGAACAGGTCGCCGGCCGAGAGCGAGAGCCGGTCCGCCATCAGCACCAGCATGATGGAGGGCGGGATCAGGATACCCAGAGTGCCCACCGCGGCCACGGTGCCGCTGGCAAGGCCCTTGTCGTACTTGAGGTTGAGCATGGCCGGCAGCCCGAGCAGCGCCAGCAGCGTCACCGACGCGCCGACGATCCCGGTGGAGGCTGCCAGCAGGATGCCGATGATGGCCACCACGATGGCCATGCCGCCCTTCATCCGCCCGAACAGCTTCACGAAGTTGTCCATCATCTGCTCGGCGATGCCCGAGCGGTCCAGCATGATGCCCATGTAGATGAACATGGGCAGGGACACCAGCACCCAGTTCTTCATCACGTCCCATATGCGGTCCACGACGCCGGAGGTGAATGCCCAGTCCACCCCGGTGAAGGTGCCGAACAGCAGGTCCGAGCCCCAGGCAATGGCGGTGAAGAAGATGGCGAGCCCCCCCAGCACCCAGGCCACCGGGTAGCCGGTGAACAGCAGCCCGATGAAGGACACGAACATCAGGATGGCGAGGATTTCGTTGTATTTCATGGCGGGTTACTCCTTGCCGGAGACCTTGCGGGTCGTGAACAGGGCCGCATAGACCCGGGTAAGGCGGGACAGGGTGGCAATCCCCAGCAGTACAAAGCCGATCAGCAGGAAGGCCTTGATGGCCCAGCGGTAGGGCAGCCCGCCCGGGGCTTCGGAGATCTCGTGCACCGAGTACGAGTAGGCAATGAACGGGACCGAATACCACACCACCACGAATATGAATGGAACGAGGGCCACCAGAATGCCGACCAGCTCGATCCAGCACTGGGTGCGGAACTTGAAATGCTCGTGCAGCACGTCGATGCGCACGTGATCGTCCGCCTCGAAGCACCAGGCGAGGCCGATCAGGAAGCCGATGGCGTAGAAGTGCCACTGGATTTCCTCGAACTCAATGAGGCCTCTGCCGATCACGTAGCGCAGCAGCACGTTGACCGTGATGACCGCCACCAGCAGCGGCCAGATCCAGGACGAGATTTGTCCTGTGCCCCGGATGAAGGGGTCCACCTTGCGCGAGAAGCCGGTCTCCGGAAGCTCCGTGTGGTGCAGGAACTGGTCCAGGTCCATGTGGGGGGCGTGCAGCCCCGTGTGATGCGGATGCTCCTGGGATGGATTGGACATGAAGCGTTTCCTCCTCGACGTGTCGGCAGCGGGTTGGCTGGCCGGAAGATGCCGCAAGAGCGGCCGCGGCCGGAATCCGGCCGCGGCCTAAGGTTGCAGCATTACCAGTTGCGCGGCAAGTAGGCCTTGTCCTTCCACGGCTTGTAGGCCTTCTCGAAGGCCCGCTGATGCTCGTACACCTTCTTGAAGGCGGGGTCCTTGGACGCCTCTTCCTTCAGCACTTCCTCGGTCAGCTTCTCCATCTCCCGCAGCACCTTCTCCGGCACTACCTGGGCCTTGACGCCCTTGGCCGCGAAGTTCTTCATCGCCGCGATCTGGGCGAATTCCCCCTTCGACAGCGCGCGCAGAGTGCCCGCGGTGCAGGCGGTATCCACCGCCGCCTTGTTCGCCTTGTCGAGCTTGTCCCACAACGGCAGGTTCACCATCAGGTGCATCGAGGTGTAGGTCTGGTGCCAGCCCGGGAAGTAGTAGTTCTTCACCAGCTTGTCGAAGCCCAGCTTCTCGTCGATGGCCGGCATGGAGAACTCGGTGGCGTCGATGGCGCCCTTTTCCAGCGCCGGAAAGATTTCGCCTCCGGGCAGCACCGTCACCGACGCGCCCGCCTTCTGCATCACCTTGCCGCCCAGGCCCGCGAAGCGGATCTTCAGGCCCTTGATGTCGTCCAGCGATTTGATCTCCTTGCGGAACCAGCCCGCCGCTTCCGGCCCCATGATGCCGCACAGGATGACGTGCACGCCCTGCGCGTGATAGACCTCCTCGGCGAGCTTCTGGCCGCCGCCCTCGTACCACCAGGCGGTGAATTCCCAGGGCTCGAGGCCGAAGGGCACCGCGGCGAACAGGGGCGAGGACGGGATCTTGCCCTGGTCGTAGCCCAGCCAGGTGTAGCCCGCCTCCACCTTCTTGTCCTTCACCGCGTCGAAGATCTGGAACGGCGGCACCAGCTTGCCGGGCTCGTAAATCTTGAGCTGGATGTTGCCCCCGGAGAGCTCTTCCAGCTGCTTGCTCACGTAGAGGCTGGTATCCCCCAGGGCCGGCAGCTCGGAGGAAAAGCCGAGCGGCATCTTCCATTGAACCTTTTCCGCGGCGCTGGCGCCGCCCGCGGTGAGAGCCAGGGCGGCAGCCACCGCCACTACCGAAGTCTTGATCGCATTCCTCATTGCTTTCTCCTCTTGCGTTGGGTTTAACAAACACTTCCGATAATGCTGGTCGGCTTCCCGCCTGTCCCCGGCGGTGGATGTCTCATGGCGCCCCGGAAGGCCGACAAACTGCGCCCATGATCCTATACACTCGTCATCGGCGACGACATTGGGATAAGCCCTAGCTCGGGAAAACCCTGATGCCGCCGCCCGGAATCGTTCGCATTTTCACGAAACCCTAAAGGGTCACCCCCCCGCTCACCTCGATCACCGCGCCGTTGACATAGCTCGCCTCGTCGGAGGCAAGGAACGCGGCGACGCTGGCGACTTCCTCCGGCCGTCCCAGGCGCCCCATGGGGATGCGGCTCTCCATGGCGGAGATCACCTTCTCCGGCACCGAGCCCAGGATCGCGGTGCCGATGAATCCGGGGCAGATGGCGTTGGCGCGGATGCCCTTCTTGCCGAGCTCCTTGGCCCAGCTCTTGGTCATCCCGATCACCCCGGACTTGGTGGCGGCGTAATTGGTCTGCCCGAAGTTGCCGTACAGTCCCACTATAGATGATAAATTGATAATGACGCCCGAGTTCTGCCGGAGCATGGTACCCACCACTGCCCGAGCGCAGTTGTAGGTGCCGGTGAGGTTCACCGCGACGACCGCGTCCCACTGCTCCACGGTCATGTCCTTCAATTGCGCATCCTTCACGATGCCGGCGTTGTTCACCAGGCAATCGATTCCGCCGTATCTCACCACCGCGCTTTCCGCCATGGCAGCCGCCGCGGCCGGATCGGTGATATCGAGCCGCAATGTGGTGACCTCTCCTCCGAGCCCGGCAATCCGCTTTGCGGTGGCTTCCAGCGCGCCCGCGTCCACGTCGCAGGCCACGATGCGCGCCCCCTCCAGGGCGAACTTGTAAGCCATGGCCTGGCCGATGTCCTTGCCCGCGCCGGTGATGATCGCCACCTTGTCCTTGAGCTTCACTCCACTCCCTCGAAAAAGAAGGCGGATGCACAAGGAGGACGTCGGACGCGCATCCGCTGAAGAAGACGTTTGGGCAGGTCCTCTGGCAACGGACGTGCCAGATTCAGCATCCAGCTGATCTCATTGGGAGTTTCTTCGGCATCGGCAAGGGCGGCCGCGCCGGGTACAGGATCGGCCCCGAATTCGTCTCTAAAGGGAGACAACGAGGGTGGAGATTTTCAGATAACCCTATGGTGTAAAAATAAAATTGCTTTATCTATAGAACGAGACTGAAATCTCAAATTGGAGACTATAACCCCAACTTCTTGATTTTTTTGTATAACGCTGCACGGGATACATCGAGCAAGTGGGCTGCTTGTTCCACCTTGCCCCCGGCGGCCGACAACGCGGACTGGATCAGCCCGCGCTCGAAATCGACAAGCGCATCGTCATAGCGGCGCACCGCCTGCCCCGAACCGTCGCGGCGGGAGGACCCAGCCGGAGGAACGATGGTGGTGAAGTCCTCGGCCGTGAGGCGGATATTGTCGGAGAGCAGGGCCACCTGTTCCAGCACGTTGCGCAGCTCGCGCACGTTTCCCGGCCAGTCATAGGTGGCGAGCATGGCGATGGCGGTGGGCGTGATCTCGCGGCGCGGCAGCCCGGTGCGCTCCGAGATGGTCTCCAGAATCTGCTCGCACAGCAACTCCAGATCCGCCAGCCGCTCGCGCAGCGGCGGAATGGCGATCGGCAACACGTTCAGGCGGTAGAACAGGTCCGAGCGGAACGTGCCCTCGGCCACCAGGCGTTTGAGATCGACGCTGGTGGCGGCAATCACCCGCACATCCACCTTGATCACCCGGTTGGAGCCCAGGGGCTCGACCTCCTGCTCCTGCAGCACCCGCAGCAGCTTGGCCTGCAGCTGGTAGGGCATGTCGCCCACCTCGTCGAGAAACAGGGTACCCCCGTCGGCGAGCAGAAACTTGCCCTCGCGGCCCTTGCGGTCGGCCCCGGTGTAGGCACCCGGCGCAGCGCCGAAAAACTCGGATTCCAGCAGGTTCTCGGGAACCGCCGCCATGTTGACGCCGATGAAGGGCTTGGCGGCACGGGAAGACGCGGCATGGATGGCGTGGGCCAGCAATTCCTTTCCGGTACCGGTCTCCCCCAGAAGGAGGACCGTGGTGTCGTGCTCCGCGGCGCGCCGCGCCTGGCGCTTGAGCTCCAGGCACGCCGGGCTGCCGCCGACGAAACTCGCCAGCGTGTACTTGGGCCGGCGATGCTCCGCAAGCTTGCGCCTGGCGGCGACGAAATCCGCCTGGTGCCTGCCGAATTTTTCCACCAGGGGCTTCAGGTACTGCAGGCGATCGTAAAGCACGAAGCCGATGGCGCCGATCACTTCCCCGGCCGCGTTGCGCATCGGCATCCGGGTCACGACAAAGGACTGGTTCCCGAACTCCATGATGTCGAGCAGGATCGGCTGGCCGGTCTCCACCACGCGCCGCATGAGGCTGGTGGGAATGATCTCCTCGATCTCCCGGCCCAGGGCCTCCTCGGCCGAGTTGAGGCCCAGGGTCTTCACGTATTTCTCGTTGATCCAGACGACGCGCGCGTGGCGATCCACGGCGATGGCGCCTTCGCACAGGGAATCCAGCTGGGTGAACAGGGACTGCATGGCCCACTTCTGGACCGCATTCGAGTCCCTGAGCAGTTGTTCAGTGAATTCCATTCCCACGCCTCCTCGGAACACACCTCATCCCTGGGTTATGCCCTTCCATTACGCCGCCCCGGCGCCACCCGCATCCGGGGCGGGGGCCATGAACAGAGAGGCGGGATATTCGCCCCCGGGACCTAGGCAGGATCCGTGCCACCGCCAATCGCATCGACCGGGTCAGGCCAACTCGACCCGCTGACCCACGGCGAGCCCGAGGGCCTGCGCCGCGCTGCCCCGGTTTACCGAGATCTCCACCAGGCCGACGCTGTTCTCGTGCCAGAAAGCCCGTCCCGGCGGGGCTTCGCCGAACACCCTGGCGAACGGAAGTGGTGTGCCGTTGACCTTCATCGTGGCGTCGCGGGCGAGGGCTGCCGCGCGGATCCCGGTCATCGCATTGCCGTAGTGATCCACATAGATCACCCGCGGAAGGTCACCCGTGCCGAGCCGCGTCCGCAGGCCGTCCGCGGGGATGAGCCGGTCCGCAGGAAACCCGCCCGCGGCGAGGGTCGCGGCCACCGGGGCAAACAGGTCGCGGCCGTGAAAGGACGGCGCCAGGGATTCCGGGCGCCAGGCAATGTTCCAGGTCCGGCAGGCGCGGCTACGGCCCGCGATCACCGACAGCAGGCCGTTGTCCGGGCCCACGTAGTGCCGCCCGTCCGCCTCCACCACCACCGCAGCGCGACCGGTCCCCACCCCGGGGTCCACCACGGCGAGGAACACGCTGCCCTCGGGAAATTGCGGCGCCAGCGCAGCCAGGAGATGGGCGCCCGACTCGACGTCGAACGCCGGCGCGTCGTGCAGCAGATCGATGACCGGCACCCCGGGCGCAGCCCCGGCAAGCACCGCCATGACCTGTCCCACGTACAGGTCATGGCTTCCGAAGTCCGTAAACAGCACGATGGCCACGGGGAAATTCTACACCCCTAAAAAGAAAAAGCCGGGTGAGCCCGGCTTTTCCAGTCGTCTTGTGGCCGCCGTATTGTTATTCGGCCTTGGCCTCCGCCTCGGGGGCGGTTTCCGCCGGCTTCTCCGGCCGGTCCGGGAGCTCCACCAGTGCCATCGGAGCGTTGTAGTTCCGGCGTAACCTTGCGCTTCGCGAAAGGTTAGCCTTCACAGCAACGATCCTTTAATCTTTTGCGCCCTCCTGCGCTGCAGGTTGCGCAGCGGGCTCTGGCCTGTCCAGCAGCTCAACGAGTGCCATCGGAGCGTTGTCTCCCTTTCGGAATCCGAACTTGAGGATGCGCAGATAGCCGCCGTTGCGCTTGGCGTAGCGGGGTCCCAGCTCGGAAAACAGCTTCACCACCACGTCCCGGTCCCGCAGACGGTCGAACGCGAGCCGCTTGTTGGCCAGCGTCGGGGTCTTGCCGAGCGTGATGAGGGGCTCGGCCACCCGGCGCAGTTCCTTCGCCTTCGGGAGCGTGGTCTTGATCACTTCGTGCGTGAGCAGAGAGTTGGTCATGTTGCGGAACATGGCCAGCCGGTGGCTGCTGGTGCGGTTGAGCTTGCGTAGTCCCAGACGGTGACGCATGGCGTGCCTCGCTTATTGCTTTTCGAGCCCGGCCGGCGGCCAGTTCTCCAGTTTCATCCCCAGCGTGAGGCCGCGGGAGGCAAGCACCTCCTTGATCTCGTTGAGCGACTTGCGGCCCAGGTTGGGGGTTTTCAACAGTTCTGTCTCGGTACGCTGGATCAGATCGCCGATGTAATAGATGTTCTCGGCCTTGAGGCAGTTCGCGGAGCGCACCGTGAGTTCCAGGTCGTCGACAGGCCGAAGCAGGATCGGGTCCACCTTCGGGGCTTCGATCTTCTCTACCGGGAGCGGCGTGCCCTTGAGGTCCGCGAATACCGCCAGTTGTTCCACCAGCACCCGTGCGGCGTAGCGGATGGCCTCCTCCGGGTCGATGGCGCCGTTGGTTTCGATGTCCATGATGAGCTTGTCGAGGTCGGTGCGCTGCTCGACGCGGGCGCTTTCGACCTGGTAGGACACACGGCGCACCGGGCTGAACGACGCGTCGAGCAGGACGCTGCCGATGTTGCGGCCGTGCTCGGGCTGGATGCGGGTGGTGGCAGGCACGTAGCCGCGGCCGTTCTCGACCTTGATCTGCATGTCGAGCTTGCCGCCGGAGGCCAGATGAGCGATCACGTGATCCGGATTGATGATCTCCACGTCGTGGGTCGCCTCGATATCACCGGCGGTGACGACGCCTTCGCCCTTCTTCTTGAGGTTCAGCGTCGCCTCGGCGCGGTTGTGGAGCTTGAGCACGATGCCCTTGAGGTTGAGCAGAAGGTCGACCACGTCTTCCTGCACCCCGTCCAGGGTCGAGTATTCATGCAGTACACCGTGGATCTGCACTTCGGTCGCCGCGGAGCCGGGCATGGAAGAAAGCAGAACGCGGCGCAGCGCGTTGCCCAGGGTGTGTCCGTACCCCCGCTCGAATGGCTCCATGGTGATCCTGGCATGGACCGGCGAGATGTTCTGGACATCGATAATGCGGGGCTTCAGAAACCCACTGCTCTGCATAGCCTGATTTCCTCTCGGGAATTACTTGGAATACAGCTCGACCACCAGCGATTCGTTGATGGTCGAAGGAAGCTCGGCGCGCTGGGGCAGAGCCTTGAAGGTACCCTTCATGGCCTTGGTATCGACCTCGACCCATTCCGGGAATCCCCGCCCTTCCGCGGCTGCCACTGCGCCCTTCACACGCAGTTGCTCCTTGGCCTTGGGGGCCACCTCGACCACGTCGCCGGGGCGCACCTGGAATGAAGGAACGTTCACTCGCCTTCCGTTCACCAGAATGCCATTGTGACGCACGATCTGGCGCGCCTCGGTCCGGGACGAGCCGAAGCCCATGCGATAGGACACGGTGTCGAGCCGGCTTTCCAGGATCTGGAGCAGGTTCTCGCCGACGATGCCTTTGCGGCGGTCGGCCTCCTTGTAGATCTTGCGGAACTGGCGCTCCAGGACGCCGTAGATGCGGCGCACCTTCTGCTTTTCCCGCAACTGCTTGCCGTAATCGGAACGGCGAATATTTTTCTGGCCGTGCTGCCCGGGAGCGTAGCTGCGCCGCTCAATGGCGCACTTGTCGGTAAAGCACTTTTCGCCTTTCAGGAACAGCTTCTCGCCTTCGCGGCGGCACTGGCGGCACTTTGCGTCGAGATTTCTGGCCACTTGCGTCTCCTGTTACACGCGGCGCCGCTTGGGCGGACGGCAGCCGTTGTGGGGCACCGGCGTCACGTCCGAGATGCTGGTGATCTTGAATCCCACGGCATTGAGCGCGCGCACCGCGGATTCCCGGCCCGGGCCGGGGCCCTTGATGCGCACTTCCACGTTCTTGACCCCGCACTCCTGGGCCGCGCGTCCAGCCCGCTCCGCGGCCACCTGAGCAGCGAACGGCGTGCTCTTTCGGGAACCCTTGAAACCGGCCGCGCCCGAAGTCGCCCACGCCAGTGCGTTGCCCTGGCGGTCGGTGATGGTCACGATGGTGTTGTTAAAAGAGGCATGAATGTGGGCGATGCCCTCGGCCACATTCTTCTTGACCTTCTTCCGTACGCGGGTAGCTGCTGCTTTAACCATGAACCGTATCCTTGTTGCTTAAGCCGTTGTCTTGGCCGCGGCCGCTACGATGCGGACCGCCTTGCGCGGCCCCTTGCGGGTGCGGGCGTTGGTGCGGGTGCGCTGGCCGCGCACCGGCAGGCCCTTGCGGTGCCGGGTGCCCCGATAGCACCCCAGATCCATCAGCCGCTTGATGCTCATGGATACCTCCCGGCGCAGGTCCCCTTCGACCGTGAACCGGCCGACCTGTTCCCGCAGGCGGTCCATTTCGCTGTCCGAAAGGTCCTTGATCTTGACCGTGCGGTTGACACCAGCGGCGTCGCAGATGAAGCGCGCGCGGGCGCGGCCGACCCCGTAGATCGCGGTCAACGCGATCTCGGCATGCTGGTGGTTGGGAATGTTTACCCCAGAGATGCGGGCCATAAACGCTCCAGAATTCGAAACATAAAATTATAACACCCTTGACCGGTGCCCTTCAATCAGCCTTGGCGCTGCTTGTGGCGCGGATCGGAACAGATGACCCGCACCACCCGGTTGCGCCGGATGATCTTGCACTTGCGGCAGAGCTTCTTGACCGATGCCCGTACTTTCATTGGTGTCTCCTTTAGCCTTCAGCTGTCAGCTTTCAGCAAAACCCGTGTAACTCCTCGCCCGCATCAAGCTGACAGCTGAACGCTGATAGCGGAAAGCTGAACTACTTCGCCCGGAAGATGATGCGCGCCCGGGTCAGGTCGTAGGGAGTAAGCTCCACGGTCACCTTGTCTCCCGGCAGGATCCGGATGTAATGCATTCGCATCTTTCCCGAAATATGGCCCAGCACCACGTGTCCGTTTTCCAGCTTGACCTTGAAGGTGGCGTTGGGCAGCGTCTCCAGGATCTCTCCCTGCATCTGTATGGTTTCTTCTTTCGCCATGCTCCCTTTGCTACCTTGCGGGGAAGCCCCCTCCCTTGAAGCTCGCCTTCTTGAGCAGGCTTTCATACTGGTGCGACATGACGTAGGCCTGGACCTGGGACATGAAGTCCATGGTCACCACCACCACGATCAGCAGCGAGGTGCCGCCGAAGTAGAACGGCACGTTCCACTTGAGGATCAGGAACTCCGGCAACAGGCACACCAGCGTCACATAAACAGCGCCAGCAAGCGTCAGCCGCATCATGATCTTCTCGATGTAGCGGGCGGTCTGGTCCCCCGGCCGGATGCCCGGCACGAAGGCCCCGCTTTTCTTCAGGTTGTCCGCAGTCTCCTTGGGATTGAACACCAGGGCCGTATAGAAGAAGCAGAAGAAC
>JACPEG010000022.1 GCA_016183615.1 Betaproteobacteria bacterium
CTCGATGTCGGCTCATCACATCCTGGGGCTGTAGCCGGTCCCAAGGGTATGGCTGTTCGCCATTTAAAGTGGTACGTGAGCTGGGGTTAAAACATCGTGAGACAGTTTGGTCCCTATCTGCAGTGGGCGTTGGAGGTTTGAGGGGGGCTGCTCCTAGTACGAGAGGACCGGAGTGGACGCACCTCTGGTGTACCGGTTGTGACGCCAGTCGCAGTGCCGGGTAGCTAAGTGCGGGAAAGATAACCGCTGAAAGCATCTAAGCGGGAAACTTGCCTCAAGATGAGACCTCCCGGGACGTCAAGTCCCCTGAAGGGTCGCGGCAGACCACCGCGTTGATAGGCCGGGTGTGGAAGAGGGGTAACCCTTTGAGCTAACCGGTACTAATGGCCCGTGCGGCTTGATCCTATAACCTTGGGCACAACCAGGGTGTGCCTGATACCACTCTCCCAGGATACTTCTTCCGGCTTTGGCCTTCGGCGCGACGCCGAGGGCGACCAGTTATGTCTGACGACCATAGCGAGGCGGCCCCACCCCTTCCCATCCCGAACAGGGCCGTGAAACGCCTCCGCGCCGATGATAGTAGGCAGCCCGCCTGCGAAAGTAGGTCATCGTCAGACTCCCACTAAACGCAAAGCCCCGACCGCAAGGCCGGGGCTTTCGCGTTTGGAGCGCCCGTTTCCTACACCCGCACCAGCTTCAGCGTCGGCTCGTGTCATCGTCAGACTCCCTAAACCCAAGCCCCGGATAACATTCCGTTTTACTAATCCTTATTTTTTGCTAAAATGCAATGTTTACAGGGATGGGCTTTCAGCCCATTTTTTGTTTGTGCAACGCTATGGATTTAAAAGAATTTTTGGAGCCGACGCTGGCTGGGCTGGGATACGAGCTCGTTGACTTGGAACTAGGGCTGCGGGGTCGATTGATCCGCGTTTTCATAGACAAGAGGGGCGGAGTTGGCGTCGACGATTGCGCGAGGGTCAGCAACCATCTGAGCCGCGTGCTCGCTGTGGAAAACGTGGACTATGACCGGCTGGAGGTTTCCTCCCCCGGATTGGACCGTCCGCTCAGGAAGCCGGCCGATTTCGAGCGCTTTGCCGGTGAAATGGCGAAGCTCAAGCTGCGGGTTCCGGTGGAAGGGCGCAGGAATCTGGTCGGGCTGTTGCACCCAATGAAAGACGGGGCGATTCGGGTGGAAGTGGACGGCAAGGTGCTGCAGGTCGAAATGAGCAACCTGGAGAAGGCACGTCTGGTGCCACGGATTTCGTTTAATTGAACTGCAGGCGTTTCGAGGAATTGGATTGAATTTGAAGGCAGAGGTGAGGTTCATGAGTCGCGAAGTACTGATGTTGGTCGACGCACTGGCGCGCGAGAAGAATGTCAACAAGGACATCGTTTTCGGCGCCCTCGAGCTCGCGTTGGCTTCCGCCACCAAGAAGCGGTTTTCAGATGACGTGGACGTCAGGGTAGCCATTGACCGCAATACGGGGGACTACCAGTCGTTCCGGCGCTGGCAGGTGGTGGCTGACGAACAGGTCGAGTTTCCGCCGATCCAGATCCCCATTAGCGAGGCGCAGAAGCGCAACGCCGGCGTCCAGGTGGACGAGTTCATCGAGGAGGCGCTGGAGCCGGTGGAGTTTGGCCGGATCAGCGCCCAGACCGCCAAGCAGGTGATAGTGCAGAAGATCCGCGATGCCGAGCGCGAGCAGATCCTCAATGACTTCCTGCTCCGGAAGGAGCATCTGGTTACCGGCGTCATCAAGCGAATGGAGCGCGGTAATGGCATCATCGAAATCGGTCGCATTGAGGCGGCGCTGCCCCGCGACCAGATGATCCCGAAGGAAAATCTCCGGATTGGGGATCGCGTGCGTGCCTACCTTCTGAAGATCGACCGCGCAACCCGCGGTCCCCAGTTGATCCTCTCGCGCATCGCGCCGGAGTTCCTGGTGAAGCTGTTCGAGCTCGAGGTTCCGGAAATCGAGGAAGGACTGCTCGAGATCAAGTCGGCGGCGCGCGATCCAGGCTCGCGCGCCAAGATCGCGGTCAAATCCAACGACCCGCGGATCGATCCGATCGGTACCTGCGTCGGGATGCGTGGATCCCGGGTGCAGGCCGTCACCGGCGAACTGGCCGGCGAGCGCGTGGACATCGTGCTGTGGTCGCAAGACCCCGCCACGTTCGTGATTAATGCGCTCGCCCCGGCCGAGGTGAGCAGCATCGTGGTGGACGAGGAGGCGCACAGCATGGACATCGTGGTGGACGAGGAACAGCTGGCCCAGGCGATAGGCCGCAACGGGCAGAACGTGAGGCTGGCCTCGGAGCTCGCCGGCTGGGAGCTCAATATCATGACTGTCGAGGAATCCCGCCAGAAGTCCGAGGAGGAATCTTCCGTCATCCGCAAGCTATTCATGGAACGGCTGGACGTGGACGAGGAGGTAGCCGATATCCTGGTGCAGGAGGGATTCAACACTCTCGAGGAAATCGCCTACGTACCCATCAACGAGATGCTCGAGATCGAGGCCTTTGACGAGGACACGGTGAACGAGCTGCGCGCCCGGGCGCGCAATGCGCTGCTTACCGAGGCAATCGCCAGCGAGGAAAAAGTCGAGCACGACGTGGAAGACCTCATGACCCTCGATGGCATGGATCAGGAGACGGCGATCAAGCTGGCAGGCAAGGGAATCACCACCAAGGAGGCGCTGGCGGACCTTGCCGTGGACGACCTGATGGAAATGGTTGACATTGATCCGGAGCTTGGCAAAAGGTTGATCATGGCCGCCCGGGCGCCGTGGTTCGCCGTCGGACAATAAGGGACTGCGATGGCACAAACGAGCGTAGCACAACTTGCCACCGAACTCGGGCTTCCGGCCGCGCTCCTGCTTGAGCAGCTGAACGCAGCGGGCGTCACGAAAAATGAGGCGGACGACACCCTCAGCGAACAGGACAAGACTCAACTGCTGGATTACCTGCGCAAGGCGCACGGGGCCAACGAGCCCAAGAAGAAAATCACGCTGACGCGGCGTCAGACCACCGAGATCAAGAAGGCCGACAGCACCGGCAAGGCGCGCACCATCCAGGTGGAAGTGCGCAAAAAGCGGGTATTGGTCAAGCGGGAAGCTGCTGCTGCGGCAGAGGCCGAGGCTGCGCCGCCTGCTGTTCCGGTGCTCGACGCCGAACAGCTCGCGCTGCGGGAAGAGGAGGCCAAGAAACAGGCCGAGCTGGCAGCACGCCAGGCTGCGGAGGTCGAGCAGAAAAAGCAGAAGCGCACCCGCAAGAAGGCGGCGGAGCCCGTGGAGGCCGCGGCGGAGGCGAAGCCAGCCGACGCCGAGGCAAAACCCGCCGAGCCTCAAGCCGCTGTGCAGGCGGCCCAGCCCGCTCCCGCCATCGGCGAGGGTACGCTGCACAAGCCGACGGTCAAGGAAGGTGATAAGAAGGCTGAGAAAAAAGCCAAGAAGCAGCCTAAACAAGTGGTCTGGCAGGATGAAGCGGCCAGAAGAAGGGCCATGAAGCTTCGCGGAGACATCACCGGCGGTCAGGGCTGGCGGGGGCGTAAAGTGCGTCCGGCACACCACAGGGCCGCCGATGAGGAGGCGGGCCCGCACGCGTTTTCGATGCCTACCGAGCCCGTCGTCCACGAGGTTCTGGTGCCCGAGACCATCACAGTCGCGGCGCTGGCCCAAAAGATGTCCGTGAAGGCCGCGGAAGTTATCAAGGCTCTTATGAAGCTGGGCACCATGGTCACCATCAATCAGGTGCTCGACCAGGACACGGCCATGATCTTGGTGGAGGAAATGGGGCACGTCGCCAAGCGGGCGAAGATCGACGATCCCGAGGCCTTCCTGGCCGAGACCGAGCAGAAACAGGAGATCGCTTCCGAGCCGCGGGCTCCGGTTGTCACGGTGATGGGCCACGTAGACCATGGCAAGACGTCGCTGCTTGACCATATCCGCCGCACCCGCGTTGCGAGCGGAGAAGCAGGCGGCATTACCCAGCACATTGGTGCCTACCACGTGGAGACTCCGCGCGGGGTCATCACCTTTCTCGATACGCCCGGCCACGAGGCCTTTACAGCGATGAGGGCACGGGGCGCCAAGGTAACTGATATCGTAATTCTGGTGGTTGCCGCCGATGACGGCGTGATGCCCCAGACGATCGAGGCCATCCACCACGCGAAGGCCGCCAACGTCCCAATGGTGGTCGCCATCAACAAGATCGACAAGCCGGAAGCCAATCCCGAGCGGATCAAGCAGGAACTGGTGGCCCAGGGCGTGGTACCGGAACCGTGGGGCGGCGATACGATGTTCGTGGAGGTTTCGGCCAAGACCGGGAATGGGATCGACACGCTGCTGGAAAGCGTGCTGCTGCAGGCCGAAGTGATGGAGCTCAAGGCCCCGAAGGAAGCGCTGGCAAAGGGAATCGTGATCGAGTCCCGCCTGGACAAGGGTCGCGGTCCGGTTGCCACGGTGCTGGTGCAGTCCGGAACGCTCAGGCGCGGGGATGTGGTGCTCGCGGGCGCGGTATTCGGGCGGGTGCGGGCCATGCTGGACGAGAACGGCAAGCCGGTGCAGCAGGCCGGCCCGTCGATCCCGGTGGAGATCCAGGGCCTGTCAGATATTCCGCTGGCCGGCGAGGATGTGCTGGTGCTGGGTGACGAACGCAAGGCGCGGGAGATCGCGCTGTTCCGCCAGGGCAAATTCCGCGACGTGAAGCTCGCAAAGCAGCAGGCGGCGAAGCTCGAGAACATGTTCGAGCAAATGGCCGAGGGCGAGGTCAAAACCCTGTCCCTTATCATCAAGGCCGATGTCCAGGGCTCTTACGAAGCCCTGACCCATGCCCTGGAGAAACTCTCGACGGACGAAGTCAAAGTCAACATCGTTCATGCCGGAGTCGGCGGCATTACCGAGTCGGACATCAACCTGGCGCTTGCTTCTAAGGCGGTCGTCATCGGCTTCAACACCCGCGCCGATGCGATGGCCCGGAAGCTGGCGGAAAGTTCTGGCGTGGACATCCGCTATTACAACATCATTTATGAGGCGGTGGATGAGGTGAAGGCGGCGCTTGCCGGGATGCTGGCGCCGGAGCGCAAGGAGAGCATCATCGGTCTGGTGGAGGTGCGCCAGGTATTCAAGATCTCCAAAGTGGGCACCGTAGCCGGCTGTTATGTGCTCGAAGGCACGGTGAAGCGCAGCGCCCAGGTGCGGCTGCTGCGCGACAACGTGGTGATCCACAGCGGGGAGCTGGATTCGCTGAAGCGCTTTAAGGACGACGTGCGCGAGGTCAAGGCCGGATTCGAGTGCGGCCTTTCCCTCAGGAACTACGACGACCTCAAGGTCGGCGACCAACTGGAAGTGTTCGAGGTCGTCGAGGTGGCGAGGACGCTCTGAGGGGGTAGGGGCCAGGGAGAGTCTCCTTCATCGTGCCTCCGCCCCAGCCCCCGCTCCTGGCCTGGACATGCCCAAGGATTTCGCCCGAACCGAGCGCATCGCGCAGCAGATCCAGCGCGAGCTCGCAGATCTCATCCGGCTCGAGGTCAAGGATCCCCGGGTGGGCATGGTGACCCTCACGGCGGTGGAGGTCAGCCCCGATTATTCACACGCCAAGGTGTTCTTCACCTCCCTGGTTTCCGCGGCGAGACAGGAGGAAATCACCGGTGGTCTGCAACACGCCGCCGGGTTCCTGCGCAGCCAACTGGCCCGTCGCTTGAAGCTGCGTACCATTCCCCAGCTCAAATTCGTGTACGACATCTCTGTCGAGCGGGGAATCCGTCTCACCCATCTGATCGACGAAGCGGTGGCTGCGGACCGCGGCAAGAGCGGGTCCGGCGGCGGTTCCTGATCGTCTCGTTTACCGTTCTCGGGAAAACATGGGCCGCAGAGCCTCGCAAACCCACGTGGATGGGGTCCTGCTCCTTGATAAGCCGGCGGGCCGCACCTCCAACGCCGCGTTGCAGACCGCGCGCCGCTTTTTCGGGAATCCCAAGGCCGGACACACCGGCACTCTCGATCCTGCCGCCACCGGCCTGCTTCCCCTTTGCTTCGGCGAGGCTGCCAAGTTCTCTTCGGCGCTGTTGGATGAGGACAAGACCTACTTGGCTACCGTCAAGCTCGGCCAGACAACTTCTACCGGGGATGCGGAAGGCACAGTTCTGGCGACCCGTCCGGTGGCCGTGGATGCGGCCCGTACCGAGGAGGTTCTACGCCGGTTCGAGGGGGAAATCCGGCAAGTTCCTCCTATGTACAGCGCCCTCAAGCGCGGCGGCAGGCCGCTCTACGCCTATGCCCGGGAGGGAATCGAAGTGGAGCGGGCGGAGCGGACCGTCAGAGTCTACGAAATCCGGCTCCTCGCGATTCGATGCGACGAACTCGACATTCTGGTCCGCTGCAGCAAGGGCACCTACATCCGGGTCCTGGCGGAGGACATCGGCCGCGCCCTGGGCTGCGGAGCCCACCTCAGGACACTGCGACGGACCCGCGTGGGGGGGTTTGACGTGGGGGAGGCCTTGTCCCTGGAATCCCTCGAATCCCTGACCCTCGAAGGGCGGATGGCCTGCCTGAAGCCCGTAGACAGCCTGCTTCAGGGGCTTCCTGCGGTGGTGCTGGATGACATGGATGCCGGGGCGCTGGGGCAAGGCCAGGCAGTATCGTCGCGGGGGGGGGCACCGGGGGGAAAGGTCCGGGTCTATGGCGCTGCCGGGCGCTTTCTCGGTGTCGGGGAAATGGGTGTGGATGGCCGGCTGCGCCCCAGGCGGCTAGTGGCGGCGTATCCCGCGGCCGCGCCGGAAAAACCCCAAGAATTGCTTGAGAAAACGCCCGTTTAGCGGGTAAAATACTTGCCTTTCTACGGAGACCAAAACAATGTCAGTCACGAACGCGCAAAAGGCCCAAATTGTGCGCGATTATCAGCGGGCAACGGGCGACACGGGTTCGCCGGAAGTACAGGTCGCGCTGCTCACCGCGCGCATCAACGAGCTCACCGAGCATTTCAAGGCCCACGTCAAGGATCACCATTCCCGCCGCGGGTTGCTGCGCATGGTCAGCCGGCGCCGCAAATTGCTCGACTACCTGCGGACGGCCGATGCCGACAAGTATCGTGCATTGATCGACCGTCTCGGGATTCGCAAGTAGGCGCAATCCGGTCCGCGGGCGTTTGCCCGGCGATCATGAAACCGACGGCCGTTTCCGGCCCATCCCACCTTCCCTGCAATGCCGGTCATCCGATCGGCGTGGCGCTTGCGGTGCCGCGCGCATTGCATTTCTGAGAGGACACTGTCTTGACACACATTAAAAAAACGTTGGCCTATGGCCGCCACCAGCTGACGCTGGAGACCGGGGAAATCGCCAGGCAGGCGGATGGCGCCGTCCTGGTCAACCTGGACGATACCGTGGTGCTGGTCACCACGGTCGGCAAGAGGGAAGTCAAGCCCGGCCAGGATTTCCTCCCGCTCACGGTGGACTACCAGGAGCGCACCTATGCCGCCGGAAAGATTCCGGGCGGCTTCTTCAAGCGCGAGGGGCGTCCCTCCGAAAAAGAGACGCTCACCTGCCGGTTGATCGATCGGCCGATCCGCCCGCTGTTCCCCGAGGGCTTCTTCAACGAAGTCCAGGTGGTCGCCACGGTGATCTCCTCCAACAGCGAAGTCGATTCCGACATTCCGGCGATGATCGGCGCCTCCGCGGCGCTGGCGCTGTCCGGAATTCCGTTCGACGGCCCCATCGGCGCCTGCCGCGTCGGCTACCTCGATGGCAATTATGTGCTCAACCCGACCGCGAGCGAGCTCAAGCAATCCCAGCTCAACCTGGTGGTGGCGGGCACGCAGCAAGCGGTGCTGATGGTGGAGTCCGAGGCCCTGGAGCTGCCGGAGGACGTCATGCTCGGCGCCGTGGTGTACGGCCACCAGCAGATGCAGGCGGTGATCGACGTCATCAATGAAATGGTGGAGGAGGCCGGAAAGCCTGCCTGGGAATGGGCCCCGCCGGCCAAGGACACGGTGCTCGAGGAAAGGCTCGCCGCACTGGCAGAAAACGACCTGCGGGAGGCCTACCGCATCAAACAGAAGCAGGCGCGCAGCAACAAGCTGGACGAGATCCGCGGCCGGGTGTACGCCGAGCTCATCACCCCCGAGATGGATACCACTCAGCAGAACGTCATCAAGGACCTGTTCAGCGCCATCGAGGCGAAGATCGTGCGCAGCCAGATCCTCGCCGGGGATCCCCGGATCGACGGGCGCGATACCCGCACGGTGCGCCCCATCTCCATCCGCGTGGGCATGCTGCCTAGAACCCACGGCTCGGCGCTGTTCACCCGCGGCGAGACCCAGGCCATGGTGGTGGCGACCCTCGGCACCTCGCGCGACGAGCAGATCATCGATGCGCTGCAGGGCGAATATACCGAGCGCTTCATGCTCCACTACAACATGCCGCCGTACGCCACTGGCGAGACCGGCCGCGTGGGCTCCCCCAAGCGCCGCGAGATCGGCCACGGGCGGCTTGCCAAGCGCGCGCTGATCGCGGTGCTTCCCAGCGCCGAGGAATTCGGCTATTCGCTGCGGGTGGTCTCCGAGATCACCGAATCCAACGGCTCCAGCTCCATGGCTTCGGTGTGCGGCGGCTGTCTGGCGCTGATGGACGCGGGTGTGCCGATGAAGGCCCACGTGGCGGGCATCGCCATGGGCCTGATCAAGGAAGGCAACCGCTTCGCGGTGCTCACCGACATCCTGGGCGACGAGGATCACCTGGGTGACATGGACTTCAAGGTGGCGGGAACCGAGAACGGCGTTACCGCGCTGCAGATGGACATCAAGATCCAGGGCATCACCAGGGAAATCATGCAGGTGGCGCTCAGCCAGGCGCGCGAAGGCCGCATGCACATCCTGAATCTGATGAAGGATGCGCTGCCTTCCACCCGCTCCGAGATCTCGGTCCACGCGCCGCGAATGATCAAGATCAAGATTAATCCCGAGAAGATCCGCGACGTGATCGGCAAGGGTGGGGCGGTGATCCGCGCCATCACCGAGGAGACCGGCACCACTATCGACATCGAGGACGACGGCACCGTGACCATTGCCTGCGTCAACGCCGACGGCGGCGCGGCGGCCAAGAAGCGCATCGAGGAAATCACCGCGGACGTCGAAGTCGGCAAGATCTACGAGGGCACTGTGCTGAAGCTTCTCGATTTCGGAGCCATCGTCAGCGTGCTGCCGGGCAAGGATGGGTTGCTCCATATCTCCCAGATTGCCCACGAGCGGGTTGCCAGCGTTTCCGACCACCTGAAGGAGGGGCAGTCGGTGAAGGTGAAGGTTCTCGAAGCCGACGAGAAGGGGCGCCTCAGGCTCAGCATGAAGGCGGTGAAGGCCGAGGAAGCGGCGCAGCAGCAGGGCTGAGCGGTTTCTCCAGGCAAACAAAAAGCCCCGGCAGTGCCGGGGCTTTCTTATTGTTGCCGCAGGGGGCGGGGGCCTACTTCGCCACTTGCTTCTCCCTCATCTCGTCGAGCGTCTTGCAGTCGATGCAGAGCGTGGCCGTGGGCCGCGCTTCCAGGCGCTTGAGACCGATTTCCACCCCGCAACTTTCGCAGTAGCCGTAGTCACCGGCGTCAATCTTGGCGATTGTTTCGTCGATCTTCTTGATGAGCTTTCGCTCCCGGTCCCGGTTCCTCAACTCCAGCGCCATGTCCGATTCCTGGCTGGCGCGGTCGTTGGGGTCGGCGAACACCGTGGCCTCGTCCTGCATGGTGTGGACGGTACGATCGATATCCTTGGAAAGCTCCAGCTTGAGGTCTTCCAGGATTTTCCGGAAGTGCGCGAGCTGCTTGGAGTTCATGTATTCCTCCCCCTTCTTGGGCTTGTAGGGGGCTACGGGTTTTGGGGCTTCTGCGGCCATCTTTCGGTGCTTCCGTTTCGAATAAATGCGCTTTAATAACAGAAAACAAATTATACCGCAAGTTGCATGAAACCACCCCGGAAAAAGGCTTAAAAATTGACCTTTTCCGAGGGGGCCGGTATATTACCGCGTTTCCGGGGTGTAGCGCAGCCTGGTAGCGCGCTTGCTTTGGGAGCAAGATGTCGGGAGTTCAAATCTCTCCACCCCGACCATTGCGAGATCCTGTATTGAGTAGCCGGTTCGAGTAGTGCCCGTAGCTCAACCGGATAGAGCACCAGCCTTCTAAGCTGGGGGTTACAGGTTCGAGTCCTGTCGGGCACGCCATTCCAGGATCGTGCGGGCTTGCCCGGTCGTCAATCCCTTCATCGAAGTGGTGGCTGTAGCTCAGCTGGTAGAGTCCCGGATTGTGATTCCGGTTGTCGCGGGTTCGAGTCCCGTCAGCCACCCCACTTTTCAGTGACTTAGGCACGGCGATTCGGTGTCGTGTCTAAGATCAGCGATTTTGTCTAAGATCGGACTACTCGACTGCCTTGCCAGAGCGAATCTTCCGCCGGTCGTAAACCCGCTCAGCCGGCGCTTCGGTACGATGCCCCGTGATCTCCTGGGCCTGGCGTCCCTGGGTCTTCAACTTCGAGGTGGCGCGCGCCAGCAGGTCGTGGAAGGTGAATCGCGCGTGCCCGGCTTTCGCCCATGCCTGCTGCAGGCGATTCCAGAGCGTCTTGAAGCCTTGTTCTGTGTGATCGGCTTGCTGGACAGAAATCGCGAACTTTGATTCGTTAGGTTCCGAATCCGATTCGGAATCGGAAACTGGCGCTGGGTATTGAGAAATCGCCCCACTCATCAACAAGCTCGTGGGCCACACCGACACTCGGTTTACGAGTAGACACTAAGCCTACCTGGCGGACAAGACCCTCGCCAGAGGGCTGGCCGGCGGGTCGCGTCGAGCCGATCAGGCGATTCTTTCGAGCCTCAAGCCCAGGTGGTTCGCGCTCTTAGCCATTAGCGCATCGAGCGTCGCGATACTGGTGGCGCCCATCTCCATCGCTGCGGCGATATGCAATGCATCTCCGCCACGCAATGCCGTCCGCCCCGTCCGCACGATCCGGCCGGCGTCCCGAAAAACGGCACGGCTTACCGGCAGCAGCCTGAGTCCTCCGTTGCAGAACATTTCGAATTCCGACCATGCTTTCTTGGCTTGCCGTGCGGTGATTTGCCCGGTTCGCGTCTTAACCGCCAGAGCACCGGAAAACTCCGTCACCAGCCAATCGGAGGCGGCGAGACCTTCTTTGCACGAGGAAATCCAACGATCCACGGCGTCGCTCGCTGGCTCGCGTACGAATAGAGGAACGGCTGCGCTCGTGTCGAGATAGATCATCAGTAACGAGCGTCTCGCCGCATCTGTTCGACGACTGACTCCGTTATGGGCATCGATGCTCGCGACTTGCGAAGGCCGGCAAGGAAGGCCTCCATGTCAAACGGCTTGCTTGGCACGATGCGAAGCTCGCCTCTCGCAGTCGCCTCCAATTCAACGCTGTCGCCCACACGCAACCCCGTGGCTTTCACGTACTCCGCCGGCAGCCTCAAAGCCAGGCTGTTACCCCATTTGGATACTCGACCGCGCATAACCTTCCCCATGTATATCCAAGTGTATCCATTATAGTCAGCCGCGTCATCCGAGGTCAAGTCCAGCGACTCCTGTCTTTTGGGGCGGCAACCTTCATCAGGGCGGCGGCGGGAGGGGCACCACCAAAGCAACGGGGAGGTCAAGGGCTTCCCGTCGTTCCCTCGCCGGAGGGCTGGCCGGCAGCTCGCGCGAGTCCAGGACGGTCTGGAGCCAGATAGTTGGAAGCCGATGCCCTCAATCGGGCTCGGGGTGAATGAGATACGGATCCGTGAAGGCGGCGCGTTTCGGGTGATCTACGTGGCGAAGTTCCCGGAAGCGGTCTATGTGCTTCATGCCTTCGAGAAGAAGGCGCAGCGCACACCGCGGCCGCACGCGCGCTCGGCGTCACTCAGCCGCGGCTCAATAACCTGCTGCGCGGCAAGATCGACAAATTCAGCCTCGACGCCCTGGTCAACATGCTCGGCCACGCCGGCATGCGCGTCGAAGCACGGGTGAAGAAGGTGGCCTGAGATGGCTAAGCGCGACATTGGCAAGGAAATCGTCCAGCGCCCTGGACGAGGGAGAGATCGAGCCCGGCGCGGATGTCGGGAAGCGCGGGCGGGACCTTGCCCACATGGCCGGCGGCCACGACGCCGGCGCCGATGGTGGCCCACACCGTCAGCCAGCGCGTGACGTCAGCGGAGCGCATGGGCGGCAGGCGATCCGCTGGCCGCAGCGGCAACGGTCATTAAACGACCGGCTCGACGGCTTCTGCCGGCGGCTGCAGCCCGCCGAAGCGCTCGAAGAAATACGGTGCGGCCGGCGGCAGGGGGCCGTAGGCGGTTTCCAGCACCGCCATCAGGTGCTGCTCCGCCGCCTTATGGGTGAGGCGATATAGATTGATGCAGATCTGCCGGGCGACCTCTCCCGGCCAGGCGGGAGGCAGCAGCAGGTCGGGCAGCAGGGGGTCGCGCAGCAGCACCCGCCGGTACTCGTGCATCGCCAGCGTGCGCACCAGGAAACACTGTTCGGGGTCGAGCTGTTTCGCGGACGAGAGCATTTTGAGGACCGGCCGGAAGTGGGCGAGGAAATCGTGGTAGTGCTCGGAAAGGGATTGCAGGTTCCAGCAGTCCCGCGCCAGCTCCTGCAGGGGGCGGCTGACGAACCCGCCAACGCTGGCGGCGCGCATGATCACCACCTTGTCGTACACACCCGCATCGTGCAACAGCTCCAGCACCGACTCCTCGTCCGCCTTGGGATGGGCCAGCACCCCGGGCGCCAGCGTTCCGAAGCCCTGCCACAGCAGGTCGCGGCGCACGCTCTCGCGCTGCTCGGAGGTGATGTCGGCGGCCCCGAGAAAGATAATCTGCCACTGCCCGTCCCAGGACTTGTCGGGGCTCTGATAGATGCGCCGGTAGGCGTGTTCGAAGCGGCGGCGACCGCTGGGCGTCAGGCTGTAATAGCTGCGACGGCCGATCTGCTCCGCCGTGAGCCAGTTCTCCCGCGACAGCCGGAACACGCTGGTGCGCACCATGCGCGGGTTCAGTCCGAGGGGCTCCACCAGCCGGATGAAGCCGCCCAGCCACACAGTGCCCCCATGGGGCGCGATGGAGTCCCCGTATACCGTGATGATGAGGGAATTGGCGCGCAGCGCGCGTGTGGTGAGGAATTGCTCCAGCCACTGATGGATGGCGCGGCTTTTCATCGCATCTCTCCCCACCGGACGGCCCCCGCGCGTTCCCAAACGCCCGGCCTTCCGGGCCCGATCAGCGGGCGTTGTTTGTGATACAGGTTTATCCCGCACGATCCTCATACTGCGTCAGATCGGCAGTACGGAGGAAGCGGGCGACCGGCCCATTATAAGGGGGCGAGGGGCAGCCCCACAACGCCGGGGCCAGAGAGTTTCCAAAACGCAATGATACAGATCATACCGCCAAATACGGCTGAAGGTGTCATTTTCCGGAAGCGGCGGGATGGGGCAGCTAGCGGGCCATCGATACCCGGACCATTTCGATCGCGGTGCGGAACAGGACGCTCCCGGGCACGGCCAGTTGTTCTATGACGCTGAGATGATGGAAGCCCGGCATGATGATTTCGGCGGCCAGCGTGCCGGGCCAGGCCTGCTCGATCAGGCGGTTCTGGCGCTTGAACTCATCGCTTTCCAGGCCGCCGACCGCCAGATACAGGGGCGCAGCGGCCGCCGGGCGCAGATGAACGGGGCTCAGGCGCCGAGCGTCGTCCTCGCCGAGCTTCAGGTCCTGGTTCATGGAGGTGTGGCGCAGCGGCTCCAAGTCGAACAGCCCGCTCACCGAAAGCCCGCCTTTGACGAGGTTCCGCGGAAGAGTTGCCTCGAAGGCCGGCCAGTCCGTGGCGAGCATCATGGCGGCGAGATGCCCGCCGGCCGAGTGCCCGGAGGCAAAAAGCCGCTGCGGGTCGGCGCCGTAGCGGGCCGCATTGCGCCACAGCCAGGCAACTGCCGCGCGCGTCTGGCGCACGATTTCGTCCAGGGTTACCTGGGGACAGAGGCCATAGTTGACGATGGCGACAGTGAGCCCCGCCAGGGTGAGCGGCTCCGCGAGGAAAGAGAAATCGCTCTTGTCCAGCGAGCGCCAGTAGCCGCCGTGGATGAAGACGGCGAGGCCGATGCTGTTGCCAGCTGCCGGGAAGATGTCGAGTTTTTCCATGTCCGTCGGCCCGTAGGCGACGTCCAAGTGGCAGGCAAGGCGCCGGCGTACCGCCTCCGATTGCTCGTTCCAGCGCTGGAAGATCTGCGGATGCTCGGGAATGGCGGCGCGGGCGTTGTACTGGCGCTCGCAGTACTCGGGGGTGAGGAGCTGGGCCGGCGGGATCATGCTCCCTCGGGAATCACCGCCGTGCACTCGATCTCGACCTTCGCGCCGTCCTCGACGAAGCCCGCCACCTGGATCGCGGTCATCACGGGATAGTGGCGGCCGATGATTTCCCGGTAGGCTTTGCCGATCTCCCCGAGGCTCGCGTTGTATTCGTTCCGGTCGCACAGGTACCAGGTCATGCGCACGATGTGCTCGGGCTTCGCGCCCGCCTCGGCGAGAATGGCCACCACATTCGTCAGGGATTGGCGCACTTGGCCCACCAGGTCCGGAGCCTGGAATTTTTCGTTCCGGTCCCAGCCCACCTGGCCGGCTACGAACACCAGCCGTCCCTGGCAGGCAACGCCGTTGGAATAGCCCCTGGGGCGCGCCCAGCCCGGCGGTTGCAGCACTTGCATCATGATTCTCCTTTGATTGAGGTTTGTTCCCGCAGCCTGAAGCGCTGTACCTTCCCCGTTTCGGTGCGCGGCAGCGCGGCGATGAACTCCACCCTGCGCGGGTATTTGTAGGGCGCGATCCGGCTTTTCACAAAATCCTGCAGTTCCTTCACCATGCGCTCGTTGCCGGCAGCGCCCTCTCGCAGCACCACGAACGCCTTCACGACCTGGCCGCGCTCCTCGTCAGTCGCGCCCACCACCGCGCACTCGGCGACTTGCGGGTGCTGGAGCAGGGCCGATTCCACCTCCGGTCCGGCGATGTTGTAGCCGGCGGAGATGATCATGTCGTCGGTGCGGGCCTGGTAGACGAAGTAGCCGTCCGTATCCATGAGGTAGGCATCCCCGGTCAGGTTCCAGCCGTTCTGCACGTAGTTCTTCTGGCGCGGGTCGGCGAGGTAGCGGCAGCCGGTGGGCCCCTTCACCGCCAGCTTGCCGATGTTCCCCGGGGGCACCGGGTTGCCGGCTTCGTCCACCACGCGGGCCTTGTAGCCGGGGATGGGCTTGCCGGTGGCGCCGGGGCGCGAGTCCTCTTCCCGCGCCGAGATGAAGATGTGCAGCAGCTCGGTGGAGCCGATGCCGTCGATGATCTCGATTCCGGTAGTCTGTTTCCACAGGCTGCGGATCGGCGCCGGCAGCGCCTCCCCCGCCGACACGCTTTTCCTCAGGCCCGCGATGTGGAACTTCGGCGCCAGCGCCGCCATGGCGCGGTAGAACGTGGGGGCGGTGAAGCACACCGTGGCCTTGTAGTCCTGGATGGTCTGGAGCAGCGTCTCGGGCGTGAGCTTTTCCATGAGCACCGTGGCGGCGCCGAAGCGCATGGGAAACAGCAGCAGCCCGCCGAGGCCGAAGGTGAAAGCGAGCGGCGGCGTGCCGCAGAACACGTCGTCCGGCCGGGGCCGCAGCGTGGACCGGGGAAAGCAGTCGCAGATCGCCATCACGTCCCGGTGAAAGTGCATCGTGCCCTTGGGGACGCCGGTGGTGCCGGAAGTGAAAGCGATCAGCGCCACGTCCTCCAGCGCGGTATCCACGTTGCCGAATCCCTCGACCTTGCGCGCCATCCGGGTCTCCAGCGCCTGCGCGCCCTCGTCGTTGAACCAGGCGACGCTCTTCAGCGTGGGGCAGCGCTCCTGGGCGAGCCTGAGCTCCGCGTCCAGTCGCCGGTCGCACAGGGCGTGGCTGATCTCGGCCTTGGTCACGATGTCGGTAAGCTCCTTGGCCCGAAGCAGCGGCATGGTGGCCACCGCGATCCCGCCCGCTTTCACCACGCCGAACCAGCAGGCCGCCATCATGGGGTGGTTGGGACCCCGGAGCAGCACGCGGTTGCCGGGCTTTAACCCCATGTCTTCGGTGAGCACCCGGGCGATGCGATTGGCTCTGTCGAGAAGCTGCGCGTAGGTCCAGACCATGCCCGGGGCGAGAATCACCGGCTTGTCGCCGAGCCCCGCGGCCACCGTCTTGTCCAGCAACTCCACGGCGCAGTTGAGGCGCGACGGATACCGCAGCTCGGGCAGCTCGCAAAACATCTCCGGCCACTGGTCCCGGGGCGGGAGGTTGTCCGCGGCGAACCTGTCAATGTGGGCGGTGTAATTCATGGCGTCGCGCCGTCACTCCGTCGCCTTGCCCGGGAACGCCTTGAGAGTCTCGCGTGCAATGATGAGCTTCTGCACCTCGGTGGCGCCCTCATAAATGCGCAGGGCGCGGATTTCGCGGTACAAGCTCTCCACCACGGTGCCGGATTTCACGCCCAGCCCGCCGAAGATTTGCACCGCCTTGTCGATGACCTGCTGCGCGGTTTCGGTCGCCACCATCTTCGCCATGGCCGCCTCCTTCGTCACCGGCGTGCCCCGGACGTCCCGGGCCCAGGCGGCGCGGTAGGTGAGCAGGGCGGCGGTGTCGATTCCCGTGGCCATGTCGGCGAGGGCGGCCTGGGTGATCTGGAATTCCGCCAGGGCTTGACCGAACATGCGGCGCGCGGCGGCGCGGGAAAGTGCTTCGTCCAGCGCGCGCCGCGCGAAGCCGAGGGCCGCGGCGGCCACGCCGGTGCGGAAAATGTCGAGGGTGCGCATGGCGAGCTTGAAGCCCTCGCCGGGCCGCCCCAGCAGGTTGTCGGCCGGAACGCGGCACCCCGAAAAGCGCAGCCGCGCCAGCGGATGCGGTGCCATGACCTGGATGCGCTCGGCAATTTCCAGTCCCGGCGCATCTGCGTCCACCACGAACGCCGAGAGCCCATGGCTGCCGGGGGCCTCGCCGGTGCGGGCGAACACGCAGTAAAAATCGGCGATGCCGCCGTTGGAAATCCAGGTCTTCTCGCCGTCGAGCACGTAGTGAGACCCGTCGCGATGGGCGGTGGTGGCGATGGCCGCCACATCGGACCCGGCATCGGGTTCCGACAGCGCAAACGCCGCAATCAGCTTTCCGGCTGCCACGCCCGGCAGGTACTTCTGCCGAAGCGCGTCGGAGCCCGCCAGCGTGATGGCGCCGCTGCCCAGCCCCTGCATGGCGAAGGCGAAATCCGCGAGCCCGGAATGGCGGGCCAGGGTCTCCCGCAACAGGCACAGGGAGCGGGCATCGAGCCGGTCCAGGACCCCGCCGTCGCGTTTTTCCACGCAGTAGCGCAGCCATCCGCCGTCGCCGAGTTGTGCCACGAGGCGCCGGCACGCGGCGTCCACGTCGGTGCTGTCGCAAGTCCCGTCAAGACGTGTTCGGGCCCAGGCCGCGGCTTCGCCGGCGAGGCGCCGGTGCGGGTCCTCGAAAAATGGCCACTCGAGATAGGCGGTATCGGCCATCAGTCGCCCTTGAAATCCGGTTTCCGCTTCGCCGCAAAGGCTTCGAAGGCCCTGCGGAAATCATTGGTCTGCATGCACACGGCCTGGGCCCGGGCCTCCGCCTCGATGGCTTCATCCAGTCCCATGGCCCATTCCCGGTGCAGCATTTTCTTGGTCATGGCGTGGGCAAAGGTGGGCCCGCCGGCGAGGCTCGTAGCGAGGGACTTCGCCTCCGCGAGCACCGCCTCCGGCGCGGCGAGCCGGGAGTAGAAGCCCCACTGAAAGGCCTCCTCGCCGCTCATGGAGCGGCCGGTGTAGAGCAGGTCGGAGGCGCGTCCCTGGCCAATCATCCGCGGCAGCAGGGTGCAGGCTCCCATGTCGCAGCCCGCAAGGCCCACGCGGGTGAACAGGAACGTCACCTTGCTGCGGGCGGTGCCGACCCGCAGGTCCGAGGACAGGGCAATCATGGCGCCGGCTCCGGCGCAGATGCCGTCGATGGCGGAGACAATGGGCTGGGGACAGGCGCGCATGGCCTTCACCAGGTCGCCCGTCATGCGCGTGAAATCCAGCAGCGCCGGCATGTCCATTTTCGTCAGCGGGCCGATGATCTCGTGCACGTCGCCGCCGGAGCAGAAATTTTCCCCGGTACCCGTGACCACCAGCGCTTTTACGTCGGTTGCATGCGTCAGGGCCCGGAACAGGTCCCTGAGCTCCGCATAGGACTCGAAGGTGAGGGGGTTCTTCTTCTCCGGCCGGTTGAGAGTGATGATCCCGACCTGGCCTTCGACGGTCCAGAGGAAATGCCTGGCCTGGTACCCGGCGAGGGCGGTTTCAGTTGCGGAAGTCATGGTATTTCCTTCGATTCAGGTCGTCTGCACAACGGCGAGTTTCAGCTTCGCCAGCAGCTGGTAGAGCTGCTTTTTTTCGGCCGGGCTCAGCCCCGAGAACAGATCGATCACCCAGCCCTCGTGGTCGCGCGCCATCTGGGCAAAGGCCTTCATGCCCGCCGCGGTGAGCTTCACCGAGAACGCCCGGCGGTCATCCGGCGCAGGCGAGCGCTCGACCAGGCCTTCCTCGACCAGCTGGTCAGTGATTCCGGTCACATTTCCCCCGGAGACCATCAGCCGCTTCGACAGATCCCCCATCTTCAGCCCCTGGGGATTGCGCTCCAGCTGCGCCATGAGATCGAAGCGGGGCAAGGTGGTCGCGTACTCGGTGCGCAGGCGCGCCTTGACCCGCGCCTCGATGAGATTGGTGCAGGTGAGCAACCGCAGCCAGAGGCGCAGCGCCTGGTGATGGTCCCGCCGCAACCGGGTTTCCAGGTCCAGGGAAACCACGTTCTCCGGCCGCGCGCGCTTCATGACAGGATCTCCCCCCCGGCCACCGCAATGGCCTGGCCGGTGATGGCCTCGGCGCCGGGCAGGCACAGCCACAGCACTGCGTTTGCCACTTCCTGCGGCGTAATCAGGCGCTCCCTGGGACAGTGCTTTGCGATCTCCGCGCGGGCCTCGGCTTCGCTGCGGCCGGTCTTGTTCGCGATGTTGTCGAGAGTCCGCTTCAGCATGTCGGTTTCGGTATAGCCGGGGCACACCGCGTTTACCGTCACGCTGGATTTCGCCAGCTCCAGCGCCAGCGAGCGCGTGAGCCCCACCACCCCGTGCTTCGCTGCGCAGTACGCTGAAGTGTAGGCGTAGCCCGTGAGCCCGGCGGTGCTCGCGATGTTCACGATGCGCCCGTAACCCCGCTCGACCATCGAGGGCAGCGCCTCGCGGCAGCACAGGTAAACGCCTGTGAGATTCACGGTCAGCATCTCCAGCCACAGCTCGATATCGGTCTTCACAAAAGGCGCGCTTCTTGCTGCTCCGGCGTTGTTGACCAGGATGTCCACCGCCCCGAAGCGCTCCCACGCCCGGGCGAAGGCCGCCGACACGCTCGCTGCGTCGGTCACATCGGCGACGCGGGCCTGGACCTCGCCGGAGATCCGTTTCGTCTCGGACTCCAGCCGCTCCAGGGTGCGCCCCATCAATGTAAGCCGTGCGCCCTGTGCCGCCAGCGCCTCCGCAACGGCCGCGCCGATTCCGCTGCCGCCTCCCGTCACCACCGCGTGCCGGCCGGCGAGGGGAGCGCTCATGAGGCAGCCGCAACCTGCGCCGCCCGCTGCAGGTTGCGCTCCAGCTGGCTCTTGCTTGTGAGGTATTGAGCCGGCCAGGGGAGGTCCCGGTGGCCGAGCTGGGCCGCGGCGCGCAGCGTCCAGTAGGGATCGGCGAGATGGGGCCGTGCCAGGGCACACAGGTCCGCGCGCCCGGCAGCGATGATGCTGTTCACGTGGTCCGGCTCGAAGATGTTGCCCACCGCCATGGTGGCGATGCCCAAATCGTTCCTGATCCGGTCCGCGAACGGCGTCTGGAACATGCGCCCGTACACGGGCTTCGCAAGCCGCGAGGTCTGGCCCGCCGACACGTCAATGAGATCGGCACCTGCGTCCCGGAACAGCCGCGCGATGAGGACCGAATCCTCTCCGGTAATACCTCCTTCCACCCAGTCGGTGGCGGAAATCCTCACCGACATGGGCTTGTGCTGCGGCCACGCGGCGCGAACCGCACAGAAGACTTCGAGAGGGTAGCGCAGCCGGTTTTCCAGGCTCCCGCCGTACTCGTCGCCGCGACGGTTCATCAGCGGCGTGATGAAGCTGGAGAGGAGATAGCCGTGGGCACAGTGCAGCTCCAGCATGTCGAAGCCGCATTGCTCCGCCATTCGCGCTGCACGCACGTAATCCGCCTTTACCCGGTCCATGTCGGAACGGTCCATCGGCTTCGGCACCTGGTTGCGGGGCCCGTAGGCAACCGGGGAGGCCGCGATCAACGGCCAGTTGCCCTCCGGCAGCGGCTCGTCCATGTCCTGCCAGCCGAGCTGGGTCGAACCCTTGGGCCCGGCGTGCCCGAGCTGCAGGCATACTTTCGCCGGCGTGTGGCGGTGCACGAAGTCCACGATGCGCTTCCAGGCCACCACGTGCTCGTCCTTGTACATCCCGGCGCAGCCGGGACTGATGCGTCCGTCGCGGGAGACGTCGGTCATTTCGGTCACTACCAGCGCCGCGCCCCCCTGGGCCCGGGCGCCCAGGTGCACCAGGTGAAAATCGTCGGGGGTGCCGTCCTGCGCGGAATACATGGACATGGGGGAGACCACGACCCGGTTCGAAAGGACCATGTTCCGCAGCCGGAACGGCGTGAACATGGGCGGCACCGGCTTCTCCAGCCCGCCGCTCCTCTCTCCGAGCCAGGTTTCGATGCGCTCCACGTAGTCCCGGTCCCGCAGGCGAAGATTCTCGTGGGAAATGCGCTGGCTGCGGGTGAGCAGGCTGTAGCCGAACTGCAGCGGCTCCAGGTGGGCATAGCGGGCCACGTTCTCGAACCACTCCATGCTGTTGCGCGCGGCGTTCTGCAGTCGCACCACTTCCAGCCGGCGCTCGGCCTCGTAGGCCGTGAGCGCTTCGGAAAGACTCCCACGGGTTTCTAACGCCTGGGCGAGTCCGATGGCGTCTTCCATGGCGAGCTTGGTGCCGGAGCCGATGGAAAAATGCGCGGTGTGGGCGGCGTCTCCCATCAACACGACCTTGCCGTTACGCCAGCAATCGTTGTGGACCCGCATGAAGTTGAGCCACTCGGAGCCGCGCCGGTGGCCCGCGTTGCTCATGAGGCGGTGCCCATCGAGGTACTTTCCGAACAGCGATTCGCAGAAGGCAACGGAGGTTTCGGTCGTGGCCCCTTCCAGCCCAGCGCGTTTCCAGGTTTCCTCCGGGCACTCCACGATGAAGGTGCTGGTGTCCGCGTCGAAGGGGTAGCAGTGGGCGGTGAACCAGCCGTGGGGCGTTTCCTCGAAATAGAAGGTGAACGCATCGAACGGCTTGCGGGTACCGAGCCAGATGTAGCGGCATTTGCGGCGCTGGAGCTCGGGCTGGAAGACATCGGCGTATTTCTGGCGCACCCGGCTGTGGATGCCGTCGGCCGCCACCACCAGGTCGGCATCGAGATACCGCGCCTCGTCCTCGACATCGGCCTGGAACAGGACGCGCACCCCGAGACCCAGCGCCCGCTCCTGCAGGATGTGCAGCAGCTTTTTGCGGGCGATGCCG
Source organism: Betaproteobacteria bacterium (assembly GCA_016183615.1). GTDB lineage: Bacteria > Pseudomonadota > Gammaproteobacteria > Burkholderiales > UBA6910 > JACPEG01. The sequence continues at coordinate 21,659 of JACPEG010000022.1, forward strand.
CAGAAGCCCTGGCCTCCCGCGGTCACCACCTCGCCCCGGTAGTGGATGTCGATGTCGTCCCAGTGAATGAAGTTGCCGGTGATGCCCTGGTAGGTCTCCGGATCCGCACGGCGGAAGTTGTCCAGGGTCTGGTCGGAGAACACCACGCCCCAGCCGAAGGTGTCGTCGGGCCGGTTGCGCTCGAGGACCGCGATCTCATGGCGCGCGTCCGCCTTTTTCATGAGCAGGGCGAAGTACAGCCCCGCGGGTCCGCCGCCGATGACGTTGATGCGCATCCTCCAGTCCTCCACCCGGGCTCGGGCGCCCGGCGAGATAATTGAGGGCTAAATATATCAGACCTAAAATAATTGGGCAAGAGCCCCGGACCGGGCGGCCGGATGGGGTTGCGGGCAGACAGGGGGCCAGCAGGGGACAGCCCGCGTCATCTCCGATAGACTTTTCTGCGGGTGATGGCGAACGCGCTGGGGGTATCCGCAACCTCAAGCCCCTGGAGTGGATCGAGCGCGACATGCAGAGCGGGGAGCGGCGGTCTGGCGTCATTACCGTGCCGCGGGTAGAATCGGCCTGACTCGGTTGTGTATGTTGTGTACAAATCAGGAGGTCTCATGTCCCACACCACTACCACGCTGACCATCCGGGTGGAAAAATCGACCCGGGACGCCCTGGACAAGATCGCGAGAAGCGCCAAGCGATCGAAGTCCTTTGTCGCGGCCGAGGTGCTGGACGCCTTCGTGAAGCGCCAGGCCTGGTATGAGGCGAAGATCAAGGCGGCCCGCAAGTCCCGGTTGCTGTCCGATGATGAAGTGGAGGCGCTGTTCCGGGAACTTGAATCGTGAAAGTCCGCTGGCGCGAATCCGCCGGACACGACCTGCGCGAGATTCGCGCCTACATCGCCCAGGACAACCCTGTCGCAGCCCGGAAAGTCATCAAGGATATCCGCCGCCAGGTGGCGGTGCTGAGTCGAAACCCCCTGATCGGCCGCGCCGGTCAGGTGCCAGGCACGCACGAGTTGGTCATCTCCCGTTATCCCTACGTTGCTGCCTACCAGGTCAAGGGAAAAGCGGTGGAAATCCTGGCCGTGATCCACACCTCCCGGCTCTGGCCGGACGTTTTTTAATCTTTTTTCACTGTCCCCGCGCCGAAATCCCTTTAACGGTAACCGTAACGGTTACAGGACCTTGGCCGTTTCCCGACTCGCCCGATAGTCGGCACGCCGTCCGTCGCGGCGCCGGGAGAAATCCTGGTCACCCGAAGCGCCATGGACCGGGTGGAGGCGGACACGGGTATCGCATTCAAGCCGCTGCGGCTTTCGATATCCGGCATCGAACTGGACGCCTGTTCGGTGATCTACCGGTAGCGGTAGGAGATTCCGGGAGGCGGGATAGCCGGTTCTGGCCGGCAGCCGGTAATCAAAGTCCGGCGATGAACCGCACCATCGCCTCAAGGCCTGGATGCAGCGGGTGCAGGCGCTGCCTTATCTGGAGAAAACCGTTCCGCCCCACTGGAGGCAGTGAGTCGGCGTCGCCGCAAATTCCGAAGGGTCGCCAATGATCAGGCTCTACCAGTTCCCGCCGGCCTTCCGCCGCTGGTGCGGGACCTGGCGCCCAGGTACGTGCGCGGCGTCATGAAAAAGGAGCTCTGGGGCCACGGCATGGGCCGCCACCGCCGCGAGGAAATCTACGGCATCGGCCGGCGGGATATCGCCGCGATCGCCGGATTCATCGGCGACAAGCCCTGGTTCATGGGCGAGCAGCCGAGTTCCCTGGATGCGACCGCCTACGCCTTTCTCGCCAACATCCTGTGGGTGCCCCTGGAATCCTCGCTGCGCGCCGCGGCGACGGAACATCCGCACCTGGAAACGTATTGTCGCCGGATGCAGGAAAACTACTTCGCGGCGGGCGAAGGCTGATCTAAGCGGAAACCCGTTCCCGCCGAACCGTTGCCCGGGACTGCCGCTCCCTCGCCCCACTTGCGGGGAAAGGGTCGTCGCCGCAACTCGTCGTGCTGCCCTGGCGGCTCCCTCTCTCCGCCTGCGGGGAGAGGGTAGGGCGAGGGGGCGCGCATTATACCCGCCTTTCCCATGCCTCGCACCTGTCATTTCTTACAGATTGACGGCATCGGTTCCCGCGCCTAGCATGCCGCCGGTATTAAGGGCCTCTCCGCTAACTGGCCCATCTTGAGATCTTAAGAAGAAGAGGACGTTGTCCACCATGCATGACTTGCATGCAGGCGCCCAGTTGCGCCCGCACGGGTCGTGCCGTGCCCAAGAACAAGGGAGCCAAGAATGATTGACGCACGAGGATTTGCCCGCCTTCTAATTGTTCCGGGGCTGCTATGTTCTTTCCAGGCACCCGCCCAGATGGCCATCCCGGGGGAGTTCCGCGTGTCGGAAACGGGGGCGGCGACCTACACGATTCCGATCCGGGTGCCGCCGGGAACTGCCGGCATGGAGCCCAAGTTATCGCTCAGCTACAACAGCCAGGCGGGCAACGGGCTGCTGGGGGTGGGCTGGTCGCTCTCGGGCCTCTCCGCGATCACCCGGTGTCCCCGGACGGTGGCCCAGGATGGGGTGAGGGGGGGCGTGAACTACGACCCCGACGACCGGTTCTGCCTCGATGGGCAGCGGCTGGTGGCCATCACCGGCGCCTACGGGGCCGACGGTACCGAATACCGCGCCGAGCGGGACAGCTTCGCCAAGGTCGTTTCCTACGGCACCGCGGGTAACGGGCCGGCGTGGTTCAAGGTGTGGACCAAGAGCGGCCAGACCATGGAGTTTGGCGACACACCGGATTCCCGGATCGAGGCACAGGGTAGGACCACCGTCAGAGTCTGGGCGCTCAACCGGGTCCAGGACACCAAGGGCAACTACTTCACCGTTACCTATACCGAGGACAATCCGAACGGGCAATACTACCCCGCACAAATTGACTACACGGGCAACGCAATCGCCGGCGTAACGCCCGCTAACTCGGTGCATTTTATCTATGAAGCCCGATCGGATATTTTAGACTTCTATCAAGCGGGCTCACTGATCAAGAACACGGTGAGGTTGAATAAGATTCAGACCAATCAGGGTACAACTTTGGTCAAGGATTATCACTTGAGTTACATATCCTCGCCCGCCAGCCAGCGTCCGCAACTGACTAGTCTTACTGAATGTATGGCAACCGGGGAATGTTTCCCAGCTACGACGTTTCTGTGGCAAGGAGTCACGCCTGGGAGTATTAATGTGCCTCAGGTGTGGGTTGCGAGCTACTACAAGGATCAACAGATCACAAGCGCCTACCCCTACTACAGATGGACTGCGCCTCCTTCCATTTATGCGGGCTCCCGAATCACGGTCGATTTCGACAACGATGGAAAGGCCGATATCGTAGGTCTTGCAAGCGCCGCCTGCTGCAGCCAAGCGCAGTCCATGACTCGGTTTCGTGGATATTTTTCCGTGTCGACAGGCCAAAGCTTCGCTGCACCAAGCTATTGGGCCACCCCTGGGGACTCAAATGAGGCGCTTGGATACGCCGCCTACCTAGACCGCCAATTTTATTGGGCAAGTATTGACCCGCGTATTCCAGGAGACGTAACTGGTGACGGTAAAGTTGACGTAATAATTTTTGGAAAGGATGGTGTGTATGTCTCAGTGCGCGGGGATGGCACGTTCGGTGGAGCAGCGCGCTGGACAACGGGTTTCAGTTCTGATTCCGGGTGGAATAGTCTTGACGGATTACCGCGCCTCGTCGTGGATGTAGATGGGGATAGGCGTGCGGATATCGCGGGATTTGGAAGCGACGGAGTATATGTCGCGCTGTCGACAGAGACTAGCTTCGGAACAGTGACTCGATGGAGCACGGAGTTTGGTTTAAATAGCGGCTGGAGCGGCCAGAATGCTACCCCTCGAAGATTGGTGGACGTCAATGGTGACGGGTTGTCTGATGTTGTGGGTTTTGGACCAAGCGGGGTGAATGTTGCGCTAAACACGGGCAGCGGATTTGCGCCTTCCACGACATGGCTTTCGGGCTACTTTGGCAGTAGCAGTAGTGCAGGCAACTGGACGGATCAGAACACTTACCCACGAATTCTGGCGGATGTAAACGGGGACGGGCTGCCCGACATAGTGGGTTTTGGACCGAATGGGGTGGACATCTCGCTCAATACCGGCACCGGGTTTCTGCCGCCGGCTCAATGGATTGCCGGATTTGGCACGGGGGCAGGCTATGTCAACGATAATGTCAATCCGCGCCGCGTCATGGATGTCAACGGCGACGGCAAGGGGGATGTGGTGGGCTTTGCGGGTGATGGCGTGTACGTTGCGCTTTCCACTGGCAGTGGCTTTCTTCCAGCTGCCCGCTGGGTGGTGGACTATGGAACGGCCAGCGGTTGGTCCAACAGTAATGATTATCCGCGCGAGCTGGCAGACGTGGATGGTGATGGGCTGCTTGACGTGGTTGGTTTTGGCACCGATGGGGTCTACGTGTCCACCTCGGCGCTGGGCGCCTTCCCGGATCTCATGATTTCAGTGGTAAGTGGTCTCGGCGCCTCGGTAGCTGTTACTTACAAACCGCTCACTGACAATACGCTGTACGTCCGCGACAATGACGCGGTCTATCCTCAGCAGGACTTCCAGCAGGCACTTTACGTGGTCTCTTCCTATAACACGAGTAATGGTATCAGTGGCTATTATCTCCGCAGCCTTAGCTATGTAGGCGCGAAGGTGGATCAGCAAGGACGTGGCTTTCTGGGTTTCCGGCAGGTGGCGACCAACGACGATCAAACAGGCCTCAAGACTACCACCACCTACCGCCAAGACTTCCCCTACGTGGGACTTCCCTCTCAGTTGCAGAAGACGACCGCCTCCGGCGCGGTGCTGTCGCAAACCGACTACACCTACGCCTGCAAAGACTTCGATGCTGACCCCGATGTGTGCACAGTGGCGGCCGGCAAGCGCTATTTCCCCTATCTCGCGCAGGGCGTGGAGGCGAGCTGGGATCTGAACGGGGCGGTATTTCCCACGGTGACCACCGCCAACCAGTTCGACAGCTACGGCAACGCCACGCAAATTACTGTGTCCACGAGCGACGGGTACAGCAAGAGCACGACCAACACGTTTACCAACGACACTGTGAACTGGTTCCTGGGCCGGCTCACCCGCGCCACGGTGACGAGCACGACGCCCTGACGCTTCGGGCGAGGGCGGCTGGGAAACGGCACAGATTCTGGAATGGCGCCGGCGGCGAACGGCGAGCGGAAGCAGATTTACACTTTTAACGAAGCAGTGAACAACGGATTGGGGGGAGACCGATGATCAAGCGCGCATGGCTTGCGGTGGCGGTGGGGTTGGCAATCGCCCAAGGGGGCGCCTTCGGGGGCACGCTCACCCGCACCTCTTCGTTCAAGTATAACGCGGCGACGGGGCTCCTCACCAAGGAAATCATCGAGCCGGACAACGCTTCGCTTTGTCTCGTCACCACCTATACCTACGATGCCTTTGGGAACAAAGCTTCCGCCACCACGCGCAACTGCAACGGTAGCGCGGGGGAGGCCGCCGCCCCCACGGGCGATCCAGTCATCGAATCGCGCACCGCCACCACCGGCTGGGCGGCCGATTCCGGCGGAACGGACCCCCAAGGGCGTTTCCCCAACACTGCAACGAATGCGCTCGGGCACGCCGAAACCCGGGTCTTCGATTCCCGCTTCGGCACAGTCACGACTTTGACCGGCCCCAACGGGCTCACCACCACGTGGAACTTCGATGGCTTCGGGAGAAAGACCCTGGAGACCCGCGCCGATGGCACCCAGACCGAGTGGGCCTACCTTTACTGCAGCGGCGTGAACGGCGGCATCTCCGCTTGTCCGACCTACGGCAAGTACCTGGTGCGGGCGACGCCGAAGGACGCGGCGGGGGCGATCAACGGTCCGGTGACCAGGGTCTATTACGACGCACTGAACCGCGAGATCCGCTTGAGACCCCAGGGCTTTGACGGCACCGCCATCTACAAGGACACCGAATACGATACGCTCGGGCGCATCGCCCGGGTCTCGAAGCCCTACTACGCGGTGCAGACGCCCGTCTGGATCAGCTATCAGTACGATGTTCTGGGCCGGGTCATCACGGAAACCCAGCCGTCCACCGACGCGGGCACGATCCAGACCGAGACCAGCTACAACGGGCTCACGATGACCGTCACCGTGAGCAACGCTGGCACTGCCACCAATCTTCCCAAGGGACTCACCCAGACCAGGACCACGGTGAAGAACAGCCAGGGCCAGACGGTTTCGGTGACCGACGCCCGGGGCAAGACAATCATCTACACCTATGACCCCTTCGGCAACCTTCTTACCACCAACGCGGAGGGGGTGGTGACTACGCTGACCTACGACCTGCGGGGCCGCAAGAAGGCCATGTCGGATCCCGACATGGGCTACTGGACGTATGACTACGACGCCCTGGGGCAGTTGAAGCGCCAGACCGACGCCAAGGGCCAGGTGACCACCCTGAGCTACGACAAGCTCGGGCGCCTCTGGACCCGCAGCGAGCCCGACCTCGTCTCCACCTTCACCTTCGACGCCTGCGCGAAGGGCGTGGGCAAGCCCTGCGCCGTCAGCTCGGACAACGGCTATTCACGCAGCTACACCTACGATGCATTGGGAAGGGTGGCCACGATCGCCACCACCATCGATGCGGCCTATTCCATCAGCTACGGCTACGACGCCAGCGGCCGGCTGGAGACCACCACCTACCCCACGGGCTTCGTCGCGAAAAACCTCTACAACGCCGTGGGTTACCTGTGGAAGGTGACCGACAGCGCCGGCGCCATCGTCTACTGGCAGGCGAATACCGTCTCGGCGACCGGCAAAGTACTCACCGAGACGCTCGGCAATGGGCTCACCACCACCCGCGGCTACGACGCGCTGGAGCGCATGACGAGCAATGTCGTCGGCAACGCCGGGGGCAACCTCCAGAACCTCAGCTACACCTACGACACGCTCGGCAACCTCACCCAGCGGGTGGACGTCGTCCAGTCGAGCCTCACCGAGACCTTCGCCTACGACCGATTGAATCGCCTGCTGCAGTCGAGCGGGGCGGGGCTCACCACCCGCAACTACAACTACGGCCCGACGGGCAACCTCACCTACAAGTCGGACGTGGGGACCTACAACTACAACCCGGCGGGCCCCTGCCCCACGGGCGGGGGCGGCGGCCCGCATGCGCTGTGCAGCATCACCGGCGCCGTGATGGGCTATACGAACCCCGGCTTCGGCTACGACGCCAACGGCAACCTCGTCTCGGGCCTGGGGCGGAGCCTCACCTACACCAGCTTCAACCTCCCGGCCACGATCAGCGCCCCCAACAACCTGATGCCGGGGACCAACACCACCTATACCTACGTCTACAACGCCGAGCACGAGCGGGTGAAGCACCTCATCACCCGCAGCGACGGCACCTACACCACGATCTACCTGCATCCGGCGGGCAAGGGGGCGCTGCTCTACGAAAAGGAGATCAAGCCCACCGTCACCGAGCACAAGCACTACCTCACGGCGGGGAGCCTCCTGATCGGGGTCTACCTCACGCGCAGCGACGCCACCACCGAGACCCGCTACTTCCACCACGACCAGCTGGGCTCGTTGACGCTCATCACCAACGCTTCCGGGGCGCAGGTCGAGCGGCTCGCCTATGAAGCCTTCGGCAAGCGCCGCTACCCGGTGGGGACCGACGACCCGAGCAACACTCTCCAGGGGATCACCACCGACCGCGGCTTCACCGGCCACGAGCACCTGGACGAGACGGCGCTCATCCACATGAACGGGCGCATCTACGATCCGCTGCTCGGCCGGTTC
>JACPEG010000027.1 GCA_016183615.1 Betaproteobacteria bacterium
ACCAAGATGGTGACCGCGATTCCCGAGGACATCCTCTCCAGCAAGATCCTGCCCCAGATTCCCGTCGGCCGGCTGGGCCGTCCGGAAGAGATCGCGGGCCTGGTGGCCTACCTGGCCTCCGATGAAGCCGCCTTCATCACCGGCGCCAATATCTCCATCAACGGCGGGCAGCACATGTATTAGCGGTCCGTAGGAGCGGCTTCAGCCGGGATTTGAGTCGCGGATAAATCCGCTCCTACAGACAAAAAAAGCCCCAGCGGTTGCCCGCTGGGGCTGTAAGGCCTTTATCTAAGGAGGAGGACCTTAGGATAAAGGAGGAGGATTCGGTTACTTGCCGCGGGTGCCCTTGGTGGCGCCCTTCACGGCCTCGGCGGTCGCCTGGGTGGTGGCCTTGACGCTCGCTTCGGCGAGGCCCGCCATCTGCTTCCCGGCCTTGGTCATGCTGTCCACCGCGGCCGCGGTGGCCGCCATCATGGACTTCACGGCCGCCACGGCGAAATCGGCGCCGGGAGGAACCTGGGCCCCGGCCTTGTCCATGGCGCCGGCCACGCCTTGGTTGAACGTCTCCAGGCGTTCTTCCAGGAGCTGGGTCAGCTCGGCCTGGGTCTGGGACGCAACCTCATAGACGTTGCGCGAGTAGGCGATCGCGTTTTCCACGCTGTGCTCCGCGAGCTGGGTCCGGAGAGCCAACACTTCCTGCGGGTCCTTGGCTTCGAGCAGCGCCTTGGCGTTCTTGGCATTGTCATCCAGCGCGGCCTTGGCGGCTTCGAGCTGCAGCTTCACCAGCCGCTCGGCACTGTCCATGGAAACCTTGGCAAACCGCAGCGCAGTCTCAATGCTGCTCTTGTTCATCTCGGCAAACTGTTCGGGAACCTTGACCATGACAACCTCCTGTATTCAGATTTGAGCCCCGCGGGAGCTCGGGTATTTAATTGTGCATCGCAACACAACCATTCTAAACAGGCTGAATTTCCGCGTCAAGGAATTTTGGTGCAATGCAAAAACCGCAGTTCTGAATAGCGAATCCTATGTTTGTTCAAAGAGTTAGTGTATACTAGATTGAAGGAGGTTGAGGCCATGAACTCTGCGGCGCAAGCAAAACCCGACGAACCGGCTGGAAACCCGTTGCGGATCATAAAGAAATATCCCAACCGGCGGCTCTATGACACCGCCACCAGCAGCTACATCACGCTGGCGGACGTGAAGTCCCTGGTGCTCGAGCACGTCGAATTCAAGGTGATGGACGCCAAGACCAGCGAGGACCTCACCCGCAGCATCCTGCTGCAGATCATTCTCGAAGAGGAGTCGGGCGGCGTGCCCATGTTCTCCAGCGACATGCTGTCCCAGATCATCCGCTTCTACGGCCACGCCATGCAGGGCATGATGGGGGCGTACCTGGAAAAGAACATCCACACCTTCATCGACATGCAGAAGCGGCTCCAGGAGCAGTCGCGCAACATGTACGGCGACAATCCCATGCTCAATTCCGAAGCCTGGTCCCAATTCCTCAAGATCCAGGGCCCCGCGATGCAGGGGCTCATGGGCAACTACCTGGAGCAGAGCGCCAAGATGTTCCTGGAGATGCAGCAGCAGCTCCAGAAGCAGACCCGCAACCTTTTCAGCGGCTTTCCCTTCCCGAACTTCGGCCAGGAGGGACAGGGCTCCGAAGCGCCTTCCCCCGGCCCGGGAGGCGAGGAAAAGAAGTAGCCGCGCCCCCGAGCTTGTCCGCCTCCTCCCGCAAGTCAGCGCGCCCGCCGCGAGTGGGATTCGTTTCCCTCGGCTGCCCCAAGGCGCTGGTCGATTCCGAACAAGTTCTCACCAGGCTCAGGGCCGAGGGCTATGACATCGCGCCCAGCTACGATGGCGCCGACCTGGTGGTGGTGAATACCTGCGGTTTCATCGATGCCGCCGTCCAGGAATCCCTGGACGCCATCGGCGAAGCGCTGGAGGAAAACGGCCGGGTCGTCGTCACCGGCTGCCTGGGCGCCAAGGGCGACGTGGTCAAACAGGCCCATCCCAGGGTCCTGGCGGTCACCGGTCCCCATGCTCCCGATGACGTCATGCAGGCGGTGCACCGACACCTGCCCCGGCCTCACGATCCGTTCACCAGCCTCGTTCCGCCCCAGGGCATTCGCCTCACGCCCCGGCACTACGCCTACCTGAAGATCTCCGAGGGCTGCAACCACCGCTGCACCTTCTGCATCATCCCTTCGATGCGCGGCGACCTGGTGAGCCGGTCCTTCGGGGAGGTCATGCAGGAAGCGGAAAGCCTGGTACGGGCGGGCGTGAGGGAGCTGCTGGTGATCGCCCAGGACACCAGCGCCTATGGAGTGGACCTGAAATACCGGGGCGATACCTGGCGCGGCCGCCAAGTGAGGACGCGCATGACGGACCTGGCCCGCGCCCTCGGGGATCTCGGGGCCTGGGTGCGGCTGCATTACGTTTATCCCTATCCCCACGTGGATGAGGTGATCCCGCTCATGGCGGAGGGAAAGATCCTTCCCTATCTGGATGTGCCGTTCCAGCACGCCAGTCCCCGCATCCTCAGGGCCATGAAGCGCCCGGCCAGCTCCGAAAACAACCTGGCACGCGTCCGGGCGTGGCGGAAAGTCTGCCCCGATCTCACGCTGCGCAGCACCTTCATCGTGGGCTTTCCCGGGGAGACCGAGGCCGAGTTCGAGGAGCTGCTCGGGTTCCTGGAGGCGGCGCAGCTCGACCGGGTGGGTTGTTTCGCCTACTCGCCGGTGGAGGGGGCCGCCGCCAACGCGCTGGCGAACCCGGTGCCGGAGGAAGTGAAGGAAGAACGCCGCGCCCGGTTCATGGCGCTGCAGGAAAAAATCAGCGCCGCGCGACTGGCGAGAAAGGTCGGCAAGACGGTCGAAGTCATCGTCGACCACATCACCGAGGACGCGGTGATCGGCAGAAGCCACGCCGATGCGCCCGAGATTGACGGTGCGGTTTACCTGGAGGGCGAGCCCGGCGGCATGGTGCCGGGGGATATCGTGAAGGCGGAGGTACTGCGCGCCACCGCCCACGACCTGTGGGCGAAGCCTGTCGAGAAATCCCGGGGGGGCCGAAAGGTCATACCGGTCCGGGTCGCGCAGGGGTGAACAGTAAACGGTGAACCGAACCGGCTGCCCTGCGCCGGCAAGCACCGTCTGTTTACTGTTTACTGTTCACCGCTTATTTTTTCTCATTCCCCCTGGGAGTCTTCGGGGCCTTGGGCGGCTCGGTAAAGGTCTTGGTCTGGGTCGTGAAGAAATCCCCCATCTGCTTGAACAAATCCAGTGCCGCCGGATTGATGAAGGGATTCTGCGGGATTCCCGGGCTCGCGCCAAAGCTCCGCGCAAAAAAATCCGCCATGCTCGCGCCCGCCTGCTGGGTGGCGTAGAGCTGGTTGAAGGTCTGCATCATGGCCGCGTAGCTGGTACCGATGCGCCCCATCTCCCGGATGGTCGCGACGAACAGGTCCACCTCCCCGCCGCTCGCCAGGTTATTGATCTTGAGGATAAGCTCCCGCCGCTGTTCCCAGGGGTCGTTGCTATTGGCGAGATAGGAGCGCATCTCCCGCAGCAGGGAATCGATTTCCGGCGTCAGTTCGGACATGGGTGCGCTCTCACAGGATGGCTTGCCGCTAGCATAGCCCCATTCCGGGAAGCGGGCTACTCGGCTGCGGCGGCCGCATTTCCGGCCGTATTGAAGAAACTCTCCACTTCCTCCAGGCTGCGGGTGCGGCGCATGGGTGGGAGGCTTCTCCAGATGAGCTTTCCGTAGGCCTTGGTCACGATGCGCGGATCGCAGATCATGAGCACGCCGCGGTCGGTCTCGTCGCGAATGAGCCTGCCGGCGCCCTGCTTCAGGGTGATCACCGCTTCCGGCAGCTGGTATTCCATGAACGCATTCCTTCCCGCCCGGTTGAGCGCGTCGATGCGCGCCGCGAGCACCGGGTCGTCGGGCGGCGAGAAAGGCAGGCGGTCGATGACCACCAGGGAAAGCGCCTCGCCGCGCACGTCAACGCCTTCCCAGAAGGAGTGGCTTCCCACCAGCACCGCGTCGCCGAGGTCCCGGAAGCGGTTGAGCATGTCGCTGCGGGGCCCCTGGCCCTGGAGCAGCAGGGGATGGTCGAGCCCTTCTTCGGCAAAGGCGTCCCGCAACAGCCCGTAGGCCTGTTCCATGGCCCTCAGACTGGTGAACAGCAGGAACGCCCGGCCCCGGCTCGCCCGCAACACCGGCAACGCGGCGCGGACCACCGCGGAAGTGAACTCCGGCGTATTGGGTTCCGGCAGTCCTTCCGGAACATAAAGCAGCCCCTGGTTCCCGTAATCGAAGGGGCTCTCCCAGCACACGGTGGCCGCAGCCTCCAATCCCATTTCCCGGCAGTAATGGGAAAAATCGCCCTTCACGGCGAGCGTGGCCGAGGTGAACACCCAGGTCCGGGGATGGCCTTCGAGCTGCTTGCGGAAAATATCCGCGACCGACAGCGGGGTCGCGTTGAACTGGACCGAGTGGCCGAATACCTCGACCCAGCGCACATACCCGTCATCGGCATCGCAGGCTTTCCAGCGCTCCAGCCGGTCTTTGAGCCCGGCGCTGCGTCCCCAGCAATGGGCAAGCCCGTCGGAGCGCTCGGCCTGGAATTCCAGCAGGCTGGCGAGATTTTCCAGGCGTTCCAGGACCGCGGCCAGGGCAACGCCGAAGCGCTCATCCCGGCGCAGTGCCGCCAGGGTGTGGCGCGCGACCCCGTTCCGGAAGGCGAGCCGCAGATCCCGGGCGGCCTTGTCGAGGGCCGATGCGGCATCGGGAAGAGGCGCGAAATCCTTCGCCGACACCATGGCCTCCATCCGGGTATCCCGGGCGAGATCCAGGAGCTGGGCGGTGGAGACCGACTCGCCGAAGAACAGGCTCGCCGTATCGGGAAGCTGGTGCGCTTCGTCGAAGATCACCGTGTTGCAGGCCGGGAGCAGCTCCGCGACCCCTTCGTCCCGCAGCATCACGTCGGCGAAGAAAAGATGGTGGTTCACCACCACCACCTCCGCCTCCAGCGCCTGCTGGCGGGCCTTCATCACGAAGCAGTCCTTGTAATACGGACAGCCGGAACCCAGACAGTTCTCGCGGGTCGAGGTGACCATCGGCCAGACACCGGCGTTCTCCGGCACCTCGGCGAGGCCCGCCCTGTCCCCGGTCTTCGACACCGCGGTGTAGCGCTCGATGAGGTGCAGATAGCCCGCGTCTTCCCGGGCGGCAAAGCGGCCGTCCTTCGCCGCTCGATCCAGATGGTAGTGGCACACGTAATTGGCCCGCCCCTTGAGCAGCGCCACGGTCACCGGTGCTTTCAGCGCCTCGCGCACGGAGGGAATGTCGCGATTGAAAAGCTGGTCCTGCAGGGTCTTGGTGCCCGTGGAAATGATCGCCTTGCCGCCGCAGGTGAGTGCGGGCACCAGGTAGGCAAAGGTCTTCCCGGTACCGGTGCCTGCCTCGGCCACCAGCATGCCATGGCGTTCCATGGCCTCGCCGATGGCCCGGGCCATCTCCACCTGCTGGGCTCTCAGGCGATAGCCCGGGACCGCCCGGGCCAGCGGTCCTGATTCGGAAAATATCGCATCGAGATCGTGCATCGTGAGATTTTACCCTCGGTTGCGCCCCGAACTGGCGGCCCCCTCAGCGCGAACCGGGCTTGCGACGTCCCTTCCCGACGGCACCGGATTTCGCCGGCTCGATCGCCTTGCGGATCAGGGCCGCTCCCTGTTCCAGCAGGAAGCCCTTGAATGCGGCGGCCACCGGCGGCAGCCGCTTGGCCCGCCGATGCACCACGTACCAGCTGCGCATGACCGGAAATCCTTCAACGTTCAACTCCACGATCTGGCCGACACGAAGCTCGATCCCCAGCGCGAACAGCGGCAGAAAGCCGATTCCCATGCCCGCAATGACGGCCTGCTTGATGGTCTCCAGACTCTCGATCTCCATCACGATGTTGGGCTTGATGCCGAAGCCATGGAAGGCCTCGTCCATGGCGAACCGGGTATCGGTGCCCTTCTCCCGGACGATGAAGCGCTCCTCGGCGAGCCGGGCACAGGCGATGCGACGCTGCCCGGCAAGCGGGTGGTCCGCCGGGGCCACGATCACGTACGGGTGGGGAGCGAACGGCTCGGAAACCGTATCGAGCCCCTCCGGCGGGCGGCCGATGATGGCCAGGTCGGTGGTGTTTTCGGCGAGCGCCCGCAACACGTCCTGGCGATTGTGCACCGTGAGCTTCACGGTCACGTTGGGATGGGCCCGGCAGAACTCCGAGAGCAGCCGCGGTATGAAATAAATGCCCCCGCTGATCACCGCGACGTTGAGGCGGCCACCGGACACGCCCTTCAGTGCGTCGATCGCCTCTTCCACCTCCTGGAACTGCTGAATGATATTCCGGCTGAAATCGAGCATTTCGTGGCCGGCTGCCGTGAGATAGATCCTCTTGCCAAGCTGCTCGAACAGCGGCAGCCCCACATGGGTCTCCAGTTCCTTCACCTGCTTGGAGACGGCGGGCTGGGTGAGGTGCAGCTCCTCGGCGGCCCGGGAAAAGCTCAGGCAGCGGGCCACCGCCTCGAAGATCTTGAGTTGGCGCAGGGTCGCGTGTTTCATCCAAAAAGCCTGATCTCAACCACGGGGAACACGGGGAGCACGGGGGAAATCAATGTGTTGCTGATGCGTCTTGACCTACCCGATGGATGGCGCCCGGTGTTTCCCCGTCGGGTCGTTCTCCCTCGTTTTCCCCCGTGCTCCCCGTGGTTGACTATGTTTTTCAGGTTCATTCGAATTTCAGCCGGACCTTCAAGCGTTCACCGGCCCTCGCAAGGGTTTCTGCGAGGGTCCGGTGCAACGCCTGCCACCGCCCTCTCCATAACCTCAAGGTTATTATAATGATAAAAAACTTTCCATTGTTGTTATACGGTGGTTTCCGTACCATGCCTTCCATGGAAGGTGATCAGAGCGTCCGCTGCGGCGGGCGATGCGGATAACGATCTGGAGGACGCACCATGAAGACCGAGCAGATTCCGTTGCAAAGCGCCGTCCTGGAAGACGGCGACATTCAGTGCCAAGCCTACAACATGGCGTTTCAGCGCCTGGGCCTGAAATGGCACTGGGACGCCGGGACCTTCGCCGAACTGGCGCAGACCGCCGACGAAAAGGAGCGCATCCGCGTCTACATCCGGACCTGCCAGGCCCACCTGCTCAAGGTCTACGACGCGAACGCGCTGAGCGACCTCATCTACTCCGAGAAGTGCCGCTGCCAGGAAGATCTGTGCCGCTGCCACGGCACCGGCGCCGCACCCCAGTGGGCATGGGACGAGGAATGCCTGGCTGCCTGAAGACCGACCGTTGCGCGAGTACCCGGAGGGCATGACTACCGCCGCACCCCACCGGCTTTTCTCTTCGTAACGCCTCTGCGATTTGCTCGCGGTGAAGGCCGAAGCGCTCAAGCGCTTCGGCCTCGTCTTTTTTGAAACGACGGTATTGCGCCCTGGGCATCCGGCCCGGCCGGGCGCGGGACGTTCCGGGCAATATCCGCAACGCCAGCCTAGAGTGGCCCGCCCGAAGGGCGGCCGAGGCCCGGGAGCGGAACGTTTGCTATACTTTCGCTGCACGGCAGGGTGCCGGTTCCTGCACCGGCACGTCATGTCGCGACATTCCCGGCAGCCTGGCGCCGACCGGGAACCCGGGAGGGCGCATGAAGTACCGCATCAGCAATCACAAGACCCGGATCAGCATCCGCATTGAGGACGTGAGCGGCTGCAACGAGGAGGTACTCGACAGCCTGCGCAACTGCCAGCAGGGGAACTGTTCCTGCCCCACGGCCGAATACGGGAAACTGCGCGGAATCCAGGTCGTTGCCAACGGCGACGGCGTCTCTATCACGCTGGAATCCAGCTCGGGCGAGCAACTGGATGCCGCCGCGATCGAGAAGTGCCTCCAGTACACGCTGAAGCGAAGCGAAAAGAACAAGGGATAGACAGGCAACGTCCTGCCGGGACAAAAGGTGCCGTGGGCAATGCCGCGTGGATCAAGAATCTGTTCGAGCGCATTGACGCCGAGGAGCGGTCCGCCTGATATGCGTCGCCATCGGCGACCGCCAATGAATCAGCACTGCGATGGACAACCATCAGTTTCAGCCCACGCCGCTGCTAAGAATCCTGCTTATGGCCCAGGACAGCTCCAAGCCTGAATTCTGGGAAACCCGCTATCTCCAGAACTTCATGCCCTGGGACGCGGGATTCGTACCCCAAGCGCTGAAGCGCTTCGCCGTGGCACATCCGCCCGGCCGGGTGCTGCTTCCGGGCTGCGGCTCCGCCTACGAGGCCCGGTACCTGGCCGAAGTCGGGTGGGACGTCACGGCCATCGATTTCAGCCCGGCGGCGGTGGAGGCGGCCCAGCGCACACTGGGTCGCTACGCGGATCGCGTGCGGCTGGATGATTTTTTTCACTTCGCCTTCGACGTTCCCTTCGACGTGGTGTACGAGCGGGCCTTTCTGTGCGCCCTGCCCCGCAAGATGTGGCGGGCCTATGCCGAGCGGGTGGCCGAGGTGCTGGGACCCCGAGGGCTGCTCGCCGGGTACTTCTACTACCACGACGAGCAGCGGGGGCCGCCGTTCGGAACCAACGAGCAGGAATTGACAGAACTGATGGAAAAGTCGTTCGAGCGGATCGCCAACGAGTTCGTCACCGACTCCATCGACGTGTTCGTGGGAAAGGAGCGCTGGCAGGTGTGGCAGCGCAGGTAGACCCTCCCGCTACCTGATCTCTTCCACCTTCACCAGAATCCGGCGCCGGTCGGCCGCGGTACCCGTGGTGCGCGAACCGATTGCCGAGGACTGGTCGGTCCGGTCCTGGACGATACCCCCCAGATCAATCCACTCTCCCAGCCGGCCCGAGGCCGTAGTCGCCAGGCGCTGCACATTCACGCTGCCGGGCCCTTGCGCACCCGGCGTTTCCCGCTGAGGACTGATCTCCAGGATCACCCGCTCGCCGTTGACCCGCGGAAGGACGTAAAACCCCGTGGACAGGTCGCGGAACTGGGTGCTTTCGACGACGCGCGTGCCATAGGGCGTCTGTACTACCGTGCGCTGCTGGACCGGCACCGACTGCCCTATCCGGATGAACGCCTGATTGCCCTCCAGCACCTGGATTTCCTGGGTGTTCCTTTCGCTTTCCCGGCCCTGGGTTTCGAGCACGCGCCCGCGCACCACATCATCGCTGCGCCGCCCTTCCACCGTGAGGCCCCGGCTGTCGCCGCTTCCGGGTACGATCACCCGGGCCTTGTTGCCGCCGGACACATCGGCGGAGATTTCCCCCGTCAACGCGTCCTCCGTGCGGTCTGCGTCCTGCCTCACGATGATGCGAAGACGGCGCGGCAGGGTATCAATCGTGGCAAGCAGTTGCTTAATCTGGGCAAGATTGGCGGGGGTGGTGCGAATGATGAGCTGGCCCTGCATCCCGGTGACGGCGCCCTCCCGGTCCAGGAAGGGCTGCACGAGTGGAATCACTTCCTGCGCCGTGCGGTACTTGAGCGGCACCACCTCCAGCACCGTGGGGTCCGCCGCCGCCAGGAACGGTGTCAGGAGCAGAACCGCCCAAAAAAGGAATCTGGCCATGGTGCCCGCTGCAGGATGCCCAATGGGTCCTTTTATACCCGCCGGACCCGGGTGTAAAGAGGCTACCCGGTTCGACTGTCCCAAAGCTCCCGATGCGGATGCTCAAGCAGCCACTGGAGCAGCTCGCGGGCCTTGGCCATACGTTCCCGGGCGGCCGAACTCAGTCCGTCCCCCAGCCCGAAGCGCTCCCCCCGCACCGTAAGCACGTAGCTTGCGGGCGGCTCCTCGCCGAAGACCTGACGGTAGACATGGAGCAATCCTGCCGGCGTCACGGCATGGGTGGTATAGCTCAGATCCGGTTCGGCCCTCACCCTGCCGAACGCGAAAGGCGGCGGACAGGAGACGCTCGCGTCCAGGAACAGCACGAGGTCGCGTCCCTTCAGGTCCGTGACATGCTCCACCTGAAGCTGGAAATCCGCGATCAGTTCGGCCCGGAACGCATCCGGCTGCTGGGCGTTGAATTCCTCGGCAGCCTTGAGCAGCTCCGGTCCCAGGGCATCATCACCGCGGCTGGGATTACCGTAGGCGAATACCAGGACTTCGCGAGGCACGCTATGCGGCGCAACTGCTGTCGCCATCCTTCGCCAGGCAATCGATCTGCCGCCCGGCGCCGTCCACCAGTTCCACTTCCAGCGGCATCTTGCCCAACGCATGGGTGGCGCAGGACAGGCAGGGGTCGTAGGCACGGATCGCCACTTCGATGTGATTGAGCAACCCCTCGGTGAGGTTCCGGCCGTCCAGGTACTGCATCGCGACCTGCCGCACCGCCTCGTTCATGGCCTGGTTGTTGTGGGTGGTGGAGACGATGAGGTTGGCGCGCACGACCTGGTCATCCTCGTTGATGCGGTAGTGATGAATGAGGGTGCCCCGCGGCGCCTCGATGACGCCCACGCCGCGCAGCGCCTTCTCGCCGCGGGTCACGAGATCGGTCCCCATCAGGTCATCGTCGTCCAGCAGCCCGGCGATGCCCTCGGCGGCGTGCAGCATTTCGATCATGCGCGCCCAGTGATACGCCAGGTTGGCCTGCCGCGCCGCCCCGCCGCCGAAAGCCAGGAACTCCCGCCGCTCGGCGTCGGCGAGCGGCGTCGGGATGAAATCGCAGTTGTTCATGCGGGCCAGCGGCCCCACCCGGTACCAGCCCTGCTCTTTGCCCCGCGAACGGATGAACGGGAACTTCATGTAGGACCAGGTCTTCACTTCCTCGTGGATATAGTCCCAGTAATGCCCATAGTCCACGTGGTCGAATATGATCTGGCCGTGCTCGTCGCGGGCCCTCAAGCCCCCGTGGTAGAGGTCAAGCGCGCCGTCGTCGCGCGCCAGGCTCATGAAGCTGGAGCGGAAATGGCCGAAGCCGTTGTGAAACTCGGGGCGCTCGGTGTAAACCCGTTTGATCAGATTCACCGCATCCCGGCTCCAGGCGATCATCTGCGCGAGGTCCCTGCGCAGGTACTCGCGCTCCTCCGGGTTGAGGTTCTTGTTCACTCCCCCCGGGATGGCGCCGGTCCCGTGAATGCGTTTGCCGGCGGTGATGCGAATCACCTCCTGCCCGTACTTGCGCAGCAGCACGCCCCGCTTCGCAACGTCGGGAAAGGCCGCCGCCACGCCGACGACGTTGCGCTTCGCCACCTCGCTGTCGAAGCCAAACAGCAGGTCCGGCGAGGCCAGGTGGAAAAAGTGCAATGCATGGGACTGCAGGATCTGGCCCAGGTGCATGAGCCGCCGGAGTTTCTCGGCGGTCGGCGTGAGGTGCTTCGCGCCCACCAGCAGGTCCATGGCCTTGGAGGCGGCAAGATGGTGCGACACCGGGCAGATGCCGCACAGCCGCTGCACCAGCACCGGCACTTCCCAATAGGGCCGTCCCTGGATGAACTTCTCGAAGCCTCTGAACTCCACGATGTGCAGCCGCGCCTGGTGCACCCGGTTGTCGTCATCCAGCAGCAGCGTCACCTTGCCGTGGCCCTCGACCCGGGACAGGGGCTCGATGGCGACGCGCTTCAGCTTCTCCGGGTTCGCGGCGGTTTCCAACGGGAATGTCATTTCCAAGATCTCAAATCAGCCACAGATCACAGAGGACACAGAGTAAAGAGACGCTGCGATCTCTGTGCGCTCTGTGTCCTCTGTGGCCCATGACGTTTAGTCGTAATGCAGCATCGTGTAATCGAGCCTCGGCTCCCGCCCTGCGGCCAGGTCGGTGAGCAGCCGCCAGATGGCGTCCGCCGGCGGCGGGCAGCCGGGGAGGAAATAATCCACCTTCACCACCTCGTAGATGGGGTGCACCTTGTCGAAGGGCAGCGGCAGCTCGGGATCGTTGGGAACCACCCGCCCCTCGGTGCCCCCCTCGTACTGGTAGACCTCCTGGAAGCAGTCCCAGAGGTCGATGTTGTTGCGCATGGCGGGCACCCCGCCGTTGATGGCGCAGGCGCCGATGGCGACCAGGATCCTGCAGTTTCTGCGGAACTCCCGGAGCACGTGCACGTTCTCGGCATTGCACACGCCGCCTTCCACGATGCCGATGTCGCAGGGCCCGCATCGCTTGATATCGGTGAGCGGCGAGCGGTCGAATTCCACCGCCTCGACGAGACTGAACAGCCGCTCGTCGATGTCCAGGAACGACATGTGGCAGCCGAAGCAGCCGGCGAGCGAGGTGGTGGCGACCCTAAGTTTTGCCATGGCCTTGTCCGGTCACGTGGGTCCCGACTTCGCTGATGGGCGCCTGATCGTAGAGTCGTTTTCCGACCGGCACCCGGAACGCCGTGCCCTTGCGGATAATCGCCCCCACGGGGCAGACCTGAACCGCCTTGTCGGTCGCCGCCAGGCCGGTATCACCGAGCCGGCCCGAATGGGAATTCACCACCAGCCGGGCCTGAATGCCGCGTCCCGCGATGCCGAACACGTTTTTCCCGTCCACTTCGCGCGATGCGCGCACGCACAGCTCGCACAGGATGCAGCGATTGCGGTCCAGCAGCACCTCCGGATGAGAAGCGTCCACCTCGCGCGGCGGATAGAAATGCTCGAAGTGGGGCGAGGTCATGTTCAGGAAATAGGCCACCGCCTGGAGCTGGCAGTTGCCGCTCCTTTCGCAGAACGGACAGAAATGGTTGCCCTCCACGAACAGCATCTGGGTAAGCGCCCGCCGCCCGTCGTTCAGCTCCGCCGTGTTGTTCTCCACCACCATTCCCGGCTGCGCCCCGACGGTGCAGGAGGCCCCGTTGCGGCCATTCACCTTCACGGTACAGAGCTTGCAGCTGCCGTGGGGAGCGAACTCGGGATGGTGGCACAGGTGCGGGATATAGACGCCCGCCGCCTCGGCCGCCTGCATGATGGTCTGCCCCGGCTCGAAGGCAACGGCCACTCCGTCGATGCTGATCGCGTTTCCGCTCATGGCTCCTCGCCGATGTGGGCCCAGGGATCGTCGCGGCCGGTGATGCGGCGCGCGGTATCGAGCGCCCCGTCGAGATCGAAGCTCGGCTCGAATGCCAGCTCCTTGAGCTTCCTCTCGTAGGCATCGGGGAATTTCGCCATGGTGTCCACCACCGGATTGGCCGCCGTGTGCCCCAGCCCGCAGTGGCTCATGGTCTTGAGGATGCGGGAGAGATGCCGCATCTCGTCCATGTCGTAGGCGCTGCCGTGGCCGGCGTGAATCTTGTCCATGGTCTTCCTGAGCAGCGTCGTTCCCACCCGGCAGGGCGTACAGAAGCCGCAGGACTCGTGGGCGAAGAAGTGGCTGAAGTTGCGCGCCACCTCGAACATGTCCCGCTCCCGGCTGAAGACCATGAAGGCGCCCGCCGTCGGCAGGTCCTCGAAGGCGATCCTGCGGTCGAATTCCTTCCACGAAATGCAGCTGCCCGAAGGTCCCGAGATCTGCACCGCCTGCGGACTCGCGGCCCCGCAATCCCTGAGCACCTCGCGCACCGTGACGCCGAAGGGATATTCGTAAATGCCCGGCCGCTTCACGTCCCCGGACACCGACAGAAGTTTCGTGCCGCTCGATTCAGCGGTTCCGATTCCGGCAAACCAGTCCCCGCCGTGTTTCGCGATCAGCGCCGAGCAGGCGAAGGTCTCCACGTTGTCCACCGCGGTGGGCTCGCCGAGATAGCCGTGGGTATCCGGATACGGGGGGCGGTTCCTGGGCTGGCCGCGCTTGCCTTCCAGGGACTCGATGAGGGCGGATTCCTCGCCGCAGATGTAGGCCCCGGCTCCCAGGTGAATCTCGATGTCGAAATCGAAACCTTTCTCCCCCAGGATGTTGCTCCCCAGCAGGTTGGCGCGGCGACGCGCCTCCAGCGCCGCCTCCAGCCGTTCCAGCAGGTATCGGTACTCGCCTCGCAGGTACACCAGGCCCTTCGCTGCCCCGATCACCCGGGCGCACACCGTCATGCCCTCGAACACCAGGTCGGCGTAGCTCGTGAGCAGCACCCGGTCCTTGAAGGTTCCCGGCTCGCCCTCGTCCGCATTGCATACCACGTAACGGGTCTTGCCCGCGGCGCGGCTGCAGGAGGCCCACTTCACGGCCGTCGGGAAACCCGCGCCGCCCCGGCCCCGGAGTTTCGAGCGCTCCATTTCCTTCAGCGTCGCCGACGCGCCGCGCGCAATCACGGTCTCCAGCGCCGAGCCCGGCTCGAAAGGCTGGCCGAGCAGCACGCCGGGCTTGCGGATGTTGTCCCGGACTTCGAACAGCATCGGCGGCCAGTCGGCGAGAGACTTCTTCGCTCGCATCAGTTCCACCATGAGATCGATGCGGTTCCTCGACAGCGCCGGGACCGCGTAGCCGTTCACCAGCGCCGCCGGGCCCTGGTCGCATATGCCGGTATCCGACGTATTCCACACGCTGACCAGCCCGTCTTCGGAGACCTTCCCCGGCTCGATCCAGAGCTTTTCGCACAGGTACTGCATCAGCTCCTTCTTGCCCTGCATGTGGTCGGTAATGTTGTCGGAAAGCAGGATCTCGTAGGCGCCGTGGGACTCCCGGCGGAAGAAGCTGTAGAAGCTCGCGACCCCTTCGACCCGGACCCGCGGGATCCCGAGGGCAGCGGCGAGCGCCGTCACCGCGTCATCGGAAACATGGCCCGCCCGCTCCTGAACCTCGCGCAGAATCTGCACCAGGCGGGTGGGATTCGCGCCGTGACGGGCAAGGATGGGTTTCAGAACTGAGTCAGGGTTATCCACGGCAGAACAGGTTTGAATCATCAGCCAGCCCGAAAAGCATATCCCGTACCACCGCCAGCCCGATTGATCCAGATCAAGCCGCCCCGCGCCTCAGCGCCCGCTTGCCGGCCTTGCTGCGGATTTTGCCGGCCGGATTTCCCAAAGCCGGGAAGCTCCCGCAATTTTCGGGAAAGCTCCGACTTAATCCTTGCCTGAGCGCCAGATGGAAAAAATGATCCAGAGGCTGTTGAAGAAGGCGATCACGAAGCCGAGCAGCCCAAACACGGTGAGGATGGGAATGCCGAGCAGCGTGGGCCCGCCCTGCACCGTCATGACGATGGACGAGCCGATCACCAGGGATGCCGTGAGAATGCCGATGGTGGCCCGGTCGATGGCGCGGTCGAGCAGATGGGCGAAATGGTCCAGGCGCTTGAGATCCAGGTCGATCTTGAACTTTCCCCGCCGCACTTCCTTCACCAGCCGCACCAGGTCCCGCGGCAGGTCGGTGATGACGGCCAGGGCATCGCGCAGGCCGTGCTGGCCGCGCTTGGCCAGCGTGGACGGCGCGTAGCGGTGCAGGATCACCTGCTTCACGAAGGGGGTGATGTGCTCGATCATGCGGAATTCCGGGTCCACCTGCCGCCCGTAGCCCTCCAGGGTGATGAGGGCCTTGAACAGCAGCGTCAGATCCGTGGGCACCACGATATAGTGCTCGCGCATCACCGCGGTGATCTCGTTCAGCACCTGGCCGACGTTGATGTCCTTCAGCTGCACCCGGTCGTAGGTGATGAGGATGGAGGCGATGTCGGCGGCGAGCTTCTCCTCGTCCACCTGGGCCTCGCCCGTCCAGTCCAGCACCACTTCCATGATGCCCTGCTCGTCGCGGCGCGACAGCGCCGCCAGCAGGTCCACGATCTGGTTGCGGCGGTTCTCGGTGAGGTAGCCCACCATGCCAAAGTCGATCATGGCGATGCGGTTGCCCGGCAGGTAGAACACGTTTCCCGGGTGGGGATCGGCGTGGAAGAAGCCGTGGATCAGGATCATCTTCAGCACCGCGTCGCTGGCGCGCGTCGCGAGCACCTTGCGGTCGAGCCCCGCCTCGTCCACCGCCTTGAGATAGGTGCCGGGCACACCCTCGATGTATTCCTGGACATTCATCGCCTCGCTGGTCCATTCCCAGTACACCCGGGGCACCACGATATGGGGATCATCGGCGAAGTTGTCCCGGAAGCGGTCCACGTGGCGCGCCTCCACCGCGAGGTCCAGCTCGCGCCGCAGGGACTTGGCGAACTCGGCCACGATCTGCACCGGCTGGTAGCGGCGAAACTCGTGAATCTCCGATTCCAGCAGCCGCGCCAGGTGGCTCATGATGCGAAGGTCCGCCTCGATCTTCGGCCGAATGGCCGGGCGGCGCACCTTCAGCACCACCGGCGTGCCGTCTTCGAGCCTGGCCCGGTGCACCTGGGCGATGGAGGCGGCAGCGTGGGCCTGGGGTTCGATGTCCCTGAACACGTCCCCCGGCGCGCAGCCCAGAGCGCGCTCCATTTCCGGAAGCAGCGTCTCGAACGGCACCGGAGGCACCGCGCTCTGAAGCTTCTCGAACTCGGCGATCCAGTGGGGCGGGAACAGATCGACCCGGGTGGCGAGCACCTGCCCCAGCTTGACGAAGGTGGGACCCAGCTCTTCGAGCGCCATGCGCACCCGCACCGCCGGCTCCAGGTGCCGGAGCTCGGTCGCCTCGTTCCAGCGCAGGATGCGCCCGGCGCGCTCCAGCAGGTTGCCGAGGCCGATGAGGCGCACCAAGTCGCCGCCGCCGTAGCGGATGACGATGGAGGTGATGTCGTGCAGGCGCGAGAGGTCCCGCACCACGCTCAGGGTTTCAACCAGCATGACGGGCGACGGGGGTTGGCGGCACTCGACACCGCGGGCCGGATTCCCTATTCCTTCTTGCCTTCGCCCTTGCGCGGCTGCCTCAGGGCTTCGGCCAGCCCGGCGAGAAAGCCGCTCGCCGCGAGAGTGAAGCGGGCCGACAGCTCGCGGGCCGCCTCCAGGCTGGAGTACTTGCTCTCGAGGTAGGAGGTCGCCATGCGGTGGGTGAATTCGCTCATGGTGGCGGCCACCTTCGCCCCGGTGTCGGTGCCTGCCCGCTGGGCGTGGGACAGCAGCTCCTTCAACTCGGGCTTCATCTTGGCGCCCGCCGCCTCGGTCACCTGCGTGAGCGTCTGGATGAAGTCCTCTTCCAGCTTCTTCATGTTGGCGAGCGCCTGCTTGAGCTCGTTCTCCGAGAAGTCCTTGGTCTTGGTGGTGAGCTGCTTGAGGGCGAGATGCCCCGCTTCCGCGGCTTTCATCAGCGCCTCGTCCAAGCCCTTGATGGCCTCCGAGAGCGCCAGGCGCGTGTCGTTCGAGCGCTTCTCCGCGCCGATCGTGATGCCCTCGGTCATGGCGCGCATGATGTTCTTCATCTCTTGCGGGTCCAGGCGCCGGCTCTGGATCGCCTGCAGCGTGAGGTCGCGCACCGAGGCGCGAATGTCCACGCTTTTCTGGACGGTTTCGCTGGCGGCCTGCTTCAGGCTTTCGTTGGACAGATCCTGGGGCTGCTGGTCGGTCATGGCTCCTCCCGATTGGCGATTGCAGAATGCGACACTCCGGCGCATTAAGCGGCGCGCCGGCGACGGCGAGTCCGCTTCAATTCGCGCCCGCTTACGACTTATTTTACCCTTTAATCTTAGCGTGAACCGGACGGCCCCGCACCTGATTTCGGCTCTGTTCCTGCCGCCGGCCGCGCCGGATCGCCCCCTGGGACGGAATTTGAATTCATGAATTGCCGGATCCGGGAACGGATCGCCGGCAACGCTTCCTGTGCGGCCTTTTCTCCCTCCAGGATCGCCAGGTGCCGGCTCTCGAAATCGGTGGCGCCGATGACTCCGGTGTTGGGACGGATCACCACGTCAGCAAGCGCGATCTCATGCCCGCTCAGGGACTGGCCCATGATGGAGAAGGTCTGAAGCAGTACATCGATGGTGTCCTTCACCTTGCCGTACCGGGGCTTGGCGCCGATGTCCACCGCAATCACGATGTCGGCGCCGAGGCTCTTCGCGACCTTCACCGGCACTGGGCTCGTGAGCCCTCCGTCCACGTACTCCCGCCCCGAGACATTGACCGGCTGGAATACCCCGGGGACGCTGCTGGAAGCGCGCACCGCCATCCCGGTATTGCCGCGCCGGAACACGATCATTTCCCCGGTCTGGAGATCGGTCGCGACCACCCCGAACAGCCGGGCCAGTTTCTCGATGGGCCGGTTGTTGACTGCCCGGTTGACGAATTCCTGGAGCGACTCGCCCTTGATCACACCCCGGTTGGGCAGGCTCCAGTCGCTTACCGCAGACTCGTCCATCTGCAGGGCCAGCCGCTGGATCTCGAAGCCGCTGTGGCCGGCGGCATACAGCGCCCCCACCAGGCTTCCGGCGCTGGTTCCGACCACAATTTCCGGGACGATGCCCTGGGCCTCCAGCACCTTGAGCACCCCGATGTGGGCAAACCCCCGCGCCGCGCCGCCGCCGAGGGCGACCGCAATCTTCGGGGGCTGGGGACTGGCGACGGGCTGGGGCGGGGCGGGCCTGGGTTCCGGAACGGTGGCGCAGCCGGACAGGGCGAGCGCGATCAGCAGGGCTGCGGTCTTGAGGAAACGGTTCATGGAAACGATGCTTGGCAGCGTAAAGCCGCTATTTTAGGGCATCCCGGTGGGCCTGTCGGCCGGAATGCCAACTTTTCCCGGGAGCCCGGGTCCAACGTGGAATCCGATACGGGGGAATGGCGTTGCAGCACCGGCTCATCGCAGTGATTCTGGGGCTCGCCGTCGGGCTGGCGACGGCCGCACGCGCGCAGGAACCATCCCGCAAGCAGCTGGAAGACTGGTTCAACGCCCCGCCCGAGAAGAGCGCGGCGAGCGTCAACGAGGGCGAACTGGTGTTTCTGGCGCAACCGCCCGGCAAGCCGGTTCACTATCACCGGAACGCGCTGGTCATCCGCGAGGCGAGCCTGGACGACGGCTGGACCGAACTCACCCAGTGCCACGAGAACCTGGACGCGGTGCCCGCGGCCCAGATCCTGTTTCACCGCACCCGCACCACCGGCCTGCACATCATCTCCCACTCCGGGATCATCGACGCCTGGGTGGAGGGAAATTCGGTGCAGTTACGGGACATCTTCCCGGGTGCGAAGCTGTGCATCGGGGCCTTCAGCCAGGCCCTGCACGACAACGGCGACGGCACCTGGAGCCTGAGAAACGGGCCCTTCATGCGCAAGTTCCTGGACGGCTACTATCCGATGCACGTGTCCATGACCGTGCGCCTGGAGAGCCCGGCGCTGCGCTTCGAGGGCATGCTGCCCGCGGCCCAGGAAGGGCTCCAGGTATCGAAGAACGGGCGCGAGGTGAGCTTCGACGCCTGGTTCGAGGGCCGGCTGGTGACGGAGATGCGGTTCTCGGCGGCTCCCGGAGGAGCCGCCAAATAGCGCCGCCTACATCTGGGACTGCTGGTAGTTCTGCAGCCCCACCTTGCCGATGAGATCGAGCTGGATTTCCAGCCAGTCGATGTGCTCTTCCTCGCCCTGCTGGATGTCCTCGAACAGCTCGCGGCTCACGTAGTCGCTACCGGACTCGCAGTAGGCGATGGCCTCCTTCAGCACCGCGTGGTTCGCCATCTCCAGCTGGAGATCGCATTTCAGGATCTCCTCGACGTTCTCGCCGATGAGCAGCTTGCCGATGTCCTGCAGGTTGGGCAGCCCCTCCAGGAACAGGATGCGCTCGATCAGCCGGTCGGCATGTTTCATCTCGTCCACCGACTCCTTGAACTCATGCTCGTCCAGCTTCTTGAGACCCCAGTTCTTGCACATCCGGGCGTGCAGGAAATACTGGTTGATGGCGGTGAGCTCGTTGGTGAGGACCTGGTTGAGGTAGGTGATGACCTTCTTGTCGCCTTTCATGTGCAGACCTCCTTAGGAAACGAACCACGCTTTGGGAGCTTGGCTGGCTATCCCGAAGGCATCGGGGAATGGCTGGCTGGGCCTGACAGGGGCCGGTAGCGGGCGCTCTTTGCGGACTGCGGCTCCGCCCCGGCAAGGCTGCTCTTGCAGTCTGCATTATAGCCCATCGGATGGGGCCCAAAGCCTCGCCGGAATCATGCGGTTGCAATCCGCACAGCCTGACTGAACGAGAGCAGGCTCATCTTGTTTCGGCCTCGGTACCGAAGCGCACGCGGCTCAGCTTCAGCGGCCGCACCGGCACACAGCAGCAGGCGAGTATCTCGCCGGCAGGCAGTGCCGCGGGAGCCTGCCGCAGCCAGCGCACCTCGCCCTTTTCGAGGCGCAGGCGGCAGTTGCCGCATTCCCCGCTGCGGCATTCCGCTGTAACGTCGATGCCGGCAGCTTCAAGGGCATGGAGCAAGGTCGGAGTCCCTTCGGATGACGCAATGCGCCGGCCGTCGATCTCCACCGGGTGATGCCAACCGCCGCCGGCATTGATGCCGAAGGATTCCCAATGCAGCCGCTCCGGGGCGACGCCGGCCTGGCGGAGCTGCCCGATCAGAACCTGCATCATTTCCTCGCGCGCGCAGAGATAGAAATCCGCCGCGGCGCTGCCGCCCTCGGCCAGGATACATTTGGCGTCGAGGCGTCCCCGCCAGCCGCTCCATGACGCCGCCGGCCGCGACAGGACCGGGTAGTAGCGGAACCAGGGTGCTTCTTCGGCCAGCGCACGGAATTCATCGGCCCAGGCCAGATCGGCCTCGAGGCGTGCCGCCTGGAACAGCACGACGCGCGGGCGCGCCCGCGCCGGCAAACACCCGATCCGGTGAACCATCGCGCGCATGGGTGTAATGCCGATGCCGCCGGCGACGAGAACCACGCGGCGCGCGTCCTGCAGATCCAGAACGAAAGCGCCCGCGGGCGGCGACACCTCCACCCCTGCCCCGGGCGTGAGCTGCGCGTGGAGGTGAGACGACATGCGGCCGCGGGTCTCGCGCCGGATGCCCAGTTCGTAGGCCCGCGGCCGTGGCGACCATGCGGCGAGGGAATAGCCGCGCCTCAGGACACGCCCATCTACTTGAGCGCGCACGGCTACATGGCGTCCGGCCTGGAAGCGCGGCAGGCGCCGGCCGTCGGCCCGGGCCAGCCGCACGCGAAACAGATCAGGCGTGAGATCCACGCGTTCGGTCACCACGAGACGCAGGGGCGGGCGATTGGCGCGCCGCCGCGCGACGAGCAGCCGTATGCCGTCCCCTGTCATCGCCATCAGCGCAAGTGCAGCGGCCAGGAAGAAAGCCAGGAGAATGGCCGCGCCCATCGGCACGGGGGCCCCTATTCGGCTGCCGGCGCCGCCGTCGCGGAGCTGGCCGGGCGGCCGGCTTGCAACATTTGAGACCGGCGCTGCTGGCTGCGCCACCACATGTAAACACCGGTCAGCGCCAGCAGCAGCATGGCGCCGCCCACCAGGTCTATCCAGATCCATTCGGCCTTCTTGCCAAGCAGGGCCTTGCCGGTGTGCAGATCCAGCACCAGCTTGCCCAGGGTCACGCGCGGCTGGGCGCGCGCGGGCAGCATGGCAAGTGCTGCGGCGACCTGCGGGTCCGCGCTCCAACTCGCGCCGCCGTCGCGGCTGACGACCACTCCTTGTTCCTTCAGTGTCGCCACCATGCCGCCACCGGCGGCGACGCCCACATGCCACACTTCCTGGTCCAGGATGCGCCGCCAGTCCTCGCCGCGCCCGCGCCACAGGCCCTGCTTCGTGCCGACCAGGATCGCGCCTGCCGCTTCGGCCATGGATCGCACTTCGACGTTGTTGAGGACTTCGACGGCCAGGGGTTGTCCATCCGGCAACACGCGATAAACGCCAAGCCGGGTGCCGATCCAGCGGCTGCCGTCCGCCGCAGTGAGCACGGCACGCGCCTCGGGCGGCTCCACCGCTCCGGGGCCGTAGCCGGGCAGCCACTCGGCCGTGACAGGTACCTTCCTCAAGCCCAGGCTCTTGTCGTGGGCGATCAGCACGGCAGTGAACGCGACCAGCAGTATGGGCAGCGCCAGCGCGAGGCTCACCCAGATGTGCCAATCTCGGGCGGTGAAGAGATTCTTCAGTTTGTTCATGGGTTTCTCCTTGGGGTGAACACGCGTTTCAGCGCAAAAGACCATATAGGCGCGTCAGTCGCGCGCCGGCGCTGTCCGTCTCGCGATCCATCGCGTTCCCTACAATTTGCCTTCCAGCGCCAGAAAGAAGCCGCGCCCGCCCTGCTCGATTTCCCGGGTAACGGTGGTCACCCCCTTGCTGTCGATGGCGAACTTGTCCTTGTCCTTCTTCATGTCGAGCAGGTTGACCCCGGTCAAGCGCAGGCCGAAATTGCGATCCAGGCGCTTGTAGACGTATAGGTCAAGGAGCTTCTGCTCCGCCTCGAAGTCCTGGTTGGGGGCCGC
Source organism: Betaproteobacteria bacterium (assembly GCA_016183615.1). GTDB lineage: Bacteria > Pseudomonadota > Gammaproteobacteria > Burkholderiales > UBA6910 > JACPEG01. Next base: position 22,239 of record JACPEG010000027.1, read on the forward strand.
GCCCGGGTCCTTGTTGAAGCGGGGAGTGAAGTTGTAGTTGCCGCCAAAGCTCGCGTCCCAGGCCAGGAGCTGGTAGTCGAAGCCGATGTTGTACACATAGGGCGGTTGATCCTTGACGTTGGTGGTCTGGCCGGTCGCGCTGTTCTCCAGGCGCGAATAGAGGCGGGTGGCGTTGGCGCGGAACATGAGCTCGGGCAGGCCGATCGCGTCCATGCGGGCGCGGGCGTCGAGTTCCACGCCCCAGACCCGCGCGTCGCCGACGTTGAAAGGCCGCTCCACGAAGCGCGCGCCTTCCAGCACGGTGCGCTTCTCGACCTTGTCGGTGATGTCGCGCACGAAGGCATTGGCGCCCAGCACGCCGCCGGATCGGGGCAGGAAGTTCTCCCAGGCGAGTTCCAGTCCCAGCGCCTTCTCGGGCTTCAAGTCCGGGTTGCCGGACTTGTCCGGGTCGGTGGCGGTTCCCGACTTGGTTTCGACGACCGAACTCAAGTCGTCGAACTTGGGGGGCTTCACGGTCTCGGTGAGGCTGGCGCGGAGATTGTTGCTGTGATTCACTCGCCACAGGTAGTGCAGCGAAGGCGAGTTCGTCAGGTACTTGCCGCTGCGGCTCTGCCCGGCGCCATCGACGGAGCTCTGGGTGATGCGCTGGGAGCGCAGCCCCGGGGTCAGGAAATGGCCCTCGGCGATCTCGATTTCGTCCTGGAGGAACAGGACCCAGCGCTTCTCCGAGATGTCGAAGCGGTCGCCGCGGCCAGCGGCCTTGGTCACGCCGTTTTCCACGGTCTGCTTGTCGTCCTTGCGCGACTTGTCGAAGTACTCGATGCCGCCGCCGAGGCGGTGCGCCCCGAATGGCGACTTCAGGCGGGCGCCGGCAGAGGAGCCCTTTTCATCCACCGAACCTTTTTCCAGGGTGAGCTTGGTCTGCGCCCCGGCCGCGTTGAATTCGCGGGCGGTCTTTTCCTTATCCTCGGTTCCCGACTGCACCGCGGCGCGGAGGGAAAACTCGCCGCCACCGGCGAGCCGGGTTTTCCACTCGCCGCGCAGGCGGGTGATTTCCCGCTCCTTGTCCTCGATTTCCGTTTTCTTCCCATCGCCGGCGATGACGGCACCCGTGGCCGGCGGCGTAAGCTTGAACTTATCGGTGGTCTTGCGCTTGTTCTCATCCACCCGGGACACGAAGGGGGTGAGGATGAGCTGGCTGCCGCCGCCCAGGTTGACGTTCAGGCGCGGGGCGAAGTCGAATCCGTCGGCCTTCAGGCGTTCGTCCTCGAATTCCTGTTTCCAGTCGGTGCGGGCGCCGGTAGCGGCGAATTTCTGCTCGTCCTTGGACTTGGTTTTCACCTCGCCTCGCTGGCCGATGGAGGCGTTGAGCAGCAGGCTGACGTCGCCGTAGCGGTTGCCGTACTGGCCCGAGAGGGTCCTGGTTTCGGCGTCGGCCGTCTGGCCGTTGGTCACCCCGTAGAGGGCGCGCGCGGAGGCGATGCGCCGCGAGGGGGCATCGCGCAGAACGATGTTGATGGTGCCCATCAGGCCCTCGTTGGGCAGGTCGGCGGTGGGGGCGCGGATAATTTCGATGCGCTCGATCATGTCGAGCGGCAGGCGGTCCACCTGGAGCTGGCGCTCCTTGGTGCCGGTGGGCACCGGCTCGCCGTCGATCAGGATCTGGGTATAACCCTTGTCCAGCCCGCGCACCCGCACGTCCCGGGGCGATCCGGGCGGGCCGCTGAAAGTGACCCCGGGGAGCCGCCGCAGATAGTCGCCCACGGTCATTTCGTTCATTTTGTCCAGTTCCTCGCGGCCATAGACCAGGCGGGTGGAGCGGGCATCCCTGCGGGCGTCGAAGTCGTCGCGCTCGGCGTTGACCAGGACTACCGGCAGTTCTGATTCAGCGGCGGCGGCCAAAGCCGGGGTGAACCACAGGGCGAGGCACAAAGGTTTGAGTTTCAGGTGCTTGAGTTTCATGTCACAGAGCATTTCCGTAAGGCATGGTTGCTGGCTGGCTGGTCGGCGGGGCCGCGGGCTGGCTGGGTCGGTTTCAGGAATTGAGCAGGACGCGTCGACAGGTTCTACCTCAGCGCGTGTCGGGCAGCGTGACGAACCCCAGCTTCGCGATGCCCGCGTTCTGGGCCGCCGCCATCACTTCGGCGATTCGCTGGTAGCGGGTGTTGCGGTCGGCGCGCAGGTGCAGCTCCGGCTGCGGGGTCTTCTGCGCGGCCTGCGCGAGGTGCGCCGGCAGCGCCGCGTCCGCCACCGGCTCGTTGTTCCAGAACACCCGGCCTCGCTCGTCGATGGCAAGGTTGACGGTGTCCGGTTTTTCCGGGTTCACCTGGCTCTGGGCCTGGGGCAGGTCGATTTTCACCGCGTGGGTAAACAGGGGCGCGGTGACCATGAAGATGATGAGCAGCACCAGCATCACGTCCACCAGGGGCGTGGTGTTGATCTCGCTCATGAGGGGCGCCTCGCCCTCCTGGTTGAATCCGCCGAAGGCCATTCAGACGCCTCCCGCCGCGTGCGTTCGCAGGCTGGCGACGCTTGCGCCCGGGTGGTCCGCATGTCCGGGGCTTTGCAGCCTGGCGCCGGTGGTGAGATAGGCGTGAAGATCGTGGGCGAAGGCGTCGAGGTCGGCGAGCACCACGCGATTGGCCCGCACCAGGAAGTTGTAGGCGAGCACGGCGGGAATCGCCACCGCGAGGCCCAGGGCCGTCATGATCAGCGCCTCTCCCACCGGACCGGCGACCTTGTCGATCGTGGCCTGACCGGTGAATCCGATCCCGATGAGCGCGTGGTAGATCCCCCACACCGTGCCGAACAGACCGACGAAGGGCGCGGTGGAGCCGATCGAGGCCAGCACCGTGAGCCCGGCTTCGATCTCAGCCGTCGCGCGCCCGATGGCGCGCCGAATCGCACGCGTCACGAACTCCGAGAGGGCGAGCGTCGCGGCGAGCCTGTCCCCGACATGGCGTTGATGGTGGGCCACCGCGTCGGCGCCGGCGGCGGCGGTATGGGAAAAGGGGCTCTCCGGCGCGGCAAGCTGCATGTGGGCAATGGCCTCGGTCAGGCTCTCCGCGCTCCAGAACGCGTTCAGTGCCCGGTCTGCGCGGCGCCGGATGCGCCAGGCCTGCCAGGCCTTGGTCACGATGAGGTACCAGGTCGTCACCGACATGGTGAGTAACAGCAACGCTGCAGACTTGCCGACGGCATCGGCCTGGGCCCAGAAACCGAGGATGCTCATGGATGTGGTTTGATGCATGGGATTAGCCTTCCAGCCTTTCATCCGGCCATTCCTCCTCAATTAGCCTACTCGTGAAATATCGGGGCTAAATGTTCGTCCATGTTTGCCTGCGGTGACATGGATGGGCACGAGCAGCGCCAAGGCAAGGCCCAGCCCCTGATGGACCAGGCTCAGGGCATTGCGCCAGCCTTCATGAGGTGGGTAGTACAGGGTCAGGCCGGTAACGACGAGCGCCAGCAGTGTACCGGTCAGCGCGCCGCCGCTGACACGATTGCGCCGTGCCCGCCACGCGCCATGCTGATGGTGCGGGAAGAGGGTGCCCACCAGCCATAGCAGGGCGTATGCCGAGATGGCGTGCAGCACCAGCAGACGGTGGCGCCAGGCACGGAGGGGGTTGGTGAAGTCGAGCGGGTCCAGACGCAGCCCCATGCCGATCCAGGCGATGCCGCTCAGCACGACGATGGCGAGCGCAGCGAAGATCAGCCGTCGCTGAAGGGGCGGAAGACGGATGTCCGGAAAGGCGCTCATGTGCGGGCCACGGTGCCGACGACGTGGTTGTGGAACAGCAGGGCGAGCCGGGCTAGCCGGGTCAGCGCCCGCACCGAGAGGGTGGCGCCGGAGATGCCGTCGATGCCCCGATCCAGCGTCTGACGCGCGGTGAGGCGCGCGCCGTCGAACTGGCGCGTAAAAGCGGGGCTTTTCACTTCCCAGCCTCGGCTTTCCCGATATACCAGCACCCGTACCCGCTCCACAGCACCGTGGTCCACGCTGATGCCCACTGTGATGGGCAATTCCTTGCCGATCTCGTCCAGCACCCAGGCGGTGCGTTGCCCGATACGCCAATAGCGCACGCGCACGGCCGGATAGTCGTGTTCCAGAATGGCGCGCGCGGCCGGGCGCAGCTCACCCGCGAGCCAGAGGATCTCCGGCGCGGGCGGCTGCGTGAAGACCTCGCGCAGAAAGCGGTCGGTCTCCGCCTCCTGATCGGCGGCCCAGACCGGCGCGGCGAAGGCCAGAAGAAACAGGAGGCGAAAGACAAACATGCTAGAACTGGTAGCCGACGCCGACGTTGAAGCCGTCGAACTCGTCCTTGCCGTTGGGCGCGTTCTGCTTCTGGTAGTCCAGCTTGACCACCACGTCGCGATGCGGCCAGAAGTTCACGCCCACGTCCGACTGGGCGAAGCGGCTGTCGGTAGCGTCGCCGGCCTGGTTGTCCCAGCGGCTGTGGCGCGCGAATACACCCCACTGCTCGGAGAGCTTGAAGGACGGCTCGACATACCAGCCTTTCTGCTTGTCGGCTCCCACGGCTTTCGGCCCGCTGCCTTCGAGATCCCAGTTCGCGTAGAGCGCGCGCAAGCCGAATGCCCCTTTGTTGAGCACGGCGTGGGCTTCGTACAGCTTCGCACTGCCCGCGGTGGCGTCGGCGCTCTGGGTGATGTCGGATTGGTACTGCACCGTCCCCGCGAGTTCCAGGCCGGGCATGCCAGTCCATTTCAGGCGCGCGGTGTAGGCCGCGTCTTTCGCCTTGGCCTTGGCGACTTTCAGTCGGCCGTCACGCACCGCATAGTTCTTCGCGGCTGTCGTCTGCAGACCGCTGGTCACCGCGCCGTCCACGCTGAAGCCGTTGCCCAGGTTCGCGCTTAGACTTGCCCCCCCCTCCCACCACGTCGTGGGAATGATGTTGTTTTCGACCGGGTTGCGTTCGACGCCGTAAAACGTGGGCGGTTCGTGGGTTTCGTTCAGGATGCCGACCGGCATCAGGAACAGACCTGCCTTTGCCGACAAGCTGTCGGTCAGTCTGAAATCCAGGTAGGCCTGCTCCAGTTCGACTTCCCCGGGACCCGAGGCGTCCTTAGTATCCTTGACCAGGACGTGCTCAATCTCCAGCTCGGATTGGAAGCGTACCTTGTCATTGAATTGATGCCCCATGAACAGCACGAAACGATGAAAATCCAGCTCGTCCTTGTTGCTGCCGCCGGGTTTGTTGTTTTTCAGCTTGTTCAAGTGCAGTTCGCCGTATCCGCCGAACTGGGTCTTCTCCGCCCAGGCGGCCTTCGCCGAGGGACCTTGGCTGACAATCTTTTCCACCTGTTCGCCAGTGGCTTCCACCTTCTGTTCGGCTTGTCGGAGTTGCCCCTTCAGAGTCTGGTTTTCTTTTTCCAGGCTGTTCAGCCGGGCTTCCAGCGCCTTTAGGCGCTCTTCCACGCTCATGTCGGCCTGCGCGGGTCCGGCAAGGCCGAGCAGCGCCGCCATGGCGGCTGACGCTACGATGCTTCGTTTTTCACTGATCATTTGTCGTTTCCTTCGAAAAAAGCACATGAAACACAGGTTTTGGCTAGCTGCCGAAGGAAACTCCGGACTGGCTGGCTGGAAAGGTGGGCAGGCGGAGCCAGGGCGCCGGATGCGCCAGGCCTGCCACGCCTTGGTCACGATGAGGTACCAGGTCGTCACCGACATGGTGAGTAACAGCAACGCTGCAGACTTGCCGACGGCATCGGCCTGGGCCCAGAAACCGAGGATGCTCATGGATGTGGTTTGATGCATGGGATTAGCCTTCCAGAACGATGACCCAGCCTCCGACCGCTTGGTCCCCCTGTCGCGCGGGGACGAAGCGCCATTGCCCGACCGCCTCTTTGGCCGCCCGGTCGAGGCGCGCGGAGCTGCTCGATGTTCGGATTTCCACTTGCTGCGGGCGGCCGTCGGCGCCGACGAATACGCGCAGCAGCACCTTGCCCTGCTCGCCCAGGCGCCTTGAGAGCGCGGGGTACGGAGGCGCAGGATTCCGCAGGTAGGCGGCATCGAAGCGCGGCGGAACCAGCGGCGGCGGCGGCGCTCCGGCCGAAACGGCGGGAGCCGGGGGGACTGCCGCGGCCGGCGCCGGCTCGCGCACCGGCGTCTCGACGGTGATCGCATTCGCCACCGGTTCCGGCGCCCGAGGCGGCGCCACTGGTTGCGCCACCGCTCTGGGCTTGGGGTCGGAGCGTCGCGGCGGCGTGGGGGCTGGCGACGGCGGGAGCGGCCGGGCCGGCGTAATCAGGCTCACCATGATTGGCGCGATTGCCTGCCGCAACTCGGGACTCGCCTGCACCACCAGCACCAGCAGTAAGACATGCCCCCCCAGCACCGCACCAATCCGGCCGGCAAAACCGAGGGTGTCGTAGTTTCGGTTGGAGACTCGCGTCATCGGTCGCACCCGCTGTCAAAGTAGGCGCTCCGCGACGGGTATGGCGATCACCGCGGCGAGCAGGGCGACGCTTGCCGCCGTGAGGGGGACCTGAATGCGGTGGAGCATGTGCTCGATCGCCTGGTCCGTGCCCGCGCCCCGGTCCCCCCGCCGGCGCATGATGGCCGGCGCCAGCAGGAATGTCAGCATCGTCAGCGCCGCCAGTCCGCCAACCGAAATTTCAATCCACCCTAAGCGTTCCATCGCAATGTTCCCTTCCCCGGTTCATCTGGGAGCGGTGACGCCGGTCAATGCCGATACCGTATCCCGGGGAGCGTCCCTGCCAAGAGCGGCGACACCTGCCGAGATCTGCCTTTCCACCCAGCGCGCAAACAACGGGTGCGGCGCAAACCCGCTGCCGAGCTCGAAATCGAGCCCTCTGAGGAACTCTTTTTCGGGGCCTTGGCCGGTGGTGCGGGCAGGAATGACGATGGCGCGGCCCTCTTCCCGCGCGGCTTCGGTCACCATCTCCTTGACCTTCGCGATCCAGGGCGCACGCTTCTCCGGCCAGTCTTCCCGCCACGTGGCGAAGCGGATGGCGCGGAACGCCGCTCCGCCGTTCGATCGCATGTGCGCGGTCATGGCTTCCAGGTTTTTTAGCCAATGCCCGTTCTTGGCGTCGTCCCCTGAGCCATGGGCCGTCAGGATCACGGTTTCCCGGCCTGGTTCCCGCGAAAGCTCCCGTGCGCGGTCGAGCAGGACCCTGGCAAACAGGGCATCCGCCTCCACCCCGCCTGCGCTGATCATCGGCAGGGACGAACGAATCCGCGCCGGCGATCCCGCCGTTCCGCCGTGTTGGCCGCCATGATCGCCGCCTTGACCATGACTGTCGTCGTGGCCGTGGCCGCCGCCGTGGGACGCATGCGCCACCCGTGCTGGAGACCTTCCTTCCACGTCCAGCCCGATCATGCGTTCGATTTCTTCCCGGAATGCGTCAGCAAGCCCGAACACGCGCACGATTACGACAGCCTGGGCGCCGCGCCGCTCCAGCCGGCGCACGGCGCGCTCGATCAGCGCCTGGTCGGCCATCGAGAACACGAATTCGATCTTGTAGCGCTGCGCCAGCGGCTCGACCGCCTGCCGCATGGTTTCATTCCAGTGGTAGTCGGAGCCATGGGCAAGAAAAATGACGCCGGTGTCCTCCGGCTTGAGCGCAAGGCTGCGGTTGGCTTCGCGGGACATCCACAGGGTTAGCGCCGCCGGGAAATCCCCCGCCTCCGTTACGAGCTCGCTGCCCGCCGGAATCCGCCGCTTCAGATCGGCATCGAAGGACATCATCCCGTCCAGCTTCCTGCCGAAATGAAATGGCACAACCGCGACCCGCTCGCCGCCCGTGGCGGCATCCGCCAGCGCCCGTTCCGCCTCCCGCTGCCGCGCTTCGCGATCGGGAGCGGCGCGATCATGCCAGATCACGGTCCGCACGGCGCCGAAGCCGAAGCCTTGGGCCGCGTGCTCGGCCAGCCGCTGCCAGTCGCCCTCCATCCGGCTGCGGATCTCCTCGTCTGTCGCGCCGTACCCCACTACGATGACCCGCCTTCCGTTCGGATCCTCAATGGCGCGAAAGCGGTCAGCAAGCACCTCCACCGCCAGATAGCTTTCGCCAAAGGGCGGCGCAAACGTTACGGGAATCGGCGCCGTCACCCGGCGTCTGGACCGCCCCCGATCTTTGTCGGATGCGCTCTCCGACAACAGATTGCGCACCAGCGCGAGGCGCGGATCCGCCGCCGACATGAACAACGGCAACACCACTGCCCGGCGCGCGCCATTGCGGGCAAGCGTCTCAAGCGCCGGCCGAAGACTGTCGCGGGTGCGTTCATCGGTGGCGAACGCCAGGGCGGCATTGCGTCCCCCGGAAAACGCCTCGAACGCGTCCCGTATTTCCTCGTTGCCCTGGAAACCGCGGTCCGGCGCCACCACCAGGAAGCCCGCTTCCCCCTGAAATGCGGCGGCACCCGTGCCCGCCCGGGAGGCACTCCAGGCAGGCGCGGCGCTGGTCGCTTCTTCTCCCGCCATTACGGCAACGCATAACATTAAGACATTCGTCATTCGTTTCATAATGTTCCTCGTGTTTCCTGGTTGGTCAGCTGCTCCGGCTGGATAGGCAAAAGACGGTCGGCCGGCCTGGGCGCGGCAGGCGTACCGGTCGGCACCAATTGGACCTCCATTTGTTTCGGGGCGATGAAAGACGGCGATACCGTGCCGCTCGCGGCCAGCACAAAAGCGTCCGAGCGGGTCCACTCCCGGAAGCGCTCCAGGGACTCCCAGGCGCTGTACCGGATGTGCGACGGGAATTCCCCGCAGCCGCGTACCAGGCATTGATGGTAGAAGCCGGACCTGCCTGCCATGATTGCGGCCAGCGTCCGGCATTGCGCCTCGAATGCCGCCCAATGTTCTTTCGCCACGAAAAACCGCTCGGTCACGAGAATCATCGTTGTCCTCCGGATCTCTGGTTCATCGCTCGCGTCTCGGGACGTCATTGCAACAACGGAGTCGCAGTCGAAGAGCGCTCCACCTTGTGCATTTCATAAATCAGCCCGTACCACTCCACGATCAGCTTGCGGCACACCTGCCGCAGCATCGGCGAAACCGCGTCGCTGGGATAGTTGGCCAGGAACTCCAGTTGCTGGACCACCAGCCGCGCCTTGTAGGGGCAGTGGGTTGTGGCATGGTGGGTCATCAGGTGCAGCGCCGCAGCCACAATGACACCCGGGTCGGGCAGATCACGGCAGTTCATGGTCATCTCCGTACCTCCCTTTGCAATCAGAACTGGTACTCGAAGCTTGCGGCCACGTGCCGTCCCGGCTGGGAATAGAAGTCCACCCCCGCCGGGTCGCGGGAATCGGCCTGGCGGATGTCGCTCCACAGCCAGTACTTCCTGTCGAAGAGGTTGTTCACCGCCAGGACGAGTCGCGCCTGTTTGGCCGGCTTCCACCAGGCCGACAGGTCCACGACTCCGTAGCCCGGCGGGCGGAACCAGACCCCGCCGGTGACGTCCACCCGATCCTTGTCCGTTGCCGCTCGCAGCCGACCCTCGGCGCCCCAGGCGCCGGCGTCGCGGGAAAGCGCGACTGAAAGCCGGGCCGGCTCGATGCTGTTCAGCGGTTGCCCGCTGTCTTCATTGGTCCCCCGCGCATAAGCCAGCGCGCCCTCCAGCCGCCAGCCGGGAGTGAAGTCCCAGCCGCCGCGGACTTCCGCCCCGTAGATGCGCACCTTGCTCAGGTTCACGGACATGAAAGTGGTCCCGAGCCCGGCGATGCAGTTGGGATTCCCCGGGCAGGCGAGCCGCACTCTCTCGATGAAGTCCTGGTAGCGGTTGTCGAAGACGGCGATCTGGCCGCGCACCCCGGCGCGATTCAAGCGCAGCCCGACCTCCACGCCGGTGCTCGTCTCCGGCTTGAGGCTGGGGTTGGGACTGATTCCGTAGTTCTGGATGGGGTTGCGAAAGGTGCCGTTCACCTCCTCGTAGTTGGGCGCCCGAAAGCCGCGCACGATCTGGCCGTAGCCGGCAAGAGCTGGCGAAATCTGCCAAAGCGCGGCCAGCTTGGGCGATATCGCGCTGTCCGTCTGGGAGACGGCCTGCTTGCCGTTGGCGGTGAGCACAGCCTGGGCCAGGACGTCGACCTCGGGCTTGAGGCGGCGCCGATCGTAGCGCAGCCCCGGGGTGAGAGAGAGCCTGCCGCCAGCCAACCCGGCGATCTCATCCTGAACGAACGCTCCCACCGTGTCGGTGACGCCGGTGGCGAAATCCCGCACGGGGAAGTTATCGCCGGCCAGGGACTTGAAGAAGGCGCCGGTGGTCAGGTTCCGCACCCGGGCATCGCGCAACTCCTCGGTGCGCAGCCGCGACAGATCGGCGCCGAAGGTGAGGAAATGGCTTGCACTCACTGCTTTTTCCAACTGGACACCACCGCCGGTGGCGGTCTGCTCGAAAAAGAAGTCCTGTTCCACGGCGCAGTTGTTGCCGGAGCCGAACGAGGCCGAGCAGGTGGCGCTGGTATCGCTGCGGACCTGCCGGTTGAAGTTCGCCGTGTCCGAGTCCTGGCGATAGAGGCGCACTGTGGCCCGGTCGTAAAAGCCGCTTCCCGGCTTGTGTTCCCATTCCAAGCTGCCCCGCACCCGCCGGCCATGATCGTCCCCGCTCGTGGCGGTGACCTTCGGCAGCGTCGATGACAGGCGCAAAACCTGGATATCGACATCCTGGTCGCGGCCTTCCAGCGCGAGGGCCACTTTGTGACCGGCGGCGGGCTTGAGCAGGAGCTTGGCCAGCAGCCCCCGATCGCGCAGGTCCTGCGGGTTGGGCTCGGTGCGGTTGGTGGCGACTGTATTTACGTCGCCGTGGTTGTCGAGTTCGGATGCGCCGGTCCGGGTGTAGCCCCACAGCCACTCCAGCGTCTCGCCCCGGCCCGCTCCGATCAGGGTTCCGGTGAAGCCTTCATTGACCCCGGCGTAACCTGCCCGGGCACGCGCTACAAACTTGTCTTTCCCCTGCAGCAGATCGGCTGGATCCAGGGTGAGGTAGCCCACCACGCCGCCGATGGCATCCGAGCCGTAGAGACTCGAGGCCGGCCCGCGCAGGATTTCCACGCGCTTCAGGAACTCCAGCGAGGCGGAAGGCGGCGCGCTCATGGTGAAGTTGGTCGGGCCGCCGCCGTCGCGGAAATCCGGCAGGCGGACCCCATCCACCATCTGGATGACACGGGTGTCCTCGATGCCGCGGATGTTGGGGCGGGTCGCGCCGAAGCGGCGCAGATCGCGGGAGAACACCATGTCCGGCTCGTCCTTGAAGAGATCGGCTTCGTCGGCCGGCAGGCGCGTATCGATCTCCTTGCGGCCAATGATGGTCACGGTGGCCGGCACCTTGTCCGCCTCCGTTTCGACGCGGGTGGCAGTGACCACCACATTCCTGAGGGTGGGGGTATCGGCCTCGGCCATGGCGCCGCTCGTCCAAGCGGCAATGGCAAGGGCAATACCAGCGGCGGGAAACGCCCGACGCGCGGGCAGCAGGGTCAAAGCAAGCATCGAAGGCAACTCCGTTGTTGAAATGTCCAAACATGGGCTGGCTGCCTAGGGCCGTGAGACCCCTGGGTCGCTGGCGTATAAACGTTACTTGACGAGAATCATTCGTTTTGCCGGTCAACCGGAAGGTTGCGCATCGGCGAATTGAATTGAAAGTCAAAAAAAAGCCAGCCCGCAAAAATGACATGCTTGGCTGGCTGTTTCCGGATGGAAATGGCTGGCTGGCGGACCCGTGCGGGCTCAAGAGGCGGGTCCCCAATTCATGATTCGACTATGCGCGCATGATTCAAGCTGTCAGTATCAGCTTGCCCTTGCCGGTCAAGCGCAGTCGGTATTCCCTGCCCGCGTGCTCGATGACCACTTCATTGCCGCGGTCGAACAGCTCTGCGCTGGTCATGCGTCGCACCGGCAATCGCTGCGGCGCGCTTTTGGGCTGCTTGCCGTGCTTCGCGTTCCCGGCTTGCGCCGATTTGTTTTCCATCATTACGCTCCCTGGGCCCGCCCGTTATTGGGAATCCCGGGGCGGGCATCGATTACGCTATCGCTTCGCATCCGCCGCCAGGGTTTCCGGCCCGGCGGCGATTTGCCGGGATCGCCGGTCCCGGAACCAGGCGTATAACAGCCAACCGGCCGGGATCAACACCATGCTATAGGTGAGCCACTGGCCGTAGGCGCCCTCCGGCCCATAGGGTTCCGTGGCGATGTGCCAGAATTCGTTGTCGAGCGGCAGGATGTCGGCCTCCGTGAACTCGTGGAACGAGTAGATAAACAGCTGCACCACGAAAACCGCCAGGAAAATTGCAGTCACCTGCAACAGCCGCGGCAAGTTCACCCGCTTGCCGTAGCGCGCCCAGCCCCAGGCCAATCCCGCGGCAGCGGCCACGCCGAGCGCTGCGCCCGCGAGCATGTCGCCGGTACCGGTGTTGAACAGCAATGCGCTCAGCATCAGCGCCGTCTCCATGCCTTCGCGGGTAATCATGAGCAGGGTGAACGCAAAAACACCCAGCGCTGCGGCTCGCCCGTCTTTGCGCGCCTCGCCTTCCAGTCGCGTGGTGATTTCCGCTCGCAACCGCGGCGCTTTGCGCCACATGTAGACGATGAGCGAGGCCACCAGCACCGCGGCCACCAGCGCCAGCAGGCCCTCCCACAGGGGCTTGTTTTCCGCCTGGGCGAACAGCAAGCTCGCGCCGATGCTGGCGACGACCGCTGCGCCGATGCCCCAGTACACGGCGCGGGCGAGATGGGCGCGGCCGGTCTTGTTGAGGTAGGCCAGCATGATGGCCACGATCAGAAAGGCCTCGATACCTTCCCGCAGAGTGATGACAAGAGTCGATAGCATGGGAACCTCCCTAGGTTGCCGGTTGTAAACAGTGATTACCGGGGGCTGCCGCCTCCTTCAGTATCTCCTTGGCGAAGTGGGCGCATTTTCCGCACTGGGACGCGACCCCCAGGCATTCCTTCAACTCGCCCAAGGTCCTCACCCCGCACTGGGCGCAGTCGCGGACCTGCTTGTCGGTCACTCCGCGGCAGAGACATACGTACATGGTGTGTTCCTCAAACAGAAATCGAGCCCAAACACCTAGCCCTTGCGAACACCATGGGGGCAGCCCTCGCACCCCTGCGCTGCCCGCGTGGCCACTCCGGCTAGGGATTGGATCAGGCACGAGGCGGAACGGCGGCATGCCACCACCCTGAGGCCGTGGCGCTTGCCCAGTTCCCGGAAGCTCTTCATCACGTTGTGGCCGAGGAAATCCGTGAAAAGGATCAGCAGATCAATGTCCCCGGGGGAGCCGTTAAGGCGCCGCTGGTGCGACGGGCTCCGGCCCGACACGTGCTCGACCACCGTTATTCCCAGGCTGCCTAGTAAATCCGGGATATTGCCCAACCGGTCCGCGCCGACGATCATCGCGTTCACACTACCCTCCCTTGTTAAGAACACCTCTCATGTATCAGGCAATACAGATGATAATAGTTCTTATTTGTAAGTCAAGCTATTTTTCTCAATTACGCATTTTCATGGTGTTAGACAAAGTCCATATTTTAGGCATTGACTTTAAAAGTGAGAATTATTATCATCTTTTTCGTCGCAACCCATTCTCTGGTTATTCCTGAAAGGAGTCTCTGATGTCCCCGAAGCAGATTTTTCGCGCGGCGGCGCTGGCCGTGGCGGGCGCGTTTCTGAGCGGCCCGGCCGCCGCAGCCGAGGAGCTGGTGGTCTACTCGGCCCGCATCGAGCAGCTCATCAAGCCCATGTTCGACGCCTACACGAAGGAAACGGGCGTCAAGATCACGTTCATCACCGATAAGGAGGGCGCCCTCATCGAACGCCTGAAAGCGGAAGGGCCCAATACCCCCGCCGACATGTTGATCACGGTGGATGCCGGCAACCTGTGGCAGGCCACCAACGAGGGGCTGCTGAAGCCGGTGCAATCGGAAGCGCTCGGGAAGAACGTGCCGGTCCACCTGAAGGATCCCCAGAACCGGTGGTTCGGCCTTTCGGTGCGCTCCCGCACGATTTTCTACAACACCCAGAAGGTGAAGCCCGCGGAGCTATCGAGCTACGAAGACCTGGCAAGCTCCAAATGGAAAGGCCGGCTCTGCCTGCGCACCTCCAAGAAGGTGTACAACCAGTCGCTGGTGGCCATGATGATCGCCGAGCACGGTGAGCCCAAGACCGAGCAGCTCGTGAAGGGCTGGGTGGCCAACCTTGCCACCGACCCCTTCCCCGACGACACCAAGATGCTGGAGGCGATCGCTGCCGGCCAGTGCGACGTGGGCATGGCGAACACCTATTACTTCGGCCGGCTCGTGGCAAAAAAGCCCAATCTCCCGCTGGGCATCTTCTGGGCCAACCAGCAGGGCAGCGGCGTTCACGTGAACGTCTCGGGTGCGGGAATCACCAAGCACGCGAAGCATGACAAGGAAGCACTGAAGCTGCTGGAGTGGCTGTCTTCGGAGAAGGCCCAGAATCTGTTCGCCGATGTGAACATGGAGTTCCCGGTGAACGCCAGGGTGAAGCCCGACCCGGTGGTGGCAGCCTGGGGCAGCTTCAAGCAGAACCTGATCAATGTTGCGAAAGCGGGCGAGCTGCAGGCCGCCGCGGTGAAGCTCATGGACCGGGCGGGGTACAAGTGAGGTTAAGGCCGTTAACCGAGTTAACGGCTTAACTCCGCGCGTTGGAGCGGACCCACTTCCGGGCCGTTCAACGCGCGGCGATGCTCGAAGGTGAAGGGATGACTAACGGCAGGATTGCAGGGCAGCGAACGGAGCTCCCGGCTTCGTATCCCTTCCTGCGTTTTTCATCCTTCGCGTCCTGGCGGCTCGTGCCTTTCGCCATGGCCGCCGTGGTGCTGATCCCGGTCGGGATCGTCCTCTCTTCATTCCTCAATCCGGCGACGGACATCTGGCAGCACCTGGTCGAAACCGTCCTCGCCGGCCTGCTCGTCAATACCTTCTGGCTCGTGCTGGGCGTCGCCCTCGGCACCCTGGTGCTCGGGGTCGGATTCGCCTGGCTCACCGCGGTATGCGAGTTTCCCGGGCGGCGGATGTTCACCTGGGCCCTGCTGCTGCCGCTCGCCATCCCGTCCTACGTGACGGCGTTCGTCTTCATCAGCCTGTTCGATTTCACCGGCCCGGTCCAGACCGCGCTGCGCGACTGGATCGGCCCCGATCTCTTCTGGTTCCCCAAGGCGCGAGGGCGCTTCGGTATTCTCACGGTGATGATCCTCGCCCTCTATCCCTACGTGTACCTGCTGGCCCGCAATGCCTTTCTCACCCAGGGCAAGCGGGTGCTGGAAGCCGGCCAGTCCCTGGGCCTCAACCAGGTGCAGGGGTTTTTCCGGGTGGCGCTGCCCATGGCCCGTCCGTGGATCGCCTCCGGCGTCATGCTCGCCCTCATGGAAACCCTGGCCGATTTCGGCACCGTCGCGGTGTTCAACTACGACACATTCACCACCGCCATCTACAAGGCCTGGTTCGGGATGTTTTCGCTCAGCGCCGCCTCCCAGCTCGCCTCCGTGCTCATCGTCATCGCCTTCGTGACCCTGATCGTCGAGCAACAGTCCCGCTCGCGCCAGCGCTTCCACGACACACGCCTGTCGCCGCGCATGGAACGCATCGGGCTTTCCGGCTGGCGCGGATGGCTCGCCTGTACCCTCGCCGCCGCGGTGCTCATCGCAGGGTTCGTCCTGCCGGTGGGACAGCTCCTCGTGTGGTCCGCCGGCGTCGTGGTCCAGGACTTCGACCAGCGCTACCTGGGATTCCTCGGCCATTCGCTGCTGCTGTCGGGCGCAGCGGCGCTGATCACCGCCGCCATCGCGCTGCTGGTGGCCTACGCCGGCCGCCGTCACCACGACCCGGCGACCCGCGTCACCATCCGCATCGCCACCGTCGGTTATGCGCTTCCGGGCGCGGTTCTCGCGGTCGGGATTTTCATTCCGATCGCCTGGGTGGACCGCTGGGTGACGGGCGTCGCGGGCGGCGCTCTTGGCCTTCAGCCCGGATTCCTCATCCAGGGCACGGTGCTTGCGATGCTGGTCGCCTACGTGGCGCGCTTCCTCGCCGTCGGCCACAGCCCCGTGGACAGCGCCATGCACCGCATCACCCGCAGCGTGGACGAGGCGGCCATGAGCCTCGGACTATCGGGCCTGCGCATGCTGCAGCGGGTGCACCTTCCCATCCTGCGCGGGGGACTCCTCACCGCAGCCACGCTGGTGTTCGTGGACGTGATGAAGGAGATGCCCATCACCTTGATGACCCGCCCCTTCGGCTGGGACACCCTGGCGGTGCGCATTTTCGAGCTTACCTCCGAGGGGGAATGGGAGCGGGCCGCGCTGCCTGCCGTGGCCTTGGTGCTGGCCGGGCTGGTTCCCATCATCCTGCTGGTCCGGCAATCCGAGAAGGCCTGAGCCCTCCCCTCCCGGTTTGCCGCGGCAGGCGGGTAAAATGCAGTCATGGACGCTCCGTCCCAACTCCTGGAACTGCGGCGCATCAGCCACGCCTACGGCGAGCGCCAGGTGGTGAAGGATCTGTCGTTCTCCCTCGGGAAAGGCGCCATCGGCTGCCTGCTCGGGCAAAGCGGCTGCGGCAAGACCACGGTGCTGCGTTGCATCGCCGGGTTCGAGCACATCGGGGACGGCGAGATCCGGCTGAACGGCCATCTCGTTTCGGGTAACGGATCCCATGTCCCGCCCGAGCAGCGGCGCGTCGGCATGGTATTCCAGGATTACGCCCTGTTTCCCCATCTCACGGTGGCAAGCAACGTGGCCTTCGGCCTTCACGGCATGGATAAGGCCGCGCGCGCCGGGCGCGTCGCGGAACTGCTGGGGGTGGTGGGCCTGGAAGGCGCCGCCGACAGCTATCCCCACCAGCTCTCCGGCGGCCAGCAGCAAAGGGTCGCGCTGGCCCGGGCCTTGGCGCCACGGCCCGATCTGTTGCTTCTCGATGAACCGTTCTCCAACCTGGACGTGGACCTGCGGGAGCGCCTGTCGCTGGAGGTGCGGGACATCCTGAAAAGTCAGAACGCCACGGCGATCCTGGTAACCCACGACCAGCATGAGGCGTTCGCGCTCGCGGACGAGGTGGGCATCATGCAGGACGGCGAGATCCAGCAATGGGACACGCCCTACAATCTCTACCACAAGCCGGTGAACCGCTTTGTCGCCGACTTCGTGGGCCAGGGCGTGTTCGTGGAGGGACGGGTGCTGAACCCGAGGCAGGTGGAAATCGAGCTGGGCATCCTCACCGGAGACATTCCCCATGAGTGCACCGCGGGCTGCCAGATCTGCGGTCGCGGCTGCCGGGTGGAAGTGCTGCTGAGGCCCGATGACATCGTGCACGACGACACCAGTGCCATGAAGGCGGAGGTGCTGAACAAGGCCTTCCGCGGCGCCGACATCCTCTACACCCTGCGCCTTCCGAGCGGGGCCAGGGCGTTTTCCCTGGTTCCGTCCCACCACAACCACGCGCTGGGGGAGAGAATCGGCATCCGTCTGGAAGCCGATCACGTGGTGGCGTTCAGGAAAGCCGCGCCCGGTCGGTAGGAGGGGATTTATCCCCGACAAAGGTCGCGAATGAATTCGCTCCTACCGGGGTAAACGGATCCGCTCCCGGGCAAGCCGCACTTCCTCGCCGAGCTGAACCACGGCGAGCGCGTAGTAGTTGCTGCGGTTGTAGCGGGTGAGCACGTAGAAATTGTCGTAAGCGAGCCAGTGTTCCGGCCCCGCCGCGGTGCTCACCGTGACCAGCGCCGCGCGGCGGTCCGCCGCCACCGCTTCCAGCGGCGTGATCCCCGCCCGCTCAAGTTCCTCCACGGTGAGTTGCGGCTTGACCTCTCCGTTCGCCGGGGCCTGGAAGCCGTCCCGCCCGGCCCGCGCCGAGCCCGCCACCGGCCCCTCCGGCTCCCATCCGAAAGCCTTCAGATAGTTGGCCACACTGCCGATGGCGTCGTCGCCGTTTCCCATCAGGTCTGTGTGCCCGTCGCCGTCGAAGTCCACCGCATAGCGCCGGTAGCTGGAGGGCATGAACTGGGGAATGCCGATGGCGCCGGCATAGGAGCCCTTGGCGCGCGTCGCGTCGAGCGGCAGCTCCCGCGCCAGCAGCAGGTACTCCTCCAGCTCGCGGCGGAAAAATTCCGCCCGCGGCGGATAATCGAACGCCAGCGTGGTGAGGGCGTCGATCACCCGGTAATTCCCGTTTCTCATCCCGTAAAACGTCTCCACGCCGATCAGGCCGACGACCACATGCTCGGGGACGCCATAGGTCCGGCGGGCGCGCGACAGGACTTCCGCATGGGCGTCCCAGAACCTGACGCCCTCCTGTATGCGCCGCGCATTCACGAAGTTGCGCCGGTACTGCTCCCAGGGCAAGGCGCTCGCGGGCGTGGATATGGCGCGAATCACTGCGGTGGAATGGCGGGCACCGGAGAAAACGTGTGCAAGCTCCCCGGCCTCGAAGCCGTGTTTCACCACCATCTCTCCGATGAATGCGCCGACTTCGGGCCGCAAATCAGCTTCTTCCCCGGACGCGCGAACCGGCAAGACTGCCGCAAACCCCAGCAGGCCGGCTCCGAGCAGGCATCGCAGGAACAACCGCCGGTGGTTCAAGGCCACGGGTTCGAATTTCTGGAACGGGTCATCGTTTTCGCGATTCTAACCTGCCCCTGCGAGCCGTGGCTGCGCTCCGGCCGGAAAACAGAACGAGCTTCCGCAGGGATTGGCCCGGCCAGACAGAATGATTAATCAGTTCATACTGTTATGAAAACCGCAATCGGCTCCCGAGCGAGCGAACACGAGGTTCTTTTGGGCGTGAAAAAGTACCGTGCCAAATCACCCGCCCGGTGCTATATTTTCCCAAGAAAATACAGATAATTATCATTTCCCGGTGGAGACCATGGGCGCGGCCCAGGGGTGCGAGAAAAGGCGTTGGCAGAGGAAGCTGCTCAGCGTTGCGATCGCGTCATGCTTTGTATCCGCTGGTGCATACGCGAATCCGACGGGCCCTGCTGTAGTCGCCGGCCAGGCGAGTTTCGCGACCCAAGGTAACCTCCTCTCCATCACCAATTCCCCCAACAGCATCATCAACTGGCAAGGCTTCTCCATTGCCGGCAACGAAGTCACGCGCTTCATCCAGCAGTCTGCGTCCAGCGCCGTATTGAACCGCGTCGTCGGCATCGACCCGTCGACGATCCTCGGTACGCTGCAAAGCAATGGCAGGGTGGTTCTCGTCAACCCCAATGGCGTCTTTTTCGGCCAGGGGTCGGTGGTCGACGTGGCGGGGCTGGTGGTTTCCTCCCTGAACCTCTCCAATGCAGATTTCCTCGCCGGACGTTTCAGCTTCCCCGACACCCCGGGGGCGAAGGGAATCGAAAACCAGGGGACGATCACGACCCGGACCGGGGGGCACGTCTACCTCGTTGCACCGGACATCAAGAACAGCGGCGTAATCACTGCGCCCGGCGGGGAGATCCTGCTCGCCGCAGGAAAGAGCGTTGAGCTTGTCGACGGCTTCACGCCGGACCTCAGGGTCCGGATCACCGCGCCCGACAACCAGGCCCTGAACCTGGGAAGCCTGGTCGCCCAGGGGGGCCGGGTCGGCATCTACGCGGGCCTCATCCGGCACAGCGGAACCGTCAGCGCCGATACCGCCGTGGTTGGGGAAAACGGCAAGATCATCCTCAAGGCGACCAGGGACGTGACGCTCGATGCGGCAAGCGTCGCGTCTGCCAACGGACCGCAGGGCGGCAGCGTCACCATCCAGTCGGAGACGGGCACCACGCTGGTCGCCGGAACGGTCGAAGCAAGAGGGTCCGAAGGCACGGGAGGGATCGTTCGGATTCTCGGCAATCTGGTCGGGCTGACCGACGGTGCCTCGGTCAACGCCTCCGGTGAATCCGGTGGCGGAACAGTGCTGATCGGCGGCGACTTCCAGGGGAAGAATCCCGAAGTTCAGAACGCCTGGCGCACGTATTTCGGGTCAGGCGCGTCCATAGTGGCCGATGCCATCGGAACCGGCGACGGCGGCAAGGTGATCGTGTGGTCGGACGATGCGACGCGCGCCTACGGCACGATCAGCGCGCGGGGCGGCGCCCAATCGGGCAACGGCGGGTTGGTCGAAG
The DNA here is from genome assembly GCA_016183615.1 of Betaproteobacteria bacterium. GTDB lineage: Bacteria > Pseudomonadota > Gammaproteobacteria > Burkholderiales > UBA6910 > JACPEG01. Next base: position 42,324 of record JACPEG010000027.1, read on the forward strand.
TTTCCGGCAAGCAGACGCTCGCATTTGACGCCCGCGTCGATGTCTCGGCGCCGCGCGGCGCCGCGGGAACGCTGCTGCTCGACCCGCAGGATATCGTCATCGACGACACGACGGGGATCAGCAACAGCCAGCTGAGTGCCGACACCCCGACGGCGGGCGATCCCAAGGGGTCCATATACTTCGCCGACGGCGGCACGATTACCTTCACCGTCACCGATGAAGCCCTCGAAGCCCAGACCGGCAACATCGTGCTCCAGGCGAACCGGGACATCACGGTGAACGCCGGGTTGAGCGACGGCGGCCTCGTCCTGACGAATCAAACCGGCGGCGAACGGGTGGTGCTCCAGGCGGGCCGGCACATCGAGATCAACTCCCCCTTGATTACCAACGGCGCCGCCATCTGGCTCGAGGCGGATTCTCCCCATTCCAACGGGTATCCCGCGACCACCGGCACCTCCGGCGCCAATGGGGCCGGCGCCGTGAGAATCGACGCAACGGTACGGTCTTTCGACACCGATCCCGCCACCGGCGGAAAGATCACGCTGATTGCCGGCAGCAACACGAGCGGCGGAACGAACGGCGGTGGGTTTGAATTGGATGCCGACGTGAATGCGGGGGCGGGCGGCATCGATGTCGCCTTGTCCACACTGGGCACCGGCACCTTGGACTTTTTCATCGGTTCCCAGGGGCAGGCCCAGTTCACCAGCACCGATACCGGGCAGCTCAAGAGCACGGGGCAGCTGAAGATCGGAGAGGCCACGACAGCGGGTTCGGACGGTCTGGGCCCCATGGGCCTTAACGACCAGATCACGATCAAGGTCGACAGTCTGGCGATAGGCACCAGCGCGGGCGGCCCGGTGACCCTCGCCGATACCGCGGGGACGTCCCTGGTCCTGACGGCGGGAGACGGCGGGATCTCGGTGGAACGCCCGCTTTCCACCGATCAGCCGACCACTATCGACACCACCGGCGCGCTCACCATCGAAGCGGCGTTGACAACGAATGACAACTCCCTGACGGTCTTTGCTGCGAGCATCAGTGGAACGGACTTCATCAACACCGGCGCGGGATCCTTCACCTGTACGGGCACCGGATGTCCGGGCGGCACCCCAATAATCTGGGACGGCGAGGCCGGAGATTTGAACTGGTTCACGGACGCGAACTGGAGCGGTGACGTCGAACCGACCAGCGCGGATGCCGTCGAGATTCATAGCAGCACTGGCACGATCCTGATTTCCGGCGGCGACGCATCCGCCAAGAGCCTGATCGCAGAGGTGCCGTTCCAGATCTCCGGCACCGGGTCGCTGACGCTGGCCGACGCGTCGCAGTTCACCCAGAGCTTTGATCTTTCCGGCAGCCTGCTGGGCGCGGGCGCGGTCGCGGTGAGCGGCAGCCTCGGCAACCTCACCTGGAACGACGGCGGCGCAATGGGCCCCGGGGGGACTTTCACCCTTGGCGGGAGCAGTACCGGTACGCTAACCGGCACGCTGACCCTTGACCGATTGTTCCAGAACAGCGGCACGCTCACTCTTTCCGGTGTGACGATCAATGGCGCCGTTACCGGTTCCATCACCAACGCCGCGACCCTCGTTGCCGCGACCGGTACGACAAACGAGATCAATGTAGCACTTAGCAATCCCACGAATTCGGTGATTCAGCTGCTGGGCTCCCTCACGGTAAGCAATTTCCCGGTCAATGCCGGCCAGATCACCATCGGGACCGGAGCCACTTTCAGCAGCAGCGGCGCCTCTCTCGAAAACACCAGCGCCGGCACCATTGCGGTTGACGCCGGCGGCACCCTCAATCTCGGCAGCGGCACCTTCGATAACAGCGGCGTTGCGACCATTGACGGGGCGGCAAGCGTGGGCACGCTAACGCTCTCGGCCGGAACGGTGGGCGGCACCGGCGACCTCACTGTTTCAACCGACTTCAGTGAGGCGGGCGGGACCCTCGGCACGACATTGGCGAATTTGACTTTGAACAAGACCGGCAACCTAACCGTCGGCGCATCCGGTTTTACCGCGACCAACAGCGTCACCCTCATAGCGACCGGCGGCATCACGTTGGATGGCGCCGTCACCGCCAGCAGCGGCACTGGCGACGCGATCACTCTTTCGGGGACGAGCTTCACCAACAATGTCGGCGCACTTGCCCTGAGTCCCGGCTCCGGGCGGTGGCTCGTATACTCGGGAAACCCGGCGATTACCAATACCGTAAAAAATGGTTTGGTGGCTGATTTCAAGCGCTATAACTGCACATACGCGTCCGGCTGTCTTACTCCAGGGACCTCTGTTCCCGGAACCGGTAACGGCTTCCTGTACAGCATTGCACCAACACTGGCAGTAACGGCTGATGCCAAGACCAAGACCTACGGAGATGCTGATCCGAGTTTCACTTTCGGAACTTCCGGTTTCATAGACGGTGATACTGTTGCGTCCGCGCTGGCCGGCGGGCTCACCCGCGACGCGGGCGAAACCGTTGCCGGCGGTCCTTATGCTATCAACCAGGGCACCTTGGCCTCGCCGCTTGGCTATACCCTAAGCTACACCGGCAACGCCTTCACCATTGACCCGCGGGCGATCACGCTGGCGGCCGATGCGGCGAGCAAGACCTACGGCGATGCCGACCCGGCGCTCTCGGTGTCGATCAGCGCGGGCAGCCTGGGCAGCGTGACGGTCACCGACACGCTGGCCGAGGTGACGGGCACGGTGACCCGCGAGGCGGGCGAGACGGTGGCCGGGAGCCCCTACGACCTTCAGCTCGGGGCCGGGGCGAAGGCCGCCAACTACGCCATCACCTTCACCGCCGACAACAACGCCTTCACCATCACACCGGCCACGCTGACCTACGTTGCAAATGCCGCCAGTCGGGAGCGCGGCGATCCGAATCCCGCTTTCAGTGGAAACGTAATGGGGTTTGTAAACAATCCCAACCTTGGAATTGCCGACACGCAGGCAAACGCGACGAGCGGAATACTTGCCTTCACCAGCCCGGCCACGCAATCCTCGCTTGAAGGGCAATACGCGATCAATGGTTCAGGGCTGACGGCCAACAATGGCAACTATGTCTTCAGTCAGGCCCCGGGCAACGCCACGGCGCTCACGGTGACGGCCCCGGTGCACTTCACGTGGACATCGAGTACCGGCGGTTCATGGGACGCCGGCTCCAACTGGAACAAGGGCTTCGCACCGGTGACGGGAGCGATCGTGCAGATCCCGGACCTGACGGGCTCGGTAACGATCACCTACTCCGCCGGAACCTCCTCCGTCAACTCGGTCACGAGCTTTGAGGGGCTGATGCTCTCGGGCGGCACCTTGAACCTGGGCACGAGTGCCGCCGACGTGTCCACCTTCCATCCCGGCGCGCCGCTCACGCTTGCCGGCGGCAGCCTGGGCGGAGCCGGCACGATTAACGTCAGCGTGCTCAACTGGACTGCCGGAACCATGAGCGGCGCCGGAACGACCAACGTGAGCAGCACGTTCGACCTGAGTGGCGCGGCGTCAAAGGTGCTCGACGCGCGCACGCTCAACATCGACGCTTCCGGCAGTGCCGCACTGGACGGCAGCGGCGGTTTGACCTTCGCCAACGGCGCCGTGCTCACCAACGCCGGCACCCTCACGGCCACGGCTCCCGTCAGCGGCAGCGGAACCTTCAACAATGGCGGCAGCGCCACTTTTGGCGAAAGCTATGGCATATCGACCACGAACGTGTCCGGGGGGACCGTCACCTTCAACGGCGCGGCGAGCACCGGCACCCTGGCGCTCTCGGGGGGCACGGTGAACGGCACCGGGAGTCTGGCCGTCACCGCCGACTTCGATCAGACCGGCGGCTCTCTCGGCGCCACCTTTGGCGACCTGGCGCTCACCAGGAGCGGGAACTTCACGGTCGGCAGCGTAACGGCGACCAACTCCGTATCGCTCACCGCCACCGGCGGGGCGCTCGTGGATGGAAATGGAGCCGGGGTCAACGTCACGGCCCCGAACGCAACCTTGACCGCGGCCAACGGCATCAATCTCGATACCCAGGTCGGCAATCTCACGGCCACCACCAGCGCCTCGGGTGATGTCGTGCTGCGTGAGACCGACGGGGCGACTGTGCTTGGCCTGACGGCCGCGGGGGGCAATGCCACGGTGACGAGCGCCGCCGGCAACCTCAATGTTGTCGGGACGATCAGCGTATCCGGCGGCCTCCTGGAGCTTGATGCCGTGACCGGCAACCTGACGGTTTCCGCGGCCACCTCCGGGCCCTTCACCGTCAGCGCCCGCGATATCAGCCTTCACGGAACCACTATCAGGGTGCTGGGCAGCAACACGTCTTCCGGGACAACGTTGGTCACCGCCTCCCGCAACATGACGCTTTCGACCGATGTGGACATGCTGGTTGAGGGCGGCACGGCGACCGGCGGTGCAGTGGAAATATCAGGCGGACCGGGAACGTTCGCGGGGACGATCGGCGGGGATCTCACGATAAAGGGCGGCAGCGGGGACGGCGCTTCGGCGCTGGTGCACTACAATCCCGACATCGGTACCCTGTCTGCGCCGCTCGATATCGGGGGCAGCCTGATAATCTCCGGCGCCCCGGGGTCCGCGCCCGTGCTTGATTCGTCCGGCGCCGTTCTTTACGGAGCCAACGCGTTCGCAGCGCTCAAATCGGATTCCAGCGCAACGCTTTTCATCCGCTTTACCGATCCGGGCAGCAGCGGCTACGTCGTCAACGGAACCGGCGGCGCCATTGCCGACGGTCTCACGGGCATTTTTGCGGGGAATCTGTTCGCGGCGCCCGCGCCGGCCGTCCTCGAAACCAGCACTAACGTGGGAAATCTGGTGGTCGGCTTTGGAACGGGGCAATTGGTCAGGTCGTCGCCCGCCCTGATCCCTCCCGCGGTGGACGACACCGTAAATTTCATTACTCACGAAATCAACATTTCCCCGGCAGCCGATACCGGGCTCGTGCTCACGCCCGTCACCACGTCTTTGGTCCAGCCGTCCGTGATCGACGTTTACAGGGACTATGAAAGCGGAAGCACTTTGCTGCTAAGCGCGGCGGATGCCGAAGCCAGGCGCGAAAAGCTTCTCAAACTGGAAAGCTGCAGGTAGATTGGTCCATCCGGGTCAATCCGCGCAGCGGGCACACCGAATCGCGGGTAAACGCCGCTGCGGCGTGGAGCGGTCTTTCAAAAAACGCCCCGATTCCAAGGCGCTTTTTTCATCCGTGTCTGGCGGAGAGGGTGGGATTCGAACCCACGTGGGACCTTTCGGCCCCCATCCGATTTCGAGTCGGCGCCGTTATGACCGCTTCGGTACCTCTCCGGGTCGGCGCCATTTTAACATAGCCCACCGGGTGCTTTCCGCCGCCTCGCCAGACCGTTCCCGACATGGGAAAATGGGCCAGCCCGTTCCCCCCTTCGTCCCAAAAATGCGCCATGTCGTCACCGGAATATGTGTGCTGTCGCTTGCGGGGTGCAGCGCAGGCGACACGCCGGCACCACCTCCCCGGGATACCCGGGACCTGGTAATCATGACCGTCACCAGCCCGGTCACCTTCTACCAGGATTCCCAGGGACGCTACGCCGGGCTTGAACATGATCTCGCCCAGCTTTTCGCCCGGGAGCTGAAGCTCCGGCCGAGCTTCGTGCTGGCCCGGGAGGCAGCCCAGATTCTTCCGGCCCTCGCCAAAGGCAAAGGCCATTTCGCGGCGGCCGGCCTGCGCTGGCGGATCGCCCAGGGGCTCGATGCGGACGATCTGCTGGCCAAGGTGGCAGACGCCGCTATCGAATTCACGGTGGTGAATTCCAACCAGTTCGAGGTGGCGCGTAATTTTCATCCCAACCTGGGAGCGGCATTCTCCGTCGGGCCGCCGGTGCAAATCGCCTGGGCTTTCCCCCAGCACGCCCCGCCGCTGCTCCTGGATCAGGCGCGGGAATTCTTCGAGCGCATCCGGGGCAACGGCCTGCTGCAACGGCTGATCGACCGCTATTACGGGCACGTGAAGCGGCTTTCCACGAACGATATCGAGCGCTTCCTGGAAAAGACGCAATCGGTGCTGCCGAAATATCGCGCCCTGTTCCAGCGGGCCGAGGAGCTGACGGCAATCGACTGGCGACTGCTGGCGGCGCTGGGCTACCAGGAGTCCCAGTGGAATCCGCTCGCCCCCTCGCCTACCAATGTTCGCGGCCTGATGATGCTCTCCGAGGATACCGCCGACCGGCTGCGGGTCAGCGACCGGCTGGATGCCCGCCAAAGCATTCTGGCAGGCTCCCGCTACCTGCAGGAGCTGAGGGATCAGCTTCCCGCGACCGTCCAGGAGCCGGATCGCACCTGGCTGGCGCTAGCCGCCTACAACCTGGGATTCGGTCACCTGCGGGGCGGACGGGCTCTCGCCAGGGTACGGAAGCTGAACCCGGACACCTGGCCCGACATGAAAAAGATGCTGCCGCTGCTGTCCCGGCCGGAGTACGCTGCACGGCTGAAAAGCGGCGCGGCCCGCGGCGGCGAGGCGGTCATCATGACCGAGAACATCCGCACCTATTACGACATCCTCGCCCGGCTGGAGCCGGCGTACAAGCCGGTGTTCCCCCGGCTCGGCGCGAGCGTTGGCAACGTGTCTACGCTGAAAGCCGATTGACCCTCGTAGGGTGCAACCGCGAAGCGGGTTGCACCAAGGTAACCCAACCGGCGGTACCCACGGTGCGGTTCCGGCTCCAACCGATACGGCGGAACCAGCTTCGCCGTTCCGCCCTACGGGCCGGGCATCGCACAAGCCATCGGCGTGCCCCGTCGGGCTTCGGACCGATCGCGGCCAGAGCACCGAGCACGCAGGCGCAATCAACGCAGCACATTGCCGCATACGCCTTGATCGGTGTTGCGGGCGTAGTCGCCGCTACGCGTGGCGTTCGAGTTTCGCCGTCCCGCCCATGTAGGGGCGCAGCGCGGCCGGGACGGTCACGCTGCCGTCGGCATTCTGGTAGTTCTCGAGAATGGCAACCAGCGTACGCCCCACCGCCAGCCCGGAGCCGTTTAGCGTATGCACCAGCTCGGGCTTGCCCTTCTCGTTGCGGAACCGGGCCTGCATGCGCCGCGCCTGGAACGCCTCGAAATTGCTGCAGGAGGAAATCTCCCGGTAGGCGTTCTGCCCCGGCAGCCACACCTCCAGGTCGTAGGTCTTGGCCGCCGAGAATCCCATGTCCCCGGTGCACAGCGTCACCACCCGGTAGGGCAGCTCCAGGCGTTTGAGAATCGTCTCGGCATGGGCGGTGAGATCCTCCAGCCCCTGGTAGGAATTCCCGGGATGGACGATCTGCACCAGCTCGACCTTGTCGAACTGGTGCTGGCGGATCATGCCGCGGGTGTCCTTGCCGTAGGAGCCGGCCTCCGAGCGGAAGCACGGGCTGTGGCAGACGAACTTGAGGGGCAGCCGCTCCAGCGGCACGATTTCGTCGCGCACGATGTTGGTGACCGGAACTTCGGCCGTGGGAATGAGGTAGAACTTCTCCGCGCCCCGGGGAACCGCGAACAGGTCTTCCTCGAACTTGGGAAGCTGCCCGGTCCCCTTCATGCTGTCGGCGTTGACGAGGTAAGGCACGTAGACCTCGGTGTAGCCGTGCTCCTGGCTGTGCACGTCGAGCATCAGCTGGGCAATGGCCCGGTGCAGCCGCGCAAGAGCTCCCTTCATCACCGAAAACCGCGAGCCCGCGATTCTGCCCGCGGCGCCGAAGTCGAGAAGCCCGAGCCCTTCCCCCAGGTCCACGTGATCCTTCACCGGGAAATCGAAGCGGCGCGGTTCTCCGAAACGCCGCACCTCCACATTTTCCTCGGTGGACTTGCCCACCGGCACGGACTGGTGGGGAACATTGGGGATCACGAGCAGCATCTGCTGCAGCCGCGACTGGATTTCCTCCAGCCGCGCCTCATCCCGTTTCAGTTCGTCACCCAGGCCTGCCACCTCAGCCATGTGGGCAGAGGCGTCCTCGCCCTTCGCCTTGGCGGCACCGATCGCCTTGGAAACCTGGTTGCGCCTGGCCTGCAGCTCCTGGGTCCCGGTCTGGATGGTCTTGCGTTCCTGCTCAAGCGAGCGGAACGCGTCAACGTCGATATACTTCTGGCCGCGGGTTTCGAGCCGTCTCGCCACCCCTTCCAGGTCGCTGCGCAGCAATTGGATGTCCAGCATGAAAACTCCGAAAACGCTCTAGGATTTCTTGTTTCGCTTCGCTTGCTCGTCGAGCTCCCGCAGGTGGGCGAGCTTCTCGCCGATCTTCCCCTCCAGGCCGCGGGGCGTGGGCCGGTAGAAGCTCACCGGCGGCAGGCCCTCGGGAAAGTAATTCTCGCCGGCGGCGTAGGCTTCCGGCTCGTCGTGGGCGTAGCGGTATTCGCTGCCGTAACCCAGTTCCTTCATTAACCTGGTGGGCGCGTTCCTCAGGTGTTCCGGCACCCGCCGCGACTGGTCCGAGGCGACGAAGGAACGGGCGCTATTATACGCGACGTAGGCAGCATTGCTTTTCGGGGCGCAAGCCATGTAGATCGCGGCCTGGGCGAGCGCAAGCTCTCCCTCCGGTGTGCCCAGCCGCTCGTAGGTCTCGCAGGCATCGAGCCCGAGCTGCAACGCCCGCGGGTCGGCAAGCCCGATGTCCTCCACTGCCATGCGGATCAGGCGGCGCCCGATGTAGAGGGGATCGGCGCCGCCATCCAGCATGCGCACCAGCCAGTAGAGCGCCGCGTCGGGATTCGAGCCCCGCACCGATTTGTGGAGCGCCGAAATCTGGTCGTAGAACTCGTCGCCCCCCTTGTCGAAGCGCCGTCCGCCTTTCGCCAGCGCCTGCCTGGCGAACTCCGCGTCGATGCGGCTTGCCCCCGCGGTCTGCGCCGCGGTCCGGATTTGCTCCAGCAGATTGAGGAGCCGCCGCGCATCGCCGTCCGCATAGCCGATGAGGAGCCCGCGCGCCGGCTCCTCGAATTCGAGATCCGGCAGGGCCTCGCCGCGCGCCCGGTCGAAAAGAATCCTGAGCTCCTCCTCGGAAAGCGCGGTCAGGACATAGACCTGGGCCCGGGACAGCAGCGCGCTGTTGACCTCGAACGAGGGATTCTCGGTGGTCGCCCCGATGAAAGTCACCAGCCCCTGTTCCACGAACGGCAGGAACGCGTCCTGCTGGGCCTTGTTGAAGCGGTGCACCTCGTCCACGAACAGGATGGTGGCGCGGCCCGTCTGCTGCAGCGTAAGCTCCGCGCGGGTGATGGCGTCGCGAATGTCCTTGACCCCCGAGAGCACGGCCGAAAGCGCGATGAACTCCGCATCGAAGGCCCGCGCCATGAGGCGGGCGAGCGTAGTCTTGCCGGAGCCGGGCGGACCCCACAGGATCATGGAGTGCAATTTCCGCGATTCGAACGCGAGCCGCAGGGGCTTGCCCTCCCCCAGCAGGTGGGATTGCCCCACCACGTCCTCCAGCCGCCGGGGCCGCAGCCGCTCGGCGAGGGGCGCTTCCGGCTCCCGTCTGGCGAAGAGATCAGTCACTAATGACGTCCGCCCCCTTGGGCGGAGCGAACCGGAACAGTTCGGGCGCGAGGCGGGGGTTGCGCTCGACCCCCGAGAACCGCAGCACCGTGGTCTGCCCGAAGGCGTCGCGCAGCTCCATGGCGGCAAGCGCCGACTGGACGTTGAATCCCAGGCGCAGGCGCTCGAAGCTTCCCTCCCGGGACTTGGGCGTGGCCTCAAGCCACTCCAGGCCTTCCTGGATGCCGAGTTCGCTCAAATTGAAGTTTTTCTCGATTTCATTGTCCCCCGAGAGCAGCGCCGCCGGACTGGAGCCGATCGCCCGATCGAGCCTTCTCACGGTGACCTGTTTCAGTTCCTTGTCGTACACCCAGAGCCGGGCGCCGTCGCCGACGATCAATTGCTCGTAGGGCTTGTCGTAGCTCCAGCGGAACTTCCCCGGCCGCACGAACTGGAAGGTGCCGCTCGCGGTCTGCACCGGCTTCAGGTTGCGGTCGAGGACGGTCTGGCTGAATTCGGCCTTCGCCGCCTGGGTGGAGCGCACGAAGTTCTTGAGCTTCTCGATGGCCGCGGCGTGCACCGGGCCGGAAAGCAATCCGATGCATGCCATGGCCAGAAGCGCCGCGCGGCGGGCAGCGTTTTGCCATCCGCGCTTCCGCCCCGCGCCCTCCGCGTTCATCCCTCGTCCCGCGCCGGCACCAGCACCTCGCGGTTGCCGTTGGCCTGCATGCTGGAAACCAGTCCCGCCCGCTCCATCTGCTCGATCAGCCGCGCCGCCCGGTTGTAGCCGATGCGCAGGTGCCGCTGCACCAGGGAAATCGAGGCGCGCCGGGATTTCACCACGATTTGCACCGCCTGGTCGTACAGGGGATCCGATTCGTCCCCGGCGCCGCCGAGATCGCCGCCCATGGCATCCTCTTCCTGGGACTCGAGAACCCCCTCCAGGTACTGGGGCTGGCCCTGGTTCTTGAGGTATTGCACCACGCGGTGTACCTCCTGATCCGACACGAAGGCGCCGTGGACCCGCTGCAGGTAGCCCACGCCCGGCGGCAGGTACAGCATGTCGCCCTGGCCCAGCAGCGCCTCCGCGCCCATATGGTCGAGGATGGTGCGGGAGTCCACCCGGGAGGCCACCTGGAACGCGACCCGGGCCGGGATGTTGGCCTTGATCAGGCCGGTGATCACGTCCACCGAGGGCCGCTGGGTGGCAAGGATCAGATGTACCCCCGCCGCCCGCGCCTTCTGGGCCAGCCGCGCAATGAGTTCCTCGACCCGTTTCCCGGCCACCATCATGAGGTCCGCCAGCTCGTCGATCACGACCACGAGGTAAGGAATCTCCTCCAGCGGCTCCGGCGTCTCGGGCGTGAGGCTTGCCGGGTTGGAAATGGGTTGGCCCGATTTCTTTGCCTCCCTGATCTTCTGGTTGAGGCCGGCCAGGTTCCTCACCCCGAGCGCCGACATGATGCGGTAGCGCCGGTCCATCTCCGCCGTGCACCATTGCAGCGCGTTAGCGGCCTGCTTCATGTCCGTCACCACCGGAGTCAGCAAGTGCGGGATGCCCTCGTACACCGAGAGCTCCAGCATTTTTGGATCCACCAGGATGAAGCGCGCCTCGCTCGGCGCGGCCTTGTAGATGAGCGACAGGATCATGCCGTTGATGGCCACCGACTTGCCGGAGCCCGTAGTGCCCGCCACCAGCACGTGGGGCATCCGCTCCAGGTTCGCCACCACCGGATAGCCGGCGATATCCTTGCCCATGGCGATGGTGAGCGGCGATCCGGTGCTGGCATACACCTGGGAGCTCAGGATCTCCGACAGCCGCACGATCTGGCGCTTGGGATTGGGGATTTCCAGCCCCATGCAGGTCTTGCCCGGGATCGTCTCCACCACGCGAATGGACACCACCGAAAGCGCCCGGGCCAGGTCCTTCATCAGGTTCACGATCTGGCTGCCCTTTACGCCGACCGCAGGCTCGATCTCGTAGCGGGTGATGACCGGCCCGGGCTGGGCCGCGACTACCTTCACTTCCACGCCGAAATCCATGAGCTTGCGCTCGATGAGGCGCGAGGTGTACTCGAGGGTTTCCGCCGACAGCACCTCGACGCCTTCGCCCGGCTGATCGAGAAGATGCAGCGGCGGCAGGGGCGAGTCCGGCAGATCCTGGAACAGAGGCGCCTGCTTTTCCTTCTCCACCCGGATCGACTTGGGAATCTGTACCACCTGGGGCTCGATGCGAATGGGTTCGTGGGTCTCCAGGCGCTTCTTCTCCTCGTCCACGAATTCCTCACGCCGGGAGAGGGCCTCCGCGCCGGCGCGCCGGTCCTGCCACTCGCCGATGCGCCGCGCAACGAACAGCCACCCGGCCTCCAGGGCACCACCAAGCGCCTCGACAAAGCGGATCCAGGAAAGCCCCGTGAACAGGCTGATGCCGATCGCGATCAGCGCCACCAGGACCAGCGTCGCACCGGTGAACCCCGTGACCTTGGCGAGCGCCCCGCCCCCCACTGCGCCCATCATGCCCCCGGGGGCCAGAGGCAGCGCCGCCTGGAGGGAGTAAAGCCGCAGCGATTCCAGGCCGCTGCTGGCGAGGAGCAATACCACGAACCCGATGACCGATACCGCGAATGAGCGCCGGTCGAGAAACATCACGTTCTCGATGCGCCTGTAGCCCCAGAGACAGGCAAACAGCAGAAACGCCACCCACCACCACGCCGAAACCCCGAACGCGTAGAGCAGGATATCGGAGATCCACGCGCCGAACCTGCCCCCGGCGTTATGAATCTCGGCCTGGGCGCCGCTGTGGGACCAGGCGGGATCGGCGCGGTCATAGGTGACGAGGACCAGAACCAGGTAGAGGGCCGCGGCGACCAGGGCGATCCAGCGCGATTCCCTGAGCAGGGCGGCGAGCCGCGGCGACAGGGGATTGCCCCCCGCCTTGTCCGCCATCGGTTTTTCTGCGAAAAGCATTCTGGGGAGTGGCTTAACGGTCCCCATTATAACGCACTTCGAGTGCGCCATTTTCCGTTAAAGTTCAACCCCCTAAAACACAAGCCCCGCCTGTGCGGCGGGGCCCCTGCGCTACTGCCCGAGAATCGGATTCGATTCTAACGCACTACGCATTCCGCCGGCTGGCCCTGACGGATTCCCGCGCCCTCGAAGATGCTCAGGACAAAGGGCAGTTCCTTCAGGTTCAAGCCGGGGTCGGCCGGCAACAGGACAGGAGCGGTCCGCGCATCCCGGACGAAGCCGAACTGTCCTTCTCCGATGATCTGGGAACCTGCGTCGTTGGTGAGAATGTAGCTCCCGGTATAGGTCGTGTGATACAGCCCCTTTTCCACTTTGTCGCTGGTGCTGGTCACCCCTGCGCAATCCACCGAGCAGTCGAGCGTATCGCCGGAAGAACCGCGGATGCCGATCGTCGCGGTGGCGGTAGAGATTTTGTACGCTTCCTGGTCTCCGCGCTTCCCGATCAGGCCGGTTACCGTCCGCAGTCCGCCCTTGAGCAGTCGAAAATTCGCAACATCGGATTGTGGAGCTTCCTTGTTGAAGCGGAACAGCTCGACCTTCATCTTGGTATTCGGCCGCATCGTCATCTGGCTGCCGTCAGTAAAATTGATCTGGGCAAAGCTGTCCTTCTCGGTCGAGAGCAAATCGCCCGGCAGAACATCCGACTTCTGTGCCAGGATTTTCACGCTCCCGTCAGGCTTCTGCGCCGAAAGCGTTCCGCTGAGGTGCGTCACCTTGCCGTTGGCAAAGGCTACTCCGGCGGCGGCCGCAAGGACGCCGAACATGATCCATTTCCCGGTCTTTTCAACGGCGCGCGTCACGTCTGCCAACCTTTCCGGCCGCATGCAGAGAAGCCAATCCCCGGCTGGGCGGCGCCCGAAATGACCACTTTTTTCCCTTAGAATCACAATGATCCCAAACCCCCGGGGAAGCGATTAGGCCAACCGGCGATCGACCGGGGGAGTTTCGCTTGCAACATAGATTTCATTACCAGATTTGAGGCCGGGTTTAAAGGAACTTTTTCACACTCTGGGCACGGCCGAGTTCTCCCGCGTACGTGGCGAGTTTCTGAAAAAGCACGATACGCCCCCTTTCCTCGCGCACAAAACCGCCCGCGGCCAGATCGCGCATGACCCGGCTGACCATCTCGCGCGAAGCTCCGATCATTTGCGCAATCTCCTGGCGAGTCAACCTGCGGTTCACCGCCATGATTTCACCGGTGGTATCCGCCAACTGAAGGAGAACCTGAGCAACCCTCCCGTAGACATTCACCAGGGCCAGGCTTTCGATCCGATGGTCGGCATCCCGCAGTCTCCTGACAAGCCCGCGCATGATCTGCATGGCAAGGTCCGAATTGTGGGCGAGGCAATTCCTGAAATCATCCCCGGCCACGACCATTACATCGCAGGGCTCCATCGTGACAATGTTCGCCGAGCGCGGGTTTTCGTCAATCAACGCCATCTCCCCGAAAAACTCGCCCGGGCCGAGAATGGTGAGAATGACTTCCCTGCCCTCCTCATCGGCGACTGAAACCTTCACGCTGCCCCCCGTTATGATGTAGAGGGAATCCGCCTTGTCACCGCTCGCAAGCACGACGGCATTTTTCTCAAAATGCCGATTCCCAGCGTGATTTGACAGCAGCTGGACCTGGGTTTCAGTCAAACCCGCGAATAGCGGAACGCACCGAAGCGCCGCAGTCTCGTGCAACTTCACCATACCGGATCCCCGACAATCAAGTTCTGGCCCACCCGTTCCACGCCGACTGGAACATGTTAGCGGAAATCGGGGCCAGGTAGGAACCGCCCGTTTGCCGCCCCTGGAATCGGTTTCGAATTGGTCAGTACACGACCAAGAGGCCGAAATGCGCCCGGCCGTCCCCTCTATGCTGGGTGCCGCCCCCGTTCTGGACCTGCGCAAGATCCAGTCGCAGGCTGACGTGGCTGCCGTAGGACAACCGCAGTCCGATCCCGAGACTGGACACGCCTTCCCAGGGTATTTCGCTGCCCTGAACATTGTTACGTACCACCTCGCCCGCATCACCGAACGCCAGCAGCCGCAATCGGGTATTTTTGATGCCGAGCTTCTGTGCCATGTCCGGCGAATACACTTCGAACTTGACGAGCTTGCCCTTGTCGCTGGCAATTTCCCGTTCCAGGAACCCGCGCACCGATTCCGCCCCGCCGAGACCGAACTGCTCGCCCGGAACCAGCGCGTCGCGCGTGTCCTGGGCGCTGTAGGAAAACCGGAACAGCCAATCGTTCTCAAACGCCTTATTGAAGTTGAATCCGTATCGAAAGATGAAGTAATCTCCGCGCCCGAACTTGCGCGCCGCGTCGATATCGGCCCTGGTTCCGTCGTTGCCGAACGCGATGTTCTGGGCGCCGGAGAGGTAGAACCCCAGATCACTGGTGGTGAAACGCCATTGCCCGAGGTAGGTGAGGCTGAACGGTCTGACCGTGACGTCGCTGAGGAGGTTGACGTTCTGTCCGGGCTGCACGACAACAGGCTTGTAGTCCCGCCAGTCCCACCCGTATACCAGCCGCTGGTCATAGGATTCGTGAACCTTTCCCAGCAGCTGGTTGTAGCGCAGCCCGAGCACCGTGCCGCTGCCGCTGATCTGGAACGGGGCTCCGGCGGTCTCCACGGTGCCGGAATCCACATCCGAGCGGCCGAGGAAGATCTCGAAATGATCTCCCAACGCGTAGAGCGGGATCCGGTAGCCGAAGCCCAGCACGGCGACATTCTCGCTTTTCTCCGGAGACGTCAGGTATTGCAGACTCATGATGTGGTCCCGGTCGAACATGTTGGCGTGCCGGTAACTCAACCCGACCCGGTAGGTTCCGGTCGCAGCCGTTCCCGTATTATCGAGCGTCAGGCCGCTCTTCCAATGCTTCTCATCGGTTACTTTGAGAGTGGCGTCGATCACCTCTTCCTTGTCGGTGCTCTTGAGAATGATCGCCGTCCGCTTCGCCGGGCTTTCATTTGCGAGGCGAAGGTTCTCGCCGATGCGCTTGCTGTTGGGCGGGCGCCCCTCCTGCAGGGCCGGCAGGCTGTTCCGGATGTTGGCGTCGGTAAAGAACTCGGCGCCCTCGATGGCGACCTTGCCGATCGTGGCCTCGATCACCCGGAACCGGATCACCCCCTGTTCCAGTTCCTGCTCGGGCAGCAGCACCTGCACCGCCGTGAGACCCCGATCAAAATAGGCTTTCTGAAGCGCTTCGAGGGCGCGCTGAACGTCGGCGAAATCCCGCTGCTTGCCGGCATAGGGCGCCACGATGCGGTCAAGTTCCTCGGCGCTGAAATAGGTGCTTCCTTCGACGACAAAGCGCTCGATGTCAAAGCGCGGCGCGGCCGGAACCTTGGCGTCCTGAGCCTCCGCTGCTGCCATCAAAGTCAGGGCCGGCTGCAATTGCAGCGGCTCATTTGGCACAACCTCATTGCCCGGGGTCCCTGCGGCGGCCACGATAGTCATGCCAAGCCGCAGATGCAGCGGCTCACTCGTCGCAGCGTCATTGTCTTGAGCGCCTGCGGCGGCCACGAAAGTCATGGCCAGCGCCGAGCCAAGGAAACGCCCAGCCAATGGAAACCGCATAGCCCTCCAGTCGGATTTTCATGGATTTTCCTTTACATTTCAAAATTCTGCAAGGCATTGCTTCGATACCTTCGCACTCCCTCGAAGCTCGACAGACGGGTCTGCTTTACTGCAAAATCGCGGTTTCCAAATCCATTACTCGCCCTGACGATGACAAACAAGACTAGGCACTCCCGGCTGCTGATCCTGGGATCCGGCCCCGCCGGCTACACCGCAGCCGTTTATGCTGCCCGCGCCAACCTGAATCCTGTGCTGATCACCGGGCTGGCCCAGGGCGGCCAGCTCATGACCACCACCGATGTGGACAACTGGCCCGCCGACGCGAGCGGCGTGCAGGGACCGGAACTCATGGAGCGCTTCCAGAAGCACGCGGAGCGCTTCAATACCGAGGTCATCTTCGACCACATTCACACCGCGAAGCTGACCGAGCGGCCGCTCACGGTGATCGGGGACCACGGCACCTACACCTGCGATGCCCTCATCATCGCCACCGGCGCCTCGGCCAAGTACCTGGGGCTGCCCTCGGAACAAACGTTTGCCGGCAAGGGCGTCTCGGCCTGCGCCACCTGCGACGGTTTTTTCTACAAGGGCCAGGACGTCGCGGTCATCGGCGGCGGCAACACCGCGGTGGAGGAAGCGCTCTATCTCGCCAACATCGCCCGCCACGTGACCCTGGTGCACCGGCGCGACAAGTTCCGCTCGGAAAAGATCCTGGTGGACAAGCTGATGGGAAAGGTGAAGAGCGGCGGCGTCGCCCTGGAGCTCGATCACGTGGTGGACGAGATCGCCGGCGACAACTCGGGCGTCACGGGCGTTCGCATCAAGGGCTTAAAGAGCGGGTCGGTCAAGACGCTGCCCGTGCAGGGCGTGTTCATCGCCATTGGCCATTCCCCCAACACCGACCTGTTCGTGGGCCAGATGGACATGACGAACGGCTACATCATCACCCGGGGCGGCAGCCAGGGCAACGCCACCGCCACCAGCATTCCCGGCGTGTTCGCCGCCGGCGACGTCCAGGATCATGTCTACCGCCAGGCGGTGACCAGCGCCGGCAGCGGTTGCATGGCGGCCCTGGACGCCGAGAAATACCTCGACAACCTCGGGTAGCGATCTTCAGGACCGGAGTCGAGTCCATGGCCAAGGGCAGCCGGCGCGGAACCCCGGGCCGTACCGGCCGGGCAGCCGACGACGACCGCAAAGCATTCCTGGAAGCGATTGCGGGCACCGCTCCCCTCCCCGATCACGGGCGCGTGGAGCATTCCCGCACGCCCCCGGGCCCGATTCCCCAGCAGACTCTCAGGGACGAGCAGCAGGCGCTGCGCGATTCCCTTTCCGATCATTACCCTGACGCGGAGCTCGAAAGCGGCGAAGCGCTGGTTTTCCTCAGGCCGGGCCTGCCTGGGCAGGTATTGAAGAAGCTGCGGCGCGGACACTGGGTGATCCAGGACGAACTGGATCTGCACGGCCTCAACCGCGAAACTGCCCGTGCGCAGCTTGCGGCGTTTCTCAACGAAACGGTAAAGCACGGCCTGCGCTGCGTACGGGTGATTCACGGCAAGGGGATGGGCTCGAAATACCGCGAGCCGGTGCTGAAAAATCTGGTGAGAAACTGGCTGGCCCAGCGCGATGACGTGCTGGCCTTTTGCCAGGCACGGCCGGCGGACGGCGGAGGCGGGGCGGTGGTGGTACTTCTTAAAGGCGGTAAACAGTGAACCGTAAAAACCCCGTGCGCCGCACCGCATGTCGGGGTTACACCGTTCACTGTTCACCGTTCACGCCTTTAAATCGCCGCCTCGTTGGTCTCCCCGGTGCGAATGCGCACCACCTGCTCCACCGCGGTAACGAAGATCTTGCCGTCGCCGATCTTGCCGGTGCGTGCCGCCTTCACGATGGCGTCAATGGACCGGTCCACCAGTTCATTGGGAATCACGATCTCGATCTTCACCTTGGGCAGGAAGTCCACCACGTACTCGGCACCCCGGTACAGCTCGGTATGGCCCTTCTGCCGCCCGAATCCCTTGACCTCCGTCACGGTGAGTCCCGAGACGCCGATTTCGGACAGGGCCTCCCGCACCTCGTCCAGCTTGAAGGGCTTGATGATGGCTTCGATCTTTTTCATTGATCTCTCCACGATGATGGGCCGGCAGCGCCACCGGCACCGGGCCGAAAGCAAACAGGCGAAGTATAGTCCCGAACCCGCGATTCGCAAATCCGGTACCGATAGCCGGGATGCACGCTAAAACTCGTCCCGGTACCGGGACGTGATGGGGAACCGCCAATCCTTGCCGAAGCCCCGCGGCGTGATGCGGATGCCCACCGGAGCCTGGCGCCGCTTGTACTCGCTCACCCGGATCAGCTTGACCACCCGCCTCACGTCCGCCTCGTGAAATCCCTTGGCCACAATTTCCGGCACCGAGAGGTCCTTCTCCATGTAGGCCTCCATGATGGCGTCCAGCACCTCGTAGGGCGGCAGCGAGTCCTGGTCGGTCTGGTTGGGTCTGAGCTCGGCGGAGGGCGGCCGCGTGATCACCCGCTCCGGGATCACCGGCGAGAGGCTGTTGCGATAGCGGGAGAGCCGGTACACCATGGTCTTGGCGATGTCCTTGATCACCGCGAAGCCCCCGGCCATGTCGCCGTAGAGCGTCGCGTAGCCTGCCGCCATCTCCGACTTGTTGCCGGTGGTGAGCACGATGGAACCGTACTTGTTGGACAGCGCCATCATCAGGGTGCCGCGGATGCGGGCCTGCAGGTTCTCCTCCGTGGTGTCCCGGGGCAGGCCCTTGAATTCCGCGGCCAGGGTCCCGAGGAAAGACTCGAATATCGGCCGGATCGGAAATTCCGTATAGCGCACGCCCAGCATCTTCGCCATGCTGCGCGCGTCCTCCACGCTGATGTCGGACGTATACTGGGACGGCATCATCACCACCCGCACCCTGTCCGCACCAAGCGCGTCCACCGCCACCGCCAGGGTGAGGGCTGAATCAATGCCGCCCGAGAGGCCGATCAGCACCCCGGGGAAGCCGTTCTTGCCCACGTAGTCCCGCACCCCGAGGCACAGGGCATCGTAAATGTCGGCCTCGATCGGACGTTCCGCGGCGATCTCTCCGGGCTGCGGCACGCCCTCCACCAGGTCCACGACGCCAAGCGTTTCGCGGAACGCGGGGAACTGGTGGGTGAGTTCTCCCTGGCCGTTCATCACGAACGAGGCACCATCGAACACCAGCTCGTCCTGGCCCCCTACCAGGTTGCAGTAGACGATGGGCATCCCGGTCCGGCCAATGCGCTGAAGAATGGTTTCGTAGCGGGTCGCCTGCTTGTTCATGTGGTAGGGCGAGGCATTCAGCACCAGCAGCACCTGGGCCCCCGCCTCCCGCGCCCGCTCGGCCGCGCCTTCGCCCCAGATGTCCGCGCAGATATTGAGGCCGAAGCGCACTCCGCTCTCCTCGAACACGCAGGCCTCGGCTCCCGGCTCGAAATAGCGCTCCTCGTCGAACACGGTGTAATTGGGAAGCCGGTGCTTGTGGTAGCTGGCGGCGATTTTGCCGTCGCGCAGCACCGAGGCCGCGTTGTAGCGGTTGCCGTCCACTTCCCGGGGATGCCCCACCACCAGCGTCACGTCCCGGACCTGCGCGGCGAGGTCCTCCAGCGCCCGGTCGCAGGCCCAGTAAAATCCGGTGCGCAGCAGCAGGTCTTCCGGCGGATAGCCCGACAGCGCCAGTTCCGGCGCCACCACCAGATTCGCCCCCGAAGCCTTCGCGCGATCCGCGAACTCCAGGATCTTCCCGGCATTGCCGGAAAGATCGCCGACGGTGCAGTTGATTTGGGCCAGCGCAATCTTCATCATGGCAGGATGCGTTTTTGGTCCCGATCATCATAGCAGAAACGGTGCCGCCTCCCGCGCGCCGCCTGCGTTTCCGGCACAGCCTGCGTGTCCGCCGATATCCGCGTTGAAGACCGAATTCAGGCGATTCCCGCCGCAGCCTGGAACGGGCTCGCCGGCGGCAACCCGTTTCTCAGCCACGGGTTTCTTTCGGCATTGGAGGAAACCGGCTGCGTCGGACCAGGGAGCGGCTGGAATCCGCGCTTCCTCGCCCTCTGGCGCGAGGGGAGTCTCGCCGGGGCCATGCCGCTTTACCTCAAGGCCCACTCCTACGGGGAATACGTGTTCGACTGGGCCTGGGCCGACGCTTACAGCCGCCATGGCCTGCGCTACTACCCGAAGCTGGTCTGCTCTGTTCCCTTCACGCCGGTTTCCGGGCGGCGCCTGCTGGCGGCCACGGCCGGCGACCGCCGTCTGCTGCTCAAGACGGCCCTGGGGCTTGCCGGAAAGCTCGAAGCCTCATCGCTGCACATCCTGTTCCCGACCGGGAATGAAGCGGAGGAAATGCGCTCCCAGGGCCTGCTGCTGCGGCACGGCGTGCAGTTCCACTGGTCGAACGCCGGGTTCGCGAGCTTCGAGAATTACCTCACGGCCATGAGCCACGCCAAGCGCAAGAACATCCGCCAGGAGCGGCGGAAGGTGGCGGACGCGGGTATCACTTTCGCATGGCGCAGCGGCCGCGAGATCACCGAGAGCGACTGGGCCTTCTTCACCCGCTGCTACGAGCGCACCTACCGCCGCCACCGATCCACGCCCTATCTCAACCTGGCGTTTTTCCTGCGCCTCGGCGCCGCCCTGCCCGAAAATGTTCTGCTGTGCCTGGGCTATCGCCAGAGCCGGCCGGTCGCCGCGGCCCTGCATCTGAGATGGCGGGACACGCTTTACGGCCGCTACTGGGGGGCCACCGAATACCATCCGGGGCTGCACTTCGAGACCTGCTACTACCAGGCCATCGAGTACTGCATTGCCCACGGCATCCGGCGCTTCGAAGGCGGTGCCCAGGGCGAGCACAAGCTCGCCCGCGGATTCCTTCCGGAGCGAACCTGGTCCGCCCACTGGCTCGCCCACCCCGGATTCGCCGCGGCCGTGGACGACTACCTGCAGCGCGAGGCGCGGGGCGTTGCCCAGTACATCGACGAGCTCAACGAAGCGGCGCCCTACAAGGCGCCGGCCGGGCCACCGTGAAGTTTCCGTCTCCGCTGCCGGAGGGCCGGCTGCTTCGCCGCTATCAGCGCTTTCTGGCGGATGTGGAAACTGCCGGGGGCGCAGTCGGGACACCGGGCCGTGTTGTGCTTCTGCGTGCAGCGCGGTGATGTCGCCGCAGTGCGTCCGGCCGACGCCATCGATCCGGTGTACGGGAGGACGCTGCGCGAAGCGCTGGCCCGCGGGGTGGAGGCGATGGCGTGGCGGGCCATCGTCTCGCCGCGGGAAATCGTGCTTCGGGACCCCCTGCCCGTATTCTGCCCTTGAGAAAACGTCGCCGAAGCCAGCGGCCTGTCGGACTTAGGATCGCGCATGGGTGACTCTAGGTCCGACAGGCTGCTAGGGCTTCATTTTCTCCTGCTGCATGGCGCCCTTCATCTGTTCGTCCTTTTTCATGGCGCCTTTTTTCATGTCCTCCTTCATCATGCCTTCCTTCTTCATGCCGCCGGCCATGGGCTCCTTCATCTTCATGGGCTTCTTGCCCTTGGTTGCCCGCCTGGCCATGTCTGCCGGCTTGGCCTTGGCATCCGCAGGCGCCGCGGGTGGAGCCACGGGGTCTGCGCCGTAGGCGGCCGCAGCCGCCACCGCGAGTCCGACTGCCATCAGTAACATCCTTGCCCTCATGAGACGGTCTCCCTCAGGAACCGCTGAACCAGTTGTACCCCTGGTCTTCCCAGTAGCCCCCGGGATACATGTTGGTCACGTAGATCGCCGTGACGTGCTTGGGATTCTTGAACCCGAGCTTGGTGGGGATCCGCAGCTTCATCGGAAAGCCGAATTTCGGCGGAAGCGTCTCGCCGGCGTAGGTGAACGCGAGGAGCGTCTGGGGGTGAAGCGCGGTCGCCATGTCGATGCTGGTATAGTAGTCGTCGGCGCACTTGAATCCCACGTACTTCGCCGTGAGGTCGGCCCCGATCCGTTCCAGAAAAGTACGGAAGGGGACGCCGCCCCATTTGCCGATGGCGCTCCATCCTTCGACGCAGATATGGCGCGTGACCTGGGAGGTCCGGGGCAGCGCATGGAGCTCCGGCAGAGTCCAGGGCCTGCGCTCGCGGATGAGTCCCGCCAGCTCCAGCTTGTAGTCTTCCGCGTCCACCTCGGGCACCTCGTCCTCGTCGTAGAACGCGTTGAAGGGAAAGGGCCGGGTGATGGCGCTTTCCGGATAAACCGGCGCCAGCTTTTCGGGGTCGAACAGCCAGCCCTGAACGCGATCGTTCCACCGGGACATGGCCCACAGCACCCTCTGCACCGATTCGGCGTCGGTAACGCTGCATCCCGACATCAGCGTCAGCGCCCCCAGGCTCAGGGACTGTCTCAGGAACAGCCGCCGCTCCAGCCGCCGCACCTCCTTCGACGCCGGCGACACCGGAGTCCGGTCGAGCTTGAACAGGCGTCTCATGCCGGCTTCTCCTCGTTCGATTCCCGGGGGCCGGGCGGCGCCCGGCCGGTCCACATGGGCAGGAAGGTCTTCGGCACCAGCATCACCATGATCACGTGGACCAGCACGAAAAGACAGAGCACGACCATCGCCAGGAAATGCACCCAGCGTGCGCCCTCGTAGCCCCCGAACAGCGCCGCCAGCTCCTGCAGCTGCACCGGCTTCCAGATCGCGAGCCCTGACAGGATGAGGATCACCCCGAGGACGATAACCGAGAGGTAGGCGGTGCGCTGCACCGCGTTGTACACCCCCAGCTCGTGGGGAAGCTTCCCCCGCAGCGCTTCGCCAATGTCCCGCAGTATCGCCGTCACGGTGACCGGAAGAAAATCCCGCCGGAAGTGTCCGGAGATGAAACCGTACACCAGGTAAACAATGCCATTGAGGGCGAGCAGCCACATGGCGGCGAAATGCCATTGCAGCGCCCCGCCCAGCCAGCCCCCCAGGGTAAGGTCCCTTGGAAATTTGAAGTCCAGGAGCGGCGACGCGTTATAGATGCGCCAGCCGGAGAGAATCATTACCAGGATGGCGACGGCATTGATCCAGTGTGTGATCCGGACCGTGAGCGGATGCGCCTGGGCGGTACTCTCAGCCGGGCGGTCAAAGGTCTCGGGAGCAGCCATGGAGGAACCCCCTTCCGGCGCAAGGCGCCGCCTGATTGTCATTCCTGCCGGGATCAGCCGGATATTATCGCGAAACTCCCCGGCAACGGGAATCCTGCTCGTGAGTCGGGGCACACCGCCTGCGCCTTACACTCCGGCCCGCCCATGGAGGGGCCACCTGCGCCCGCCGGCAGCCCGACCTGAAGCGACAGGCCGCTAGGGCCCCGCGGCCACCACGCGGTTGCGCCCGGCGCGCTTCGCCTTGTACAGCGCCGCATCGGCGCGGGCCACCAGGTCGTCGGCCAGGGCCTCGACCCGGTCCGTGCCGGGAACCTCCCGCATCGCCGCGATGCCGATGGACAGCGCCACGGAGATGCTTTGCCAGCCGCGCAGCTGGAACGGGCGCTGCACGATGCTCTGCCGGATGCGCTCGGCGATGGCCACCGCGGAGCCGGTGTCGGTCTGGGACAGCAGCACCGCGAATTCCTCCCCGCCGTAGCGGGCAAGCGCGTCGGAGAGGCGCAGCTGGGCCTTGATGCGGGAGGCCACCTCGCGCAGCACCCAGTCACCCACCTGGTGCCCATGGGCATCGTTGACGGCCTTGAAGTGGTCCACGTCCAGCAGCAGGCAGTTGAGCGGCGCGCCCAGGCGCCGGCTGCGGTCCAGCTCTTCCCGCACCCGCTGATCGAAATAGCGGCGGTTGTGCACCCCCGTGAGCGGATCCGTGAGCCCGAGGTGTTTCAGGCGTTCGTTGTTGATCACGTTTTCCACGCAGATCGCCGTCACGGCCGCGATCCGCGCCAGGAAATCGGCCGCCAGCCCCGGCTGGAAACGCTCCGCGCTGCGGCTGCCGAGATTGAGGCTCCCGATCAGGCGCCCGCCGCGCACCAGCGGCAGGAGCGCCACCATTACCGGGGGCTCCACCCCGGAGGGATACAGCCCGCCGTGCCGCGCAGCGTCAAACGCCCCGAGCACGGGCGCCAGGGCGACTTCGTCCTGCCACGGCAGAGGCGCACATGCGTCCAGAAGGATCAGCCCCGGGCGCTCGTGCGACGGATAGCCGAGGCTCTCCAACATGCGCCGGACCTCGTACTCCGGGTCGAGCAGCGCCAGCGTCACCGTCTCCAGGGAAAACGCATCGCGGGTGCCCGCCAGGACGACGTCCAGCAGCTCCGGGAGTCCCGCGGCGCCGATCAGCCTGAGCTCCATCTCCTGGACCCGGGCCAGCACCCGCTCGTTGTGGCGCGCGTGGGCCACGAGCTCGTCGAGCCTGCGCCTGAGCTCCTGGTTATCCTTGAACAGGTCCACCGGGATGGGATCGCGCGGCAACATGCTTTCTGAACGCTCGGGCAAGCTCTCCTGGGCAGGCACGGGGATTCTTGGTGTTGGGTGGCGGCCATGCTAAGGGATTGGGCGGCGCGACGCAACGGGCTTCGCCCACTCTGGGATAATGGTGCATTG
The DNA here is from genome assembly GCA_016183615.1 of Betaproteobacteria bacterium. Taxonomy (GTDB): domain Bacteria; phylum Pseudomonadota; class Gammaproteobacteria; order Burkholderiales; family UBA6910; genus JACPEG01. Next base: position 66,986 of record JACPEG010000027.1, read on the forward strand.
CAAACCGGTTCCCGGGTCAGGATGCTGCGCTTCTTCGCCGACGACGGAGAATGGATCCACGTGGCCGTGGAGGGTAATGGCCCGCCCGTGGTGTTTCTGCACGGCTGGACGTCCAGCCACCGGGAATGGCTGCCCTTCGCCCGCGAACTGGCCGACCTCATGACCGGCTACTGCTGGGATGCCCGGGGCCACGGCGGCCACCGCCTGCACGCACCCGCGGCACCCACGGTGGAGCGCATGGCACGGGATCTCGCCAACCTGATGGCGCACTTCCGGCTCCGGAAACCGGTCCTGGTGGGCCATTCCATGGGCGCCCTCACCCTGTGGGAATACATCCGGCGGTTCGGCTGCGGTGCCATCGGCAAGCTGTGCCTGGTGGACCAGTCGCCACGGCTGGTCACCCGCGAGGACTGGGACCTGGGCATCTACGGCGCGTTCTCCGTAGACCACAACACCGGGTTCATCGAAAAAATGCGCACGGATTTTCCCGAGGCGGTGCTCCAGCTCGCGGCCTACGGCAACAATTCGCGGGCCCGGGCGGCCTACGAAAAGAACTCGAAAGGGTTTCAGCGGGCGCGCGAGGCGCTGAAGGAACTCGACCCGGTGCCGCTGATCGCCCTCTGGGAGAGCCTCTCCCGCCAGGATTACCGCGACGTGCTGCCCGCCATCGGCGTGCCGGTGCTGCTGATCTACGGCGCCGAGAGCAATTTCTACGGGCTGGAAACCGCGCGCTACGTGACGCGAATGATTCCCGGGGCGGAACTGCACATCTACGAGGGGGCCGACCATTCGCCCCACGTCTGGCAGCGCGAGCGCTTCCTGCGCGACCTGCGCCGCTTTGCGCTGGGGCGCGCGGAAAATTCAGGGAAATGATCTGGAAAAACCCGCTGAGGCGGGTTTGATCCGCCCGGTGGTTCCGGGCGCCGGCTGGTCATCCGTGGAGAGCGGGCCGCCGGGGACCCATTTCTGGAAAAACTAGGCGATGTCGTGGGAAATCTGGCGTTCGAGCATCGCGATGTGGTCTTTCACCATCAGCTTGCGCTTCTTCAGGCGCCGCAACTGGAGTTCGTCCTGGATCGGGCTTTCCTGGAGCTTGTTGATGACATCGTCCAGGTCCCGATGTTCCAGCTGCAATTCGCTGATTTTGCGCTTGATTCCCTCGATTTCCTCGTCTTCCACGGCGGCACCTCCCGGAAATGGAATTGGGACGCCACCACTATAGCAAAAATAGCCCCCCGTCTTGCAAGGGGGTCGAAGCCCGCCGCCCCGCACCTCAGTAGGCGCTCCGGGTACGCAGATAATTCAGACGATCGATGCTCTTCACCGCCAGCTCATTGACCTTCACGCCCTGCAGCACCTGCAGCTTCACGTCGGTGCCCGCGGCGCCGAGTTTCCACAGCTTGCGGTAAAAATCGGCCTGGCCCTGCACCGGGACGCCGTTCACGCCGATCACCATGTCGCCGGCGCGGATGCCTGCCTGGTCCGAGGGACCCTCGGGCTGAATGCGCGTCACGAACAGCCGGCCCTGCACTTCTTCCGTGCCAAGCCCCAGCCAGGGGCGCGGCGGCTCCCCACTGCGGCCACTGGCGATCAGATCGCCCAGGATCGGCTTCAGCAGATTGATCGGCACGAACATGTTGCCGGGAAACGGCGATCCCGGACGGGCCGCGTCCCGCACGTAGAGCGAGCCGATGCCCACCAGCCTGCCGTCCGGACCGATGAGGGCGGCGCCGCCCCAGTTGTAGACGGCGGGCGCCGTGAAGATAGCGTCCTCGACCAGGTACTCCCAGCTTCCCGTGAACTCGCGCCGGGAGACCACGTAGCCGATGTTCGCGCCCTCGTAGCCGCCGTGGCCGGCGATCAGCACCACGTCGCGCTCCTCCAGCTGGGACGAATCTCCCAGCGCAAGCGGGCGCACGGCGAGCGGTGCGACGGTGCGCACCAGCCCGAATCCGGTGGCGTGGTCGTAGCCCACCAGGTTGGCGGGCTGGGTCTTGCCGTCGGGGCCCATCACCTCGATGCCTTCGGCCTCGAGGACCAGGTAACCGATGGTGAGCACGAGACCGTCGGAATCGATCACCACCCCGCTGCCTTCCCGGTTGTGCCCCAGGGTCGACGCGGTGCGCGCATCGGGCAGCGCCTTGGCGCGCAGCTTCACCACCGCGCCCAGAATGTCGGCATCCTTGGACGGGGCCTTGTCCTCGGCCGCTGGCGCGCCCAGACCGAGCCCCAGGGAAAGGAACGCAGCGAGAACACCGCGCAGCAAACTCCGCAAGCTTCTCCTCATGGTCCACCTCCCGCCTGCCGAAGACGGCCGCCGCCGTCTATTTCCATCATAGATCGCCCGCCCCTGCGACAGGGCGCATCATCCCCTGCGCTCGAACGGCCCGTCCCGGGACAGCACGATGTCGAACCGGCCCACCAGATCGTCGCCCTGGGGCCCACGCTCCAGGCTCACGATCAGGCTTTCCCGCGCCTTGCGGTCGCGAATGCTGTTGAGCAGCAGGTCGGAATCGTTTTCGGGAGCGCCGGCGACGTACATCTGGGTCACCAGCGGCGCGAAATCGGGGCCGCTGATGGCGAAATGGATATGGGGCGCGCGCCCGGGATAAGGCACGGGCCTGATGGTGCGGAAGCGGTAGCCGCCGTCGGGGCCGGTCACGAACTGGCCGTAGCCCTGGAAGTTTGGATCCAGCGGGCGGTCCCGGTGGTCCCGGGGATGGTGATAGCGCCCGAAGGCGTTGCACTGCCAGATCTCGATGCGGGCCTCGGGCACCGGCCGGCCCTTCCCATCCACAACCCGTCCCGCGATCTGGGTGACCTCCCCCTTGGCCATTCCCGAGCCCCCGGCCACGGTGACGAGATCGTTGTCCTGGTCGAGGGGCAGCTCCGCGGGATAGAACGGTCCGCGGCTCTGGCGCGGGGTCGCCAGCAGTTCGGCGAGGGCCGCGGGACTGAGGCCCGCAAAGCCGAGCAGCGTTGCAGAGGCGGCGACGAATCTGCGGCGTTCCATGTTTGACGGGCTCCCGGCCGAAAATATATCCTTAGGCTCCGCGCCAATGGCGCCGGTTCCCGGCGCATGCGCCCTGTTTCATTTTGGCTGTTTCCGTCCTCTGCCCCTGCCCATGATTGAGCCCGCAATGGAAGCGCTTTCCCGCAAGCAGCTCTACGAAGCGAACAAGCTCACCAAGCGCCTGCGGCGCCTCACGGGTCAGGCCATCCAGGATTACGCCATGATCGAGAACGGCGATCGGGTGATGGTGTGCCTGTCCGGCGGGAAGGACAGCTACGGGCTGCTGGACATCCTGCTCTATCTCCGGGATCACGCGCCCGTCGACTTCGAAATCGTCGCCGTCAACCTGGACCAGAAGCAGCCCGGCTTCCCCGTCCACGTGCTGCCGGAATACCTGTCGAATATCGGCGTGCCCTTCCGCATCGCGGAGCAGGACACCTACCGCGTGGTGAAGCGGGTGGTTCCCGAAGGCAAGACCACCTGCGGCCTGTGCTCGCGGCTGCGTCGCGGGGTCCTGTACCGGGTGGCGGCGGAACTCGGCGCCACCCGGATCGCGCTGGGCCATCACCGCGACGATATCCTGGAGACGCTGTTTCTCAACCTGTTCCATGCCTCCAAGATCAAGGCCATGGCGCCGAAGCTGGTGAGCGACAACGGAAGACACATCGTGATCCGGCCGCTGGCCTACTGCCGCGAGGCGGACCTGGCGGCGTACGCGGAATTGCGCCGGTTCCCGATCATTCCGTGCAACCTGTGCGGCTCGCAACCCAACCTGCAGCGGCAGGTGGTGAAGGAGATGCTGCGCGGCTGGGACAGGAAATACCCGGGGCGCCTCGACAACCTGTTCCGGAGCCTGCAGAACGTGGTGCCGTCCCACCTGGCCGACCGGCGCCTGTTCGATTTCGCGGGACTGAAAGCCGGCGGGGCGCCGTTTCCAGGCGGGGACGTCGCCTTCGACCAGGACGAGGACGGAACGGCGGAAGCGGCGAGGATCACCGTGCTGCGGGGTGTCTGACCCGCGCCAGCCCGCGAACCCGAGAACCCGCCATGACGCCGCAACGCTGGCTCGACTTCCTGCGGATCATCGCCGACCAGGGCGACGCCGTCGCGCTGCGCTATTTCCGCAGCCCGCTTCTCGCGGTCACCGAGAAGCCCAACGCCGGCCCGGCCACCCAGGCCGACCTGGAAATCGAAAGGCTCGCCCGGCAGATGATCGAGGCCCATCACCCGGGCGTCGGCGTCTGCGGCGAGGAGTTCGGGGAAATGCAGGGCGCCTCGGACAGCCGCCTCATCATCGATCCCATCGACGCCACCAACAACTTCGTGCGCGGCATCCCGGTGTTCGCGACGCTGCTGGCGGTGGAACGCGACGGCGAAATCATCGCGGGACTGGTGAGTGCGCCGGCGCTGCGCCGGCGCTGGCACGCGACGCGGGGCGGCGGCGCGTTCGAAAATGGCGAGCGTATGCGGGTATCGGAGACCGGCCGGCCGGAGGAAGCCACGCTGTTTCACAGCAGCCTCAACAATCTGTCCCCGGAGCAGCGAAACGGCCTGCTCGCGCTTTCCGCGATCACCCGGCGCCAGCGGGGCTTCGGCGATTTCTACCAGCACATGCTGGTGGCGGCAGGCTGCGGCGAAATGGCCGTGGATCCGGGGCTCGAGCCCTGGGACATCGCGCCGCTGCTTCTGATCGTCGAGGAAGCCGGCGGCCGTGCCACGTCTTTCACCGCCGAGCGCACCATTTACGGCGGCAGTCTCGTCACCTCCAACGGATTGCTTCACGAGACCGCTCTGCAGTTCCTGTCCGGTCGCGACGCGGCGAGCCGCCAGGCCGCCACGCCTGCCGCCCGCTGATTCGGCTACTCGAAGGGATACGGACCCGGATACCGGTCGGCGACGCAGTAGTGGGTCACCACCCCCAGGTCTGCGCGCCACAGATGGAGCAGGAATCCCGAGGGTTCCAGCACGTATTGGGCGGGAACCCGCTCAGCGTTCAGATCGAGCGCGATCTGGTGGGCGGAGCTGGGGGCCACCCACACCGGCTTCCCCGCCCACATGGCCTGGACGGCGCGGTGGACGTGGCCGCAGGAAATCTTCAGCACCTGGGGATGACAGGCGAGCAGCCGGGCCAGCCCATCGGTCCCCTGGCACTTGATGCGGTCCATGTCGGCAACCCCGGTATCGAACGGCGGGTGGTGCATGAAAATCATCGTCGGCTGCTGGGGCGCGCTGGCGAGGCGTGCCTCGAGCCAGGCCAGGCGCGGGGCATCCATCATCCCCGACTCTTCTCCCGGCACCAGCGTATCCAGCATGAGAACGCGCAACGGGAAACCGGGAATCTCGTACTGGATCCAGTCGGAATGCTCGAAGAGATATAAGTGATCGCGAAAGACTTCCCGCATTCCTTCGCGGCCGTCGTGATTGCCGGGAATCAGGTAATAGGGCATCGCGAGCCGGTCCAGCAGCCGGCGCAGATTCCGATACTCGACGGATTCCGCGGAGTCCACCAGGTCCCCGGTGATCACGGCGATGTCGGGCCGCGGCGAGAGCCCGTTGACGCACGCCACGCAGCGCTCCAGGCAGGTGGCCGTGTCCACGCGGCCGAAGGCGACGTCGCCGGGACGCCGGATGTGGCAGTCGCTGATCTGGGCGATGAGCATGGGAGAAGGAGGTCCTGAACGAGATATGGTAATTCTCCCGGTGAGGGGCTTCCACCCCGCTCATCGCCTCCGTTTCCGCGCGACTCGCCCGCGCTGCGCCGGGTCCGGCGCACCGTCCTTTTCCGCCTCCGCCACCAGCCAGTCGATGAAAGCCTGCACCTCGGGCCGCCCGCCGGCGTGCTTCGAGCGCACCACGAAGTAGCCGCGCGCGGGACTTGCCACCCGGGAGAACGGCGCCACGAGCTTCCCCTCCCGGATCATCCGCCGCATCAGGGGAAACCGCCCGAGGGCCACGCCCTGGCCCTCCACCGCCGCCTGGATCACCTGGTCGTACTGGGAGAAGTGCAGCACGCCCGCGGGCTCGATGTCGCCAACGCCCTCGGCTTCCAGCCACGCCTGCCAGACTACCGGCCAGCGAAAGGCTTTCGGATCTTCGAAATGGATCAGCACGTGGTGCCGCAGGTCCGCCGGCACCGCCAGCGGCCGTGAGCGATCCTTGAGCAGCCTGGGGCTGCACACGGGAGAAACCTCCTCCCCGAACAGCTTCACCGCATCCGGGTCGATGCGCTCGGGCGAGAAATAGCGAATCGCAACATCAATACGCTCGCGCTCCAGGTTGAGGACGGCATTGGTGGCGGAAATCCGCACGTCCACCCCGGGACAGGCCGCGCGGAATCCGGCGAGCCGGGGAATCAGCCACAGCGAAGCGAATCCCGCGGTGGTGGTCACGCTCACCTGTTTGGCGCCCCCGGCCTCCGTCACCTGCTCCAACGCCCGCCTGAGCCGCTCCAGCGCCTCGGCGGTCGCCCGGTACAGCACCTGCCCCTCCTCTGTGAGCAGCAGCGAGCGGTGGCGGCGCTGGAACAGATGCACGCCCAGCCGCTCTTCCAGCGCCTGAATCTGGCGGCTCACTGCCGACTGGGTGATGAACAGTTCTTCCCCGGCCTTGGTGAAGCTCAGGTGCCGGGCAGCCGCCTCGAAGCCCCGCAGCAGGTCGAGGGACGGATTGGCCAAGCCCTTTTTTGCATTCCGTTTACTCATGCGTCTGCTTCCCAAATGTCGTTTGAGCGTCCGCGCCTTTCACAGAATAATAGCCCTACATGAGCGGGCGGGAAACGAATCTCGTGCCCGATTGACGGATGAATCCCGCTCATTTTACAGGAGCCCAGACCATGAACAACTCTCCCCACAATGCGGTAATTCACCTGACCGGCAAACGGTTCCTCGAGCTGCGCAACGCCAGGGGCACCCGGATCCAGTGCCACCGGGGCACCCTGTGGATCACCCAGGAGAAGGACGGCAACGACGTGATTCTGGAGACGGGAAAGACCTTCGAGATCGAGCGCCAGGGACTGACGCTGGTGAGCGGCTTCGACGGCGCCGCGGTTTCCGTGGTAAGGCCGGGCGAGCCCGCGTTCCTGTCGCTGCGGGCCACGCCTCACGTCGTCTGAACCAAATGGCGTCAACGACCATGGGCAACGTGATCTACGAGAAGAAGGCCGGCATTGCCTTTGTTACGCTGAACCGACCCGATGCCCTGAATGGGTCTTGCTACCGCACTCGATGACTGACCGGAAAAATCCATGAACGATCTTCAGAACACCAACCGTGCGGTGCCGCTGCTTGTGTGCACCAGCGTGATACTCACCCGGTGTCGTTCTCGCTCGCCGCGGGGCTGCTCGTCGGACTGGGGTTGGGCGGCACCACCTGGTCGGTGATCTATGGAGCAGTGGGCCGGGCTTTCACCCCGGAGAAGCACGCCAACGTTTTCGCCATCGTGGGTGCCGCAGGTTCATTCGGCCAGTTCACCCTGGTGCCCCTCGGGCAGGGGCTCATCGGCGGACTGGGTTGGGCCCCGGCTCTTCTGATCTTCGCCGTGATAATTTCGCTGATTGTGCCACTTGCGGCGGGCGGCGCGGAAACCGGGCGCCGAAGCCTGCACGCGGGCTCCGACCAGTCCACTGGTGAGGCGCTCCGGCAGGCGTTCCGCCACAAGGGCTTTTGGCTTCTCACCCTGGGATTCTTCGCGTGCGGGTTCCAGCTCCTCTTCATCGCTGCTCAACCTCCCCATCGACGAACGGCCGGTTACGGTTGCCGGTGCCCCGGCGCCAGCCAAGTGATGCGCAGGAAGTCTCTAGTTCGCATCGTTGTCGCCCTTGCCCTCGTCTTCGGCACAGGCTGGGCGTTCCGCGGCTACCTCGAACCCGCCGCGGTGGTGGATTTTGCGAACCGCCTGAACTTCTGCGGCTGACATGGGCGCGGACGGAGGTCCTGACAATGGAACGGCGGGGCAAACCATTGCCGGTTTTGGAATATCTGGAAAGACTGATCGGCGACAATCTTGCCGTTGGCGACACCACGCACCTGAACTACCCGACGCCGATTTCCAGGACTCTGGGGATCAGGATAGTTGCGGTCGGGCCGGTACTTACCAGTAGTTCTCCACGGCGATGTGGCCGGGCTGGCCGCGGCGGCTGACGGTGAGGCCGCGCCGGTGCAGCAGTTCGCGCGTTTCCTCCACCATTTCGGGGTTGCCGCAGATCATGACCCGGGAGCGGTCCACGTCGATGTCGAGCCCGAGGTGGCGCTCCAGCTCCCGGGTGGCGATCAGGTTCGTCACCCGGTCCCGCAGGGCGGGCGGCGCGTCCTCGCGGGTCACGGCCTGCACGTACCTGAGCTTGTGGGCGTGCTCCTGGAACAGCTCATTCTCCCTGAAGGCGCGGATCGCCTCCTGGTAAGCAAGCTCCTCCTTGTGGCGCACGCTGTGCACCAGGATCAGGTTCTCGTACTGCTCCCAGGTCCTGGGATCGTAGAGGATGGAGATGAACGGGGCGAGCCCGGTGCCGGTGGCGAGCATCCACAGGTCGCGCCCGCACTCGAAGCGGTCGGTGGTGAGAAAGCCGTAGTTCCTGCGCTCGACCAGGATTTCGTCGCCCACCTGGAGCTGCGACAGCTTCGAGGTGAACTGGCCGCCCGGCACCACGATGGAGTAGAACTCCAGGAATTCGTCGTAATCCGCCGAGCAGATGGAGTAGGGTCGCCATACGACTTCGTCGCCGCTTTTCACGCCGAGCCGCGCGAACTGGCCGGGGATGAAGCGGTAGCCGCGGTGGCGTGTCGTCCTGAACGTGAACAGGCTCGGGGTCCAGGTATGGATCTCGGTGATGGTCTCGACCGTGTACTTGTCGTTTTCGCTCATGGCGCTGCAGGTAGGCTGAATCAGGTCCTCATTCTAGGTGCGGCCCTAAAGAATCCGAAATACCGATTTTTTATTTCCTTATCACCACCTGGAATATGGCTGGGTCTCGGGGGACCCCGCGGGGTTCCGGCCCCTTCCCCAGCGCTCCTCGCTGCCTCCCCCAACGGAGCAGCCTCCTCCAGGAAGGGATCACCGGCTCCCCGCGTTTTTTTTCAATGCCGGCCGGCGGCGCCCCCGGTTCCATCCAGTTCCACCACCTGCAGCCGCCCGCCGTGGCGCTCGAAATAGCGGGTGAGTATTTTGTAGGTATCGAGATCGAATAGCTTCTCCGAACCCAGTTCCCCCGCATCGAACAATTCCCAGTCGGAGCGCACCGTCCCGAGATAGCACCAGCGGTCCAGGACGTGCAGCTCGCTTTTCCCCGACCAGGAATCGGTTTCCCGGATTCCCACCCGGCCCCGGAACGGCCAGGCCCTGACCCTGAGCTTGTGCAGCGCCGCCAGCAGCCGCGCCGAATGGGTGAGGGTGTTTTCCTTGCCGACGCAGGCGCCCCGGCATTTCTTCAACTGGTGGGCGAAGCATGGCCCCTTCCCGCTTTCCAGCCCCAGCACGATCGGGCACAGTCCCTGCTCTTCCGCAATCGCGCGCAGCGTGTTGACCGCCTCGCGCTTCGCCCGGAACAGGCCGTACAGGTGCTGAAGGTCCCCGAAATCCTCGTCCCGGGCGTACACCAGCAGGGGCTTCGCCGCGTCCCCGGCGGGATCGAAGCGCCAGGCGCAGAGATCGTTGCTGCGCCGGAGCCAGCGGTTGTGAACGGGCTGCAGCTGCTTGACGAGCCGCGCTTCCCGCATGAGGGCCCCCAGCTCGCCCACGGTCTCGATCCACTCCACGCGGGTGATCTGCCGGGAGATGCGCATGTCCTTGTGGACCGCGTGGTCCCCGGAGAAATGGGCCAGCACCCGGGATCTGAGGTTCACGCTCTTGCCCACGTAGAGCGGAATGTCGTTCTCGCCGTAGAACAGGTACACGCCCGGGGTCTCGGGAATATCGTCGAGGACGCCCTCGGCCAGACCCGCGGGAAGGCTCGGCGTCCTGAGCAGCGCCTCGACCGCCGCGTCGATTTCGGCCCGGGTCTTCTCACGGCTCAGCGTCTGCACGAACTGCCACAGAACGCGGGCATCGCCCAGCGCCCGGTGGCGGTCCTCGCAGATGAGGCCGTGGCGCTCGATCAGGCTGTCCAGGTTGTGCCGGTGATGCTCGGGGTAGAGCCGGCGCGAGAGTTTCACCGTGCAGAGCACCTTCGACGCATAGCGCAAGCCTGCCCGCTTGAATTCGTTCTTGAGGAAGCCGTAGTCGAAGCGGGCATTGTGGGCCACCAGCAGGCGGCCGGCGAGGCGCTCCATCAGGTCCTGCGCCAGGTCGGAGAAGGTGGGTGCGTCGCGCACCATGGCGTTGGTGATGCCGGTGAGCGTTTCGATGGCGGGCGGAATGCGCGTTTCCGGATTGACCAGCGTACCCCACTCGGAGGCGAGCTTTCCCCCGTTCACCTCCACGATGCCGATTTCGGTGACCCGGTCGAAGCCGGCAGCGGCCCCGGTGGTTTCCAGGTCGAGGAACACTACGCGTTGTTCAAGCATCGTGGCGGACCATAAAGTTCGATCGTAGGGCGCATCCCGCGCACAGGTCAACTCCGGAGTCGCGAATGAATTCGCTCCTACGTGGGGGTTGTGGGGGTTGTGGGGGCCGCAACAAGGCGACCGCCTCGATGGCCGGGAGTCGCGAATGAATTCGCTCCTACGTGGGGGTTGTGGGGGTTGTGGGGGTCGCAACAAGGCGACCGCCTCGATGGCCGGGAGTCGCGAATGAATTCGCTCCTACGTGGGGGTTGTAGGAGGGGATTCATCCCCGACCGTGAGTAGGGTGCTTCTCACGCACCGTTTGATGACGCCGGTGAATGGTGCGTAGGACGCACCCTACCAAGGACTGCTTTGGAATCGATGGTGCGTGGAACGCACCGCGCCTGCCGGCGCGGGACTCAGTGCAGGTGCCTGCGCCCCGGCACCACCGGCACGGTCGTGGTGGTCTTTTCCTTGGTGGCGCCGTCCTGCCCGGACTTCTCCTTCCAGTCCCGGGCGAACAGATCGTTCACTACGGCGACCACCTCGTCCACGGCATTCTGGTCGAAGTGGCGGGACAGCAGCCCGGACACGTCCTCTGCCATGCGCCGGCGCTGGGCTTCGTGGATGGCTTCGGGCGTGGGGCCGATGAAAACGAACTGGGTTTCCTCGTCCCCGTTGTCGTAGTACAGGCTCACTTCGATCTCGGCCGCGTACTCGGTGTAGGGCCCGAGGGCGTGCAGCGCCTCCTCCAGCAGGGGATGGAAGCTGCGGCCCACGTCGCCGCTCCAGCAGATGTCCAGGGCCCGGTTGGGCTCGTCGAACACGATTCCCGGCTCGTTGGACTCGACGCTCTTGGCCTCTTCCAGGCTGTCCACGTCCAGGTACTCCAGCCAGGGTTCCAGGGCCGCTTCGATCTGGCCCCGGGTGACGCCCTTGCACAGGGCAAGGCTGCCGTGAACGTGAACTTGGGCGCGCATAAAGGGGCTCCGTCGGGTGTCAGGAGGTTGATGGAACCTGCTATTTTAGCGAAGGGCGCCGGGGAAAGCGATGGGGCGCGAAGCAGGAGGGCGGAGTGGCCGATGGCAGGCGGGCGGTAAAGGCAGGGCGGTGGCGGACCGGGCGCTGATTTACGCCGCGGCATTCCTGCGCGCGCTCGCCAACGGCCTGCTGGGAGTGCTGCTGGGGCTGTATCTTGCACGGCTCGACTACGGCGCGGGCGAGATCGGCCTGGTGATCAGCCTCGGGCTCGCCGGCGCCGCGGCCGCGGCCCTGGTGGTTTCCCTCTGGGCCGATCGCCTGGGCCGCCGGCGCATCCTGATCGTGCTCGCGGTAGCCGGAGCCCTGGGCGGCGCCGCAGCCGCCCTGGTCTCGGGCCTCGCGGCCATGGCCGCGGTCGCCTTCTTCGGGATGCTGAACGGCATGGGAAGGGACCGGGGCGCCGCCCTGGTGCTGGAGCAGGCCCTGCTCCCGGCCACCGCCGGCGATGCCGAGCGCACCCGGACCATCGCCTGGTACCACGTGCTGCAGGACGTGGGCCACGCCGCGGGAGGCCTGCTCGCGGTGCTGCCCGACGCGCTGCAGATCGGCGGTGTCGAGCCGCTTGCGTCGTTTCGGGCCTCGGTCATGGTGTACGCGGCGCTGCTGGCCCTCGGTATTCCGCTCTACGTCCGGCTTTCTCCCGCCCTCACGGCCCCGGCGCCGGCGTTCAAGGTGCGCCTCGCACCGGAGAGCCGGAAAATCCTGTGGAAAATTTCGGGCCTGTTCGCCGTGGACAGCATCGCCGGCGGGTTTTTCGGCGCGGCGCTGCTGGCGTATTTCTTCTCCGTGCACTTCGGCGCCAGCGCCACCGCCATCGCGCTGCTGTTCCTCGGGGCGCGGGCGGCGAATGCCGTCTCCCACCTGGGCGCGGCATGGCTGGCGAAGCGCATCGGCCTGGTGAACACCATGGTCTTCACCCACATTCCCTCGAGCCTGCTGCTGATGACCATCCCCTTCGCGCCGGATTTCGCCACGGCGGCGGTGGTGTTCCTGGTGCGGGAAGGGCTGGTGGAAATGGACGTGCCGACCCGGCAGTCCTACCTGATGGCGGTGGTAAGGCCCGAGGAGCGCACCTTTGCGTCGGGCGTGACGCACCTGGTGCGGGTGGGAGGCTGGGCGGTGGCGCCCACGGTGGCGGGGGCGCTGATGCAGTTCGTGGCGTTTGCCAGCCCGATTTTCATCGGCGCCGCCATGAAGATCGGCTACGACGTGATGCTGTACGCGGCGTTCCGCAACCTCCGGCCGCCGGAGGAACAGAAAGCCGGTCGCTGACGAATTCGCTCCCCCAGACCCCGGGGCGGCATCAGCTGACCGGTGCGTGGGACACACCCTGCCCGCTGGAGTTTCTGGACAGCGCGTAGGGTGCAACCGCGAAGCGGGTTGCACCAAATGCAACCGGCGGAACCCACTCCGTGGTTCCGCCCTACGAAACTGCGCACCGCCCCTGGAAACCGCGTAGGGTGCGCCCTGCGCACCGGCTGTTCGCGGTCAATCCTCTATGCTGTCGGCCGCTCCGGGCAAGGGATAGTAGTAATAGCCCTTCACCGGGACCTGGGATTCCTTGTGGCGCTTGACCTCTTCCAGATCCACCGGCCGGTCCCACCAGGTGGCGCGGTTCTGGCGCTGCTTTTCGGGGATTTGCGGGTTGTTTTCCAGGAACTCCCGCATGAATTTCGTGATTTCGGATTCGTACAGTTCCGCCATGGCTGGTTCATCACTCGTCGGTTGGAATAGCCGCAATTTTACCCCAGAGGCGGACGTCGGGTAGCCCTAATGCGCTAAACTCCGCCCTCATGTTCAAGGCCATCCGCATCGCGGTCCTGCTTCTCATCCTCGTCGGCGTCGCCCTCGGCGCCTGGCGCACCCAGACCCGGGCCGTGGAATGGCAATACACCCTGCCGGTCCACGTCTATCCCATCAACGGCGACGGCCGCCCCGCCTCGGCCGAGTACATCGCCAAGCTCAATACCGACGTCTTCAAGCCCGTGGAAAATTTCATGCGGGAGCAGGCCCAGCGCTACGGCCTCGCCGCCAACGCCTCGATCGAGATCCGCCTCAGCCACCGCATCGACACCCTGCCGCCGCAGCCCCCCAGCAATGGAGGCAGGCTCGACATCGCCTGGTGGAGCCTGCACATGCGCTACTGGGCCTGGCGCGCGGCCAACCCGCCCGGCCCCGGGCCCCAGGTGCGAATCTTCGTGCTCTATTTCGATCCGGAGAAGAATCCCCGCCTCGCCCATTCGGTGGGATTGCAGAAGGGGCTCATGAGCCGGGTCAACGCCTTCGCCTCGGAATCCATGGCCCGCGAGAACAACGTAATCATCGCCCACGAACTGCTGCACACGCTCGGGGCTACCGACAAGTACGACCCCGCCACCAACCAGCCGCACTTCCCCGACGGCTACGCCGAGCCCGACCTGAACCCGCGGCATCCGCAACTTCTGGCGGAAATCATGGCGGGGCGCATCCCGGTTTCAGAATCGAAGGCCGAAGCGCCGCGCGGCCTGGATTATGTGCTGATCGGACCCAGGACCGCGCAGGAGATCAACTGGGTGGCGCGGAAGTAACGGACGCGGGGACCGAAAAATCAAACCTCGGCGCCGCAATCGGCGGTGCGGCTTTTGCCGGAGGTTTTTATAACACGCCTGGCATAAGCCGTTGAATTGGGTGTAGGATATTCGGGCAATGAAAAAACTGCGGCAATTGATTACCGCTTTTGGGCGGTCCACTACACGTTAGCCGTCACATGCGTACATTGTCGCTGCTTGCGATCCTTTTCATCTCGGGTTGTGGCCCAAGCGGTGGGTTTGAGGATCGGACATTCACGCTTTACCGCAACAGCGTCACGGACCCAAACATGCGGCTGCATGTCGCGACGTTCGACGCAAATGAGAAAGAGGAATACAACCGCGAAAACTGCGATGTCGCACAGAAGCTGTTTGGTGCGCAGCCGGGAGTAAAGACAAGGTTCTGGTGCGAGAAGGGGCGTTTCAAGAAGTGATATGGCCACTCTCGCACCAAACAGCTTCGATCGCGGAAAGCCGTTCTATCCGCTGGTGGTCAACTATGCCGTTCTGTTGGCGGGTTTCAAAGAACTGGCAGTGCGAGGGATTAGCGGAGGACAAAGCTTAGAAAATGTATTTTCGACACTCATGCTCGGTCCGGCGTCTTCCGCTCCCGAGCCAGTCGTAGCGGAGTTACAAAAGGGGCTAACCCAGCTACTCGGCCCGCTTCAGCTCCGGTCCGAGTTCATCAATGATCACATTACGATCAACATCGATGAACTGGCACGTGAGCTAGTGTCCAACTTCGACTACCTTTCATCTGTCTTGATGCGCTCCGCCGGAAGCCTTCTGATCCTGGCCCACGAGATCTCGAAGGATTCACCATGGCACGATCAAGGCCCGCTGTGGGAGTTTCTCCGACATTGCCGTAATGCGGCTGCTCATGGTGGTTCCTTCAACTTCTTACACGGGGAACCAAGGCGTATTGCGCAGTGGGGCCGCTTCTCGGTAACAGCAAGCCTGAAAAGCATGCCGCTATTTCGTTCAGCCAACGGACTTGGGCTGATTTCCCCAGGAGATGGTGTTCGTCTTCTCTGGGACATCGAGCAAGCGTATCCTCAGATGCGTGCGTAGCAGTATACGATCTGCAATGACGGCTAACCCCCCGGCCAACTCGGACGCGCGCGGAGTCGTCGTGCCGTTTGTGCCAATGTAACGTGAGACACCTACCATCGTAGAATTACTGTCGAAAGGTAGGTGAACGATGTCACGGAGGAAGAAGCTGAAGGTGATTTCATCGAGTTCGGCCGGGGCGAGCAGCGCACCGGACCCGGAGG